>NZ_JABEQL010000090.1 GCF_014174215.1 Gluconacetobacter tumulicola | reverse complement strand
TGCCTCGCTGGGCGTGGTGGAGCTGACGGTGGCACTGCACGCGGTGTTCGACACCCCCGACGACCGGATCATCTGGGATGTCGGCCACCAGGCCTATCCGCACAAGATCCTGACCGGCCGGCGCGAGCGCGTGCGCACCCTGCGCCAGCCCGGCGGCCTGTCGGGCTTCACCCGCCGCAGCGAGAGCGCATACGACCCGTTCGGCGCCGCCCATTCCTCCACCTCGATCTCGGCCGGGCTGGGCATGGCGGTGGCGCACCATCTGCGCGCCGAGCATGACCCCGCCTACCGCGAGCGCAACGTGGTGGCGGTGATCGGCGACGGCTCGATCTCGGCCGGCATGGCCTACGAGGCGATGAACAACGCCTCGGTCGCCGGCCCCGGCGCCGGGCGGCTGATCGTGGTGCTGAACGACAACGAGATGTCGATCGCCCCCCCGGTCGGCGCCATGTCCAACTACCTGTCGCGGCTGATGTCCTCGCGCCAGTTCCTCGGCCTGCGCGAC
>NZ_JABEQL010000089.1 GCF_014174215.1 Gluconacetobacter tumulicola | reverse complement strand
GGACGGGCGAGACGCCACGCCTTCGGTGGGCATTATCGATAGCCAATCGGTTAAAACCGCTGAAAACGGCGGCCCTCGCGGTTATGACGCGGGCAAGAAGATCAAGGGACGCAAGCGGCATATCGCGACCGACACGCTGGGTCATGTCGTGGCGGCTGTCGTGCATCCCGCCGACGTTCAGGATCGTGACGGCGCGCCGCTGGTCGCGACCAGGATACGCTCATTGTTCCCCTGGCTTCGCCATCTGATCGGTGACGGAGGGTATGCCGGCGAGAAGTTGCGTAGTGCGCTGGCTGAACTCGGCCGATGGACGATCGAGATCGTCAAGCGTAGCGATCGGGCCGAAGGCTTCGTCGTCCTGCCCAAACGCTGGATCGTGGAGCGCAGCTTTGCATGGCTCAGGCGCTGCCGCCGCCTCACGAAGGATGTCGAGGCAACAATCTCGTCATCCCACGCCTGGTTGATGATCGCCCATATCCGCAGAGTTCTGCGGAAAATTAATCAGACCGCTTTCTGAT
>NZ_JABEQL010000088.1 GCF_014174215.1 Gluconacetobacter tumulicola | reverse complement strand
AATTCAGCACGACCGGCCTGGTCAACGGCAACACCGTCTCCGGCGTCACCCTCACCACCACCGCCACCGGTGCCAGCACCGTCGGCCGCTATGGCATCACCGCCTCGGCCGTGCAGGGCAGCGGCCTGGCCAACTATGCTGTCACCTATCAGCCCGGCACCCTGACCATCGATCCGGCCACCCTGACCGTCACCGCCCTCAACCAGACCAGCACCTACGGCCAGGCCCCCACCCTCGGCACCAGCCAATTCAGCACGACCGGCCTGGTCAACGGCAACCGCGTGAGCAGCGTCACCCTCGCCACCACGGCCACCAGCGCCACCCCGGTCGGCACCTACGCCATCACGGCCGCCGGTGCGACCGGCACCGGCCTGTCGAACTACGCGGTGACGTATGCCCCCGGCACGCTGACGATCGACCCCGCCGCGCTCACCGTCACCGCCCTCAACCAGACCAGCATCTACGGCCAGGCCCCCGCCCTCGGCACCAGCCAATTCAGCACGACCGGCCTGGTCAACGGCAACACCGTCTCCGGCGTCACCCTCACCACCACCGCC
>NZ_JABEQL010000087.1 GCF_014174215.1 Gluconacetobacter tumulicola | reverse complement strand
ATGCCTCTTTTGCGCACCCTGATCCGCGTGGTCCTGACCCTGAGCGTCGTTGTGCTGGCGATCGTTCTGGGGGTGACCCTGTGGGACACGTATATGATTGCCCCATGGACGCGCGACGGGCGCGTGCGGGTGTATGTGGTGGACGTGGCGCCTGAAGTTCCGGGCACGGTGGTGCAGGTTCCGGTGGTGGACAACCAGTTCGTGCACAAGGGCGATCCGCTGTTCGTGCTGGACCCGGTGCGCTTCCGCCTGGCGATCCGCGAGGCGCAGGCGCGGCTGGACGGGGCGGAGGAAGAGCTGAAGCTGAAGCGCAGCGACGCGAAGCGCCGCATGGGGCTGGGCGGCATCGTGTCGGCCGAAGAACAGGAAGTGTTCAACTCCAACGTGGCGACGCAGGTGGCGGCGGTGGACGCGGCGCGGTCGGCGCTGGACCTGGCGAAGCTGAACCTGCAGCGCTCGGTGCTGTATTCGCCGGTCAACGGCTATGTGACCAACCTGAACCTGCGGGTGGGCGACTATCTGACGGCGGGCCAGCCGCGGCTGGCGGTGATCGATGCCGATTCCTACTGGGTGAACGGGTAT
>NZ_JABEQL010000086.1 GCF_014174215.1 Gluconacetobacter tumulicola | reverse complement strand
GCCACGGATGAGTTCATCCGCCGCTTCATGCTGCATGTCCTGCCACGAGGATTTCATCGCATCCGCCATTATGGCCTGCTGGCCAGTTCCAACCGCAAGGCCAGTCTCGCCCGGGCGCGCGAACTGCTGAATGTCATACCCACGCCAGAGGCAGAAGTCCCAGAGCCCGAACCGGTCACGCCACCGCCCTGTCCATGCTGTGGTGGTCAGATGGTCGTCATCCAGATCCTTCCCCGATGGTGCCAGCCCAGAGGGCCGCCACGCGCGACCGATCCGGCCGGAGGATCAGCATGATGACCGGCAGACATGACCGTATAACCCGACGCCTGCCGGAACCGTCTCGTTCCGGCAAACCGACAGGCTTACGCAAAACGCAAAAAAACGGCAGAAAGCGCGCACCTGGCGCTGACGATCCTGTCATCTTCATGTGTAGAATCAGCGGGAAAAACCCTTCGCCGCGCCACGAATGCCGTCACGTAACCCCGCTCAGGGGCGCCTCAGGGCAGCGCCAGTTGCAAATTCCCCATAACTGAGTCCCGGTGTCGCGGGTTCGGTCCTCCCCGACTTTCGTACGCCTCACGGCGCCCGAAACTCTTCAGGA
>NZ_JABEQL010000085.1 GCF_014174215.1 Gluconacetobacter tumulicola | reverse complement strand
GATCCCCGGCATCTGGGCGCGCGCATCGGCATCACCGCCGTGCTGCACAGTTGGGGGGCGGCGCTGACCCACCATCCCCATGTCCATATGATCGTGCCGGGCGGCGGCCTGTCGTCCGATGGCCAGCGCTGGATCTCATCGCGCCCGGCCTTCCTCCTGCCTGTTCGCGTGCTGGGCAAGCTGTTTCGCCGCCTGTTCCTGACCCGGCTACTTGCGCTTTTCGACGCCGATCGGCTGGCCTTTCGAGGCCAGTTGGCTTCTCTGGCAGACCGTCGTGCCTTTCTGCGGCATCTGGCCCCCGTGCGCAGCAGGCGCTGGGTCGTCTACGCCAAGCCGCCTTTTGCTGGTCCCAAAGCGGTGCTGGCCTATCTGTCGCGCTATACCCACCGCGTCGCCATCTCGAACCGCCGCCTTCTGGCGTTCAACGAAAAGGGCGTGACGTTCCGCTACAAGGACTACCGCCGGGATACCGCGCACCAGCAGCAGGTCATGACGCCGCCACGGATGAGTTCATCCGCCGCTTCATGCTGCATGTCCTGCCACGAGGATTTCATCGCATCCGCCATTATGGCCTGCTGGCCAGTTCCAACCGCAAGGCCAGTCTCGCC
>NZ_JABEQL010000084.1 GCF_014174215.1 Gluconacetobacter tumulicola | reverse complement strand
GATCCCCGGCATCTGGGCGCGCGCATCGGCATCACCGCCGTGCTGCACAGTTGGGGGGCGGCGCTGACCCACCATCCCCATGTCCATATGATCGTGCCGGGCGGCGGCCTGGCGTCCGATGGCCAGCGCTGGATCTCATCGCGCCCGGCCTTCCTCCTGCCTGTTCGCGTGCTGGGCAAGCTGTTCCGCCGCCTGTTCCTGACCCGGCTACTTGCGCTTTTCGACGCCGATCGACTGGCTTTTCGAGGCCAGTTGGCTTCCCTGGCAGACCGTCGTGCCTTTCTGCGGCATCTGGCCCCCGTACGGACCAGACCCTGGGTCGTTTATGCCAAGCCGCCTTTTGCCGGTCCCAAAGCGGTGCTGGCCTATCTGTCGCGCTATACCCACCGCGTCGCCATCTCGAACCGCCGCCTTCTGGCGTTCAACGAAAAGGGCGTGACGTTCCGCTACAAGGATTACCGCCGGGATACCGCGCACCAGCAGCAGGTCATGACGCTTGCCACGGATGAGTTCATCCGCCGCTTCATGCTGCATGTCCTGCCACGAGGATTTCATCGCATCCGCCATTATGGCCTGCTGGCCAGTTCCAACCGCAAGGCCAGTCTCGCC
>NZ_JABEQL010000083.1 GCF_014174215.1 Gluconacetobacter tumulicola | reverse complement strand
CAACGATCATAAGATCAACCGTCTGCACGAACTGCTGCCATGGAATTGGCGGCCCATGCCGACAACTCACAAACAGGCTGCGTGATTATGCGGCCTTGAGCGGCCGGTTACGGTGAAGGCGAAGCTGCGTGATGACCGGCGAGCCGCCATACAAACCAACGAAACCTGGGCGATGGACTTTCGGCAGGAAGATCAGGATTCTCGCGATCGTCGACATATTTTCGCGGTTTTCGCCGATGATCGATCCGCGCTTCAGCTACCGGGCAGAGGACGTTGTCGCGGTCCTCGAGCAAGTCTGTGCCACCGTGGGCTACCCGAAGACGATCCGGGTCGACCAGGGCTCGGAATTCATTTCGCGCGATCTGGATCTCTGGGCCTATGCCAACAATGTCACGCTGGACTTCTCCCGACCCGGCAAACCAACGGACAATGCGTTCATTGAGGCCTTCAATGGACGTCTGAGGGCGGAGTGCCTGAACGCACATTGGTTCCTGACGCTTGCGGATGCACGCGAAAAGTTGGAGGCTTGGCGCAGAGACTAGAGCGCTACTCTGCAAGACCCATAATACCGACGAGCGGGAGGTTCTCTACCCCTGGCACCCTTGGTTTGGGCGTTGGGTGTGCGTCGAGGAGATGATTGAGCGGGGCGG
>NZ_JABEQL010000082.1 GCF_014174215.1 Gluconacetobacter tumulicola | reverse complement strand
TTAGAGTCTAATCCGATCTGTTTGGATCATATCCTGCGGCCCTGAAGTAGTTTGCGCATTCGGCGGGCATGAAGTTTTGTGAGATGAGACCGATGACGTCCCATAATCCGGCGCGTGTGCGTTCGGCTGCCTTGCGGAGCAGGGCCTTGAGCTTCGAGAAAGCCATCTCGATGGGGTTGAAGTCGGGACTGTATGGCGGAAGGAAACGCAGTTCGGCGCCGACGCTTTCGATCAACTCCCGCGTGCGAGGACCTTTGTGGCTGGAGAGGTTGTCCATGATCACGATATCGCCGGGACGGAGTTCCGGCAGAAGGACACGCTCAACATAGGTTTCGAATGACAGTCGATTGATGGGGCCGCTGATGACGAACGGGGCCACCATTCCCCTTGTCGTCAGTCCGGCAACGAAGGTTGTCGTGCAGCGGTGTCCATGCGGAAAACCCATCTGTAGCCGCTGACCACGCAGGCAGCGGCCATGCGTCCGCATCATGTTCGTCTTGGCCCAGGTTTCGTCGATGAACACCAGTCGGTTGGGATCCAGGTCGCTTTGCCCATCGCTCCATTCCTGCCGCCGGATCAGGACATCGGGGCGGTCCTGCTCGCTGGCGTGGCCGGTCTTTTTTTACGCGTCAGCCCATGACGTTTGAAGAAACGCCACAGGGAGCCGTAGCCAAAATCATGACCCAGGCCACGCAAGG
>NZ_JABEQL010000081.1 GCF_014174215.1 Gluconacetobacter tumulicola | reverse complement strand
CGCCCGCCAGGCAAAAATACGACGCAGTCAGCTTGCAGGACAAACACATGCACAAGAAAACTTATTCGAAACAGTCATATAGACAGATGGGTGTTGTGAAGCAGGATTGTATAACGAGGTCCGCCCACATGGGGCGATTGGCAACAGGACGCCGATCTCGCTGCATATTCCCGGTGACGTATCCAGCGCGTTACCATGAAACCACGCCGGAAACTCTACCATCCGGCGGTCCGAAGTTTGGGTGCAGATCAGGCTCACATCACTGCTGCCGATCGAGTTCGTCCATGTTTTCGGGTCGGACGATCTGTAAATTATGGCAAAACATCGCGCGTACGATCTTGCAGAATATCCGTTTCTCATATTCGTTATTCACGATAGGCCTCTGTACTTTTTGGTAGGATCCGGTCGACGGGTCACGCGCCTGATAGGTGCCATTGAAGATATTGTTCCAATACATATCGGCATAGCTATCTATCGCACTCTTGAGTTCTTCAGATTTTAACGTAACGTAGTTATTATACTCATTATTGATAAATGAAGTGTCTAGGGCCTGTTAGATCTTGATCCAATCTGCGGCGGCTGCGAGATGAAGGACAGCGAGGAACGAGGTGGCGGTCTTTTCGTATCGGGTTGCGACGGCGCGCCATTCCTTCAGACGGGCCCAGAGGTTTTCCACCAGATGCCGGTTTCGATAAACCCATTGTGG
>NZ_JABEQL010000080.1 GCF_014174215.1 Gluconacetobacter tumulicola | reverse complement strand
GATTATGGGACGTCATCGGTCTCATCTCACAAAACTTCATGCCCGCCGAATGCGCAAACTACTTCAGGGCCGCAGGATATGATCCAAACAGATCGGATTAGACTCTAACAATCACATCGGACTACCCGATGGGGGCTGCTCAGGCCGGAAGCCCGGCTCGTTTTCCAGCCTCAACCCCTGCCTTTTTCATCCATTCGTTCAGAGTATGCGCCGAACAGCCAATCTTCTCAGCACCCGAGACCATGGTCGCCCATCGTGATCGGCGTTCCGTCTCTTGCTCCAAAAGCAGCCGCACCACACGGGTGCGGACTTCAGGAGAAAATTTCTTCGCAGGATTATTCATCAGACCTTCTTCTCAGGAGAAAGGGTCTCCACCAATCCCGGGGCGGTTCACTACCCGAAGACGATCCGGGTCGACCAGGGCTCGGAGTTCATCTCGCGCGATCTGGATCTCTGAGCCTATGCCAACACCGTCACGCTGGACTTCTCCCGACTCGGCAAACTAACGGACAATGCGTTCATCGAGGCCTTCAACGGACGTCTGCGGGCGGAGTGCCTGAACGCTCACATTTGCAGACTCATGCGAAAAGTTGGAGGCTTGGCGCAGAGACTAGGGCCTGTTAGATCTTGTAGGTTATTCCTATATATGAGGAATGAGTGAAAGCAATGCGACACAGATTTTCACCGACGAAGCGTGGGCGGTTTGGGAGCCACTGATCG
>NZ_JABEQL010000079.1 GCF_014174215.1 Gluconacetobacter tumulicola | reverse complement strand
AGCAATGCGACACAGATTTTCACCGACGAAGCGTGGGCGGTTTGGGAGCCACTGATCGAAGCGGTGCGTCCGCGGGGCAAGACGCCGCCGAAAGACCTGCGGCGGACGATATCGGCGGTGTTCTGGCGTCATCAGAACGGTGCGAAATGGCGCAGCATCCCTGCGGAATTGGGCCCGTGGTGGCTGGCGGCGCAGTTGTTCATCCGCTGGGCCAAACGTGGGGTCTGGGAGCGCCTGTTTGCCCTGGTGCAGGAACGTGGACAGGCTCTGGGCATGGCCTTTCTCGATGGCACCAACATTCGTGCCCATCACAAGGCGGCGGGAGCCAAAAAAAAGGAGACGACAGCCGACAGCGAGACCATCGTGAAGCGCTTGGCCGTTCTCGTGGTGGCTATGGAACCAAGGTCTGCGTAGTCGCTGACGGACGTGGCCGTGCCGTCACCTTCAGCCTGGCGCCCGGTCAGGCGCACGAACTGCCGCTGGCACCCGCCATGCTCGACCGCCTGCCACGCGAGCCATTATGGGTCGTCGGTGACAAGGGGTATGCTTCCAATGCCTTCCGGGACCATGTCTGGGCCATGGGCGCGCGACCAGCGATCCCGCCCAAGCGCCGGGACGCTGCCGTTGCCTGTCCACAATGGGTTTATCGAAACCGGCATCTGGTGGAAAACCTCTGGGCCCGTCTGAAGGAATGGCGCGCCGTCGCAACCCGATACGAAAAGACCGCCACCTCGTTCCTCGCT
>NZ_JABEQL010000078.1 GCF_014174215.1 Gluconacetobacter tumulicola | reverse complement strand
CGCCGGGCTGCTGGCGGTGGCGCGATAGAAAACTCAGCGTATCTCCCATGGGTGGGTATGGTTCTCCTGCCAGCCGACGCGGTGCAGCAAGGGCATGTCATCATCGCATTCCGCATGGCCGATACAGAGATAGGCGGAAAACCGCCATTCGGCAGGGCAATCGAAGATCTGCTCCATGACCTTGGGATCGAGAATGGACACCATGCCCAGTCCCAGATTTTCCACTCTTGCGGCCAGCCATAGGGTGTGAATCGCCATGTTCGTCGAGGCGCTCAATGTGTCCGGCATGGACCGGCGCCCCAACGAGTGGCCTTCTGCGGGATCGGACACGGTGAAGACCGCGAGTTGCAGCGGCGCATGATCCAGCCCGGCGAGCTTCAGGCGCAGATAATCCTCGTGCTGCCGTCCGTCATAGGTCCTGGCGGCTTCGGCGTTACAGCGACTGAAGTCGGTGCGCACGGCAGCACGCAATGCGGGGCTGTCGACGCGGATGACGCGCCAGGGGCGGGCGTTGCCGACCGATGGCGCCAGATCCATCGCCGCGCGCAGTCGCGCGATGACCGGCTCGTCGATCGGGTCGGGACGAAAATGGCGAACGTCCCGGCGCCAGCGCAGGATACGATTCAGGGTTGAGACGTCGGAGGCCGTGAATTCCATCGGGTCAGTCTTTCAGGCCGGCGGGCAGGTCTGTCCAGCCATGCCCGCCCTGATCGTGCATCATGGTAAGCCGTTCAGAAGGATGATGAGGGCCATGAGGATGGCCAGCATCACCATGACCCGGCGATACAAGGCCAGTCCGCGTGCAAGGTCGGCCG
>NZ_JABEQL010000077.1 GCF_014174215.1 Gluconacetobacter tumulicola | reverse complement strand
CTGTAGAGCTTGCGCGCGCGGTCGCTGGCCAGCCGGCTGTCCTCGGCCGCGCGGTGCAGCAATTCGGTATGTTCCACATCGTCATGCCAGGCCGCCATCGCGTCCTCGACCTCGCGGAAGGCCGTCAGCACCGTCTGGCGATAACTCAGCCGGCTGGCTTCCGCCGCCGCCTGCATCCCGCGCACCTGCGCCGTCAGCTTGCCGCCATGGGCCAGCGGCAGCGAGGCCAGCATGAAGAACTGCCAGCTCAGCGCCCCGGCCTGGAAAAGCTGGTACATCGCCGACGCATTGGGGTTGAAATTCAGCGGAATGCTGAAATTCGGATACATCTGCGCCACCGCAACGCCGATCCGCGCCGTCGCCTCGGCATAGGCGCGTTCCGCCCGGCGGATGTCCGGACGGTTGGCCAGCACGATCGAGGGCATGGTCGCCGGGAAGTCGGGAACCTTGGGCAGCGGGCGGGCGATCTTCAGCTCCGCCTCCGTCGTGCCCGGCATCTGGCCCATCAGCACGTCGAGCGCATGCGTGATCTGGGCGATATGCGTGCGCAGCGGCTCGCGCGCCGCAAGCTGGCTGTCCAGCTCCGCCTTCGCCTGCGCGATCTGCAAGGTGTTGCCCACGCCCTCCAGATACAGGCGCTGCGTCAGGTCGTAGGCTTCCTGCGCCACGCTGATATTGCGGTTCGAGATCTCCAGCCGCAACTGCGTATCACGCAGCACCATATAGTCGCTGACCAGCGCCGAGAGCATCGTCATCAGCACCGCGCGGCGGTCCTCGACCGTCTCCTCGACCGCGCGTTCCTGCGCTTCCACGCTGCGGCGGATACGGCCGAACACGTCGATCTGCCAGCTCGCACTCACCCCGTAGGAGAGATAGGACGCGCCGGGGCGGTTGGCCGGGTTGCC
>NZ_JABEQL010000076.1 GCF_014174215.1 Gluconacetobacter tumulicola | reverse complement strand
CCGGTCAACGGCTATGTGACCAACCTGAACCTGCGGGTGGGCGACTATCTGACGGCGGGCCAGCCGCGGCTGGCGGTGATCGATGCCGATTCCTACTGGGTGAACGGGTATTTCGAGGAAACCAAGATGTGGGGCGTGCATGTCGGCGACGTCGCCCGGGTCAAGCTGATGGGCTACAAGCAGATCATCCCCGGCCATGTCGTCTCGATCGCGCGCGGCATCAACGACCAGAACGGCAATCCGGACCGGCTGGGGCTGCAGGACGTCAACCCGATCTTCACCTGGGTGCGCCTGGCGCAGCGCATTCCGGTACGCATCCATCTGGACCATGTGCCCGACAGCGTGACGCTGGCGGCGGGCATGACCTGCACGGTGACCGTCGGCCCGCAATCGCGCAGCCAGAAGGGGCATCTGACCACCTGGCTGCAAGATCATCTGTAAGGCCCCCAGCGCGAGCATGACCATGATGACGAAGACCCGACGGGCCGGCCTGGTCCTGACCTCGGCGCTGGTAATGGCGGGGTGCACGGTCGGCCCGCGCTACCAGCCCGACCGGATGAAGGTGCCGGAGCACTTCACCGAGGACGAACATCCGGCGACCGACGCCGAGATCGCGCGCACCAATGCCGAGCTGAAGGATTGGTGGCACCGCTTCGGCGACGCGGAGCTGGACCGGCTGGTCGACCGCGCGATCGGCGGCAATTACGACCTCCAGATCGCCGGCCAGCGCATCCTGGCCGAGCGGGCCTTGCGCGACAGCCAGGCTTCGGCCTGGTATCCGCAGATCGATGCCAACACCACCAACGGTGATTCGCGCTACTCGCTCAATGTCGACAACTGGCCGTTGCGCCCAGGCAACCCGGCCAACCGCCCCGGCGCGTCCTATCTCTCCTACGGGGTGAGTGCGAGCTGGCAGATCGACGTGTTCGGCCGTATCCGCCGCAGCGTGGAAGCGCAGGAACGC
>NZ_JABEQL010000075.1 GCF_014174215.1 Gluconacetobacter tumulicola | reverse complement strand
TCCATGGCAAAGGCCCAGTTCGCCATTCTCTTCGGTGAACGCTTCGCACGCGCCACCGTCTGATCAACAACGTGAACAACGCCTCGCACACGAAATTCCTGACAGTCCCGCAAATGATCGACCTGAAACGGCCTCGGCTTCGGTCGTGCGGCAATGCACGTTGCTGCAACTCAACCGATCGGGCGTCTACTACCGGCCTGTGCCACAGAGCGAGGCGAATCTGGAACTGATGCGGCTGATCGACGCGCAGTTTCTGGAGACAACGTATTACGGGTCCCGTCAGATGACCCGGCATCTTCGTCGTCTCGGCCACGATGTCGGCCGCAAGCGGGCTCGCCTGCTCATGGCGAGAATGGGCTTACGGGCGATCTACAAGAAGCCGCGCACGACCGTGCCACATCCGGAGCATCGGAATATCCGTATCTGCTGCGGGATCTGGTCATCGACCGGCCCAATCAGGTGTGGTGTTCCGACAACACTTATATCCCGATGCGGAAAGGCTTTCTCTATCTGGTGGCGGTCATGGATTGGCACACGCGCAAGGTGCTGTCCTGGCGTCTGTCGAACACGATGGATGCGGAGTTGTGCGTCGAGGCACTCCGGGATGCGCTGGTGCGCTACGGCACCCCGGAGATTTTCAACACGGACCAGGTTTCACAATTCACGATGCCCCGGTTTACCGAGGTCCTGGAACGACGCCAGGTTCGCATCAGCATGGATGGGCGCGATCGCTGGCTGGACAACGTGTTCATCGAACGTCTGTGGCGGTCGTTGAAATACGAATGCGTCTATTTGCACGCGTTCGAGGCCGGATCGGAGCTACGGACCGGGCTTGTGGGACTGTCAGGAATTTCGTGTGCGATGCGTTGTTCACGTTGTTGATCAGACGGTGGCGCGAGCGAAGCGTTCACCGAAGAGAATGGCGAACTGGGCCTTTGCCATGGACCATTCCCTCGGGGGCATGATCCATTCTTTTTCGGCCCGGTTCAAGGCCAGGAAGAGGAGCTTG
>NZ_JABEQL010000074.1 GCF_014174215.1 Gluconacetobacter tumulicola | reverse complement strand
TAGAGCGCTACTCTGCAAGACCCATAATACCGACGAGCGGGAGGTTCTCTACCCCTGGCACCCTTGGTTTGGGCGTTGGGTGTGCGTCGAGGAGATGATTGAGCGGGGCGGCCAAGTCCTTTCCCGCTGCCGCCTATCCGACGCCGGAGCGGTCAGGCTCCTTGGATTGCCGGCGTGGATGCTTGATCGCGCGGCTTGCGCTGGGATGCGGCCGGCCCCGGATCCGACCGTGTCCCTGGGGGCGCTTTATGATCTGCGATCGTTGCTGACGGGCTTTTTGTCGTCGTACCCATCTGAAACCGTCGCAGGCTTCTCTTCTGACCGGAATCGGAGAGAGGACCATGCGACACGACGGACGACAGCGCTCCCGTGTGGGGACGATATCGGCGCAGCCGGATCTGTTCGGCGGCAAGGAGGTCGAACCGCCCTGTCCGAACCTGATCTGGAAGGACCTTCCCCAGCAGGCGCGGAACGATCTGCGGTCGATGATGGCCCGTCTGATCCTCGATCACGTGCGCGGTCGCGGACCCAGCGCCGTGCAGGAGGCCCGCGATGACTCGTGACAAGATCAGCCCACGTCATCTGGAGCGCAGGGCAATCCTGTATGTGCGACAATCATCCGCGCACCAGGTGCAGCACAACAGGGAAAGCCGCGCCTTGCAATATGCCATGCGCGAACGGCTCGCCCTCCTGGGCTGGCAGACGATTGATGTGATCGACGACGATCTGGGCTGCTCGGCAGCGGGCGGCGTGACGCGCGTCGGCTTCGATCGCATGGTGGCTGAGGTCTGTTTGGGGTTTGGGGCGCGTCGGTGCGGTCGCGGCCCTGGAGGTCTCCCGGTTCGCCCGGAACAGCCGCGACTGGCAGCAACTCATCGAAATGTGCCGCGTCGTCGACACGCTCCTGATCGATCAGGAGGCCATTTACGCACCGCGTGTCGGGAATGACCGGCTCTTGCTCGGTCTGAAGGGCAGCCTGAACGAATATGAGCTGGACCTTCTGCGGCAGCGGTCCCTGACGGCACGTTATGAGAAAGCGCGGCGTGGCGAACTCGTAGTGGGTG
>NZ_JABEQL010000073.1 GCF_014174215.1 Gluconacetobacter tumulicola | reverse complement strand
CCGCGTCGTCATTGGGGAAATGCCCCCTGGCCCGGACGGCCCGCCTCAGCTTGGCGTTCAGCGCCTCGATGGCATTGGTGGTGTAGATCAATTTTCGGACCTCGGCGGGGAAGGCATAGAAGGGAATGACCTCCTCCCAGGCCCGCTCCCAGGACTGGACGATCGCCGCGTATTTCCGGCCCCAGGAGCTCTCGGCAAAGGCGGTGAGGGCAGCTTTTCCGGCTTCGGCGTCCACCGCCCGGTAGATATCCTTCAGAGCTGTGGCCACGGATTTGCGGTCTTTCCAGGCGACGAAATCCAGCGAATGGCGCAGCAGATGCACGATGCAGGTCTGCACCAGGGCTTCGGGGAAGACGGCACGGATGGCGTCTGGAAACCCCTTGAGCCCGTCGACCACGGCCAGCAGGATATCCTCGACGCCACGATGGCGCAGTTCGTTCATGACCCGGAGCCAGAATTTGGCGCCCTCGTTCTGCTCGATCCACAGGCCGAGGACTTCCTTGGTGCCATCGGCGCGCACGCCCAGGGCGATATGCACCGCCTTGTTGCGCACCACGCTTTCATCGCGGATCTTCACCCGCAGGGCATCGAAGAACACCACCGGATAGACCGCCTCCAGCGGCCGGTTCTGCCAGGCTGCCACTTCGTCTAGCACGGCGTCGGTGATGACGCTGATCAGGTCCGGTGAGGCTTCCACGCCATAGATTTCAAGCAGATGGCCCTGGATCTCGCGCACGCTCATCCCGCGCGCATACATCGAAATGATCCGATCGTCGAAGCCGGGAAACCGCCGCCGGTAGCGGGCGATCAGTTGCGGATCGAACGTTCCCGCCCGATCGCGGGGGATGTCCAACCGCACCCGGCCCCCATCCGTCAGCACGGTCTTCTGGCCGTAGCCGTTGCGGCAATTCGGGCGACCAGCCACAGCCTCGCCGTCCAGATGGTGGTCCAGTTCGGCGTTGAGCAACCGCTCCGCCAGGGCTTTCTTCATATCGCCCAGAAGGGCGTCCGCGTCCGACATAGTGCGGACCACGCGACCAGCCAGAACCTGGTCCAGAACATCGTCAGGGATCACCGGCTTCTTGCGTCGG
>NZ_JABEQL010000072.1 GCF_014174215.1 Gluconacetobacter tumulicola | reverse complement strand
GTGCTGCGGGCGATGTCGGCGGACATGCTGGGTCAGTTCGACCCGGAGATGACGCGCACCATGAACGAGACGATGGCGCTGTATCGCCGCGTGTTCATGACGGAGAACCGGTGGACGTTCCTGGTGGACGGCACGGCGCGGGCGGGGATCGAGGCGGCGCTTGTGTCGCTGGTCGAGCCCGGTGCGCGGTTGCTGGTGATCCGGGCGGGGCGGTTCGGGCTGTTGCTGTCGGAAATCGGGCAGCGAATTGGGGCGGAGATCCGCACGCTGGATATTCCCTGGGGCGACGTGGCGAGCCTGGAGCAGATCGAGGCGGCGATTACGACCCATCGCCCGCAGGTGTTCGCGGCGATCCATGGCGATACCTCGACCACCATGGCGCAGCCGCTGGCGGGTGTCGGGGCGATCTGCCAGCGGCATGGTGTGCTGTCCTATGTCGACGCCACGGCGACGCTGGGCGGCATGGCGGTGGCGACCGATGCATGGGGCGTGGATGTGGTGACGGGTGGCTTGCAGAAATGCATGGGCGGCCCGCCGGGTTCGGCGCCGATCACGATCTCCGACCGGGCGGCGGCGCATATCATGAAGCGCCGGCATGTCGAGGCGGGCATTCGCGGCGAGGATCTGGACGAGGGGCCGGGGGCGCTGATCCGGTCGAATTATTTCGACCTGGCGATGATCATGGAATACTGGTCGGAGAAGCGGCTGAACCACCATACCGAGGCGACCAGCATGCTCTATGCGGCGCGCGAGGCGGCGCGGGTGATGCTGGAAGAAGGGCTGGAAGCGCGTTTCGCGCGGCATCGGGCGGCGGGTGCCGCGATGAGTGCCGGACTGCGGGCCATGGGGCTGAGCCTGTATGGCCAGGATGCCTACCGCATGACCAACGTGACGGGGGTTTATATCCCCGACGGCGTGGATGGCGAGCGGGTGCGGGCCCGGATGCGCGGGGAGTTCGAGATCGAGATCGGCACCGCCTTCGGGCCGCTGGCGGGGAAGGTCTGGCGGATCGGCGCGATGGGGTACAATGCGATGCGGCACAAGGTGCTGATCACGCTCGGTGCGCTGGACGCCGTGCTGCGTGCCGAGGGCTATGCGCCGCCGCCCGGCGCGGCCATCGATGCCGCCCGCGCTGTTTATG
>NZ_JABEQL010000071.1 GCF_014174215.1 Gluconacetobacter tumulicola | reverse complement strand
CCGGTCAACGGCTATGTGACCAACCTGAACCTGCGGGTGGGCGACTATCTGACGGCGGGCCAGCCGCGGCTGGCGGTGATCGATGCCGATTCCTACTGGGTGAACGGGTATCTCGAGGAAACCAAGATGTGGGGCGTGCATGTCGGCGACGTCGCCCGGGTCAAGCTGATGGGCTACAAGCAGATCATCCCCGGCCATGTCGTCTCCATCGCGCGCGGCATCAACGACCAGAATGGCAATCCGGACCGGCTGGGGCTGCAGGACGTCAACCCGATCTTCACCTGGGTGCGCCTGGCGCAGCGCATTCCGGTGCGCATCCATCTGGACCATGTGCCCGACAGCGTGACGCTGGCGGCGGGCATGACCTGCACGGTGACCGTCGGCCCGCAATCGCGCAGCCAGAAGGGGCAGCTCACCACCTGGCTCCAAGACCACCTGTGACCGCGTCGGCTTGCAGACGCGCGCTGGTGGCGATCCGACGCGCGTCCGCTGTGCTCCGGTGCTCACGGCCGTCAAGGCCGCTCCGCTCCGGTGCTCGCGGACCCACGCCGGGCGCTGCACTGCGTGCAGCTCTCGCTCACCAGCCCACGTCTGCAAGCCGACGCTTGTCCGTGTATATTCAGGTCTGTTCACAATCATGATCATGACGACGAAGACCCGACGGGCCGGCCTGGTCCTCACCTCGGCGCTGGTAATGGCGGGGTGCACGGTCGGCCCGCGCTACCAGCCCGACCGGATGAAGGTGCCGGAGCACTTCACCGAGGACGAGCATCCGGCAACCGAGGCCGAAATCGCACGCACCAATGCAGAATTGAAGGATTGGTGGCACCGCTTCGGCGATGCGGAACTGGACCGGCTGGTCGATCGCGCGATCAGCGGCAATTATGACCTGCAGATCGCCGGCCAGCGCATTCTCGCCGAGCGGGCGCTGCGCGACAGCCAGGCTTCGGCCTGGTATCCGCAGATCGATGCCAACACCACCAATGGCGACGCGCGTTTTTCCATCAACGTGGATAATTGGCCGATCAGGCCGGGCAACCCGGCCAACCGCCCCGGCGCGTCCTATCTCTCCTACGGGGTGAGTGCGAGCTGGCAGATCGACGTGTTCGGCCGTATCCGCCGCAGCGTGGAAGCGCAGGAACGC
>NZ_JABEQL010000070.1 GCF_014174215.1 Gluconacetobacter tumulicola | reverse complement strand
AACGATCATAAGATCAACCGCCTCCACGAACTGCTGCCATGGAATTGGCGGCCCATGCCGACAACTCACAAACAGGCTGCGTGATTATGCGGCCTTGAGCGGCCGGTTACGTTGGACCACCATCTGGACGGCGAGGCTGTGGCCGGCCGCCCGAACTGCCGCAACGGCTATGGGCAAAAGACGGTGCTGACGGATGTCGGCCGGGTGCGGCTGGACATCCCGCGTGATCGGGCGGGGACGTTCGATCCGCAACTGATCGCCCGCTATCGGAGGCGGTTTCCCGGCTTCGACGAGCGGATCATCTCGATGTATGCGCGCGGGATGAGCGTGCGCGAGATCCAGGGCCATCTGCTTGAAATCTATGGGGTGGAAGCCTCGCCGGACCTGATCAGCGTCATCACCGACGCCGTGCTGGACGAAGTGGCCGCGTGGCAGAACCGGCCGCTGGAGGCGGTCTATCCCGTGGTGTTCTTCGATGCCCTGCGGGTGAAGATCCGCGACGAAAGCGTGGTGCGCAACAAGGCGGTGCATATCGCCTTGGGCGTGCGCGCCGACGGCACCAAGGAAGTCCTCGGCCTGTGGATCGAGCAGAATGAGGGTGCCAAATTCTGGCTCCGTGTCATGAACGAACTGCGCCATCGCGGCGTCGAGGATGTCCTGCTGGCCGTAGTCGACGGGCTCAAGGGCTTTCCCGACGCCATCCGCGCCGTCTTCCCCGAAGCCCTGGTGCAGACCTGCATCGTTCATCTGCTGCGCCATTCGCTGGATTTCGTCGCCTGGAAAGATCGCAAATCCGTGGCTACGGCATTGAAGGATATCTATCGGGCAGTGGACGCCGAAGCCGGCAAAGCTGCCCTGACCGCCTTTGCCGAAAGCTCCTGGGGCCGGAAATACGCGGCGATCGTCCAGTCCTGGGAACGGGTTTGGGAGGAGGTCATTCCCTTCTACGCCTTCCCCGCCGAAGTCCGAAAATTAATCTACACCACCAATGCCATAGAGGCATTGAACGCCAAGCTAAGGCGGGCCGTCCGGGCCAGGGGACATTTTCCCAATGACGACGCGGCCCTCAAGCTCCTCTTCCTGGCCTTGAACCGGGCCGAAAAAGAATGGATCATGCCCCCGAGGGAATGGTCCATGGCAAAGGCCCAGTTCGCCATT
>NZ_JABEQL010000069.1 GCF_014174215.1 Gluconacetobacter tumulicola | reverse complement strand
TCTTGCTCGGTCTGAAGGGCAGCCTGAACGAATATGAGCTGGACCTTCTGCGGCAGCGGTCCCTGACGGCACGTTATGAGAAAGCGCGGCGTGGCGAACTCGTAGTGGGTGCGCCTATCGGGTTCGTCAAAACTGGCGACCGTTATGAGAAAGATCCTGACATGCGGGTTCAGGAAGCCATCAGTCTCGTTTTTGACAAGGTCGCCGAACTCGGCAGCGCACGGCAGGCACTACTGTGGTTTCACACGCATGACCTGGATCTGCCGGCACGACGTCGGAACGGCGATGTTGTCTGGCGACGGCCGGACTATGCCACCATCCATCGCATGATCGCCAATCCGATCTATGGTGGCGCCTATGCCTATGGCAAGACCGGCGTGGCCGCGTCGTATGACGGCAGCGCTTTCAATGCCCAGCGCCAGCGCAAATCACGCGAAAACTGGCTTGTTCTGATTCCTGGCACGCATGATGGTTATGTGAGCTGGGACAGGGCAGAGGCGATCCGCCGCATGGTGAGCGAGAATGTGCCGACCGGACGCTATCATGGTGCGCCCAAACACGGGGACGCGTTGCTGGCGGGCCTTTTGCGTTGTCACCGGTGCGGACGCAAGCTGACGCTGCGCTACACGGGAGCCGAACATAATATCCCGCGCTATAGCTGTGTGCGCGGCTGGCTTGATAGCGGGGAACCGCGCTGTATCGCCTTTGGCGGATTGCGGGTCGATGACGCGATCGAAACAGCCCTGCTCGACGTCGTAGGGCCAGGCGCGATCGAAGCTGCAGTCACCGCTCAGGCGACCATCAATGAGCAGCGCGACCAGATACGCGAAGCGCTGGCGCGCGATCTGCAGGCGGCCCGTTACGAAGCGGACCGGGCATTCCGCCAATACAATGCAGCCGATCCGGAAAACAGGCTTGTGACCGGAGAACTGGAACGGCGATGGAACGCTGCTCTGACCGCTGCAGCCGCGATCGAGCAGAGGATTGTCGACCACGACGCGGCACGAGGGCAGGAACCCGCATGCGAACCGCTCTCGTTGCTGGAACTAGCGAACGATCTCAAATTCATCTGGCAGGCGCCAGCAACGGACGTCCGTCTTAGAGCGGAATTCGATCTGAATGAATCTTCAGGGGTACCCAAGCGGGCGTATTTGTGATTCAACATGATGGCCGGATGGGAGGCCGGCGGTCATGTCGAAAGCTCTGTCG
>NZ_JABEQL010000068.1 GCF_014174215.1 Gluconacetobacter tumulicola | reverse complement strand
GTGTTGGGGTGGACGGCCCCCACGGCATCATGTGCCAAGGTTCAGGGGGTCATCACACTGAACCCAGGAGCCGCCCATGAGCGAGTTTAAACGCATTGCCATCGACACGTCGAAGTCTGTTTTCACCCTGCATGGCGTGGGTGCAGACGAACGCCCCCTGCTCAGGAAGACGCTGTCACGAAGCGCCCTGCTGCCCTTTCTCTCCCGGCTGGCGCCGACCGAGATTGCTCTTGAAGCCTGCGGCAGCGCCCATCACTGGGCCCGGCAGGTGCAGGCTCTGGGCCATGCTCCCCGGCTGATCCCGCCGCAATACGTCAAGCCATTCGTCAAACGCGGCAAGAATGACCGCAACGATGCCGAAGCGATCAGCGAAGCCGCTTCCCGACCCGGCATGCGCTCGGTGCCGGTGAAGACCACCGAACGCCAGGCCCAGACCTGCACGCTGGGGGTGCGCGACCTGCTGGTCCGCCAGCGTACGCAGCTCGTCAACGCGCTCCGCGGCCACGCCGCCGAGTTCGGCGCGGTTGC
This sequence comes from Gluconacetobacter tumulicola, assembly GCF_014174215.1. Taxonomy (GTDB): domain Bacteria; phylum Pseudomonadota; class Alphaproteobacteria; order Acetobacterales; family Acetobacteraceae; genus Gluconacetobacter; species Gluconacetobacter tumulicola. The sequence continues at coordinate 697 of NZ_JABEQL010000068.1, read as the reverse complement.
CCCCAGGAGCGTGGCCGGCCTCGCCACCCTCAAGACCGCCTTGCGCGACACGGACCTGCCCGCCGAAGCCCGCGAGACATTCGATTTCCTGATCCGGCAGATCGAACGTCTCGATCAGGAGATCAAGATCCTCGATGCCCGCCTGACAGCCCAGCACAAGGCCAACCCCGTCACCCGGATGCTGGCGGGCATCCCGGGCATCGGCCCGATCGGTGCCCTGACCCTGGCCGCGCGCGTCGATCCTGCCCAGTTCGCCTCCGGCCGCCATCTCGCCGCCTGGATCGGTCTGACGCCGCAGGAGCATTCGACCGGCGGCCGTCAGCAAATGGGCGGGATCAGCCGGGCGGGCGACGAGCGGCTGCGACAGCTGCTCGTGCTGGGGGCAACCTCGGTGATCCGCCACGTCGTGGCGCGGCAGGCCGCAGCAGCGGCCGGCAAATCCGTGCCCCCCGGGCCGCTCGGGGCTGCCCTCGAGGCCTGGCTGGTCTCATTGCTGGAGCGTCGGCCGCGCAAGCTGTGCGCCGTCGCCCTGGCCAACAAGATGGCCCGTATCGCATGGGCCATGATGACGAGCGGGGAACAGTACCGCCGGCGCACCGCCGCAGCCTGAACCCCCTCGTGCCACGGAGGGCGAGAGAGCTCACCTGATAGATGATGATCGGTCGATCCGACGATCCGGAACACTCCGTGATGCTCA
>NZ_JABEQL010000067.1 GCF_014174215.1 Gluconacetobacter tumulicola | reverse complement strand
CTGAAGGAATGGCGCGCCGTCGCAACCCGATACGAAAAGACCGCCACCTCGTTCCTCGCTATCCTTCACCTCGCAGCCGCCGCAGATTGGATCAAGATCTAACAGACCCTAAAGCGGGAAATCATTTTCTGGCGGAGCAGTCTGCCACTGAACTCTATTTCGAGAATAACATGAAAAAATTGCAGAATAAAACGTGCGTCGTCACCGGTGCTGCACGAGGAATTGGTCGTGCCATTGCTGCGCGCTTCCATGAAGAAGGTGCCGCCGTTATCGTCGCTGATGTTGATGAAGTCGCTGGAATTGCGACAGCCGCCCAGATCGGTTGCCAATTCGAGAGACTTGATGTCCGAAAGGAAGAGGACTGGAAGCGGCTTTCCGAAACTACCCCTGCTGTAGACGTTGTTGTTAACAATGCAGGTGTCACGGGATTTGAATCGGGCATCGTGGCTCACGATCCCGAACATGCCAGCCTTGCGGACTGGCAGGCGGTTCACCAAGTTAATCTTGACGGTACATTTCTTGGATGTCGTTATGCGATCGGGGCGATGAAAGCGAAAGGTGCGGGATCGATTATCAACATCTCCTCACGCTCTGGGCTGGTTGGCATCCCGCTGGCTGCTGCCTATGCATCGTCCAAAGCAGCCATTCGCAATCACAGCAAGACAGTAGCACTCTATTGTGCGCAACAGGGCTGGAAAATCCGCTGCAACTCGATCCATCCTGCTGCAATATTGACGTCAATCTGGGAGCCAATGTTAGGCACAGGGCCTGATCGCGAGGCCAGGATGCAGGCATTGGTTGCTGACACGCCTTTGAAACGGTTCGGAATGCCCGACGAAGTTGCAGCAATTGCACTTATGCTAGCTTCAGATGAGACAACCTATGTGACGGGAACAGAGATTAATATCGACGGAGGCTTGTTGGCCGGTTCTGCGGCAGTTCCAGACTGACGGAGTACGGTGGAGCGCTTTCGATGCGCTCCATCGTGATTTCTGTGGCTGCTTCCGGGTGCACTCGCCACATAACAGAATGTCCGAGATGAGGCATGTCCCGCCTGCCAGCTATGCAAATAACTGACAGGCAACTTGGCGGGGGGAACGGTCGGTCAGGTCGAGGTGCAGCAGCGTACATTGTCGCACGACCGAAAGCCGCGGCCGTTTCAGGTCAATCATTTGCCGCCTCTGATCACGCCCAACCGAGCAGAGGCATCCCGCAAAAAATCCCGTTCCACCAGCAACTGGCCGATCTTGGCATGCAGCTTCT
>NZ_JABEQL010000066.1 GCF_014174215.1 Gluconacetobacter tumulicola | reverse complement strand
CTGATCGTGGTGCTGAACGACAACGAGATGTCGATCGCCCCCCCGGTCGGCGCCATGTCCAACTACCTGTCGCGGCTGATGTCCTCGCGCCAGTTCCTCGGCCTGCGCGACCTCGCCGGCAAGGTGGCCCGCCGCCTGCCCGAGCGGCTGGAGCGCACCGCCAAGAAGGCCGAGGAATATGCGCGCGGCATGATCACCGGCGGCACGCTGTTCGAGGAGCTGGGCTTCTATTATGTCGGCCCGGTCGACGGCCACGACCTCAACCAGCTGGTGCCGATCCTGCGCAACCTGCGCGACGCCGACGACAAGGGCCCGATCCTGCTGCACATCATCACCGAGAAGGGCCGCGGCTACCGCCCGGCCGAATCGGCGGGTGACAAATATCACGCGGTGGCCAAGTTCAACGTCGTGACCGGCGAGCAGAACAAGGCGCCCCCCGGCCCGCCGAGCTACACCTCGGTCTTCAGCCGCGAGCTGACGCGCCGGGCGAAGCAGGATGACAGCATCGTCGCCATCACCGCCGCCATGCCGTCCGGCACCGGGCTCGACGCCTTCGCCCGCGCCTGGCCGGACCGCTTCTTCGATGTCGGCATCGCCGAGCAGCATGCGGTGACCTTCGCCGCCGGCATGGCCACCGAGGGGCTGCGCCCGTTCTGCGCCATCTATTCCACCTTCCTGCAGCGCGCCTACGACCAGGTGATGCACGACGTGGTGCTGCAGAACCTGCCGGTGCGCTTCGCCATCGACCGCGCCGGCCTGGTCGGCGCCGACGGCGCCACCCATGCGGGCGCGTTCGACATCAATTACCTGGGCTGCCTGCCCGGCATGACCATCATGGCCCCCAGCGACGAGCTGGAACTGCTGCACATGACGGCCACCGCCTGCGCCTTCGATGACGGCCCGATCGCCCTGCGCTATCCGCGCGGCAACGGCCTGGGCCTGGCCCTGCCCGAGGAAGGCAGCGTGCTGGAGATCGGCCGTGGCCGCATCGTTCGCGAAATGGGCCGCCAGGCCGGGCGCGAGAAGGGCGGCATCGCCATCCTGTCGCTGGGCACCCGCCTGGCCGAGGCACTGAAGGCCGCCGACATCCTGGCAGCAGGGGGCTTGGCCCCCACGGTGGCCGACGCCCGCTTCGCCAAGCCGCTCGACACCGCGCTGATCGAGAATCTGGCCCGCAACCACGCGGTGCTGATCACCATCGAGGAAGGTGCGGAAGGCGGATTCGGCGCCTATGTCATGCACCATCTGGCGCGCACCGGCCTGCTCGACAGCGTCCGCTTCCGCCCGATGACGCTGCCGGATCGCTTCATCGACCACAACACCCAGGACGCCCAGTATCGCGAGGCCGGGCTCGACGCCACCGCCATCGCAGCCACCGCC
>NZ_JABEQL010000065.1 GCF_014174215.1 Gluconacetobacter tumulicola | reverse complement strand
CGGTCAGGCTCTAAGCTGGGCTTTGGTGTTTTATGCGGCGTAGCAGGCATTGTTCAGCAACGAGTTGAACAGGGCGAGTGGTATTTTTCGTTGCTCGAGGTTGGACGGCGACGTGTGGAAATAGGGTGCGGCCCATAATTCGCGACGGACGGCGGCTATGGCGTCGCTGAAAGTTGGCACATTCTTACGGTACCATGCTGTTGCGGCCGGCCGGACATTTCCCTGTTTTTGAAGGTCGTTTGCGACGAGGGTGATAACGGAGAAAAGTCCCATCAGAACGGGTGTGGTGCGGGCGATGGCCAGATCTGCCCACTGGCGTTGGGTCTCGATACCGAGATGACGCCTCGTTTCGGCGAACGTGACCTCCATCGACCAGCGCCGGACGAACCAGGTCAGGATGTCGGCAGGGGACGCGGCAAGGTCGGTGCAGAGAAACGCCTGCGGCCGGAAGCGCCCGGCGGGATCGCGAACCAGCACATACCGGATGGGAACGGCCCGACCCGGATTATGCCACAGTGCGGTGCCGGAGATGAATTCGACGCGGTGTTCCTGACCGCCATACCATGCGCCGATCGTGGCTTCGCTCCATTGTATGGCGGGATTTTCCAGGCGGCTCGCCAGTGACGGTTGCCGCTCGCCTGTCCGACGGGGCCGGCCCAGCGTCCTGGCGGTACGCGGAGGCGGCGGGTCGAACAGCCTCGCATCGAGACGGAGGCGGCTGACCATGCAGACCCGGTCTCTGACCGCATCGAGCAGATCGATCGAGGCGTAGGAACTGTCGGTTACGGCGATGATCCTGCGCCCGGGAAGCCAGCGGGCGACCTGAAGCAGGCCCTGCCGTGCCCGGTCCGTCAGCTTGCGGTGAGGGCGACCACGCTCACGGGCGTAGCGCTCCGAGGGACACAGCACCGTCAGGAACGGCAATCCCCACACCCGCCCGGCCCATGAGGTCGGCGCAAGAAGCATGAAGGCTTGCCAGCGCAGGCCGCTGGCTTTCACGAAATGTCCGTGCGACGAACGCACCGGATCACGATAAATGCCACGCGCGCTGATCTTCCGCCCTGTCCGCCGTTCCAGCGTATCGTCGATCCCGATGATGACCGGACCGTCAGGAACCAGCACCGCGACCAACCAGACAAACAGCGTCCTGGCCAGGGCGAGAGCGCTCCAACGATTGCAGTTCAGGACCCGATGAAAGGAGGAGAAATCCGCCACGTCGTCCAGGCCCATCGCACGCAGTGCGGAACAGACTGTCCGTCGTCCCGGCGACATGATCGCTCCAGACGTCAGAACAAGAACCCGGCGCCATGTCGGGGCCGTGAAAGCTGCCCGGAACGGCCCCAGCCACGCGGCTATCCCGCTGAACCCGACATCGTTGCCGGCCTCTCCTTCCATTGCTCATCTCCTGCTTCCTTCGCAGAAGAGACTCGCCCGACCTCTGGCGCACAGGAACCCGGCGCTTCTTCACATTCGATTCAACGCTCAAAACCGCCAAAGTCCAGCTAAGAG
>NZ_JABEQL010000064.1 GCF_014174215.1 Gluconacetobacter tumulicola | reverse complement strand
GCGCGGGAATGGTGTAGCGTGGCTGTCTGTCACCACGGCGTGAAACAGGTGTTTTATTTGAAGCTGACCTGATGGTCCGCCGCACTCTGGCTTGTGTCCAACACAAGGAGCCAGATGATGACGGAGCTCATTTCTGCAGGCGCGATCAGCCCTCTTCGCCAGCGCCTGATCGACGACATGACGATGCGGGGGTTCTCGCGCGAGACGCAGCGCAATTATATCCGTGATGTCGGTCGTTTTGCGACCCATCTGGGCCGTTCTCCGCACACGGCGACGGCGGAGGAGGTCCGTCAGTTCCAGATCGAGCAGCACGAGGCCGGCCTGCCGATACCGACGATGAACAGTATCGTGTCGGCGCTGCGGTTTTTCTTCACCTACACGCTCGACCGGCCTGATCTTGCGCGCAAGCTGGTTCGCACCAGACATCCCCGCACCCTGCCCGTCGTGCTGAGCCGCGATGAGGTTGCCCGCCTGCTCAACGCGACCACCTGCCTCAAGCACCAGGTGGCGCTCTCGGTCGCCTATGGGGCGGGCCTGCGCGTCGCCGAGGTCGCCGCCCTCAAGGTGAGCGATATCGACAGCGCGCGCATGCTGCTGCGGGTCGAGCGGGGCAAAGGGGGCCGTTACCGCAACGCCATGCTGCCGGCCGACCTGCTGACGTTGCTGCGGGAGTGGTGGAAACTCGGCCGCCAGCAGGGCGTGATGCATCCTCACGGCTGGCTGTTTCCTGGCCAGAACGCGATGAAGCCCCTCTGCACCCGGCAACTGCATCGTGTGGTCGTCACGGCGGCGAGCGCTGCGTCGATCAGCAAACGGGTCGGTCCGCACACATTGCGGCACAGTTTTGCGACGCATCTGCTGGAGGATGGCGTCGATGTCCGCGTGATCCAGGCCCTGCTGGGTCACGCCCGTCTCGACAGCACGGCGCTCTATACAAGGGTCGCCACCCGCACGGTTCGGGCGGTGACCAGTCCGCTCGACACATTGGGGATCCTGGCGACGGCGCAGGCGAGGCCCGACGGCTGATCCTGGAGCGGGGGCGGTCATGTCCGCCTCGCTCGAACTGGGTGACATCTTCCGGGCTGCCGGTCCTGCCTGGCGGGCAGCCCATGCCGGCCGTCTCCCCCTGCAGCAGCTCAAGGTCATGTCGGCGATCGAACACTGTCGCACCGCGGCCCTTGGTGGCCATGTCGCGGCCTGTGGGGACTGCGGACACTGGCGCATTGCCTATAACAGTTGCCGCAACCGTCATTGTCCGCGCTGTCAGGGGAACGCCGCACGGACATGGCTGGCCGAACGGGAGGCCGATCTGCTGCCGGTCGGTTATTTCCATGTCGTCTTCACCCTGCCGGCACGGATCGCCGACATCGCCCTCCAGAACAAGGCCGTTCTCTACGCCCTGCTGTTCCAGGCGGCCTCGGAGACCATGATGACGATCGCCGCCGATCCCCGGCATCTGGGCGCGCGCATCGGCATCACCGCCGTGCTGCACAGTTGGGGGGCGGCGCTGACCCACCATCCCCATGTCCATATGATCGTGCCGGGCGGCGGCCTG
>NZ_JABEQL010000063.1 GCF_014174215.1 Gluconacetobacter tumulicola | reverse complement strand
TGACCGGGTGGACATCCTGCTGCGCAATGGCCGGTCGATCGGCGTTACGGGCGATCCCCCAGACGCCTTGCTGGCGCGGATCATCCGGATCGCGGAGATGGCATGATCGGCCTGGGAAACGGCGTTCGCGTCTATCTGGCGTGCGGCGTGACCGACATGCGCAAGGGGATCTCGGGACTGGCGGCCCTGGCGCAGGACGTCCTGCGCCAGAATCCCACCTCGGGCGCGCTCTTTGCCTTCCGGGGCCGCAAGGGTGACAGGATCAAGCTCCTGACCTGGGATGGCCAGGGGTTCTGCCTGTATTACAAGGTTCTGGAGAATGGACGTTTTCCATGGCCGTCTCCGGCTGACGGCGTGGCACGGCTGACATCGGCGCAGATGGCCATGCTATGGGAGGGCATGGACTGGAGGCGGCCGGCATGGTCGGCACCGCCCTCGCGCGTGGCCTGACTTTCCTGGGGCCGCGCGCGTGGAATCCTTTGTTTTTCTTCTGTTTTCCGCTATTCTTTTGCCATGGCGGTCGCGTCCACACCCCTCCCAGACGATCTTGATGCCCTCAAGGCCATCATCATGGCCCAGCAGGTCGAGATCACCCGGCTGTCGGCGTCGGAACGCGCCTACGACGCCCTTGTCCAGTCGCTGAAGATCCGTATTGCCCGTCTCCAGAAACAGAAATTCGGCACGAGTTCGGAGAAGATCGAGCGCGAGATCGAGCAACTCGAGCTTCTCCTCGAAGACGTGGAAATCGCCATCGCGGCAGCGGACACCGCACCGGAAGCAGACGAACAGGCTGGCGACGACGCCGCTCCCTCTCCCCGGCGCCGACGTGGCAAACCACGCGTGTCGGAGACGACACCGCGCGAGCGCATCGTCCTCGATCCCGGCGAGAGCTGCCCCTCCTGTGGCGGTCCCCTGCGCCTGGTCGGCGAGGACGTCGCCGAGATCCTCGAGTTTATCGCCGCAAAGCTGAAAGTCGTGGAAACCGCGCGGCTGAAGAAATCCTGCCGGCATTGCGAAACGATGGTGCAACCCGAAGCGCCCTCCCGCCCGGTGCCGCGCGGCATGGCCGGCCCAGGCCTGCTGGCCCACATCCTGGTCTCGAAATTCGATGACCACTTGCCGCTCTACCGGCAGAGCGAAATCTTTGCCCGTCAGGGTGTCGAAATCCCCCGCTCGACCCTGATCGACTGGTGCGGTCAGGCGGTCGCCGTTCTCCGCCCCCTGGTCGCGCTGATCCGCCAGGAGGTGACGGGATCGGATCATCTCCATGCCGACGATACCCCGATCCAGGTCCTCGATCCCCGCCTGCGCCAGATCGGCAAGCCGCGTGGCGTCAAGGAAGGACGGATCTGGACCTATCTGCGTGATCCCCGGCCCTGGGGCGGCAGCGATCCTCCGGCCGTCGCCTACTGGTTCTCCCCCGATCGCAAAGGGATCAATCCCCAGACCCATCTGGCGAACTTCTCCGGCATTCTCCAGGCGGATGCCTACGCAGGCTTCAAGGAACTTTACAAGCCCGATGCGCGTGGCGCCGTGCGCGTCCGTGAAGCCGCCTGCTGGGC
>NZ_JABEQL010000062.1 GCF_014174215.1 Gluconacetobacter tumulicola | reverse complement strand
ACATCCGACACCGTCGCGCCGCCTACCCCAACTTCCGCGAGAATCCGTAGCTTCTGTTCGGCAGACCAGCGGCGGCGGCGCTCCGCGCCCACCAGAATCTCCTGCCGCATCGTCACCTCCCAAACGACGTCAATAACGACGTCGTTAACGACGGGAACTTACCAGCCGCGCAATCCGATCATAAGGCGGCCATGAACGGCCGGTTACTATCTACCTGTGCTTGATGTCGTCTTCTTTTCTGCGCAGTCAGATTGTGTATTGCCTGACAAAAACCTGACATCGTTTGAGAGCGACCTCTTGGTAGCATGAAGCCATGATGGACACGAGCTTCAACCAAATCGTGAACGACGATGGCGATATTCTTGCTCTACTTATCGCACTCTTCGAACGCCGCGAGCATAAAGTCAGCGTTGTCGCTGATCGTCGTGAGATGCTCGATAGCCCGGAGACAAAGTCGGTTAACATCATTTCCCTCGATCCGATGATGTCCGGCGATAACGGCCTTGAGCATGGAGCCAGCATCAGCACCGCTAAATCCTTTCATCGACGTTGGAAATTGGATCGGAAAACCCGTGCTACGCACGACCGACGATCGCGCGTCCGCCTTTGTGGTGCAGCCGATTCCCGATTGCTATCCCGGATAGACACCTCAAGGATCGAGGTGCGGCCGCCATGATGTTGGTAATATCCAGCACACAATGCGCGCACCCTTAAGAAGATGCTACGCCGTAACACCTTTGGAGATGAATTGTGCATTTTTTGAAAAACAAATATCGAGTGCATGAAGGCCTGTGTCGTTACGCACTGATTGCCTTCTGTGCTCTTGGCGGAAGTGTGATACTCGTTGGATGCACAGAAGACCCCAGAAAATATCAAAATCTGCAGTCGTCTCCCCAATTATCTTTGCAAAAAGGAAATGAATTTAAATATCAATATGTCGCTTCGGATGCTGATTTTTCAAAATACAAATCGGCAATGGTAGACCCGGTCGAGATTTACAACGGTCCAGACGCTCAGTTTGGCAGCACGTCGAAGAATGACCGAATTTATATGGCAAAATACATAAATAAGGCCTTCCCGAAGGAAATCGGGAAAAAATACACACTTGTTCATTCGCCAGATTCCATTACTCTTCGCTTTCATATTACGCTGACAGGGGTGAAGAAAAGCATTCCTGTTTTGTCAACGATTTCGCATATGTCGAGCGCTGGCCTCGTAACGAATGCTGCGATGCAGGCGGCAGGGCAGAATGGGACGGCCTATGGTGCAGTTTATTACGCCGTCGAGGTGTATGATGCCCAAACATCTCGCCTTCTCTACGCTCACGTGACAGTACAAACACCAGACGCTTTGGACCCAACGGTTAGTTTTGGCTATCTGGATGCCGCACGTGAAGGCGTTCGCATAGGCGCACATCATCTCGTGCAAAAACTAGAGAAACTATCCAAACAAGAACATACGATCGTCGTTGAAAGGACAGGGAGTATCGGTGAGGCCAAGTAAAATGGGCCGAACGCGCCTGAGTGGCCCCTAGGTTTCTGGACGCCTTGGCTCCTAGAGCGGAATTCGACCTGAGTGAATTTTTTGGGGTACCCAAGCGGGCGTATTTGTGATTCAACATGATGGCCGGATGGGAGGCCGGCGGTCATGTCGAAAGCTCTGTCGG
>NZ_JABEQL010000061.1 GCF_014174215.1 Gluconacetobacter tumulicola | reverse complement strand
GCTGTTTCAAAAGCCCCGCTGGCGGCGGCCTGACGGCGGTTTCCTGCGCGTCGGTGCTCACGGCCATCAAGGCCGCTCCGCTCCGATACTCAAAAACCACCGCCAGACGCGTGGCTGGCGCCACGCTTCCACTCACCAGCGGGGCTTTTGAAACAGCCTCTAAAACGGGCCCTACGCCCAACGACGCGCGTTCGCGATCTCATGTTCGATCTGCCGGATCATCCGCTGCGGCACGTCATGATCAGTCGCGATCGCACGCCATCCGGCAAGCGACGCCTCGACCTCCCCTATAATCGCATCCCGCCGCGCAGGCCTGATCCCGGCAATGCGCGCGACCCTGGCCATCGCCTCTTTCCCAGGCATACGGCCCTCGCCGCCAACCGATATCGAATGCTCCCCCCCGGGCCCCTCCGAGAACGAGACATCATAGGCCGGGGCCAGCGACCATTCCCCCTCCGCGTTCATGAGGAACGCATGGTTGCGCACGTGATCATCCCGATTGAGCGCGCGCACATTGAACACCATGCGCCGAAAAACCTGCTCGACGGCATCCGCTCTCCCGCACAGCAGCTTGGTGAGCCTGATCAGATCGGCATAGTCGATCACCCCATGCGCCATTCCGCTGTCGAGCAGCCCCGCGACGCTCGCCATATGCAGGCGCCCCGCACCCGGCCGGTCGAACCGCTCGGTCGCAAAAAAGCGCTCCCGAACACCTTCCAGCGCAAACATCCTGCTGACGTCGATGCCGGCCCTCCGCATAAGGGCGCCATAGCCGATCTCCGCCTGAACGGCACCGACCGGATCGGACGAGCCGCGTCCCTTGATCAACACCTGCCTCCACCCCTCGGAGACAGAAGCGCGATGATCCCGCAGCGTACGCATGTCCTCATGGATCTGCGCCATGAATTTGGGCCGCGCCCCCTGGCTGCCACCCGAAATGATGCGCAATCGGGAGAGGTCCGCCGCCGAGGCCCCATCCTCGACATGCGGGATGATCTCTTCGAACCAGCCCAGATCGATGGCCCCGATCGGCTGACCGCCGGTCTCGGGCATATATGTCAGGGCGCCGGCACCATGGCGGCCGATCGTGGCCAGCCTCTCCAGGTCCCCGATCTCCGCGCGACTGATGCCGCGTACCGCGATTTCCCGATCCAGCAGCAGCCGGCCCCACCCATCAGGCAGGCTGTCTTCGAACAGCGCGGGCAGGCGCGCGCCACGACCCGCATTCGGCCGCAGCAAGCCATCATAGGCAATCCTGGCGACTGGCGAGACGGGCAGGGGGCTCGCCGCAAAGCCCGCATCCCATTCGAAAGCCGCACTCCGACGGGCCTCGTCCCGACCAAGCGTTCCCACCCGGCGCGGTTCGGCGCCACAGCCGAAGTCCAGATGCACCGAAAGCCGCCGTATCATCCTTTCTTCCGCCCGGCTGCGCGACGGCGCTGGGCAGCTTCATTCAATTCATCCAGCGATTTCGCTTCGGGCAGCGGAAAGAGCGTGGAAAACCCTTCGAGCGCCTCAAGCGCTTCCGCGATGGCCAGAACCGTTGACAGGCTCGCCGCCCCGCCGCTCTCAAACCGCCGGAGCGTCGCGATCGCCACACCGGACCGCCGGGCGAGTTCGTCCTGCGTCAGATTCCTTGCCAGCCGCCGCGCCCGGGCAGACGCCGCAATCTCATCCTGCACTTCAGCAGCCGTCCTGGGTAAGATGAAATAGCTCATATTTGATCTCTTAAGACCATCATCACCGCATAAGCGGCCATATCTGATATATGAAGCCACGATGCCGCGATCAAGTGCAACAGTGATCGAATATGAT
>NZ_JABEQL010000060.1 GCF_014174215.1 Gluconacetobacter tumulicola | reverse complement strand
CACCGCTTCGATCAGTGGCTCCCAAACCGCCCACGCTTCGTCGGTGAAAATCTGTGTCGCATTGCTTTCAGTCATTCCTCATATATAGGAATAACCTACAAGATCTAACAGGCCCTAGGTTGGAATGTGAACATGAAACGTATGAAGAATCTTGAGTATTGCCGCCCGGTAATCATCAAACATCGTTGCTATGCAAATGGAAAAATAGAATGAAACAGCAAAGAAATATGGTTTGTGTGCCATGCACCATAAGAAAAACGAATTTACTTTTTTATTGACGCAGAGCGGCCTGGTCAATGTGACGCAAAATATGCCTAGAGCTGCCCCTCCAATGACATCGCTCGGAAAATGATAACCAAGATAGATCCGACCGAAATCGAAGATAAATGCAAGTATATAGGCTAAAGCTCCGGCGGCGGGATTGACGGCATTCACTGTGCAGGCGAAACCAAAAAAAATCGTGGCATGATCGCTCGGGAATGATGACCAATGGCTAAGAGTGCCAGGTGCGACACCATTTGGAAGTCGGAAATTCAGCGCCGGATCATAGAGGGGTCTGACATGCATCGGTAGGTTAAACTGCAATATGCGGCTAATCACACCTGCTCCGAATGAAGTCAGAGCCCCTATAAAGACGCTGATCTTTTTTGCGTTTGTGTCTGAATAAAACCATGCAAAAACAACAATAGACATCATCAACATATTTGAAAATGCATTTAGTCCAGTAATTATGCCCACAACAACATCAATCAGGTCTCTGTTTTTTCCAACGTAACTCACATATCTCGAAATGCTATAATCAAATAGGTTAAAATTAAATACAGAAATTAATATCATCGATATTAATACTACAAATGAAGTTTCTTTTATTTTATTTGCTATAAGAAGTTTGCTTATATTTATAAATTTCACGCTATTCGCAGGTATTGTCCTCATGGCATCTTAACCCATCCTGAAGAGAGTGGTCCTGGAAATTGGATGACGCGACGTGATTAGGTGGTGCGATGTGAGTTGGCATCGGGTATTGCAGTAGCGTTGACGAATGCGACCCCTTTTATGGGGCGGCTCAGCACGAAATATTTCAGCGTAACCGGTTTGTAATGTTTTAAAAAGAAAAAACGCCGAGCATACACATGCTCGTGTTTGAGACAGGCTATCTGCCGGGCTGGATCGAAACGCCCGGGCGGCGTAGGGTCGACAATCGACTGTTCGCGGATGCGATCTTGCGGATGGCCGCCAATGCGGCACGCCGGCGTGACCTGCCGGTCGTGTTCGGCGGATGGACCGTGGTCCACGCCCGTTTTCGACCTTGGTCATACCCGGTCGTCCGGAAAAGGCTTTTCCATACCCTGGCCAACGTGTCGGACTTCGCATATGTCCCCGATCGACAGCACCCTTTCGACAGTTCATGCCGATATCGCCTGCGATGGGAGAAAACGCTCCCGGCCTCCAAGGGTTTCGTCCATTGCGCATACGCCATGATCTGGCTGCGTCGAATGCAGGCAGCACCCGGTCACCTGGAACTGAAATAGGCTTCATTATATTCTGCTCTTGTTGCGGAGAGCGAAAGTGGAATGACGGTGGGATGGTCCTGCTCTGCGCTGATGGTTTGCAGAGCAAGGAAGTCGCCGCACGTTTGGGCGTGCATGAACGGCACGACCTCACTGTTCGCAGCCCTCGGCGTCGCGACGGGTGCGGTGATCGGCAAATGCTACAAATGGCACCGGGCGGGACTGTCAGGAATTTCGTGTGCGAGGCGTTGTTCACGTTGTTGATCAGACGGTGGCGCGTGCGAAGCGTTCACCGAAGAGAATGGCGAACTGGGCCTTTGCCATGGAC
>NZ_JABEQL010000059.1 GCF_014174215.1 Gluconacetobacter tumulicola | reverse complement strand
TCAGAACGTCACGCGCACGCCGCCAAACCCACCGATCGGCGCGGCGGGGCTATAGCTGCGCGGATTGCTCGCCCCCGGCGCCTGCACCAGATAGACCGAGGAGGTCGGCGAGAACGTGCCGAACGTATAATAATGCCGGTCGGTCACGTTCGCGATGCTGCCGAACAGTTGCAGCGAACGCGTCACCTGGACCGAACTGTGCAGGTTCAGCACGAAGAACCCCGGCAGGCGCGGCGTCAGATTGGCTTCGTCGCCAAACAGATACTGGCCGCCCTGCAACAGGAAATCGCCGCCGACGGTCCAGATCGGGGTCACACGCACATCCACCCCGCCGGTCAGCTTGTCCAGCGGAATGCCCGGCAGGCGGTTGCCCCGGCGCACGGTGATGTCGCCGTCATCATCGCCGGCCGGATTGCTGCCCGCATCCTCCACAAAGCCGCTGCGATAGGTCGCGTCGGTATGGGTATAGTTCAGCCACGCCGACCAGCCATCGGCCTGCCAGGCCAGATGCACCTTGCCCCCCTGTCTGCGGGTAGCGCCGATATTGGCAAAAAAAGCACGGTTCAGCGTCTTGCTGTTGATGAAGACGATGTCGTTGTCGGCATCGGTGCGAAACAGCCCCACATCATAGCTCAGCCGGCCGGCAGCGCCGATGGCGAAGCCGCCCCGCAGACCGGCCTCGAACGTATGGGCCCTCACCTGCTTCAGCTCGGGATCGCCGACGAAGAAATTGGCCAGGCTGCACGCATTCTCGGGGCCGGCGCAGGACAGCTCGGCAGGTGTCGGCGCGCGGTTCGTCTCGGAATAGCCGCCATAGAGCGTGGTCCATTTCGTCAGGCGATAACGCAGCCCACCCCCGGGGTTGATCGCCGAATAGGCATGGCGCCCGCTCAGATCCCCGCCATTCTGATCAGCCAGATTGATCTGCGCGAAATTATAGCGCATCGAGCCGGTCAGCGAGAGGCGCTGCGTCAGGTCGATCGTATCGGTCGCGAACACGCCGACATAGGCATCATGCACCCGCACCCGTACCGGCACCGTCGCACCCGGTTCGTCGATCACATAGCCGGGGCCGTAATAGTCACGCGTCACCGGGGTCAAGCCGCCCAGCAGGGCGGAGCCGGTGAACATCGTCTGCGCGCCGTCGAAACTGACGCCCGCCACCTCGTGATTGCGCAGGCCGAACACCGAATGCGTTTCGGTCTGCTGCACCGACACCCCATAACCATTGGTATTGGTCGTCTGCAGATCCAGCTCGGAATACGGACCGCCATTCAGGAAATCCGGAATCGTCGCTCCGCCCCGCGTGGTCGAGGGGTCGCCATGGCCGGTACACATCAGGCCCGATCCATCATCGCACGGCGCATCGTTGGGCGCATTGCCGTTGATCACGCGCTGCTGGAAATAATCGTAATGCACCTGCCCCTGCACCGACAGCGTGTCGGTAAAGCCGTGCCGGCCGTTCAGCGCAAACTGGATGAATCTGTTCGCCATCTGGTTCGGCGCGGTAAACTGCGCCCTGGGGTCGGCGCGCAGCAATTCCACCGGCGCGGTTCCCGGCCCGTTCAGCACCGAATTGGCCAGGTCGAGGCTGCCATGCACGTCCGTCGCCTGCCCCTTCCAGCCAAGGTCCGCATACAGGCTCTGGATGTCGGTACTTTGCAGGTCCCGCCAGCCCTCCTCATGCACCTCCCGGCCGGCGACATAAAAACCCCAATCGCCCCGGCGCGCGGCATAATCGCCCTGGGCCACGATGCGTCCGAACGAACCGCCGGACAGATCGGCCTCGCCGCCGGCGGCGGTATTGAATGCGTTCTTCATCCGCACATTCAGCGCACCGCCCAGCGCGTTCAGGCCGAAGACAGGGTTCGGCCCCTCCACCGCCACCCGCTCGATCGCCAGATCCGGGATCAGGTCCCAGTTCACCGTGTCGCCAAAGGCCTGGTTGAAGCGCACACCATCAAGATAGACCGCAACACCCTGCGACGTGCCCTGCAACGGCGACGCCTGGAAGCCGTTCATGACGATGGTGGGCTGATACGGATTCCCCGCCGGCGCATTGAGGCTGACACCCGCCAGACGGCTGTCCAGCGCATGCAGCATGTCGGCGGTGCCGGTCCCTTGCAGGTCATGCGCGGTCAGGATGGC
>NZ_JABEQL010000058.1 GCF_014174215.1 Gluconacetobacter tumulicola | reverse complement strand
TCGATCAGTGGCTCCCAAACCGCCCACGCTTCGTCGGTGAAAATCTGTGTCGCATTGCTTTCACTCATTCCTCATATATAGGAATAACCTACAAGATCTAACAGGCCCTAGTGTAATACCAACAGGGCGTAAACGGTTAGAATTAGATCGTCTGCCGGAAGCTGCAGCCATTTGGTCTTTTGACGGAGCATGTGAAAATAGCGACCGTCGGTTGGGAAATCCCAATCTTCTGACTGTTGGCGCAAACTGGTGGCTGATTGATCATGAGTTAATTTGGCCGACCGTATATCTATTGGGCCACCGTCCCGTTTGGACTCTCGGTGGCTTGAGTCACTTGGCCGAGGACGGACACCATGTGTTTACCACCGATCTTAAGGGCAGGGCAGTATCCCTTAACGAGATAAGAGATCGGTGGGCGGCGTTGCCATTGGCAGATTTTCAATCGTTTGCTAGCACGCTGCCTCGGGAGTGGGACGCTGTGGATGTTATCGCGACTGCTGTGAAACAGATATCTAATGTTCAGAGCAACTTAGATCAATTTTTGAGAGAGGTAGAGCGGGTGCTGACATGACTGGGATCAAAAAATACTCCTACGTCACATTGCGCTACTGCCATGACTCGGTCACACGGGAATTTGTTAATATCGGGGTCGTGGTGTTCTCGTCTGAAGGTAAATTTCTAAAAGGGCGCTACACGGACCGGATTCAGCGAGTTACCGCATTATTTCCAAATATTGACCGCGATAATTTGCGACATATTATTAGGTCTGTAAAATCGGCGACGAATAATATTATAAAAATGGGGGAATTTTGTGACTTATTTTCTGGAATTCACAATGCGGAAACGGTGGCAAGGCGAATAATAATCAATGATGATAGTGCGTTAAGGTGGTCACCTCTGGCTGGCGGTATTAGTACTGATTTGGAGGAAACGACCGAACATTTATTTGAACGGTTTGTAACCAGATATCAGGAAAATATCCAAAAACACAGAAGAACTGACCATGAAGTATTTACAAATATTTTATCAAAACTAAATTCTAGAAATATTTCAAATAAATTTAAAGAAAAAACCATACGAACAAAAACAGACGAAATAGATTTTAAGTTGGCGTGGAAAAACGGAAAGTGGCATTGCCTTCAACCGCTTTCTTTTGATTTGTCAGATGGTGACCATATTCGTGATAAGGCGCGGAAATGGACAGGTCATCTATTAGCAGTTTCAGAATCATCGGATGAATTCACCCCATATTTTGTGGTGGCAAAGCCGAACTCTAGCCATCTGCAGAAGGAATTTGATCATGCACTTTCTATATTAAAGAAAAGTCCGGTCCCATCTGAAATAATTCTTGAGGAAGAATCTGATCTTTTTATATCTAAAATGGCCGAAGATATTTTTTCTCATGAGAAAAAAGGTTCCGACAATTAATTTCTAAGTCAAGGTGTTTTATTTTTTATCCTACCAACGGCACTTTTATAATCATGATGTGCGCCAGCGTTGACGGTACTTCTAGGTGTTGTCTGCATTCAACGTAGTCAGATCATGGCGCATGCGAGGTGGACGAAGCCCATGAAGGCGGGGAGCGATTTCTCGCATCGCAAGGCGATTCTCCGGAAACCTTTGAGTTTATTGAAGAAGCATTCGACCTGATGGCGTTCCTTGTAGAGGCTCCAGTCGATCGGAGGCATGGTGGCGCGGCTGGGATTGGCCTTGATCTGTGCGGTTGCCCCGAGGTTATCAGCTATGAAGGCGCGTAGCGGGTCTGCATCGTAAGCGGCATCGGCGATGATATAGCCGATGCCCCGCAAACCAGACAGAAGAGCTTCGGCCTGTGGCCGGTCGCCATATTGCCCCGATGTCGGATGGACCCGAAGCGGGGGGCCGATTGCATCGACGACGGCGTGCAGCTTGGTCGCCAGCCCACCGCGCGAACGACCAATGGCGGCAGCTTCAGCCCCCCTTTTGCACCAGTAGCATCAGCATGAACTTTCGAAATGGCACTATCGATCAGGATGTATTCGAAGTCCGGCGTGTCGGCCAAGGTATTGCTGGCCATCCACAAGATCGCATCCACAAACAGTCGGTTGTCGAGCCCATTCCGCCCGGGCGTTCCAATCCGGCCGGGAAGATGGCTTTCGATCCGGCTCCATTGCTCGTCTGTCGTAACCGGCCGCTCATGGCCGCCTTATGATCGGATTGGGTGATTGGTAAGTTCACGTCGTTAACGACGTCGTTATTGACGTTGTTTGGGAGGTGAGGATGCGGCAGG
>NZ_JABEQL010000057.1 GCF_014174215.1 Gluconacetobacter tumulicola | reverse complement strand
CTGCTCGTAGCTGCTGACGGTGTGCGCCTGTTCCTTGACCACGGTGCTTCTCCCCCTGCCCGCCGAACTCAGCCGAACCGGCCGGTGATGTAATCCTGGGTGCGCCGCTCGCGCGGGGCGGTGAACATGCGGTCGGCACTGTCCACCTCGACCAGCTCGCCCATGTAGAAGAACGCCACCCGATCCGCGCAGCGCGCCGCCTGCTGCATGTTATGCGTCACGATCGCGATCGTGAACTCGCCTTTCAGCTCGTCCAGCAATTCCTCGATCCGCGCCGTCGAGATCGGGTCCAGCGCACTGGTCGGCTCGTCCAGCAAGATCACCTCCGGCCGGGTCGCAATCGTCCGCGCGATGCACAGCCGCTGCTGCTGGCCGCCCGACAACGCTGCCGCCGACGCCCCCAGCCGGTCCTTCACCTCGCTCCACAACGCCACCCGCCGCAGCACATCCTCCACCCGCTCGTCCATCTCGGACCGCGACAGCCGCTCATGCAGCCGCACCCCGAAGGCAATGTTCTCGTAGATCGACATCGGAAACGGCGTCGGCTTCTGGAACACCATCCCCACCCGTGCCCGCAGCACGTTCAGGTCCAGGTCCGACGACAGGATGTTCCGCCCGTCGAACAGCACCTCCCCCGTCGCCCGCTGCCCCGGATACAGGTCATACATCCGGTTCAGCACCCGCAGCAGCGTCGATTTCCCGCACCCCGACGGCCCGATCATCCCCGTCACCCGCCGGGCCGGGAAATCCATCGTGATGCCCTTCAGCGCGTGGTTCGCCCCATACCAGAAATCCAGTCCCCGCACTGCCAGCGCCGACGCCGCGTCCTGCATCACCGTCCCATCCATAATTGTTTTTCCCCGGGCCAGGCCCTCAAATCTTCAGCGCCCAGATCCGGCCTGCCGGCTCCACAGCCGCACCAGCACGTTCAGCGCCAGCACCCCCGTCGTGATCAGCAGCGCCCCCGTCCAGGCAAGCTGCACCCAGTCATCATAGGCCGAGCCCGCATACTGATAGATCGCCACCGGCAGGCTCGCCATCGGCGCCCCCGGGTCCAGCGACCAGTTCATGTTCCCCAGCGAGGTGAACAGCAGCGGCGCCGTCTCCCCCGACACCCGCGCCACCGCCAGCAGAATCCCCGTCAGCACGCCGCCGCGCGCCGCCCGCAGGCACACCTGCAGCACCACCCGCCATTTCGGCGCCCCCAGCGCATACGCCGCCTCGCGCATCGTCAGCGGCACCAGCCGCAGCATGTCCTCCGTCGTCCGCACCACCACCGGCACGAACAGCACCGCCAGCGCAATCCCCCCCGACAGCCCCGAGAAATGCCCGAACGGCATCACCAGCAGCATATACACGAACAGCCCGACCAGGATCGACGGCGCCGACAGCATCATGTCCGACACGAAGCGCACCACGTCCACCACCCGCCCGTCGCGCGCATATTCCGACAGGTAGATCCCCGTCAGCAGCCCCACCGGCGTGCCGATCGCCGCCGCAAAGCCGGTCTGCACCAGGCTGCCCATGATCGCGTTGGCCAGCCCGCCATTGCTCCCCGGCGGCGCCATCGTGTGCACCAGCGTACCCCACGACAGGCCCGGCAGCCCCCGCACCAGCAGCGTCAGCAGGATCGACCCCAGCGCCAGCAGCACGATCACCGTCGCCGCGATGCTCAGCCCCGTCGCCACCCGGTCCACCAGCCGCCGCCGCAGCGCCAGCCCGCCGGGACGGTTCCAGCCCGCCCCCACCATGGCCGCACCGGCCTCCATCACCGCGCGCTCCATCTCAGCCCCCTCCACGGCGCAGCAGCAGCCGCGAACAGGCCAGCGTCAGGAACGAGATCACCATCAGGATGAACCCCAGCGCCAGCAGCGACGCCAGCTTCAGGCTCCCCGCCGGGCTCTCGGGAAATTCCAGCGCGATCAGCGAGGCGATCGTGTTCCCCGGCGAAAACAGCGACCAGCCGATCCGGTTGGTGTTGCCGATCACGAACGTCACCGCCATCGTCTCGCCCAGCGCGCGCCCCATCCCCAGCATGATCCCGCCGATCAGCGCCGGCCGCGACCAGGGCAGCGTCACGCTGCGCATCACCTCCCACCGCGTCGCACCCAGCCCATAGGCACTCTCGCGGATCTGCGCCGGCATCGCCACGAACACGTCGCGCATCACCGCGCACACGAACGGCGTCACCATCACCGCCAGCACCAGCCCCGCCGTCAGCAGTCCGGTCCCGTAGGGCGGCCCCTGGAACAGCGTGCCGACCCCCGGCAGATGCCCCAGATGCCGCCGCGCCCAGGGCTGCACGTAATGCGCCATCGCCGGCACGATCACGAAGAAGCCCCACATCCCGAAGATGATCGACGGCACCGCCGCCAGGAGCTGCACCGCCATCCCGATCGGCCCCGCCACCACCGCAGGCGCCATCTCCACCAGCCAGAACGCAATGCCGAACGCCAGCGGCACCGCGAACACCAGTGCCAGCAGCGTCGTCACCACCGAGCCGAACACCGGCGCCGCCGCCCCGAAATGCTGCGACACCGGGTTCCACACCGTGCTCCACACAAAGCCAGGACCAAACGCCGACCACGCCGAAAGCCCGCCCCACGCCAGAACCGCGATCAACCCACCCAGCAGGCCAAGGATCAGCCAACCCGACAGACGCACCAGCCCCGCGAACA
>NZ_JABEQL010000056.1 GCF_014174215.1 Gluconacetobacter tumulicola | reverse complement strand
AGCCAGAACCTGGTCCAGAACATCGTCAGGGATCACCGGCTTCTTGCGTCGGGCCATGATGCTTCTCCTTCCTCAGCATCACACCAAACACACGAAATTCAGGATAGGCCCAATGCCTACGGGACCGTCGGAGGCTTCAACAACGCCTATAATGGCAAATACCAGATGTCGATGACCGCCATAGCGCAGGCCGCGAAAGACCTGGGAGAAGCCACACCGACCCGTGACGCCTTCTTGGCAAATCCGGCCATGCAGGAGCGATATTTCGCCCGCTACACGATGGACAACCAGAAATACCTCATGGGTCATTCATCGACCTTTGCGGGAATGTCAGCCGAACAGCGCCTTGGCATCTTGGGTCTTGCCCATAACTCAGGTGCCGGCGGAGCAAGCAAATACCTCAGCATAGGCGTTTCCAGTCGCGATGGCTTCGGAACCGATCCAACGAAGTATATCACGGCAATCAATGACCAGTTGGCAGCAACGAAGCAGAACACACAGATTCTTGCTCAGGCAACCAACTCGAACAGCAGATTAGCAGACGCCAACAACAATCAGGCACAGACACAAGCCCGCGTAGCAGGCACGCAGATAGCAGGCGCGACACAAGCACAGGATTTCAACCATACATTAAACGTCAACGTCAGTGACGACCGAGTTAAGGCACGAGCAAAGAGCGGAGGCGGCATGAACATTCCTCCGCCCCGTGTTCATCAGGCTCTTCCATCTACCGTCGTTTAAGGAGCCATCATGACCACGGATACAAATTTTATCATCAGTTTATGGATATGGATCAAGGGACACTTCTGGCCCATACTTCGTGTCATCTATATCTCGATCCTTCTGGCATTCTCGATACGACACCTATTCCTGATCGGACTTTTATCGCTTCTTCTCTATACGGGATTAAAATACTAACCGGTTGGTCGAGAAGAGCATTGCCTCACTATGACGACGCAGAGACAGTCCATGAACGACCACGCCGCCGACCCTATTCCAAAGTTGGAACTGAGACGCGGCGAGGTTCATCTGACCTCCAACGACATATGACCAGAGTGATGATGGCCGACCCAATTTCAACTCGAATAGGCCGTCTTTCGACCTACCACCTGGACCCACGTTATAGAGAAAGCTCATAAGGGCATCGAACTCATTTTGCTTGATGGGATTGGGAAGACGCTTGTTCAACATATTCTCGAATGCCTTGAGATCATTGGAAAGCAATGACAGAGCATCGCACTGAGTGATCGTCATTCCTTCTTTGATATCGGGTCCTGTCGTCCCATAGCCAATCGTCCAAATGCCACCAACATCAGGATAGGAAGAAAGAGAACACCCTTCATAATGAGTGATAAGCTGAATGCCCGTTTTGCTTGTTTCCACTTCGTGCCTCGATAAGCACGACTGATGGATTGAGCCCAATGCTCCGAGCAGCCCTCATGATATGTTTGCCATCAGCCGTGCTATATATTTATTGAGCGCAACCTAAATACTTCTTGCCCGGCCACATCAGCAGGAAATAACAAGAGGAAACACAAGCACAAGGAGCTTACATGATTACCCTTATTGTATTATTGCTTATCGGATTCTTTATCCTCTGGCCGATCGTCACAGCATTGCTCTCGCTGCTCGGCTGGCTCGTGATTATTCTCTTCACGCCGTTCCTCTGGTTCGGATTGTGGGTATGCGAGAAGCTGGGCCTACCCCGTAGAAGCCCGTAGAAGTCCGCACAGCGCGCTCACGCGCGGGCAGCGTGTTGCTTACGCAAGCGGCCTAAGAAGCTGCTAGCGACGCTCTCAGGGGCTCGCACAGCGCCCCTCCCCTGAGCCATCAATCTCCTGATCCTCATAAATATGACGATGGACAAATCCATCGAACGAATAACGAAGACATTCAGGAGAACGATATGGCAAAAATCACCATTAAGACCGACGAAACATTAGAGATTGATCTTTCACCAGCCATTTCTGGACATAAGAAGATCACCGTTCGAAAACCCAACTATTCAGAGATCAAAGTCGCACTTGGCAAGAATGACGGCACTCCGACGGGCACAGCAGAGGCCAACGATTTCCTATACCAAACGGTAACGGATCTTTCTCCCCTTGATCTAGCGATCATGCCAGGAGCAGTGATAAAGGCCATCGACGATTTTTTGGCAACCTGAATGCTCATACGATAACGAGCGACTATCTCGATCAACTCCGATACAACATCAGAGAACTGATCCTATTTTTTGAATGGCCGCACGTAAACGAGAATGATCCCTGTTCAGCTTACCATATGAATCTCGGTGAGCTTGAATGGTGGACCAAGAGAGCAAATCAGATTGCCGAAATCCGAGAAAAGGAAATCGGAAAAGGAAGGAAATGAGAAAGCCCCGGCCTTAAACCGGGGCTTCTTGCTCTTCATCGTTATCCCATTCATCACTCATCCACCATTGCTTTGGCTTCCTGAGATTGGAATCCAGGCAGTGGGCGTTCTCACGGACAGTTTTGATTGAGTGATGACGGATACAGCGAACACGCAGATTCGACGTTTCATATTTCAACGATGGATCGACTTCGATGGGAATGATGTGATCGACATCAAGCCTCATATCCTCGGGGGCCTATCCTGAATTTCGTGTGTTTGGTGTGATGCTGAGGAAGGAGAAGCATCATGGCCCGACGCAAGAAGCCGGTGATCCCTGACGATGTTCTGGACCAGGTTCT
>NZ_JABEQL010000055.1 GCF_014174215.1 Gluconacetobacter tumulicola | reverse complement strand
GTCCATGGCAAAGGCCCAGTTCGCCATTCTCTTCGGTGAACGCTTCGCACGCGCCACCGTCTGATCAACAACGTGAACAACGCCTCGCACACGAAATTCCTGACAGTCCCGAAGAAGGTCACTGGAAAAGACAATCCGAGTGACGCAATCAAGAAGCTAGTCGCTGAGAACCGTTGTGATGATACGATTCAGCAGGCAATGGATTATGTTCGGGTGGCAGGGAACAAAGCTCTACATGCCGCTCACGAGATACCTATGTTGGCAGATGACACGGGCGACCATTTCCAGACATTGGTGAGTTTGATCGGCTATATCGTTGACGATCAGATCACTCGCGCGAAAAAGATCAGTGGTGTTTTTGCGACTCTCCCTCAACCCGAGAGAGACCGTATTGATCGACGCGACGGCCGAGAGACGAGTTGAGAGAGCGCATTCTCATCCGTCTGATGTAGAGCCCCAGTCATCGACCACCAAATAGCTGAGATCGCAGTAACGTGAATAAAGCACAACTATCTCTCTCGCTCGTAAGTATCTGTATCGTTGTTGGGTTAGGAGCTTTTACACCGACTTATCCACCTTTGCTTACTTCATGTATCGAGTGGGGATCTGTTGCTGACTGGGCATCTGCGTTAGGATCTCTTTTAGCTGTCATAGTTGCTTGTATCGCAGCGATGTGGGCCAAACGAGCCTCCGATAGAACAGAAGAGATATCAAAGCGAAGTGTTGATGTAGACGAATTCTCAGTAGCTAATGATATCTTAAAAAAACTCTGCGAGGATACATCAGCCTCACTCAGGAAGATAAAATGTGATGATATGACAAGGCGTGATTTAATGAGTGAATATGTCACGTTTTCCAAAAGAGTCAAAATGATATACCAATCATTTCATATTCTATTAAACGTAGAAAATAATAAGGATCGGCTACTGTACATTATATCATCTTATATAGATCTTGACGTTTATATAGAAATAAGTGATAAAACATTTCAAAATAGGCTCGTTTATGCCAAGCTCGATACAAGAGAAAAAAATATATACGATTATCTAAACGCAACATACAAAGAAATCCATATGATGATTACTGAAATCGAGAATGGTCAAACATAATATATCATATTCCTAAATAAATACCTCAAACAACCGCTTGAGGTATCCAATGCTCATAAAGATAACAAAGACCCATAAGAAGTTCCAGCTAGGTCAGACATTAACCGTTAGACCACAGGTAGGCTTGAAGCTCATCGAACTCGGATGTGCGGAGCTTATCCAGATCACTGAATCCATCCCCGACAAGATAACCAAATAAGGGGAATGCGATGATATCCAACCTAAAAGGAACCAAGCCTCCCCTAGTCATAGATGTTGATGACCTGATGGACTATTGCGCGGTCCTCGACCCCTCGCAAGCGACCTTGATCCAAGCTCTGGCACAAACGGCTCAGGATTACGTTCAGGACCGCATAGGCGACTTTCTCGTCTATACGCCCATCACATGGGTCATCGCTAAAGGCGAAATGGCTCAAGACGACTACTTCTTCCGTTCGTTTCTCAGCAGCGGCACAGGGGTCTTCGGCTTCGGCACGAACCAGGGCCAGTGGATCAACCTACCAACCGGCGCACAGAGCATCACAGGCGTCACGGCAGCCATGTGGGGCGCTGATGACGTCACACTGACCGAGGGTGTCGATTTCTTCGCTGATATCACGACTGACCCAGCGCGCATCCAGATGTCCTTCAACTACAACCTGAATGACCTGTACCGCACTCATAGCCACATGGTGATCAGCTATATCGGCGGCATCGCACCAGACACATCGAGCATCCCAACCACCCTGACACTGGCCATCAAAGAGATGACCAAGCGCATGTACAAGAACCGTGGCGCTGACGAGATCGGCCTCACAAACAGCTTCATCGACTCCCTGCTGGATCTTCATCAACGCTTCTCGTTCGGCGTCAGACCATGACCAGTAGCATCATTGATGAGGGCAAATTTCTTCAAAAGCTGACGTTCTATGATTGGGAACAGGCCGAGACAGAAGATGGCCGTGGCAACACTAAACAGTTGACCAACCCCAGATACGAGTATGGCGAACTCTTCGACGTGAACCCCTTCCCTGTCGTCAACGGCGTTCAGGAGAACATGAGGGATTTCACGTCGATCCTCAGAACCCGCTACCGCTCCGACCTCAACGCCTTCACCTACGTCTCCCAGCAGGTGCGCCAGCCCGATAGGTCGGTCATCACGGTCTATTATCAGGTGGTCAGGCAAATGGCCGTCGAACAGGAGAACAGATACCTGACGTGCCATCTGTCGAAGCAGACGGGCGCTCCCTGATGCCGACGATCAGATTCCAACTCAGCGATCCCGGCCAGCTTATCCTGAACAAAGACGCTTTGAAGAAAGAGCTTCGCCTGATCGGTAACGAGATCAAGAAGAAGACGCAGGCGCTCATCCGATCCCAGGCCAGTAAGAGCCCTCATAAAGCGAGCCAGCCAGGCCAAGCGCCGGCAAGCTGGACCGGCAACCTCGCCAAGCTCATCCGGGTCCAGGTCAAGAACAACAAGGTGACGATCATCGACACCGCGAGATACGCGACCGCCCTGGAAGCAGGCGCAACCCTGAATAACGGATCAGTCGTTGCTCCCCGTCCCTATCTCTCGACCGTCCTCGATCAGATGCGTCCCGAAATCGAAAAGCGCCTTGAAGCCATATTACAACTCAAAATGGAGAAGCCATGACAGCACCAATACCCAGAACAGTCGATGTGATTAAGAGAATACGAGACAAGACAACATACTTCAAAAAGGTCTCCGGTATCGCGGATATCAACCGGATGATGAACCAACAGACCATCAATCAAACTGATATGCCATTCGCAGGCGTATTGGTTCCAATGACCACGGCATCTGAAAACGAGAATATGCCGGGTTATATGGCCTACGAGACAACAACCTATCAGGTGGTCGTTGTTCTCGACATGACAACCGATGACACCGGATACCAAGCTGCCAGCGATGCCTTCGACCTCGCAAGAGCAGATTTGAAGGGATGCTTGATGGGCTGGGATATCTGCCCTGAACGATCCAATGGCTATCCGATGTCCTTCAGCGGCGGATCAATGGTATCGAGCCTTGATAGTTCGAACAGCCGCGCCGTCTATCACGGGACTGTCAGGAATTTCGTGTGCGAGGCGTTGTTCACGTTGTTGATCAGACGGTGGCGCGTGCGAAGCGTTCACCGAAGAGAATGGCGAACTGGGCCTTTGCCATGGAC
>NZ_JABEQL010000054.1 GCF_014174215.1 Gluconacetobacter tumulicola | reverse complement strand
CCAGAACCTGGTCCAGAACATCGTCAGGGATCACCGGCTTCTTGCGTCGGGCCATGATGCTTCTCCTTCCTCAGCATCACACCAAACACACGAAATTCAGGATAGGCCCCCTTCTTCAACAAGCCCTCGAGGCATGAACGCATCAAAGCAGCGCCAGCCCGTGGTGAATGTGGAGCTACAGCACAAGCCTCGATAAAGTCGGCCAAGCATTCAGCTGGTAGGTCAGCGGGAGGTTGAAATGCCATGGGTTCGGGAAACGCCAGCCGACCAAACATCCAGACAGCCATTTGCCGACATGTCATACATGACGACAGTAAAATCGGAACTACGTGGTAGCCTTGAGCGAGTCCTGATAATGATCCGGGTTTTGAAATTATTTTATCAGACGGGTCAAGATTTGAAATATATGCGGACCTGTGGGAACTTAGTAGCCCCTGACTGATAGGGATTCCATGACATATATACCAAGACTGATGGCTCCTTGTTCCGCAACTAGGATACGGACAGACAAAGGAGTTGGTTAAAAGTCGGCTGTCGATTGACATACTTGGAAAGCCCCTTCGAAAGGACCTCTATACTCGCTCTAGCTGGGCAGGTTGGCAAGCATCGCATGTCCGCATAGGAGTTATCGCGGGCTGGCAGAATAGTCACAGGGTTTACATGTGCGGACAAGGGGGAGGCGCACTACCGGCCATTCCGACACATCATATAGTACTTGAAATCCGCTTTCGGCGCGAGATATGGTGTCGTTCGAGCGATGTGCTACCATATGTCGTGGAGCGACGCCTCATAGGAAATCTGCCATGACGCATAAAGATGACCTTTTTGTCGAGCAGCGTTCTCAAGGTGATTACGCTGTAAGGCGTCCCAACTCAGAGCGGGCGAGCCATGTCGCATCGACCCAGCGCGAGGCCATTGATTGGGCAAATGAACACGCCCACGGCGGCGCTGTCCGTATCGAACGTGTTCGGAGGACTTCCAAAGGAGTGCCTGACCATTGGCGGACCGAGTGAGTTTCTAATCATTAGCAGGGAGTGGTAGTCGCCACTCCCTTTTTGTATGAAGAGAGGCTCTTATGAAGCTGGTGACTTTGGCTAATATTCAGTTCAATAGGATCGGGACGTTAGGTCCTGGCAGAGGTGGATTCCCCTCATATGTTAGCTCTGGAGACGATAGGCGGATAACGGTGTGTGTAGAACTCGAAAACTCTACCTCCGCCGCTGTCTTAGAAAAGGTTAAAGAAATAGCCATCCAAAAAGGAGAGCATGAACAAGATCTGAGACGTTTGGGGCAGCAGAGAGACTATGGCGCAGATAGCGGTGGAATGTCTTTCAAAGAAGACCTTGATGTCTGGGGCACTCAATACTCCAGCACGTATGCAGACTGCGAGGTCTTTCCTGCCTTTGAGATAGATGGCCGGTATTTTCGCTTACAGGAAGTTCAGAAGTCTGATTTATAGCTTCGGCGCTATCTATTTGGGCACCCATTCTGTTCCCAATAAGCCATCATCTTCTCTTTGAAGATGAATGGCCTTGTTGAGGTGGGCGGGCTTTGAAAAAGCCTCACCACAGTTCCTACAACGTCTCAGATAGCCGTCACTTTTCATCAGACCTTCACCTCGTATTCTGTTCGTTGCCCTGTACCGAATGGTCCAATGGCGTGTGTGACAACAAGGGCATTTTTTGCCGCGCTTCGATAGAACATCCAACTCTCATCACCGATTGAGAAGATTGGACCTCCATCATACCATATGTTCATCTTCTCTGTGACTTGGTGGGGTTCATAGTACTTCGTGAAAACCGCTTTTCGTTCCTCGTATGTGAAGAGTTGCGAGGCAGGTATCTTGTCTATTTCATCACGAAATGGCTTGTCGTGCGTTTCGACGAAGTCCTTGAATTTATCAAGGCAGCGTGGGTCATTTTTGAGTCTCGGGTTCATTTTTGTTCCTTTCTGTTATTCAAGCTGCTCGTCTTCTCTCACGCTGACGTCTCATGCGTTCACGTGCCTGGTCTCGTTCTGCCTCTTTCTTCGCTTCATTGGTCGCATATTTTGGCTTTGGTCCTCTCTTCTCGGGTGTCTTTACGGTCAAGGCGGGTGTCATCTGCGATACGGTAATCGATGTGTTTTTGAACAATGTCTCGAGGTAGTCGGCAGTCATCTTATCCAGAACCGTCACTGTTATGTCTCGGTTCAAACGGATTGCGCTCCTGGTCATTTCCTGAGCGATCATCGAACCATGCCTGCCTCGGTCTGCTTCCTCTTGGCTGATTCCTATTGCCTTGTAGAGCTTGTTCTCGTTTGGTGCGCATCGAAAGTTATTCATCAGCACAACAGATTTGATGGCGGTCCATTCGGGCTTGTTCAGACCATGAACGACGGCAGGTATCTCTTCCCATTCCGAGGGGGCGTGAAAGTCATACGTGCGACCCGTGGAATCGGGTAGATTCCAACGATAGAGAGATTTCTCCTTAATCTGCTCTTTCACGTGACTGGCTATCTTAGGCGCATAATCTTGCGTCTGGATCTTGCTGTTACCCCATGATCCACCGAGTATGTATTTGACATCGACATGGGCACCGTAGCGGGTGAAACGGAGATGTCCGGCGAGGTCTGATTCGGTGAACTCAACTTCGAAATATCGACTATAGATTAGGCCCATTATCGACTGTTCGATACCAAATCCTAAAACGAGGCATTCTCTGGCTCTTTTGAAAAAGTCAGGCTTCAAAATGACAGCAAAGAATATCTGTGGCGTCGTCTCATCGGAAAAGCTCTCTACCGACGCGCGCAAAGCAATCACTTCGTAGGCATTCGATTCCATGCGATCAAATAGGTCCTTGAACGCACGCAGGTAAACCGAATCCGTGCGGTCCAGGCTCTTCATCTTGGAACTAAGTCTGGGCAACATCAGTTCTACGTTCGTGGGATGGTCGTCGAATACGATATAGCGTTCGCAGAAAGCGCGTGATGCCGCATCGGTGTATTTCTCTGTCATGATTTCAACCGCCTTGATCTCTTCGTCAACAACCATGAAATCACATGAGATTTGGTATTCTTCGATCCACTGAACCGATGAACTGGTGATCATTAGAATACTATTCTGGCCACGATCAAAGCGGTGCGCTTTGATGGCTTCCGCGACGTTCTGGGTGTTGTAGGTATGTATGACGTTGATCTGATGATTCGGAATACCTTTGTCGATCATGCGTTGCTTGATATCTTCTAGCAGGTCCGTGGTTGGTGAGACCCATATAATATGGTTGAATCTCGAACCAAGGTTCTGAGCGATGTGCTCGATTGCCGCTTCGGTTTTCCCGGAAGCGGGTAATGCGTTCAATGTTTTGATTTTCATATCTAGGGCCTGTTAGATCTTGTAGGTTATTCCTATATATGAGGAATGAGTGAAAGCAATGCGACACAGATTTTCACCGACGAAGCGTGGGCGGTTTGGGAGCCACTGATCGA
>NZ_JABEQL010000053.1 GCF_014174215.1 Gluconacetobacter tumulicola | reverse complement strand
GATGGCAATGCGTTTAAACTCGCTCATGGGCGGCTCCTGGGTTCAGTGTGATGACCCCCTGAACCTTGGCACATGATGCCGTGGGGGCCGTCCACCCCAACACGGCCATCAGGGCCGCTCTCGCTCACCAGCCCACAGGTCCGATCAGATTCTGACGGGCTCGTTGCCGGCAACCCGACTTTTCAAACCGTCTCCGTGCGGTCCGCCCGAACGCGGCGCCCCATCACCCATGCCGCCGCCGCCAGCAGCAAAAGCGATATCCCCAGTTCCGGCAGCAACACGCCCAGCAGAACCATCACCAGAACGGCACCGACGCCCACACGCCGTCCCGGCAGGGCGGCCGGCACGCCCCAGCCGCCCGGCGGGCGCCGCCGCAGCCACAGAATGGTCGCGGCAATGCTCATGGTCGCCAGCCCGCTGGCCACCAGCAGGTTGAGCAACTGGTTGGGCCAGCCGAACAACTGCCCCTCATGCGCCGCCACACCATAGCCGACGGCGCGATCGACCAACCCCTTGCCCGCAAAATCCTGCCGCGACATCACCGCTCCATCCGGGGCGACCTGCACGCTGGCCCGAAGCGGCCGATCCTGCGTATCCGACCGCACCTGCCACGCCGCCCCGGCCGCCGCCGGCGGGGTCACAAGCACCGGCGCCGGCAGCCCCAGCCGCACACCCGTCGCCACCACATCGTCGAGCCCTACAAGACCATCCGGCGCGACCGCCTGCCCGCCGCCCATCTCCATGCCCGGCATGCCGGCCATGCCATCCATGTCGGCATGGGCCACAACCCGATGCCCGGCAATGGTGTCCCGCACCGGAACGGCGCCGATCTCCCAATCCTGCACCGCCATCAGCCGCCCCACCCGCTGCTCGACCGATTGCAGCGCATGCCCCCACACAAACGACCATGGCAGGCCGGACACAAGAAACAGCGCCAGGACCAGCGACAGCCAGACTCCGCTCACGGCATGCAGGTCGCGCCACCGCGCCCGCCCGGCCAGGCCGAGGCGCGGATAGAGAATACCCGCCAACCCGCTGCGCCCTCGCGGCCACCACAGATACAGGCCGGTGAGGATCAGCACGATGGTCCAGGACGCGACCATCTCCATGATGACCGACCCCACATTGCCCAGCAGCAATTGCCCATGCAGCTTGAACACCAGCCGCTCGAACCGCGCCTCCTCCGGCACCTGCTTCAGGATGGCCAGCGACGACGGATCGACATAGACCCGGATCGCCTCACCACCCCGCAGGACAATGATTCTGGCCGCGCCATGCCCTGGGCGCGGCAGTTCATAGGCCATGAACCGGCTGCCCGGCACCGCCTCCAGCGCCGCCCGCACCTCCGCCGACGGCGCGGCCGGCGCACCCGCCACCGCCAGATGGTCGTAACGCCAGTCGATCAGATCATCGACCTGCGGCTTGAACAGATAGATCGCCCCCGTCAGCGCCAGAAAGGCGACGAAAGGCAGGCAGAACAATCCCGCCAGCATATGCCAGCGCCAGATCGTCCGATAGTCGGGCCAGAAGGCGGATCGCCCCTCACGCATGCTCCGCTCCCCCTTCAAAAATGCACACGCACGCCGCCGAAGACGGCACGCGGCGACCCGGCATAGATCGACCCGGTCCGGGTCGCGAGAACCGCCGCCCCGGCCTGCGTGCCATCGGCCTGCAGTACGTCGGCAATGTTCGTCGCCCCGGCAACGTAAGTCTGGTTGGCAAGATTCTGCACCTCGATATAGGTATGCAGCCGGTGCACCCAGCCGAGACGTTTCGGCGGATCGTAATGCAGCTCCAGGTTCACCAGCTGATAGGCCGGCGCGCGCAGGCGATTGGCATTGTCCAGCCAGTAATCGCTCCGCCAGGTCACCTCGACATAGCCGCCCAGCCCTTCCAGCGGCCCATCCGGCTGGTCGTAGAGAAAACGCGCATTCAGAAAATTCGGGACTACACCGGGAATGCTCTTGCCACTGCGATCGAACGTGCGCGACAACCCGCTGCCGGACAGCCTCTCGGTATAATCGGTGTAGATCTGGTTGTCGTATGTGTAGCTCAGCCTGACTCGCCCACCCGGCAGGGCATGCGACAGCGGCGTCCATTCCGCCCCCAGCTCGACACCCCGATGCTGCGATGCCGGAGCGTTGAAGGTGAAGGCGCTGATCGTGTTGACCCCGGCCGACTGGCTGACCAGCTCGTTATTGTAGAATTCGTAGAACCCGGTGGCCTGAAGATCGAGCGTGGGCAACGGATGCCAGTCCGCACCCAGATCGACACCCACGCTGGTCTCGCTCTTCAGATTCGTGTTGTTGCCGTAATTTCCCTGCGGGGTCACGAACAGGTTCGACGTCGTCGGCGTGGCATAGGCGGTGCCGACGCGCGCATGCAGCGTCCAGTCCCGATCCGGCGCATAGATCAGCGCCGCCTCCGGCGCCAGATTGAAGAAAAAGCGATTGGCCGTGATCGCGCTGACGCTCTGCCCGGCATCACTATATTTATACAGGTTCTGGATCGCCCCAAGATCGGAATAGGTGCCCCCCAGCCCGATCACCGCATGCCATTGCGGCGCAAACTGCCAATCCTCCTGGAAACGGGCACCGAGATTCCATTGATGCCCGTACGAGGTCCCGTTCAGCCCGCCACGCGTCGCCCCGCCTGCCGGCGTGACGTTATAGACCTGCGATCCGAAATCCAGATAATCGAAGCTGACGCCGCCGAACGTCGTCAAGTTCGTGGTCCCCAGACGCGCGCGGTTCGTCACATCGCTGCTGGCATTGTAGGAATCATACGGCCCCACATAACTGGCAACCGAGGTCGGCTGGTCGATATGCCGCTGGTCGTAGGTAAACTGGTTGCGCCAGGTGGTCCGGCTGTCGAAATCATGCTCCCAGCGCAGCCCGACGATGGTCCGCCGGTCGAACCGGCCCAATCCCGCCTGCTGTGGCGTGCGGGCCGCCGTCGCGCCATACCGGCCATTGACCAGCAAATTCACCGTGGCGCACCCCGCCGCCGCATTCGCGGCAACGGCACAGCCCTGCTGGTACGGATTGAGGCGATACTGCCCCAGCGACAGCCGCAACGGCAGGAAGGCGTCGGTGACGTTGTTGACGAATTTCAGGATCAGCCGGTCTCGGTCCGTCAGGTTGACACGCAGCCGCGCATTCTCGGTCGAGGTCGCATAGCTGCTGTTGGCGATAAAGCCATTGCCCCGCACATCGCTGCCAAAGACCGTCAGATCATACGACCGTCCGCCAACGCCCAACGTGACGTAATTGTTGAACATGCCGAAACTGCCGAAATCCGATCCCAGTTCCAGCCCATGGATATCCGCGCCATTCCGGGTGCGGAAATTGATCGCGCCATTGATCGCGTAATTGCCGTACACGGTAGAGGCCGGCCCCTGGAAGACATCGACACCGTCATAGGCATGCGGGTCGATCAGGTCCGACCGCGCCGTGCCGTCCGGCTGCGTGACCGGAAACCCATCCTCCAGCACCTGGATATTCTTCATCCCGTAAGATTGCCGGTCCCCCGACCCGCGCACCGAAACGACGACATCGCGCGGCCCGTTCCCCGCGACGAAGCTGACACCGGGAACGGTCACGACCATATCGGCCACACTCTGCCCGACCTGGTTGGCGAAGCTGCTCCGTGCGGCGCTGTAGGTCGTCTGCCCGGCCGGCCGGATCGTCGCCGGCCCACGGGCCGAGCCCGTCACGGTAATCCGCTCGGCCGGTGGCGCCAGGGGCACGACAGGGGCCGAACGCTTGACGGGCCACCGCGCGGGCGGGATGGCGGCGTGATGGTCCATTTCGGCCGACTGGGCAAACGCGGCATGGCCGCACGCCAGCGCCAGCACGCCGGCGATCGCCCGCGGCAAGCGGGTATGGATGATTCTGATAGGCATCGACTCAGACCTGAAAGAACGACACGAAAACCCACCGCGCCAGGGCACAGGGGTCGCGGGAACGTATGTCGAGCCTGATTGAAGATGCGCGATGGCAAGCGAAAGCGGCCTCGATGGCCGATCGCCGCGGAACACGGAAAACGCACGCAGGACGCGCCGCCAGCCCGCATTTCCAATCAGGCCCTCAGGCCTGGGCGGGCGGCCCCTGCGGATAAAGGCTGAAACGGTGTCGGAAGGGCGGCCCGCGCACGGGCGGAAACACCCAGCCCATCCCGGTTGCGACGGCACACCGGACCACGAAAGCCGTACTGCCCACCGCCAGGGCCGGCGTATCGAGCGCCTCAGCAAACAGGATGAACCCGTCCGCATGCCCCTCACCATGATGCGACCCCTCGGGGCCCGGCATCACAGGATGATCGCTGTCGCAGAACACCGACAGGCTGGCCAGTTGCGCCAGCGGATCGTCGAACACCGCCTGCGGGCTCGCCAGCCCACCGAGCGCCAGCCGCGCAACCAGTGCAAGCAGAACCAGCGGCCATGCGGCCCGCCACCTCGCTCCCCTGTCACGCATCGCAACCATCATCCGCTCTTAGGACCTTTCTCCCGGCCTGCCTAGCGTATCCATACTGTCATAAACCGGGGAACCCGCGCCCACATCACCGTCGCGGCATTTTTTCCCTTCCTTTTTTGGCAGCATCGTCCATACGTCGGCCGTCCAGCAGGAAGAAGGGGGACATCATGGAAGACGAAAACGACGTGATCGTCGGCTATCTCGTGATCCGGGAAATCGGCGACGACGAGGTCCAGTTCTGGGACCCTGAAGCGGGCTGGAACGACGACCCGGACGACGGCAAGCTCTACGAGACCGAAGAAGACGCCGAGCGTGACGCCGAATCCCTCCGCACCGGCAACAACGACACCATCACCGTCGAACCGGTCTACGGCGACGACGGCGATGAAGATGAAGAGGACCAGGACATCTGATTCCGGTGATTCCGGCCCGACCACGCCTGAAAATCTGACCGGCAATGTGACCTGGTAGCGATCCACGCGCGTCTTCTGCGCTTCGCGGCGGGCGGTCCCATAGGGACTGTCAGGAATTTCGTGTGCGAGGCGTTGTTCACGTTGTTGATCAGACGGTGGCGCGTGCGAAGCGTTCACCGAAGAGAATGGCGAACTGGGCCTTTGCCATGG
>NZ_JABEQL010000052.1:0-2500 GCF_014174215.1 Gluconacetobacter tumulicola | reverse complement strand
TACCTTTTGTATAATGGGTCAGCGAGTTTCTGTTTGCAGCGAGCTTAAGCCGTTAGGTGTAGGCGAAGCGAAAGCGAGTCTGAATAGGGCGACGAGTTGCTGGCAGAAGACCCGAAACCGAGTGATCTAGCCATGGCCAGGCTGAAGGTGCGGTAACACGCACTGGAGGGCCGAACCCACGCCTGTTGAAAAAGTCGGGGATGAGCTGTGGCTAGGGGTGAAAGGCCAATCAAACTCGGAGATAGCTGGTTCTCCGCGAAATCTATTGAGGTAGATCGTCAGGTGTTGACCCCGGGGGGTAGAGCACTGGATGGGCTAGGGGGGCCCAAAGCCTTACCAAACCTAACCAAACTCCGAATACCCGGAAGTTTAGCCTGGCAGACAGACGGTGGGTGCTAAGGTCCATCGTCGAGAGGGAAACAGCCCAGACCACCAGCTAAGGCCCCCAAATCGTGGCTAAGTGGGAAAGGATGTGGGGATTCCAAAACAACCAGGAGGTTGGCTTAGAAGCAGCCATCCTTTAAAGAAAGCGTAATAGCTCACTGGTCTATTAGAAACCCTGCGCCGAAAATGTAACGGGGCTCAAGCCACGTGCCGAAGCTGTGGGTGCATTCTTTGAATGCGCGGTAGCGGAGCGTTCCGTAAGTCTGTGAAGGAGACGGGGTGACCCTCTCTGGAGATATCGGAAGTGCGAATGCTGACATGAGTAGCGACAAACAGTGCGAGAAACACTGTCGCCGAAAGTCCAAGGGTTCCTGCGCAAGGTTAATCCGCGCAGGGTGAGCCGGCCCCTAAGGCGAGGGCGAAAGCCGTAGTCGATGGAAACCAGGTGAATATTCCTGGGCCTGCCAGAAGTGACGAATGCAAGATGTTGTCAGTCCTTATCGGATTGGATTGGCTTTTTGCGCATTCCAGGAAATAGCTCTGGCATATAGACCGTACCCGAAACCGACACAGGTGGACTGGTAGAGAATACCAAGGCGCTTGAGAGAACGATGCTGAAGGAACTAGGCAAATTACTCGCGTAACTTCGGGATAAGCGAGACCCGTCCTTGGGCAACCATAGGCGGGTGGCACAAACCAGGGGGTAGCGACTGTTTAGTAAAAACACAGGGCTGTGCGAAGTCGAGAGACGACGTATACGGCCTGACGCCTGCCCGGTGCCGGAAGGTTAAGAGGAGGTGTGCAAGCACTGAATTGAAGCCCCGGTAAACGGCGGCCGTAACTATAACGGTCCTAAGGTAGCGAAATTCCTTGTCGGGTAAGTTCCGACCTGCACGAATGGCGTAACGACTTCCCCGCTGTCTCCAGCATCGGCTCAGCGAAATTGAATTCCCCGTGAAGATGCGGGGTACCCGCGGTCAGACGGAAAGACCCTATGAACCTTTACTGCAGCTTTGCAGTGGCATCAGAGACATTCTGTGTAGGATAGGTGGGAGGCTTTGAAACCGGGGCGCCAGTTCCGGTGGAGCCATCCTTGAAATACCACCCTGACTGTTTCTGATGTCTAACCGAGACCAGTAAGCCTGGTCCGGGACCCTGCATGGTGGGCAGTTTGACTGGGGCGGTCGCCTCCCAAAGTGTAACGGAGGCGCGCGATGGTGGGCTCAGGTCGGTCGGACATCGACTGTTGAGTGCAATGGCATAAGCCCGCCTGACTGTGAGAGTGACAGCTCGATCAGAGACGAAAGTCGGCCATAGTGATCCGGTGGTCCCGCGTGGAAGGGCCATCGCTCAACGGATAAAAGGTACTCTAGGGATAACAGGCTGATCTCCCCCAAGAGTCCACATCGACGGGGAGGTTTGGCACCTCGATGTCGGCTCATCACATCCTGGGGCTGGAGCAGGTCC
This sequence comes from Gluconacetobacter tumulicola, assembly GCF_014174215.1. Taxonomy (GTDB): domain Bacteria; phylum Pseudomonadota; class Alphaproteobacteria; order Acetobacterales; family Acetobacteraceae; genus Gluconacetobacter; species Gluconacetobacter tumulicola. The sequence goes on along the minus strand of NZ_JABEQL010000052.1, from coordinate 649 downwards.
CAAGGGTTCGGCTGTTCGCCGATTAAAGTGGTACGTGAGCTGGGTTTAGAACGTCGTGAGACAGTTCGGTCCCTATCTGCCGTGGGTGTTGGAGACTTGAGAGGATTTGTCCCTAGTACGAGAGGACCGGGATGAACAGACCTCTGGTGTACCGGTTGTCGCGCCAGCGGCACAGCCGGGTAGCTAAGTCTGGACGGGATAATCGCTGAAAGCATCTAAGCGAGAAACCCACCTCAAAACTAGGTCTCCCCGAGGGCCGTGATAGACCATCACGTCGATAGGCCAGATGTGAAAGCGCAGTAATGCGTGCAGCTAACTGGTCCTAATCGCCCAATAGGCTCACTCACACCGCCTGCTAACACAGGCAAACACACATGCACAGAAATCATCCACGCACACTCACACTCACAAAAAAAACACCAACCTCACACGCCCAACACCCCACCACAGGGTGGACTGGACGACCTGGTGGCTATGGCGGGGAAAGATCCACCCGATCCCATCCCGAACTCGGCCGTGAAATGCCCCTGCGCCTATGATACTGCGTCTTAAGACGCGGGAAAGTCGGTCGCCGCCAGGTCTTCCAGTCTACCCTACACCCACGCGGGGTGGAGCAGCCCGGTAGCTCGTCAGGCTCATAACCTGAAGG
>NZ_JABEQL010000051.1 GCF_014174215.1 Gluconacetobacter tumulicola | reverse complement strand
CCAGAACCTGGTCCAGAACATCGTCAGGGATCACCGGCTTCTTGCGTCGGGCCATGATGCTTCTCCTTCCTCAGCATCACACCAAACACACGAAATTCAGGATAGGCCCGTGGCAGGCCATCCCTCGTCATCGACAACACGCTGGCCCGGCAGTTTGATGTCGAGGCGCCCGACAGGGTATGGGTCACAGACATCACCTATATCCGCACCATGGAAGGGTTTGCCTACCTGGCAGTTGTGCTCGACCTCTATTCGCGTCGTGTCGTGGGCTGGTCGATGCAGAGCCGCCAGACCACGGATGTGGTGCTGCAGGCGCTCCATATGGCCATCTGGCGACGAAAGCCCAAAAGCCGGGTGCTGATCCACTCGGATCAGGGCAGCCAGTTTACCAGCATGGACTGGATTGCCTTCATACGGGCTCACAATCTGGAACACTCGATGAGCCGCCGCGGCAATTGCCACGACAATGCTGTAGCGGAAAGTTTTTTCTCATCGCTCAAGCGCGAGCGCATCCGACGCCGAACCTACAAAACGCGCCAGGAAGCCCGGCAGGACGTGTTTGACTACATCGAAATGTTCTATAACCCGGTGCGCAAGCACGTCAGGAACGGGATGCTGTCACCCGTGCAGTTCGAACAACAGCAGATTTTGAATGCTCAAGGCGTCTAGAAAACTAGGGGCTATTCAAAAGCGGCTGAATGAACAGCCATTCCTCGTCCGTCAGATCGGTCGGGTAGCGCTTCGACCGCTTCTTAAATCCAGCCATCCGGCCACGGCTCGCTCGGGTCCACATCCCAAGCTTGAATCACGCCCAAGCCACCGCATCAACACATTCTCAAACGGTCTCTGAGTTCATTCAAGGCCAGTCAAAGGCGACAAAACCAATGGAACAGTTTTAGTATGGTAAAATTCGATGTAACAAACTCTCATCACCGCTCCTGCCGCACCTGAAAAGCAAGGCATCAGTCTGGTAATCTCAGACTGTCAGAATTACGAAGCATCTTCGCTTTTCGGTGCCACGACCAGGTTACAATTACGTTCACGTACAGAATGATCATTTACCGGTCGAACCTCAGCGCTCAGACAGCCGAATGGGATAACGCAACAGGTCACGATAACCACCACGAACATAATACTGACCATCGGCAACGAGACGACGAACCTGATTCTTACGAGGATCGTTTTCCCAGTCAGCCTTTCTGCCTCTAAACTCGAGCAAAGCCTCGGCGAGTTTCCGATAGCTTGCACCATCCGCCCGACCGTCAAGCGCCCTGAGCATCAGGATATGCCGATCCCGCGTCTGTTGCGGGAAATCATGCACCCACCTGCTCTCAGACCGACCAACCAGCGCGCGCCATAAACGCATCACGGCCTCCGCGCGAAGCTCCAGCAGCTTATCAAGCGGCAGGACGACGACATAGGCGACAGTTCCATCCACCGGGTGTGTCGGGAGCCAGAACTGATGTGATGAAGCGCCGGGCCGCCAGTAACCGTGCCACGCTTCACCATCATCCAGTCGCACGACGAGGTCCGGTAATTCAGCGAGGTTGACCGGCATGACGGCCGGATTATCCGCGTTAGCGAGAGCCGCGCGCAGCTCGATGACGTCAGGCGAGAGTTCCGGTATCCAGAAGACAGGCGTGCGGCCGGCAGGCTGCGCCGGATCGACAGGGAAATCGCAAACCCCATCGTTCGGAAAAGGCTTTCCTGCCCCGTAGCTTCGGAACCGGAAGCGTTGTCATTCGCTGGAACGCGCGACGGTATTCGTCGTCACGTCGAAGATATTCCCAGGCCATGCCGGCGGCAGCAATGTCTTGTGCGTGTTCGTAAGCGGCCGGCGACTGCCAATCTGATATCGGCATCGCGTTACCCTTCCTCTTGCGCCTGCTTCGGGCAGCAGGACAATCAGGATGCGCAACGGGAAAATTTTGTGCAGACTGCATTTGGAGATATGTCGATCTCGTAACGCGATCGTACGACGTTATGGCGTTCGTCCGCGTCTGCCAGAATATTCCGCGAGCCGGGCACGCGCCCGGCGAGCGGCGCTTATTTTCATCTTCCCGCCGCCGAGCCGCGAAGTCGGATCGGCGCAAATTTGTGCGGACAGACAGGACAAGGAAGGAGGCACCGCAGAACCGAATTGTCGGCCCTGCGGCGTTCACTCCCTATATGCCGCTATTTTCTTCGCCGCGTGCCAGGCCAGGCGCCGGGTCGCCGTTGCCGCGTGTTCTACGTCGAGTTCCATCCCCAGCCACTCACGGCCGAGATGCTGCGCCGCCACCAGCGACGAACCCGAACCGCAAAACGGGTCCAGAACCAACCCACCAGCCGGGCAGAACGCATCCACCAGCGGAAGCAGCGCCGCGACGGGCTTTTGCGTCGGGTGCAGTTTATTGCCCGAATACGGCATGTCGATCACATCCGGCACTGGCTGACCGGGCCGCTTCACGTTCCCTTTCGCCAGCAGATAGGCGCTTTCGTGCTCGTAGCGCAGAAAACCCGAAGATGACGCATAGGATTTTCGAAACACGATATGCCCGACCATGCGGAACCCTGCCGCCTTCCAGGCTTCGGCGAATAGGTCTATCCGGTTCCATCCGTAGAAGCTGACGGCAAACCCGCCCCATTTCAGAACACGGTGCATCTGGTTGACCGCCGGCCGGAGCCAACGCGCGTTATCGTCGTTACGGACCCTCCGCCCGTCCCTGCCTTGATAATTCACCAGGTAAGGCGGGTCTGTCAGGATGAAATCCACCGCATTGCGAGGCAGTGCGCGCATCAGTGCCACGCTGTCACCGTTGAGGATGGTATTGCGGAAATCGGTCGCCGTGATGATGTTGCCGGTCATGGTCTCTGCCCTTTGTTCCGCGAGGAACAGCCCCCGCTGTTCCTCTGCCTCGCGGCGAGCAGCGGGGTAGCAACGGCAAGGGCGACCGATGGGGAGGGGTATCACCCGGTCTGCACGGAGCGTAGCGCAGGAAGATCGGGGACACCCTATCGGGCGGCGTCAGCCTGCTGACGCGCCCCCTTGCCGGCGCGAGGGCGGAGCCCTTAGCCTGTTTTTACCTTGAGAGCTGCCCCGGCGGCCTCAGAAATGGCAGCCATGATTTGCGCCCTGGCCATCTTTTCGGGGATTTCGAGCAGCGAAATACCGGCCTTCTGCAAGGCCAGACGCTTCACCGCCATGCGGTCATCCGCATCGCCGGACAGGTCGTGGCCTGTGCCATGATATTCGATCACCAGAACTGGCAGTCCATAGCGATCAATCAGCAGGAAATCGACACGCTTGCCGCTATAGGAGCTGAAAGCCTGCTTCTGGCGCGGATCTTCCGGGTCGTAAGTCGTTCTGATGAACCCACCCATCGAGACCTCGAAAGCGAAACGCCAGTCGGGCTGATATGTCCTGATCCATTCGTCGAGCGCGTAGAGCACCTGCACAGCCTCCTTATTAACGGGACGGACGGCCCGTAGACTGCACTGACTGATGAAATGTAACTGGTTTTGCGTATTGGAGAGGTCGTTGTCCTGAAAATATTGCCGCCGACGCTCTGCGTCCTTCTTCTGGTCGGCGGCCTGTGTTTCCAGCGTGGCAATCCGGCGGCGTAACGACGAAAGCTCTGTGTCGCGTCCAGATATCTGACGATCCAGACTCTGAAGTCGGGCATTCCTCTCGACAATCTGCTGCCCTGCCTGCGCCAGATCGGCCGTCGCACGACGCCCCCGGATATAGAATCCAATGGCATATCCAATCGCCAGAAGAATGATCACCTTTTCCACGACCGATAAGCCTCCCTTTTCTGCGCGATCACCGCCGATTACCGCATGGACCGTCGTATGGTCTTCTCAAATCCCCTTGTCCTGTCCTTCATCGTTTCTGTCGCCCCATGACCGGAAGGTGGACAGGATGGCACGCAGACCCGACAGGATCAGGATCGAGGTGTTCGGCCCCACCAGTGAGGCGGAGACGGCCGAAGACGCGTTCCGCCCGTCCGATGACGCCATCCGGTCCCTCGCCCGCCTGATCGGGCGTCAGATGGCCCGCGAGCAGTTTGAGCGTGCCCGCGCGATGGAGCGGAAACAGACCCGTCAAAAACGATCCGCCCACATGCGATAGCCTCCCCTTCCTGGCTGCATTCCCCCGGCGAAGGACTACTCGCCGGGCAGTTGTGCATTTTTCTTGTGACCATTATGGTCCCGTGATATAAGGTCAGTCAATGAGGATCATCGCCCGTCGCACGCTGAGGGAATTCGTCGACAGTCTGGCGGGCCAGAAGGACCAGCCGGCCGTCAAGGCGGCGCTGGACGCCTGGTTCGCTGAAGTCGGCAGGGCTGCGTGGACGAGCACCGCCGATGTGAAGCGGCTCTATGCCACGGCCAGCATCGTCAGCGCCGAGCGGATCGTCTTCAACATCAAGGGAAACGCCTATCGCCTGGTCGTGGCGGTCGATTTCGAGAAAAGCATCGTCTGGATCAAATGGATCGGCACGCACAGGGCGTATGACAGGATCGACGTAACGGAGGTGGAACATGACGGCTGATCTGAAGCCCATCCGCAACGAGGCGGATTATGACACGGCCCTCGACGAGGTCGGGCGCCTGTGGGGTGCGAAGAGCGGCACGCCGGACGGCGACCGCCTCGACGTGCTGGCAACGCTGATCGACGTGTATGAGGCGAAGCACCATCCGATCGACCCACCCGATCCGGTCGAGGCGATCCGCTTCCGCATGGAGCAACAGGGCCTCACCCGCAAGGATCTGGAGCCGATGATCGGCCCGCGCAACCGGGTGGCGGATGTAATGAACCGCAAGCGCGGCCTGTCGATCGACATGATCCGCCAGTTGCATGACGGCCTCGGCATCTCGGCCGAGGTGCTGATCCGGCCCAGCCGGATGGACAAGGTCGCCTGACAAGGAACATCCCCATGACCCGCGTCGCCCTGTATGCCCGCTACTCGTCCGACAACCAGCGCGACGCCTCGATCGAGGACCAGTACCGCATCTGCCGCGAACACGCCAAGCGCGAGAAATGGAAGGTCATTGGTGCCTACAAGGACGCGGGCATCTCCGGCGCCAGCATGATCCTGCGTCCCGGCATCCAGACCCTGTTGCAGGATGCCCAGGCCGGACGGTTCGATATCGTTTTGGCGGAAGCGCTGGACCGCATCTCACGCGACCAGGCCGATGTCGCCACCCTGTTCAAGCACCTGAAATTCGCTGGCGTGCCGATCGTCACCCTGGCAGAGGGCGAGATCAGCGAACTGCATGTCGGTCTCAAGGGCACCATGAACGCCCTCTTCCTCAAAGACCTCGCCGCCAAAACCCATCGTGGCCTGCGCGGCCGGGTTGAGGACGGCAAATCCGGCGGCGGTCTCTGCTACGGCTATCGCGTCGTCCGGCAGTTCGACGCAAAAGGCGAACAGATCCGGGGCGACCGCGAGATCGACACCCATCAGGCGGACACCATCCGCCACATCTTCCGCGACTTCGCCGCCGGCATCGGCCCGCGTGCCATTGCCAAGGCCCTGAACGATCAGGGCATCGGTGGCCCCGAGGGCAAGCTGTGGAGCGATACCACCATCCGGGGCCATGTGAAGCGCGGTACCGGCATCATCAACAACGAGCTGTATATCGGGCGCCTGGTCTGGAACCGTCAGCGCTACGTCAAAGACCCGTCCACCGGCAAGCGCGTCTCGCGGCTGAACCCGGAATCAGAATGGGTGGTGACAGAGGTTCCCGACCTGCGAATTGTCGATGACGCACTCTGGCAGGCGACAAAGGCCCGCCAGAGCGTCATTGCCGAGAAATACGTCAACGTCACCGAAGCCGTGCGGGCGCATCACAAGCGCAACCGGCTGAATGGCACGCGCCGACCGAAATCCCTGCTGTCGGGCCTGCTGTTCTGTGGGCTGTGCGGTGGCCCTTACGCTCTGCGGGGTTCCGATCGCTTTGCCTGCTCGTCCCACATCACCAATGGTTCCTGCACCAACAGCCGGACCATCCCCCGCCCTGATCTGGAACGCCGGGTGCTCTCCGGCCTCAAGGACCGGATGATGGCCCCCGAGATCGCGGCCGAGGCGATGCGTGCCTATGCGGAGGAAAGCAACCGCCTCAACCGCGAGCGTCGGTCCAATGCCGATGTCTGGCAGGTGGAACAGGTGAAGGTCGAGAAACAGATCCGTGGCATCATCGAGGCCATCAAGGAGGGCATGTTCCACCCCAGCATGAAGGCGGAGATGGATACGCTCGAAGCCCGCAAAGCCGAACTGGCGACCCTGCTCTCCGATGTTCCCGATGACGTTCCAGACTTGCTGCCGAGTACCTCGGCGATCTACGCCCGCAAGGTCGGCCGTCTGACCGACGCCCTCAACCGCCCCGAGGAACGGCTGGAAGCCGCCGAGGCGTTGCGGGCGCTGATCGAGAAGGTCGTGCTCACTCCCGGCCCGAACCGGGGCGAGATCGACGCGATGCTGTATGGGGAATTAGGCACGATCCTGAACTGGATCGAGCGGCAAGCCATTGGAAGGGCTAAAAACACGAACACTCCCGGAGCTGGGCTCACGGGAGTGTCGGTATCAGTGGTTGCGGGGATAGGATTTGAACCTATGACCTTCAGGTTATGAGCCTGACGAGCTACCGGGCTGCTCCACCCCGCGTGGGTGTAGGGTAGACTGGAAGACCTGGCGGCGA
>NZ_JABEQL010000050.1 GCF_014174215.1 Gluconacetobacter tumulicola | reverse complement strand
GACAGAGCTTTCGACATGACCGCCGGCCTCCCATCCGGCCATCATGTTGAATCACAAATACGCCCGCTTGGGTACCCCAAAAAATTCACTCAGGTCGAATTCCGCTCTAAACACGAGGGCATTTACCTGAAGGTGCTATGCCAACGAACGGGAGGCAAAAGCTGGTATTTCCTTCCGGTCGGTTCGCCCGCTATAATTGGACACGTTTGCATCAGGCATTGGGTTATCGCTTCCGATGAATGTCTGGACAGCAAGCTGCGGCGCAGAAGTGACGCCTGTAAGGATATGGATGAAGCAGGTGCTTCGCCCACCTTTCCACAGGCTCAGCAATAGCGGATTGTTCTGGCGGTCGCTTGAACTGAAGGAAGGATCAACCGGGCAGATCTCACCAGCTTAAAAGTGGCATCCATTGGGTTTCACAGCGGAATTCACTATAGTCAATAACAGATTCGATTTCAAAGTGAGAGAAGTATAATGCAGCCTATAAATTTTGTCGTAGTTGCATATAAGGGTGAGATTGACCTACTTGAGGCCCAAGCTTTTTCTATAAAAAATTTTATTCAACCAGATCAAATTAAATCATACACTATCATAATAAATAAGGACTATGATTTTTGTCTTTGAATGGTGGAGGATATTGTAGATTCCATACTTTTTGACATTAAAGACAAGGTAAAAATTGTTCCAATAGATGATCTTACTGCATTTGATGCGCCGTCATACACTTTACAGCAGGTCGCAAAATTACTAATTGCCCGAAATTTTTCGGATGATAGTTTTTATGTTTGTTTGGACTCGAAGAATTTCTTTGTCCGCCCGTTAGAAGCGAACGATTTTTTTCGGAATGGAAAACCGACTGCAAAGATAGAACCTTTGAGCGGGGGTATACATCTTGAGTTAAATGCAAATTATTCGAATATGTTTTCGATTCCTCCTCTTAAGGAGGGAGATCTAGTAATGGGAATAATGACTCCGTTTATAATTCATTCTGGAATTGCCCGCAGTCTGGTTCGCAGTGTAGAGGAGAGATATGGAAAAAATTTCTCCGAAATATTTTGTCGGGATAGTGTGCAGTCGGAATTTATGCTGTACTCTACTTACCTTAGATATAAGGGGATTGACCCCACGGAATTTTACGCCGACTGGAATAATTTGAATATTACGATGTGGTTTATGAATTATTCGTCCAATCCAGACGTGGCGGCCTGGATGAAATGGGCCAAAGGTCTTGATCCGGCAGTGATGGCAATTCACAGAACAATTATTGGCACGCTAGATGAGCAACAATATTTAGACTACGCCGTATTTATGTCTTCACTAGGATTGAGACCGGTGAAACGTTTGTATTTTGAGTCTTGATATAATCATCAGCACGTCCTCGGCAGCAGCGCTGCGGAGTTGGCGTGATCTTGGCGGGATCGTTTTGCCCGAGATGGAGACCCATTGCCACTGGGGGACGTCGGGTGGTCTGCACCATGGCGGACGCAGATACCTTTCTGGGGGGGGGGGGGGGTATGAAGAAGGCGCTGGCGAAGCGGCTGCTCAATGCCGAGTCGGGCTACCATCTGGACGGTGGGGCCTGAGGCGACTCGACGAACTGCCGCTAGGGCTGCAGCCAGAAAACCGTGCGGATGGATACCGGCCCGGTGACGCGGGACATTCCGCGTCACTGAGCCGGCACGTTCGATTCGTGGTTGATCGCCCGCTACCGGCGGCGCTTCGCGAACTGCGACGAGCGGATCATCTCGATGTATGCCCGCGGGATCGGTGTGGGCTCACGCAGGAAATGCCTGACAGGCATTCTTTGATGCCGATAGCCTGTTCCTGTACGAAACGTGCTTTGCTTCGGCCCTGACCGAACCGTCCTTCGAAGGTGGAATATGCGAATTGGACGAGGTTTTGCACGGTCGGCCCGCCAGTGCCAGAAGTTCCGACATCTGCGCGACTCAGCGTTCGATTGTCTCGGTTGGCCCGTAGAGCAGGGGACCCATTCAGCTTCGCTTATTCAGTGCTGGGGGGAAGGGCAATCTGTGTAGCGAACCAGATCATCCCTACACAGCACGATCTCTCGTCGCCAATCAGGTCAGCAGCTACGGGGGTGGACCGCACCTGACAAGGCATATTATACGTGCCTCCCGACAACGGGGGGCGATCAGCAACCATAAGAAGCGGTCTGCGTAACAAATCTAGGCGATATTCGTAAACCCCTCCGAACAAAAGGAAGCCCTTTTTATGCCCACTATTGCGGTAATAGGGAATTGCCAAGCGCAGGCAATTGAAGCGATCATAGCGATGCATACCGATTGTAAAATTCTGGGGTTGCCACCGGTCTTTGAAATGAGTGATGCCGATAAGGATCGGACGCTAGACATCCTTGGTAAGGTGGATGTTATATTCGCCCAGAGGGTTAGTGCAGACTACAATCCTCCTTTTCTAAGGGCGGCCAGCCTTCGTAGCATGTTCCCAAATGTGCTGATATGGCCGAATATCTATCACGCAGGCTATTCCCCTGATATTGAATATTTGTATCTTGGCGGAATTGGAAAAGTTGTCGGCCCGCTTGGCGATTATCACATGAAAACCGTCAGGACCGCTTATCTGAGGGGTGCCAGCGTTGCCGAGTGCCTCTCCTGTTACAGCGTTGAGAATTTTACATCTATTTTCCCTAATCCTATCGAGGCGTCCCTCGCTGAATTGCGGCGCCGTGAAAAAGATGTCGATATAAAGATTTCGGACTGTATCGAAGAATATGGGAAAGGAAGAAAGTTATTTTATACACCTAATCATCCTGTCAATGTCTTATTATTTGAAATGGTTCGGAGAATGTTGCGTGGGATTGGGCTGAATTTTGACAATCCACCAAGTCATCCCTACACACTTTCAAAAGTAAACGTGCCGGTGTATTCGGCCGTCCGCAGGCATTACGGCCTCGATAATCTCGCTGAGGGAAGTTTTGTCGGTATCGATAGATTGGATTATACAAACTCACCTGACACCTCGTCTACAAGGGTGTATGAGGACCTGGAGGATCTGGTGAACGTTTTCTACAGGTTTTATGACACTGTTCCGGGTTTTAGGGAATTGCAGGCTTGACTTCTATTTTCTCAATGGAAAGTCAGGAGCTTGATTCTATTCTATCGGTCTCAGCGGTGATGTGGTGGAATGGCTTGTATCGCAATGTTGCATGTGTGAGATTGAAGAGCTAATCACCATACGGACGCGTTTTTTTGTCGTTCAGAGATGACTTAATTGTCCCGGGAGTTGGCCGTGTCGGAAATAATGATGGATCAGACGTCACCAGGACCCGCGGAGGTGGTCGTCTCCATCGAGAGCGCGTTTCGAGGCGTAATTTATGGCAGGATCGCCGGCGTCGTACAGTTCGGCCTCGAATTGTCTGCAAATGGTCTCAGCCTCGGCCTTGTTTCAATCACCCGAGTTGCAGCTAATGGTGAGTCATTTTTCAGATTAAAAATGCCCACAGATATGCTGCTTGAGGCTCCGGTTACAATCCGCGGTCGATTTGTCGGCCTTGATTGTGAGATTTCCAGCAGCCTGATATTGCGCACTCAGGAAGAAGTTGCGCAAGCTCTCACTGTTGCCGATGGTCACGTTTCAGTAACCGCGGGTTTTTTGGTCGGCGCGTTAACGAATATCAATCCAGATGCGTTGCCGCTGACAATTTGTGCGTCTATGCGCGGGCGTGTGATCGCTCGAACGAAGCTCAACGCTGAGCCGAATCGAAAATACGATATCGACAATACCGAAAATCGCCTCATTGAGGCGATGCCTTTCAAATTGGGTTTGCCTTTAGATGTCTTGGATGATCGGGGCGCGATCATATCGGTTGGTATTGAGGGATCAGCCACTCAATTGACAGGCGCTCCCGTCTTTATATCCATTGCATTCGGCGAGGAATTCGCACGACGTTTAATGTTGGTGGAAGAACAGCTGGAAGCTGTAACGGCAAAGGTTAATAGCGAGCAAAACTCGATTGTTTCAGGCCTTATCGATCAATACTTGCGCGTCATAGTTCCGCGCGTGGATGCGATTGTGGGTTTGCAGCGCACGGCACTTGAGCGTCAAATGATGGCGCTGTGGCGGGCAATGCCAGTTAACCATTTTGAGGCGATCGCCCCGGCTTACGAACGGCAAGCCCACTTCCGGAGCGGGATGCCTTTTATCGGCTATGGCTGGACTGAAACCAATCGGGTTCGGTGGTTTGGTCGTCAGGCATTTGTGGCCTTTGAAATTAGCCCCGAAGAAGACGTCATATTTTTAGTGGAAGGAGTTGGGGCTGCATCTCCCAAAGCGGTGGAAGACTGCCTTTTCTCTGTCGAAAACAAAAATCTCGAGATGGCGCGGTTTCAGGATAGTGCAGATGGATCGTGGAGCGCGGTAGGCTTGGTGCCGCGCCAGTTCATCACATCTGACGGCCTCCTTTCTCTGCGTATACGCTCCGAGGTTGACCAATTGACCAAAGAAGGAAAACCTTCTAACGGACTATCATTAGGGGTTGAAAATATAAGTGTTTTTTCCACGAGTATAGTCCGTGAATGGTATACATCTAACAATGATTTGACGTATTGCTTGGCCGGTTTCCATCACCTTGAGAAGGCAGCAAGTGGAGAGCCGTTCCGTTGGATGAGCGGTGATGGAGTCGTCAGCGTTCCAATGGAAACTGAGCGCGGCAAGATTATTATATATGGGCCGATGATTTACTCGGAACGCGCCGAAAGAACTTTCAGCGTTACTTGTGTTAATGGCAATATCAAGTCTACTGAATTTACGCGCGATGGTCAGGCTTGGAGTGCCGCAGTGCATTTGGAGGGCGTTGAAGGGCGGGTTGTTCTGTTGAGACTGACTGCTCAGTCCTCTGTCCCTGAGGGAGGTGACCTGAGATCTTTAAGCATCGCCTTGGGGGGCATCGAGTTTATCACTGATGGAGATGTTTAAGGTGGAATATTGGTTCTCCATAAAGCCCGCCGGACATCATTGATGATGCACGCGCTTGTCGTATCACCAATCCCCTCGAATCCCGTCAATCAAGGGAATTCTGCACGGATATCCCGGATTTGTGAGTTACTTCAATATCACGGATATTACGTGCATTTCGTATATTATGGTATGGAGGGGATCCATCCAGACCAAAGGAAGGCGATGGAAGACAGGTGGGATAGTTTCCACTTCGTTTCTCCCAATATATCAAAGGCGCAGACCCGCTTTGATGGGTATGGCATCGACGATTATTGCGGCGATGAATTGCCTGAATATATAAAACAGCTGCAGTCCATATGGCAATTTGATATTGCCATAATAAATTATGTGTGGATGTCGCGTGTTGCGGATGGAATATTGCCGGAGACATATAGTGTCATAGACACTCATGATTTATTTGGCGGCCGTCACGAGGTTTTGCAAGAGCAGGGCGTGGCGCCAGCTTGGTTTTTCTGTTCGCCTGAAGAAGAGGCTAGAGGTCTGTCCCGCGCAGACAGTGTCATTGCGATTCAAGACGTCGAAGCGGCGGTTCTCTCTGAACGTTTTTCGGGCCGCATCTTTACGGTCGGGCACATTCTTCCCCAAAATTTCTTGCCGGTTCGCAAGATATCGAGAAAAATAAGAGTCGGCTATATTGCCAGTGACAACCCCAGTAATCGCATATCACTGGAGGTCTTTCTCAAGTGCCTCGCTGACCGCCCTAGCATCGCGAACAATTTCGAGTTTCATATTGCTGGTAATATCAGCAATCGGATTCGCCCCGATCTGCCAGGTTTCCACCTGCGAGGTTTCATTAAAGAAGCCTCCGACTTCTATCGCGATGTTGATATTATAATGAATATCAACATCAGTGGGACGGGGCTGAAGATTAAGACTGTGGAAGCGCTTTCGTTTGGCTTGCCTTTGATTACTACAAGGGACGGCATGTGTGGAATTCCCAGCCGATACCATTTTCATCTTTGTGCCGACATGACTGCTCTTCTCGACTGTCTTGCCGAAGTGTCGACGGAGCGATCTCTTGCCAATTTGAGAGATGCCTCACGAGAAGTATTCAATAACTATATAAGAAAACAACTTAGTGGTTTCCGTGGCTTACTTGATGCCGCCTCCAGTCGCAACTTGGAAACGTGTTGAGTCCGATGAGTAAAGAGCCACTAGTCTTATTTTCGCCACTCCCCCCGACTCGTAACGGCATTGCCGATTATTGCGATTGTTTGATGGCACCATTGGCCAAGCACTATGATCTCTTTGCTGTAGTGGCAAATGATGCGACGCTTCCTAATACAACGGATTATCAGCCGTTAAAGCTGGCAGAATATGAGCATCGTCGTGCAGCTTTTCAGTCATGCGCCCATATTTATCAGATCGGTAACAACCTCGACCATCCTTACATGCTGCCAACATTATCACGGGTACCTGGTCTGGTAACAATCCATGATATGGGGCTTCAACATATGCTAGGGCTTGCGCTGCCAGGCGGCCCCGCCGGCAGCCTCTATAGCGATCTGATGTTCGATGCCTATGGTAGCGCAGGAAAGCTTATTGCAGAGGACGTAACGAAATGGGGGTGGCAATCACCGATCGTCCATAGTGAACTCGGGTTTGTACCGGCGTTCGTGCGACGCTCCCGTGGCATTGTTACACATTCATTGACTGGAATGTTACGTGTTGCCGCTGCCGGATATGATCGGCCGATATATCATCTTCCACATCCCTATCAGGATCGTGTCGATCCGATGGCGGAAGATCGTGAGACGGCCCGCCGAAGGGCGCGCGTACGTCTGGACCTCCCATCAGACAAGATAATTTTGCTTTCTCTTGGCTTTGTAACCAGACACAAGCGCGTCGATCTGACGCTCGAGGCGCTAAGCGTTCTCGTCTCGGAAGGCCGGCCAGTAGTACTCGTCGTTGCGGGGCAGGTGTCTCCCGACGACTTTGATCTGCATTTTCACGTTAGGCGGCTTGGTCTTGAGGCCCACGTAATCGCGCGTGGCTACGTGCCCGATAACTTGCTGATGGAGTATCTAGCGGCCTGTGATATTTTGGTGAATTTGCGCTATCCGACATTGGGCGAGTCTTCCGGTTCTCTTGCCAATGGCTTGGGTATGGGATGCTGTATTGTCGTCACGGACATTGGGACATTTAGCGAGTTGCCCGACACCTGCGCTGTTAAAGTGGCTGTCAATGAAATGACAAGAGAAGGGCTGCTCGATAAAATTGTTCCGATCGTGTGCTCTTCGGAACGGCGCAAACGTCTGGAGGTTAATGCTCGAAAATTTGCGGCTCAGCAGCTAAGACTTTCGACCTTTATTGACGGGTATCTTCTGGCTATTGATAAGACCTTTTCCAAGAATGCCAAGACACCTCCTGTATGCGCACCTGTACACCGTGTTCGTCGATTGCCCAAAACAGCCCGGCGAAAGGTTGAAGCGACCGCTTCTCGTCTATCAAGAGAAGCAACAACGGGGCACAACCTATGGTGGCGGTCGCTCATGCTTCCGCTTCCACATCCCGGCGACAATCTGGGCATAATCGGGGGCGGAGAATTTGAAGTGTCGCTCGTCAAGGCCAGTTTTGATTGGGAGAATGTCTATTTACACGACGAACGAAATGAAAAGTACCGATATTATAATGCCCTACTTGTGCTTTTGGGCGGCAGAGAATTCACGCTGAAATATCCTGACATTCTTAAGACTATCGCAAAAATTCTGCCCTTTGGAGCGATTTTGCTCTTGAACATAATAGACGAGGATCAATCTCGTGAGGACGAGGCACCAAGACCTTTCGACGTGTCTGAGCTTCTAGAACAATATGGATTCAAGACTCTTGATATGGAAAATTTATCGCCGGAAATATTAGAGGGTGCCTACAAGGGGCGGCAGCCTCTCCAATATTCGATTCTGGCAATAAAAGCGTCAAATATAATAAGTCCCCCCGGTTCGCCGTATCATGAAATTTACGAGTGAGAGCAGCCACGATGATGTCGCGTGATAATCGCTTTATCACAATTAGTTGGTGGGAGCTTGTCACTTATCTCCCTCTTCTGCTAAAAAATTGCGGGGTTTGCTTAGAGATTGATCAGCTCGTTAGCGCGTTTTATTCTGATTCGGCGCTTGGGCTCAATGAGCCACAGACGAGGCTTGCCTCAACTCTAAACCATCTCAATTGGCTACATGATCAGCAGCTTACAGTTCATGCGCCGCGTTCCGCTGTCGCTGGTCTGGAAGGATTCCTTGCCGAACGGGACGTCGAGGAAATATACGATATCGATCCATTTTGTGCTTCCGACGCCTGCCAGACCCGTCGTCATGATGGCCGATCCCTGGAGTATTTTCTCAGTGGGCTAAGGCATGTGAACTTGATCGTTCTTGGAGAAATGTCGGCAACTCCTTCTGTCCTTAAGTCTGCAGAAGCATCCCTTTTGCGCGACAAGCCCGTGATCGTTCTTCGCGCATCGTCCAATTATAACGCATTAATTCCGGCTTTAGATTTCCTCCAAAATGAAGTCGGCTATTCGTTTTTGCTCAGTGAGCAAGGGGATGGCAGTTCGGAACGCTTCGATTGTGAGCGGGTTGCAATTGGTTATCTGGACCCATATTGGATTGGTCCGTTCTTTCAGCGAATACTATCTTCGATTCCATTATCAGCGCCAAATCTTATGCAATCTAATCTCCGGCCGTTTTCTGGCAGGCTTGGCGCGGCATGGCCGGAAAAATGGACGATCGACGCGTTTAATATCACCGGCACTCAAAATATCGGGAGTGTCGAGCAATCGGAGGGCTTTTCTTGGCGGTGGTCTGTGGGAAGCGCCAACAGCAAAATCTATGTGGGGGTGCCGGCTAAATCCAAGTATGAAGTTACGCTAAGAGTAGGATTTTATGCCTCTGATGCCGTGCGCATCAGGGAGATCTATGTAAATGGGGATAGGGCTGAGTTTTCGTCTAATGACGACGGAAGATCGATTGTCTTTAATACATTTTCCATCCGTCATCTTCTTATTGAGGTCGTTTGTCCAACGGTTACCGCGAGCGCCAATGATCCACGAAGCCTAGGTTATGCTTTGCATTCCATAGAAATACGTCGTGTCAAAAATTAGCCAGGTCTGGAATTCATCTGGCTGAAAGTAGAGTCTTGGGTGAATGTATTGATCTGCCTCCGACAAACTGGATCGTTTTTGGTTAGAGTTTTCCGTGCGTCTTTTCTCTGGCTGAAAGGAGCGGAAAGCGATGAAGGCATCGAAATTTTCGGATGCACAGAAGGCGTTCATTCTGAAGCAAGGGGCTGACGGCATACCCATGGCGGAGATTTGTCGGAAGGCTGGAATCAGCCAGGCGACATACTTCAACTGGAAGAAGAAATATGACGGTCTGCTGCCGACGGAGATGCGGCGACTGAAGCTGCTTGAGAATGAAAATACCAAGTTGCGCAAGCTGGTGGCGGATCTGTCGCTGGATCGGGAGATGCTGCAGGAGGTGATCCGCCGAAAAATCTGAGGCCTGCTCGCAAGCGCAAGCTGGTCGACGCGGTGCGTGGGCGCTGGGACATCCTCGATCCGGCGTGCCTGCCGGGTTCTGGAAGTCGATCCGTCCACCTACCATTACAGTAACCGGCCGCTCATGGCCGCCTTATGATCGGATTGGGTGATTGGTAAGTTCACGTCGTTAACGACGTCGTTATTGACGTTGTTTGGGAGGTGAGGATGCGGCAGGAGATTCTGGTGGGCGCGGAGCG
Organism: Gluconacetobacter tumulicola; assembly: GCF_014174215.1. GTDB lineage: Bacteria > Pseudomonadota > Alphaproteobacteria > Acetobacterales > Acetobacteraceae > Gluconacetobacter > Gluconacetobacter tumulicola. The sequence continues at coordinate 345 of NZ_JABEQL010000050.1, read as the reverse complement.
CCGCCGCCGCTGGTCTGCCGAACAGAAGCTACGGATTCTCGCGGAAGTTGGGGTAGGCGGCGCGACGGTGTCGGATGTGGCCCGTCGTTACGACATCACGCGGCAGCATCTCTACCAATGGCGGAGCTGGCTGCGTCGGCATCCTTCTGGCATTGATGATGGGATCCGTTTTCTTCCAGTGGAGCGCGTGGACGACCAGGACGTCCAATCGGGGTTTTCTGGTGCGATGGGTGATGACCGGGTGGACATCCTGCTGCGCAATGGCCGGTCGATCGGCGTTACGGGCGATCCCCCAGACGCCTTGCTGGCGCGGATCATCCGGATCGCGGAGATGGCATGATCGGC
>NZ_JABEQL010000049.1 GCF_014174215.1 Gluconacetobacter tumulicola | reverse complement strand
CAACATCGCCGACGCCATGACAATTATCGAAAGCGCCAAGCTCTCCGGCCTCAACCCCCACGATTACCTCGCCGACGTCCTCACCCGCATCAACGATCATAAGATCAACCGTCTGCACGAACTGCTGCCATGGAATTGGCGGCCCATGCCGACAACTCACAAACAGGCTGCGTGATTATGCGGCCTTGAGCGGCCGGTTACTTTCATAGCTACATCCCTTGCTATCAAACCTCTTGAAAGGGCGCTGTGCCGAATTCCAAAAAATCATTCATTTACATAAATCTTTTTTTCACCAAAAACTTGAAATTCAATGAAATGAAGAATTCCAACTCTTGGAAGCATTACTCTAAGCATTTTACAACAAAATGACTGAGAGAAGTTTATCTCTATGGTTTCGCCCACCTGACCGTGATGCGTATATCGATTGAGCCATTCGAATCCATCATCGGATGACAGAATCTCAAAGCCGGACAAACGGTCAGAGCAAGTGCGTCTATTGTAAATAATGATCTTTTCAATCGCATATGCACTCAGAAGATTTACAGACCACCACGGATTCGATTCTTCATCCGTATGAAACCCGTATATTGAATTAAGATTGCCATCATTCGCGCCCTCAGCGTCTTTTTTTGTGTCATTGACATTTGAATGGTGGCATATTGAGCTTTGCCATGCAGGCATTCCCAATGCAATGTTATGGCTTTTATTGTTAAGGAACTCATTCAATGCCACAATAGAGAAAGACAGGCTTTCTTTGTAGCATATGGTTAAGGTCTGTTTGACTATTTGAGTGAATTCAACAATTTTCCCGTCAGAAATTTCGTTTGCTGAATCTAGAAAATATTTAGGATTGTCACCTTTGTTTCTTGTCAGAATCTTTGATATTAGGACATTTGCCAAGTCATGGTTTTCAGGATCTATTTCCTGATAAGCCTGTTTTAGAGATGACAAACGATTTATCCCTAGATATTCCGCTGACTTTAGGTACGAGATCCCGGAACGGACGGGGTGATATAGATAACCATTCCAGGGGGGGATCTCAGAATGGTGCGCGAGCGTAAAAGAGTTGAAGTGGTTCGGATCGTAACAATGAATGATATTATTCAGGTCATTGCAGGAGTAGCCATTGTTTTTTAAGACTGTTGCAGTAAATACCTCGTCGTTTGGCCATCCTATTGACGATATATTTTCATCCTTTTCAAAAATGTTTGCAAGGTTTTTCCGTTCCTTGTATAAAAAATCTGCCGCTTTTCGCGAAACGCGTACTAGCGGATAGAACGACCTATATACGGTTTCGTAAATTTTAGACATGGATGACTTCCAGTACCAGTCATCCTCCGATTTATGCATAAATGAAGAGAGAAAATCGTCGTTGCTAAGTGTATCTATTTTCTTGAAAAATCCAATTTTATCCTCAATGTTTATGATAACGTCCGGCTCAACTATCCAGTAGTAATCAAAGGAGCTATAATTAGCATTTAAAGCGTATAGTATATAATCGCCACATTTCCACAGAAGGTGTGGGTCGTTGTAGTGCAATCCCATTTCTTTATACAAACCCGGAGAGACATAAAATTTCTCATGACTCAAACAAGAAACTTCCGGAAATTTAGCGTCAATAGCAAATATAATTTTATAGCTGTGTTTTCCCAAGGTCTCAGCGAGCTTGATAAGATCATCATCGACATAATGGGTTCTAAAAACGATTGCTATATTTTTTGTCATTTAGGTGCCCTCGTTAACCAAGTAAATTTTCAATCACATAAGTTATTCCGGGTGCTCTAAACTTCAAGGCTCTGCTCAATCTCATATCCAAGGTTACTTTTGGCATATATAAAAGTAAATCTATGAAGCGTGTTCTTGAATTCGGGTCCAGAGAGCATCTCTGTTGAAAAGGCTTGATGACGTGAGAATAGCGTTTCTGATTATTTTCTCAGCGCCGTTCCCAGCCTCATGGGGTACCAGGACCCATTTTCATAAATGACGGGTATATGATCATCACTGTCGTTGACCATCAAGCCTTCCTGTGGATGGTGAATCGCAAGAACTTCGCTCTTTGTCATGTCCGGCAAAATGCTACCATTCTTTGGATAAACAGTCCCATTAAGTATTTCATTTCCTGAGCTGTTAATTTGGCGGATCGCAGTAGAACCATAATAGTCTGTTAATTGTGAACCTGACCAACCCGTCGTAACAGTACGTGATCTCTCCCATCCAATTTTCTGCCCTGTTCGCATGAGAACCGGGTTTCCAGAAAGCGTCGTACGCGTTGTATTCAATGCGTCGACATAATTTCCTCCAATGGGGAGAGCATTACCGATTCCATCCCCGCTCAAGGCGAGTTGCCCATGTGTATCAAGCACCAACCGAACGATTCCGTCGATTTGCGTATTGAAATTGTGGGAAGAGCCATTGGCATACAGCCGGATCGAGTTGTCTGAGAGGAAGGAGACGAATTGCCCGTTTCCCAGGCGGTAAGCGGGCGCATCACTGGTGAATGTGACTGTGGAACCCGGAGCGAGCGCCTGTGTGATGCCTGTGGACAATGTGACACTGGTATCCGTTATCGCTGTGACACGCGTTTCCGACGAAAGCCCGGTTCCCGTAGCAAGCTGCCCGACCGAGATGCCGTTGCGGGTTGTCTTGACGCTTAGTGTTGTCGCCCCTTGAGTTGCCGCATCCGTGAGCGTTTCAGTGACAACCAGAGGGCCAGCCAAACTTGTATCGAACCCTGCTGTATCCCAGGGAACCTTGACCTGTGCAACGGTGCCGAAATACGCCTTGTCGTCGTTTCTCCCCCAAAGATGCCCAATGCCAACACGCTCGGCAAAACCGGACGAGATATAGGACTGGATCATGTTCTGCTGAAGAATACGGACATTGTCCGGATCTTTGTCATTCGCATAAAGGTCTTCTTCATGCCCGACCATGGCCCCGGCCTTATCGGAGGACAGTCCCGTCTCATCACGGGCTTCCGTATAGCGTCCCCACATTTGTGTGCTGAGTGCATTGCGAAATGCGCTCGCTGAATCTGCGATCTGATTTCCGCTTTGGGCACGGGTATTCATGATGACCTGATGACACCAGACACCTTCGCCGGAAAAATTATACGGACCAACATTGCAGTTTTCTTGTGTTGCGGTTCCGACATCCCCATTGCTGGAGAAAGACGCATCCACGCGCATCACGGGGCCTTGTCCGGTCTTGTTGTTCTCCCTGTGTAACCAGAACCCTCCATTAATCGATGACACAACGGTATCGCTTCCAAAAGCGTACAGGGGGCTTCCGTTAGCCAAAGTTCGGCCGTAAAGCCACCAGATATTATTTTTTCCATTCCCACCTTGGGGAATGGCCGACAAATTGACCTCCATTGTCGCTCCAGACGGAATGACAATGTTTTGCCCATCTTTGGCATTACGCTTTGCGGCTGCGAAGGCGGTTGCATCGTCATCGCTGCCGTTCAGGGTTGTTCCGAAGTCCTTTACATCGAGATAATTTCGGGAATGGGCGGAAGCAGTCAGATCCATGCCGCTCTTAGAACCCATGCGCATGAGGTCCTGCGTTTGACCGTTTGTCGCGCCCACTTTCATGTCGCTCGCAGTGGCCATGGTGGGGACGTTGACGGTGTTCACCGGGTGACCCATCTTCTGGTGCGATGTCCGATTGGGGAGGTGGTCCATCACCATTGTTGTGACGGCGGCAGCAATTGACGCGACCATGGCATAACGGGCAGTGGGGGGGATGGCCATGAAGATATGCCTCATGTCAGGAAGTGCGGTGCTCTTCGTGTCGGTGCAACGACCGCATACATCTGCCGCTATTCCCCCGACGTTCTGTTACGTCAGATGCCAAAGATCTATTTTTTCGTCTCTGGATATGAAGCGGAGTGATCGGGATTTTCTCTGATTTCCATCATAACAATCTGAAATCCCACGTCACACCTTCTTTGATAATTTTGGCTGGATTCCCAGCCGCAATGGAAAATGCGGGAACATCTCTTGTAACTATAGACCCGGTCCCGACAATGGAGCCTTCTCCGACGTGAACACCTTTGAGTATGGTTGTCCTTGCTCCAACCCAGACTCTCTTTTCTATGTTTATATTTTTTGAAAAATTTATCCTCTTTCCTGTGCTGATGTCGATAATTGAGTGCATATCACTTGTGATGACGTCTATGTCGTTCGCAAACAGGCATCCGTCCCCTATGGAGACGGATGAATCTTCATGGCACATAATTCTGACACTGCTATTGAATCCGCACATATTGCCTATTTTTATTTTTGAATTATTCCTTAAATACAAAAACAATCCGTTTGAGCTAAAATTTTCATCTATTTCTATTTCGTTTGAATTGCCATCAATCTGAATTTCCAGTCTGGAATTGCTGTTCGATCCGGCTATGCTGACAGAATTCCCAGACCCGTTTATCGATATTGATCCTGACATTTTTTTTATAATATCGTCTGATATATTTATGTTGTTCTTCTCATCGGATCTAATTGACAATGCCATCGAATTTTTCTTTCCTGATTTTGCCACGTCACGGCATTGGGAACCTAGTCGTTGAACATCTTGAATTCCATGAAACTGTCATCGACAGGTTTGTCCGACAGGTCGATATTCCGGACTATTTTTGCAAATGTCTCTTCAATTAAATCACTTTCGTTCTTCAGAAGGCTTGAAGAATATTCCATGCAAAGACCGATGTAATATCGATAGGACTCTATATTTTTTCCGAAAAGCGTCCCGATTTGCTTTCCATGGTTATTGTCCCAATTCCATGAGTTATCCAATATGGATTTTATTGCGCCAATTTTTGATCCATGGAAATGAATGATCTGGGCATTCCTGTTGATTCCCCAATACGGTTTCCAGTTCAGGTTTAAATTCAATTTTTCCCACCGATGCCGATAGAAAATATTGTAGGCGGACTGATCATTGAAGCCGTATGTATATTTTGCGATATTTTCCCTCAGGAAATGTTCGAAGCTATGGTATTCCTCCTTTAGTTTCTTTGCATTTATCAGCATGACGCCGGCGTTGAAATAATTCCATTGGTCTTTGTTGAATTCCGGAGCTGCACAAAATACTTCTGGAGAAAGATATTTAACCATAGGCTCCATTCTGAAAAGAACGTCTATATCCGAATAAAGTACAAATTCATCCTTGGTTTCCAGGCATACGTTCGTTCTTAGCCAATGTCCAACCGTATTTAAATTATACAGACCCTCTTCCGTTAATTTTTTTATCAAATCATAATATGGAAGTTCTTGCATGATAACTTCAACATTGTGCTCTTCAAGCCACTCTGTGAAGCCGTTCTTCCGTCCTATATATAACATCTTGATGTCTAAATTTGTGTATTTTCTTGCTGACAGGACGGCAAGTTTTGTATGGAGAGCTATTTCACCACTCGTGCCATTTTCATTAAGAGCCAAATAGAGCTTCATCTTTTTTCCTTCCAAAAAATTTCAGGCGTGGCTGATAGCCTTTGAAAATTACGCGATCTGCTTTCCTCGTGTGTCAATCAAGTATTGCTTCCAGTGCGCATAGATAGTCACTCTTTCTGTTTTCGATGAAGATTCGGTGAATCGCATTCCGGCGCAGTGTGTTCCACATTGTCTCGTTATCGTAGGTTTCGCGCATCGTTGCTGCGAACGTCATCGGGCAATCGTCGGGCGCGGTGGCGATGTCCGACCCGCCTGTCCAGCCGATCTGTCCGCACAGGATATCGGTGGCGACGATGGGGAGGCCGTGGCTAGCGGCGTCGTGGATCTTGTAGGGGATTCCGGCCGCGAAGCGGGTCGGGGCGATGAAGACGCGGTGCGTTTCATAGAGCGGTGCGAGGTCTTCGACGAAGCCCAGCGGGTCGAAGCGCGGATGGGTCAGGATCGATGCCAGGTCGATGCTGTCCGTGACGTGGCCGACAACCCGAATGCGTGCCCCGGGCGGCAGCAGGGCATCGCATTCCGGGAGAAGCCGGTCGTTCAGCCATTTCAGCGTGTCCAGATTGGGGGATTGCGGGTTCTGGATCGCGCCGACGAACAGGAAATGCGCGCGTGCGGCGAAGGGCCGGTTCTGGGGTATGGGCGTCTTGACATGGCCGAGTACCGCGACCTCGCGGCCCACCACCGGGGCGATCAGGTCGGCTTCCGCCGGGCTGACCGCGACGAACCGGTCGATGAAATCGGTGGCGCGGAATTCCTGCCGCAGCATGTCCGCCAGTACCGGCAGGTCGGTCCGGCCGTCCAGGCGCATTCGGCCCCATTCGCGCACTGAAGCGACGGCTTCGGTATCGAGAATGATCCGGCAGTCCGCAAGCGCGGCCCGGCAGGCGGCGATGATGGGGCGGAGGCGGGCGGCATTGTGGGTCCGGCCGATCCACAGCACGTCATAATAGCCCGATCGGGCGTGCAGGAAGGATTCCAGGCCGGCGATGCCGCGATCCCAGATGATTTCCGCGCGGTCCGGCAGGTCGCGATAGCGGCCTGTCGGCGCTTCGCGCGGCGGGAAGACCGGATAGACGGTGACGTGCAGGCCCAGCTCTTCGACCATCATGCGCACGATGTCGTTCGAGCGGGGAAAGCCGGCGCCGATGGTGGGCTGGGGAAGATAGTCCTCGATGAACAGGATATGTTTCCGCGCCCGCGCGCTGGTGCGTGCCCGCAGGAGGTTCGCTTCATCCCGCGTGTAATGTTCTTCGATCTCATCGCGGTGCTTGTGGAAGAACCGGCCGATATTCCGACCCAGGATCGTGTCGATATCGGCCGGGTTTCCGCTGCCGAACTCGTAATGGAGCACGGTCACGTCGGGATCGTAGAGCACATCGAACCCTTGTTGGCGGATGCGGACACACAGGTCGGTGTCTTCGTAATAGGCCGGGCTGAAATGCGGATCGAAGCCGTGCAGCGCCTTGGCCAGTTCGGTGCGGACCATCAGGAATGCGCCGGAGCAGAAATCGACGGGCCGCGCGTAATTGGCTTCGGGGCACTGCGGTGAGGCGTCGCGCAGATAGCCCGAGGTGGTGCCGTCATTCCAGATGATGCTCCCGGCTTCCTGAAGCTGGCCGGTGGTGCGGACCAGTTTCGCCCCCACGGCGCCAGTGCGGTCCTCCTGCCGCAACCGGCGCAGCGCGGCATCGATCGCGCCGGGGAAAATGTCGACATCGTTGTTCAGGAACAGCACATAGGGCGCGGCCACCCTTGCGAGGCCGGCGTTGGAGCCGGCCAGGAAGCCGACATTCTCGGCCAGCCGGACGATGTCGAGCCCATGGACATGCCGTTCGATCCGGGCGGTCTCGTCCCGCGAGCCGCCATCGACCAGGATGATTTGCATCGGCCCCGGATAGGTTGCCCGCAGCGAGGACAGCGCCGTCATGGTGAAGGGGAACTGGTCGTGGACGACCATGACCACGCTGAAATCGGGAAGATCGCAGGAAAAATCGAGGGGGCGGGCCAGCAGGGCGCCGGTGCGCGTCTCGGCCAGCCGGCGAAAGGCGCGGCGGCAATGCAGCTCGGCGCTTTCCGCCGGTTCTTCCCTCTCCGGTAATTTGCCGGACAGGGCCGCATAGGCCGCGAAAGGCGTGGGATAGCGACCGGTTCCGATCGCCGCGACCACGCCGGGGTCTTTGGCGTAGGCCGCCAGGTCGACCTGCGGATGGGGTCGGCGCCCCTCCTGCTGGCCGTATCGCAGGAAATGGGCGTAGCCGTTGCGGTAATCCCCCGCCGCGACGGCCTCCGCCACGTCCGGATGGCTCCTTGCATAGAACCGTTCGGAGAAGAAGGGCAGGGGATCGAAGGCGGCCGGTGTGGCGTTGATCAGGTAATGGCGCAGCGGGTGGCCCCATTCATGCACCTGGTCCGATACGGCCGGATAGGCGCGCAGATACCATGCGGCATCGAAGAACCATGATGTCCGGCGAACGGCATTGTCGGGTGCGTGCAGGTTTTCCATGAACGCGACGAACGGGCCGAGGCGGCTGTCATGCAGGAAATCGGGATTTTCCTCGAGGAAGACCGTGGTGGAGAAGAAAAGGGAGGCGTCCCGCCCTTCCCTGGCGCCGTAGGACAGGAAATGATCGTAGCCGTTGCGCAGGCCGTGATGCTCCAGATCTTCCAGCGACAGGCCCAGTTGCCGTTCCCGATAGAAGGATTCGTCGAAGAATCCGTTCGGATTGCGGTCCCTGAAGCCCTCCGCGCAGTAATGGGCGAAGCCTGACGGGACGTTGCGGGCATGAATCGCGGCGGCCACGTCGGCATAGGCCTGGCGGTACCATTCCTCGTCGAAGAACGGGTTGGGGGAGTGGCCGAGGGGCTCGCCGCACTCCTGGTAGAAGGCCAGGATATCGGCCTCGTCCCGCAAATCGGCGACGGGAGGGATGAAGGCGTAGCGATTGCGATACCAGGCGGCATTGAACTGCCACCATGCGCGCTTCAGGGCTGGTCGTTGCGCTGGCTGTTCCATGGGCGTCATGATCGCGTCCTTGTCGTCGCCGGGGTCAGTGGGTGCGGAGCAGCCATGGTGCCAGCAGCACGGCGGCGAGAGAGGCGATGGGCAGATGCAGCGGCACGGCCAGGCCGGTGCCCGTCTCCCGGATGCGCGCGGCAGGCGCGCCGATGTCGAAGGTGATGACCGGTACCTCCTGCCGCCAGAACTCGGTCAGGATATAGGACCAGGTTTCCGGCCAGATCGCCGGCAGGAATCCCCAGTCGCAAGGATGGTCGCGGATCAGCGCGGCCAGTTCATGCTCGCCATACCGGCCGGTGATCTCGACCACGCCGGTTGCCAGCAGCCGCTTGTCGTCGCAGGTGTAACCGATGATGACGAAGCGCATCGGCAGGTCATGGTCCGCGACATGCCGGGCGAGGGCCAGCAGGATATTATAGCCTTTTTCGATCCCGATGGCGCCGATCAGGAGAATGCGCCGCATCTCGGCCGCGGCCTTGGGCGGGAAGACCGCGCGGCGGGCAGGGACGGGTGGTTCCCACTGGCCCAGCGTGATCGGTGCGTCGATATGGCGCCGATAGCGATCCGCGACGTCCGGGCAGGAGGCGATGATGGCGCTGGCGCGCCGGAACAGATCGTCGCTGAGGTCGCGAAGCTGCGCCAGCGGGGTGTCGTCGCTGTTCAGCGGGCCCAGATCGGCGACACAGCGCAGGCAGGCATCCTGGGCCGGCTCGCCGCAATAAAGATTATTGTAGGACACCAGCGTGATGCGCGGGCAGAACCAGGAATAATCGTGCAGATACACGACATAGTCGATGCCGCAGCGGGAGAGCCAGTGAACATCCCTGATTCCGGCGCCGATATAGCTGTGGATTTCGATCCTGTCGCACCCAAGCGCGCGCAGCAGCATATGCAGCTCCGCGCCCTGTCGGGGCAGGGTGATGTTGGGATAATCCTCCGGCAGGAACGGGATGACCCGCCAGCCTGCATCCTTCGCACCGTTGCCCGCACGGTGGGGTGAGACGACCAGCGGCACATGGCCGGCCGCCAGGTTGTCGCGTGCGCGCTCCGTCACGAAACGCTGGACGCCGCCCTGCCGGTCGTGGGTCAGCAGCGCCACCACGGGACGCCCGGCGATGGCGTGGCGCAGGCGGGCCAGATCGAGGTCCCGGCGGAACGCGCCCAGCGGGTCGCGCGCCAGCCATTCCTGCACCATGCGGTCGTATCCGGGGTGCAGCCCGTTGAGAATCGCCAGGTTGCGGCGGACCAGATCGCTTTTGACGGCACTGAAGGATTGTCCTTCCGCGTGGCCGACGAAGGTTTCCAGGCAGGCCACGTGCCGCCAGCCCAGGGCGGCGGCGCGGCGGCTGAAATCATTTTCCTCGCCATAGCCCTGGGCGAAGACGTCCTCGCGCAGCAGGCCGGTCTGATGCAGGCATTCAGCCCGGATATACATGCAATAGCCATGGGCGGTCGGCACGTCGATCAACGCATCGCAGCCGCATGCCGCGAGCTGTTCCGCCGTCTCGATCACCTCTTCGTAGGAGGGCACGGGATTCTGGCCATCCGCGCTTGGATAGCTGAAAATCGTCGCCGCGTTGGAGAGCGGCGTGGCCGTGCCGATATCGGCTGCGCGATAGACGGTGCGCCGCAAGGCGTCGATCCAGTGCGGGGACGGCAGCGTGTCGCTGTTCAGCAGGATGGCGTCCTCGTCCCGCTCCACGGCGCGCAGGCCGCGATTGGAGGAGAAGGTGAAGCCGCCATTGCGGGCATTGGTCAGGACCGTCACGCCATCCAGCGTCGCGAGCGTATCGAGGAAGGCGGTGATCCGCTCGTCCGGCGAGCAATCATTGATGATAACGACACGTTCGTTCGCGCCACGATGCTGCAGCACCAGCGTGATGCAGGTCCTGGTGACCTCATAGCCGCGATAGACGGGAATGATGACCGCGACCCTGCGGGTGGGGATGGCCGGCGCGTCGGCCTCGGGCACCGCGAAGCGCGGCGCGTACAGGGTCGGGAAGGGCTGATTGAAGGTGGGCCGCGCGGAAGCGGGATGCGCGCTGGCGAACCGCGTGGCGACCCATTCCGCCTGTGTGCGGGCATAGCGCCCGCCCGCGAGCGGATCGATCGGGCTGCCGTATAGCGCGCGGCCGAAGCGATCGGTGACCGTGACCGCCGGGGTCGCGGGACCTTCCATGTCCTGCCATGGAAGGAGGAAGTCGGTGCGCGGTTTTTCGGCCTGGAGCAGGCTGTCCTGCGGCCCGTCATCGGGAGGGCCGATTTCTCCGTCGAACAATGTGCGGTTGTCTTCGACGGTCCGCACCAGGATGTGGTCGGATGCTTCCAGATTGTTGGGGTAGCGGCACCAGCCGCTCAGACCTTCCGCGGCGCCTTCGACGAATCCTTCGAAGGTCCAGACCGTTCGGCTGTCGATGCCGCTGCCCAGCAGGCCGCGACCCTCGTGCAGGATGTCGATGCGCGGCAGGTGGGGCGGCAGGACGAAATTGCCGATTTCCCAGACCTGGTATCCGGGCGGGCGCGCCAGGAGGGCCAGCTCGGCGGATTGTTCCTCTCCGTCATGGCGCAGGACGAGGTCGTGTGCGGCATGGTCCGGCAGGCCGGCGACAAGGCGCCCGTCGGGCAGCATGGCGCACCAGCCCGAACAGCGATTGGCCTCGGCGATTGCGCTGAAGAGCGGGAAGGCGATATCGGGAAAAATGACGGCGGTTTCACGCAGGAGTGCCCGCAATTCGACAAAGGCCCGGTCAGGGGCGCCGAAGCGCATGCGGGTGATCAGCAGGAAAAACCGGGCCAGCGGCGAGAGGGTGACCGAGGAGAGAAACTCGAAGGCCTCCGACGCGCGTGGCTCGTCCAGCGCCAGCCGGCAGAATCCGATCCCCAGCGTGATGTCGCGTGCACTCGGATGGGAGCGTTGCAGATATTCCAGCCGTGGCAGGAGGGCTTCGGGGGTTTCCGAAAGATCTGCCAGCCCGTCATGACGGGACGAGAGAACGCGGCCGTGCCGGTCGGACATGTCCCGCACGAAGCGGTCGATCGTCTGCTCCATTATGCGCTGGTACGTTCGGTCGTATGGACGTTACGCGGCACAGAAGCTGCGCCAGGTGTCATAGACAGGTTCCAGCGCCCGGGAGGGGGCCCGCAATTCCGCGCGGCCGACGCTCAGCCAATGCATCTTGCCGTTCGTCCACTCGCCGCGAAGGACGGACGCGGCGACATCGGGATTATTCTTCAGATACCATTTCTCGTCGAATTCCTTGCCGTCACTGTCGCGGCCTTCGAAAAAACCGACCCGGATGAAATGGTCATGGCCGCTTTTCAGTTCGCCGCGATGGATCGCGGCATCCACATCGGGATTCGCGCGCAGATAGGCCGCTTCGTCGAACGGAACGGTCTTCAGGTAGGAGGTGATCAGGAATTTGAAAACATTTTCCGGAATAATAACTTTTCCGTCTTCGCTTTTTAATAGATTTTGAACCGAAGAATAAAGGATCACGATATTCCTCCAGATGAAAGTGACTCCAAGTAGATGTCACTTTCACTGGATAGAGGTTCAAAGTAAATATAAGGTAAAATTTCTCGCCATTTTGTGCGCAGAATGGGGTTTTTTGTCGGAAGTTTCGTGCATCTGAAGAGTGAATATTTGGTAAATGGGGAGTTTTTATTTATTCACAGGCATGTGAAAAATAGAGTGCATGCCTTCTTCCGTTCTTTTGTGCAAAGGAACGATGAAGCTGTGCCGGATGGTTCGGGCCGTTCGGTTGGCCTTTCTTCCGTTTTCGGGACCGGAAGAAAGGCGATCCGATTACTCCTTGAAGGCGCGGGCGAGGACGTTCTGCTTTTCCAGCGAGACGGGCAGTGCGGTGGCGGTGACGGCCACGCCCTGCCAGCCCGCGCCCATGGCGGTGTAGAGATTGACCGCATCCTGCAGCCGCTCCAGCCGCGCCTCGGCCTCGGCATTCTCCGCCGCCAGGGCGGTGCGCTCGGTCGTCAGCACCTCCAGGAAGCCTACGAGGCCGGCGCTGTAGAGCTTGCGCGCGCGGTCGCTGGCCAGCCGGCTGTCCTCGGCCGCGCGGTGCAGCAATTCGGTATGTTCCACATCGTCATGCCAGGCCGCCATCGCGTCCTCGACC
>NZ_JABEQL010000048.1 GCF_014174215.1 Gluconacetobacter tumulicola | reverse complement strand
CATGGTTCAAGTCCTTGATAGGACACAACAAAACCCGCCCCACAAGGCGGGTTTTTTGTTGCCCGAAAGCCCACGCAGGAAACACGCACGCGTCTCTCGCCGGATGCTTACTCAGATGCTGTCTGACCTTGACTCAAAACTGAGGGCAGGGTCAGCAGGGTCACTCCGATCCTGGCCCCATTGCACATCCTACAACCAAGGGCTTAACTTTCCCTGAGGTTCTACCTTCAGTTGGATGAAAGCTCCAGAGCAGGTCAGGGGCGAGGTCAATCCGCCCCGTGGACTCCATGGATTGATGTGAAGCGAGGACTATATGAAGATCGCGGTTGCGGGGCTTGGATATGTCGGTTTGTCGAACGCCGTTCTGCTGGCGCAGCACAATGACGTGACAGCGGTCGACATCAGTTCAGTACGTGTCGAGAAGGTGAACGCACGCCAGTCGCCCATCATCGACAGCGAGATGGAAGATTTCCTCGCCAACGCGCGGCTTTCGCTGAAGGCGACGACTGATCCCGCTGAAGCCTATCGGGATGCTGATTTCGTTATCGTCGCCACTCCGACGAACTACGATACGGAAACCAGTCATTTCGACACGTCGTCGGTGGAGGCGGTGATCTCTCAGGTCATCGCGCTGAACAGATCGGCAACCATCGTCATCAAATCGACGATACCTGTGGGCTTCATCGAGGCCGTCCGATCACGGATGCATACCAACCAGGTGATCTTCTCGCCCGAGTTCCTGCGGGAAGGTCGTGCGCTTTATGACAATTTGTATCCCTCACGAATCATCGTGGGTGAGCGCAGCGCGCGCGCGCGCCGCTTTGCGGATCTGCTGATCGAAGGGGCAGTAAAAAAGGACATCTCCGTCCTTCTTACCGACCCATCCGAAGCCGAAGCCATCAAGCTGTTCGCCAATACCTATCTCGCGCTGCGCGTGGCCTTCTTCAACGAACTCGACAGCTACGCGCTTTCCCGCGCCCTGGATTCACGTCAGATCATCGACGGTGTGTGCCTCGATCCGCGCATCGGGCAGCATTACAACAATCCCTCCCTGGGCTATGGCGGTTACTGCCTGCCCAAGGATACGAAACAGCTTCTGGCCAATTACGACCAGGTGCCGCAGAATCTGATCTCGGCCGTGGTCGATGCAAACCGTACCCGCAAGGATTTCCTGGCGGAACGGATCATCGCGCTGAAGCCGAAGGTGGTCGGTATCTATCGACTGGTGATGAAGGCCGGGTCGGATAATTTCCGCCAGAGCGCGATTCAGGGAATCATGAAGCGCGTCAAGGCCAAGGGAATCGAAGTCGTCGTTTACGAACCTGCCCTGCAGGAGGACAGATTCTTCAGCTCGCGCGTTGTAAGGAATCTGGCGGAGTTCAAGGCGGTTTGTGATGTGATCGTGGCGAACCGGCGCACCCAGGAACTCATCGATGTCGAGGACAAGATCTTCACGCGCGATGTGTTCGGCGCGGATTGATGCCTGGCCTATTTTGACGGGGTGGCTTACTTGTCCGTGTGAGACTGAACCGCCAGGGGGGGCGGATCGGTTCCTCGTTGAAGCGGCTGCGCTTTATCAATCTGTCCTCTCAATAGGCCTTCAAAATAGAAGGAATCCTCCACGGCAGGTCAGGTGGAAGAGGATTCGGCCTGGCTTTCTCACGCTTTCGAAAAAGAAGGCAGAAGAAGCGGGAGGCGCAGACATGCTGCGAGGCTGCATGTTCTGGTCAAAAAAGGGGTGGTCCGGAAAGACCACCCCCAATCGTGAAGAGTGTCAGAGCGTCACGTTGACGCCGAAGCGGAAGGCGCGGCCAAGCATGCCGGCAGCCGACCAGGACGGGTTGTACAGGTACCCGCCATAAGTGCCCAAATCGAGGGCCGGCTTCCAGTTGGCGACATTGTACATGTTCGCATAGGCCGTAAAGCGGTTGTTGAAGCGATACATCAGCGTCAGGTCGACATCCCAGAAGCTGGGGGCGTTGCATCGGATGGGGCTACCATCCAGCGTTGTTTCGCCCGCAAATCCAGTTTGTGCCTGCGAGCAATCGTTGCGGGTGCCGGGTCCCGTAGCGTCTTCTGCCGTCAGCTTGTAGCCGCTGGTGTAATAGACGGTCGTCGTCAGCGACAGTTTGTCGTAGGTGAAGGTGTTGGCCCAGTTGGCGCGCCAGCGGGGCGTTCCCGAGGCCGAAGTCGTATTGGCTGGTCCAAGTGTTCCGGCGAAACGCTCGGTGCCAAGACCCGGATAATTGACGTTATACCGGAAGATGTAGGTGGCCTCTCCCTTGCTGTACCATTTGAGCTTCGACAGCTTGCCCGGCAACGGGATGTTGGCATCCAGGGCGAGGTCGAGACCGTCGGTCACGAGGGTCGCGCCATTGATATAGCCGAGATTGACGATGCCGGCGCGAGGTGTCGCGTCCGGGTGATCCGGATCGGTGACGTCGGGGATAACCGAAATGCCCGACGGCATGGGTGAACCGGTGTAATAGGCTTCCAGAGCTGTCGATTGGTTCGCGGTCGTGATGTAGTTGGTCTTCTTGATGTAATAGTAATCAACGCTCAGGTTCATCCAGCGTGTCGGCTGGATGACCGCGCCGCCGGTGAAGCTGGTCGACAGTTCAGGCTTCACGTTGGGATTGCCGACCGTGTTCAGCGCCAGGTTGTACTGCTGCGCATAGGCATCGGGCCCGGTGCCGGCGGCATTCTGGTGTTGGGCGAGGAACGCTGACGTGTACGAATGGCTGGACGGAGTGTCCGTGACGTAGCCGACCGTCTGGCTGTTGGTCTCGGCGAAGCTCGGCACGCGGAAGCCCTTCGAGAAGGTGCCGCGCAGCGTGAATTCCTTGATCGGCTTGATCAGGGCTTCGACCTTGGGCGAGAAGCGGTTGTAGCCGACCGAGTAATTGTCATAGCGACCGGACACGTCGGCGCTGAAATATTTGACGAACGGAATATAGGTTTCGAAGAAACCGGATTCCACCCACCGGCTGCCCTTCGCGTAGAAGCCGTTGACGCCCATATACTGGGCGCTGGGGTTCAAGGGATCGTCGGGGTTGGCGCTGGGGTTGTTCAGCGATTCATAGCGGATATTGCCGCCGACGACGAGGTTGACCATGCCGCCCGGCAGTTTGAACAGGCCTTTCTGCAAGGTCAGTTCGCCCGAATATTCCGAGGAATCCGAGTGCTGCGTCGAGCGCGGCGCGATCCAGTTGTGGATGGCGGCCGAGTTCATCGACGGATCGACGAAATTGTAGCTGCCGTCGTTGATTGCCCGCTGGACGCGGTTGAAGATCGGGTAGCCGGTCCGGACATAGGCCAGGTCGTCGGTCATGCCGACGAACGACGCGTTATATTTCCAGTCCGAGCCCCAGTTCGACGGTTCCCAGCCCGAAAGATGGACCGAGCCGCGATAGGCCTGGTTGAACTGGGTAGACGTGGGGAGCATGTCGCCGAACAGATAGTAGATCTGGGCGGCCTGCCCCTGAGCGGCATAGGGGTTGTTGGGGTTCAACTGCCCGTTGGACAGCAGGGCCGGCAGTGTGATGTTGGCGAAGCTGATATCGCCGGACCGGCTTTGCGAACGGATGCTGACCGGAGTGGCAGTATTATAGTTCAGGTTCTGCGAATAGGTGAACATCCCCGTCAGCTCGGCCCGCTGCCACGGACGCACGGTGAAATGCGCCGTGGTGCTGACGCGGCGGTCTGATGGGGCAATCACCTTGTAATTGCCGACAGTGTTCTGTTCGCAGACCGTATTGGCGTAATTGCCGGTCGTGCCCGCCGCCGCGCCGACCGGTACGTTATGAGTCATGAGATTGCCGCAGCCTGCGCCCAGGGGCTGGAGCCCCCCGATCGTTCTCAATGCGCCGGTCGTCGGATTGACCGTGACCGGACGCACCGTCGCGACGGTGGTTGCGCCCACACCCTGCAACGTGCCATCGGCCTGAATGGCGTTGGGGTTGCCGTTAAAGCCGCCGATGCCAGTCAGGTCGCCCGTGTTGTAGGGATAGCCACGCTGCGAGTTGTACAGCATGTCATCGTTCTGATATTCGGCATTGATGTAGAAATTGTAGCCGTCGCGATCGACGTCGCCACGTCCGTAGGTGGCGTAGAGGCGCTGGTGGCCGGAATCGCCCCGACCGCTCACGCCGCCTTCGGCATTGGCCTCGAATCCCTTGATCTGCCTGCGGGTGATGAAGTTGATCACGCCCGCCACCGCATCGGCGCCATAGGTGGCCGAGGCGCTGTCTTTCTGCACGTCGATCGTCTCCATGATCGACATCGGGATCCAGTTGCTGTCGACGAAGTTGCGTTCGCCGTCATCGGAAAGCGGATAATAGGACAGGCGCTGCCCGTCCATCAGGACGAGAGTCGAGTCCGTCGTCAGGCCGCGCAGTGACGGCGCGGTGGCGCCGGCCGCGAAGGCACCGTTGGCCGAGAAGTTGGCCGGCAGGTTGCCCGAACCGTTGGAGGCGAGCTGCGCCAGGGCCTGCGACGCCGTCGTGATGCCGCGCTGCCGCAGATCCCGGGACGTTAGGTGCGTCATGGGAGAGGCGCTGCGGAAGTTCGGATCGCGGATCAGCGAGCCGGTTACCACGACATTTTCCGCTTCCGCCGGTGCCGCCGGAACCGGGGCGGTCGAGGTCTGCGCCACGATTGCGGCGTTCGGCGCGGGCGCCGTCGCTGCGACGGCCGGGCTGGTCGTGACCGGAGCCCTGGTCGGTGTCACCGCCTTGGTTGCCTTGGTCGTCCTGACGTGGGGCTTGCGGGGTGTCTGCGTCGCCGCCGTTGTGCTTTCGGCGAAGACGGGGGACCACATCATTCCGCTCATGGCCGTGAAGGCCAGAAGAAGAAGGTTCTTATTTCGAAAAGTTCGGGGTGTCGTCTGTTTTGCTCGGCGATCGCCCATGAATTGCTCCAGGATCGGTTGAAGGCTTGAAGGAGGATTTGTTCCGAATCTTGTTGATATCGGAACGATTTTTGTTTTGACGCAAGAGGAAGAGCACGGGAGGCACTCCATGTCTGGCTCGCTCTGTCCTGGCTCATCATTTCTTAATGAAAATGATTTGCCTTGTCAGAAAATTACAAAACTCATGGCTTCGCGGGGACTGAGCCCCGTATGCATGTGATTTTTGTAGAGTTCCCCGCTCATCAGGAGCGGCGCGGACATCGGCCCTGCGGCGCCAAGCCTTCGAGCCCGCATGTGGCATGGTTTCGACAGAAGCGCATGATGATGTGCCCGGCGCCGAAGCGTCGGGGACTACAATCATCCACCCTATGATGTCGAGAAACCATACCTAAACTTCCTATTACATAGCAGTAACAAAATACGCATAAAGGCGGCGGTCCTGTCGACCGTTCCATTCCATTTGTAACGAATTTCGCTCGTTATGTTGCATTCGTGCAACATAAACTCTTCTGCCCGAGAATCTTGTTTTGGAAGGGGAATAGAATAGGGACGGGGTGGAATTTGATAAAATTTCCAGAATTGCCATTCTGGAGATCTTTTCGCGAATGTATATGCTCCAGTATTTTCTTTTTATTGTTCTCTTGTATCGTCCGGGCCGCTGACGTCGGGTTGAGACGATGGTGCCCTGTCGTTCCCATGATGGTGGAGAGCGGATGAGGACCGGATTCGGGGCGAGGACGGCTTGTGTGAGGGAGGCGGGTCAGGGGGCCGTTGCTCTGTTTTCCGGCCGTGCAGGCGGCGATTCGCCGCACGATTTCCATGCTCGGCGGCGACCGGCCCATAAGGCCGCTCTCGCGTGCCGGCGCACATTTCCCAACGGGTCCTGAAGGAGCATTCAAGAAAGGCGCCGGGGCGGTGTTCGCGCATTCATGCGGGCGAACAGGGCCCCGGCGGCAGAGAGGGCTACGGTTGATCGTGCCCGGAAATCGTATCGCCGGAGACGATCGTTTCAGGCCCCGACGGCCCGAAACGATCGCTCATGTCTTCCGGCGCTTCGATGGTGGTCAGTGCGACAGGGCGGCCAGCCAGGGGGTGAGGTCGGCCTGGGCCCGCGCCGCGATGGCGGCATTGGCTGCGATCAGATCCGTGGCCTTGTGGGCTTCGATCCTGGCGCCGATCGAGGCTGTGGCCGAGGGGTCGGCGGCCAGCGCCTTCGCCACGTCCGGACTGACCGAGTACGACGCGATGGCCGGCAGCAGTGCGGATTGCGACCAGGGGGCCAGGCGCGCGCGGATCTGCTTCTGCGTCTGCGGATCCTGCACCAGCGACCAGACAAAGTCGGGATTGTCGCTGGTGGCGGCCACCCGGGCCAGCGAGCGGGCGACGCGGCCGTTGGGGATGACGCCGCTATAGGCGATCTGCACGGTCTGGCGGATCAAGGCGGGATCATGCGCTGCCGCCAGCGCGCTGAAGAAGCGCAGCTTGTCCTCGGTGCTGGTTGCCGCGTGCAGCATCCGGGCGAGGGTCGCGTAGGTCGCGGCATCGGCATGCTGGCCGGCGACCGAAGTGACCGGATCGACCAGGCTGGCCGGCAGGCTGCCAGGGTTCTTCACATAGGCGGCAAAGCGCTCCTGCGCGCCGCTGACGACCGCCGGGTCATCGAACTGCCCCAGGGCCGTGATCATCTGCGGACGCAGCAGCGTGTCGAGGAAGGATTCATCCGCGCGCGGCGTCCAGCCCAGGCGTGCCAGTTGCGGCCCCAGCAGGGCGCGGGCAAAGGCATGGAAGGCGGGGCGGGACGGGCTGCCGCGCTCCATCGCGTCCAGATCCTTCAGGTGCCCGATCGTGTCCTGCCAGACGGCGATATTGTCCTCGTGCGTGGCCGGCAGGGTGGCAACCAGGTCCAGCCAGGTCGAAAGCGGTGCCAGGCCGGCCTGGAACAGCGCATACTGGTCGCCCAGCAAGTTGGCGCGATCGACGGCGCTCAGCTGGCTGAAGGCTTTCCCGAGCGCCGAGAGCGACGATGCGTCATAGGCGACGCGATAATAGCCGTTCTCGCCCGGGTTGGCCTTCAGCGCCTGGTCGCAGCCTGCGAATGTCAGGTGCGCGGGCTGGTCGGGCGTCAGGATGACGCGCTGCGCGGCAATGCCGGGGCCTGCCACGGTGACGGGAATATTCCAGCGCGCGGGCAGCGGATGGGCGTCACCGATGGCGAATCGGCCTTCGGTCAGCGTCAGGGTCGTCTTGCCGGCTTCGCAGCGTCGGCCGACGGTGACCAGCGGGATGCCCGGCTGCTCGGTGAAGCTGCGGGCGACGGTCGCCACATCCTGGTGCGACACCTGCGACAGCGCGGCCCACAGATCGGCGCTGGTGGTGTTGCCGTAGGCGTGGGCCTTCATATAGGCGCGCATCCCGTCACGGAAGATATCGGGACCCAGCCAGTCCTCGACCATCCGGATGACCTGCTCGCCCTTCTGGTAGCTGATCCGGTCGAAGGCGGTATCGGCTTCGCTGACGTCGTGGATCACCTGCTGGATGGGGTGCGTGGTCGGATGGGCATCCTGCGCCATCGCCTGTTCGCGTTCGTAATGCTGGCGCGGCCACATCTGCCAGGTCGGGTTGAAATGGTCGGTGGCCTTGGTCTCCATCCAGGTGGCGAACCCTTCATTGAGCCAGATATTGTCCCACCAGCCCATCGTCACCAGGTCGCCCGACCATTGGTGGGCCATTTCGTGCGCCACGACGATATAGACGGCTTCCTGGGTCGTCGGCGCGCTGGTCTTGGGGTCGAACAGCAGATCGTCGTCGATGAAGGTGATGGCGCCCCAGTTTTCCATTGCCCCGGCCTCGTAATTTCCGGGAATGGCGATCAGGTCCATCTTCGGCAGCGGGTAGGCGACGCCGAAATATTCATTGTAATACGGCAGGATCTGAGACGCGGCGGTCAGCGCGTAGCGGCCCTTTTCCTGCTCGCCGGTGGGGGCGTAGACATTGATCGGCGTGTCGCCGCCCTTGCCGCTGACGGCCTTCATGTCACCGGCCACCAGGGCCAGCAGGTACGTGGACATGCGCGGCGAGGTGCCGAAGACCACCCGCTTGGCGTTCGCGCCGGCCGGCGTGGACGATTCGATCGGCATGTTGCTGACGGCGGTGAAGCTGGCCGGCAGGGTCGCCGTCAACTGGAACGTCGCCTTGAAGGCGGGTTCGTCCCAGCCGGGGAACATGCGGCGGGCGTCCGCGACCTCGAACTGCGTCACCAGCATGCGATGCTGCCGGCCGTTGGAGGTGCGGTAATCGTCGTAATAGATGCCGTTCGGCGTGGCCGGGATGGGGCCGCGATAGGTGATCGCCAGCTTGTGCGCCCCGGTGGCCATGGGCTGCGGCAGGGTCAGCGTCGCCGTCTGGGCCTTGTCGTCCTGCGTGATCTTGGCCGCCGTGCCGTCGAGCTTTGCCGAGGTCAGCGTCAGGCCGGCCTGGTTCAGCGTGATGCTGGCGGTGGGGGCCGTGACGTTGACGTCGATGTCTTCATGCCCGGTCAGGGTCAGGCGCTTCAGGTCGGTGACGATGTCGATCCGATAGGCGCCGGGCACCACATCTTTCGGCAACTGGCCGGGTGCGTGGGCGAAATCGAAGGGAGATTCGGCCAGGGCAGGTCCTGACAGCAGGGCCGTGCTCGCCAATAGAAGCGTGGCGATGGCGGGTTTGAAATTCATACGGAAACTCCGGTGTAGTGGACCAGCAAGCCTGATCATCTACCCGCCATTGTTCCCCTGTTGGGTGCACAACGCAAATCGGGCGGGCAGCGTAGAAGACCGCCGCGAAGCGGCCGTCATTCCGCCGACAAAAAAAGGGCGGTCCGAAGACCACCCCCTTTTCTTCCCGTATCGGGTTTCGTCAGAGCGTGACGTTCACGCCGAACTGGAAGGAGCGCATGATCACACCCTTCTGCGACCATGAAGAATTGTAGAGGTATCCGCCATACGTCGCGTAATCATACGGCGCGCGGAAACCGAGAAGGTTATAGACGTTGGCGTATATCGACCATTTCTTGTTGAACTGATAATTGACGGTCAGATCAACATCCCAGAAACCCTTGACGCGACACTGGGTCGGATAGGCCGGGCCGTTAAACTGCAACATCCCGACCGAATTCGCGCAGCTATGGCTGTAACGTCCATCGGCGGCAGGCGCCGTCGCGCCGGAATCATCCGCCACTGTCTTGTAACCGCTCGTGTAATAGACGGTGGGGGTAACGGCCAGTTTTTTCCAGGCGAACGTGTTCGACCAGTTCGCGCGCCAGCGCGGCGTGCCCGAAGCGGAAACGGCGGAATACGGACCGAGCGTCCCGGCGAACTGGTAAATCGATCCATCAGGGTTGACCTGGTTGAAGCGCCTGACGTAGGTCGCTTGGCCATTGCTGTACCATGTGACGTCATGCAGCGCACCCGGAAGATGGGCATGCGCGCTGATCGACAGGTCGACACCATCCGTCATCATGCTTTTGGCATTGATGTATTCGCCCGCGACATAAGCGGGGGCCACCAGCGCGTTCGGGTAATTGCCGTCTTTCGGGCCCGGAACGACCGTAATTCCGGCAGGCAGCCCCACGTTCGAACCACCGTTCTCAACCCACTGATTGAGGTAGGCGTTCGGGTTCAGGATACCACTCGTAATGAAATGGTTTTTCTTGATGTAGTAGTATTCGGCCGAAATGGTCAGCCAGTTCGTCGGATTGAAGACCGGACCGATGGTATAGCTGGTCGAGGTTTCCGGCTTCAGCTGCGGATTGCCAACGTTCAACTGCCCGATGTAATTCCCCGACTGAACATATCCATCATTGCCGTGGCTGTTCTGCCAGGCGGTGATGGCGGGGTTTGTCTGGTCCCACTGTACCGGCACGAAGCCTTCGGTCTGTCCGCCCGTTTCGGCAAAGCTGGGCACACGGAAGCCGCGGTTGAAGGTTCCCCGCAGTGTGATCTGCTTGATGGGCTTGAACTGAAAGCCGACTTTCGGCGAGAAGTGGCTGAAATTTTCCGATTGCTCGTTATAATTGTCATACCGACCGGATGTGTCGATATTCAGCATTTTGACGATCGGAATATTGACTTCGTAGAATCCGGATTCGACCCAGCGATGCCCGACCTGGGCCACCGGATTATAGATGGCCCACTGATTGGCGGGGTTGTTCACATCGAGCGGATTGGCATTCGGATCGTTTACGGCTTCGTAACGGATATTTCCGCCGATCGCGACTTTCACCATTCCGCCGGGCAATTTGAACAGGCCTTTGCTCAAGGTTGCCTGGCCGGAATACTCCTGCGAGCGAGCATTGATGGTGTTGACCGGCAAGACGTAGTTCGTGGCGCTTCTGGAATTCTGGGACGGGTTGACGAAGTTATAGGACCCGTCGGCAATGGCGTTTTCAAGGTGACTGAGATAAGGCTGGCCTGTCTGAACCTGGTTCAGCAGCGTATTCATGCCGACAAAGTCAGCATCGTAGTTCCAGTCCGATCCCCAGTTCGAACGCGCCCAGCCGGTATAGCGTACCGATCCGCGAAAATTGTTCGACGTATCGGTCGTGACCGGGACCTGATTGAACAATCCTGCGATCTGGGCGTCCTGATGCTGGGCCGCATACGGATCGTTCGGATTCAGTTGGCCGTTGGAAAGCTGCCACGGCAGGACGACCGGGCTGCTCGACACCAGTTCCGCCTGCGTCGCCGTCCCGTATGGGGAAGGCGCCGACGTCGTTATGGTCCGGGCTTGCGACCAGTTGAACATCGCGACCAGTTGCGAATTATCCGTCACATTCGCCGTGAAGTGCGCGGTCGCGCTGACCCGGCGCTGGTCCGGCTGCACCATTGCATATTGCTTGGAATTTTGCGAGCACGCCGATGTCAGCGACGTGTCATTTCCCGTGAAATTGTACCCCGAAACCGGCGTCAGGCCGCCGCATCCGGCTTGCGGGTTGAGCAGGCTGTATCCGCCGACGCCTGCCCCATTGACGAAGGGCCGGACAATCGCGGCGGAGGTGGAGCCGGTGTAATTGGTATTGAACTGGTTCGTACCGGGAAGCAGGGTGTTCGTGTTTCCGTTCGATCCACCGGGGCTGGTGAGGTCGCCGTTGTTATAGGGGGATTGAAGCTGGCGATAGTATAAAGCGTCGTCCTGTTGGTATTCCGAATTGATGTAGAAATTATATCCGTCGCGATTCAGGTCACCGTGGCCATATGTTGCGTATAGCCGCTGATGGCCCGTATCCCCACGTTGCGACAGGCCGCCTTCGGCATTGGCCTCGAATCCCTGGATGTTCTTGCGGGTCGTGAAGTTCACGACGCCGGCCACAGCATCGGCGCCATAGGTCGCGGATCCGCCGTCCTGCAGAACGTCGACACCCTCCATGATGGATTGCGGAATCCATGTCGTATCGACGAAATCCCGCTCGCCGTCGTCAGCGAGGGGATAGTAGGAGTTTCTCTGCCCGTCGATGAGGACGAGGGTCGAGTCGGTGCTGAGGCCACGGAGCGATGGCGCCGATCCACCGGGGGCAAAGCCGCCACCCGCCGCCCACTGGCTGGTAAGATTGCCCGCACCGTTCGCCGACAATTGTTGCAGGATGTCATTGGCGGTTTTCAGGCCGCGCTGCTGCATGTCCTTGCGCGTGATATGCGTGATTTCGGACGAACTGGTCGCGTTCGGATCGTGGAACAGCGTGCCGGTCACCGTGACACTTTCGGCCTCCTGCTCCGGAGCCGGACTGCTGGCCATTGCCGCCGCGTTCGCTATGGCTGTCGCATTGTTCGGGGCCCTCGGAGGGAGCGTGGCCGCGACCGGTGCCATCGCGACCGGCCCCGCCGCGGCCGGGGCCGTTTTCACGGTCTTGGCAGCCTTGGTCGTCCTGACATGGGGCTTGCGCGGGGATTGTGTCTGCGTCGCCGTCTCCGCGCTCTGCGCGAAAGCGGAAGAGTACATCATCCCGCTCATGGCCGTGAAGGCGAACAGAACGATATTCTTTCGGTGCAGAGTTCGTACGGTTGTCGGCTTTATCTGGCGATCACCCATGAATTTCTCCAGAATATTGATGTGAAGATTGGTAAACGAGTGTCTTGATCAGCATTCGGCGCCAAAGGTCATGCCGGGTCGTCCCATCGGAGAACACCTCTGAATCATCCTGATTCCGATGCTGCAACGATTGGCCGCGTCTCATCCCGTTCCGGATTTTCGATGAGTGTGAGGTCGTGGAACTCTCCGAACATGTGTCCATTGCCTGTTACGGCGCGTTAACGAAACTACACATGATCGGAGTGGGAGTGTCGACCATTTGTGTGTGAATTATTGCAGATTTTTGTCATTATGTTGCACGGAGGCAACGGATACATATGTGCCGTCGCGGAGGAAGGCATTGAAAAAAGGGGATAGATATTGAAAATGGAAAGTTATTAAAATATAAGAAATCTTTTTAATGAAATTTATAGATATCATACTGTTTCCCAGTCTTTACGCGTACAAGAGAGCACGTGCCGTAAACGGCACAGATCGATCGCCCTCAACAGTCTCACTGTCTGACCGGAAATGAGTTGAGTGATTTCAGCGGGTTATGATTCATGGGTTTGCGAGAACCTGATGAGATCAAAATGGCCTGGACTGAAATCACCCGAGCGCAGTATCGCCGGGACGAGCTGGAGTATGCAAGCGACCTGCGCGATGCGGAGTGGGCGCTGATTGCGCCGCTGATGCCCGAGAGGAAACGACTGGGAAAACCACGACGTACGGATTTGCGGCGCGTCATGGAGGCGATCCTCTATATCGTCACCACGGGCTGCCAGTGGCGGCAATTGCCGCGCCACTTTCCCGCCTTCACGACCGTGCAGGGCTATTTCTACCGCTGGATCCGCGAGGGACGATGGGAAGCCATGAACCATATTCTCGTGATCCTGTCGCGTGAGCAGGACGGGCGAGACGCCACGCCTTCGGTGGGCATTATCGATAGCCAATCGGTTAAAACCGCTGAAAACGGCGGCCCTCGCGGTTATGACGCGGGCAAGAAGATCAAGGGACG
>NZ_JABEQL010000047.1 GCF_014174215.1 Gluconacetobacter tumulicola | reverse complement strand
CGAAACCGCAGCCAGAACACGGCTACGAAGATCCACCGACAGAGCTTTCGACATGACCGCCGGCCTCCCATCCGGCCATCATGTTGAATCACAAATACGCCCGCTTGGGTATCCCTGAAGATTCATCCAGATCGAATTCCGCTCTAACGCATCAATGACCGGATCGGGTTTCTGATGCAACAGGAGTAGCCGGGCCAAGGAGTGGGCCCTCCGATCGCTTGGGCCCCTTCCGTTCTGGCCACAGTTCTCGACAGGTTCTGAAAGGATGCGTCGGTCCAATGGATTTCAAGAGCCTCGAAGCGGTGATCTGGGTGGACCGTCTTGGCAGCTTCAAGGCTGCGGCCGAGGCCTTGCGCATGACGCAGCCGGCGGTCTCGGCTCGAATTTCCCAACTGGAGGCGATGCTTGATGCCCGGATCTTCTATCGTTCCGGTAAAAGAGTTTCCCTTACGCCCGTCGGTGTAACCCTGGTCAATTATGCGGAACGGATACTCTCCCTCAGGGAGGCCGCCGTCGCCACGATCAAGGGGCATAATGAAGAGCACGGAATCATCCGGATCGGCACGATGGAAACCGCCGTACATACATGGCTTCCTTCCTTGATGTGTGTTATTTCTGATAAATATCAGCAAGTTACAGTCGATCTTGATGTCAATGTATCCGATGAGATCCAGCGCAAGATTCTCAAGGGAATGCTGGATGTCGGCTTCTATATCGGTGCGACCAATTCCCCCATGCTGACAGAGACACATCTTTGCGATTTCGAGATGGCTCTGGTCTGTTCCGCCCATCTGGTTTCGGGTCAGGGTGGTCGCGTCGATTTGAAGACCATGCCATCCATGCCGATCATGACGTTCAGCCGCAATACGGTTCCTCATGCGATCCTGTGCAGCCTGCTGTCCCGTGAAGGAATCGTGCATCATCGCGTCTGTGCCATGAATTCGGTGCCGACGATCGTTGACATGATCTGTAAAGGGGGCGGCCTGGCGTTGCTTCCCGTCGAGGTCGTGCGTCGCCAACTCGAGCAGGGCGTACTCCGGGTCATGGATATTGGATTGAGGCTTCCGGCGATGGAATGTATCGCCGGACGCCTGGCCAAACACGGTTCCAACGTCGTTGAGGACATCGTGACGCTCGCTGGCGAGTTTATCGAACTGGCACGGAGTGGAAGAGCGGTGGACCTGCTTCCGGGAAACGGAAAGTCGTCTTTGCTGTAAGCTGGCCGGCTTTCGGAGCCGATACCCGGTTGCCGGACTATCCCGACATGTCGCTGTTGAACTGGCCATGGGACAGCAAGGCCGCCCTCGCGTGCGATACCACGGGTCCCTGTCGCCGTCATCGACGGACCCGTCCGTCACATCGGGGATCGGTGCGAAGGGGGAGGGCCGGCGTGAGGGGAGCCTGTGTCCCGCGCCAGCCAGGCACGCGCCCAGAACCGTCACGGCGGCGGCGAAGCGCGACTGCACGTAATGGTGGGGAAAGATCCACCGTAAGGCATTGCGTACCGCCGCCTCATTACCGCGCCGGGCATTTCGATATCCAGAGGGTCCAGGCGCAAACCGGCCATCCGGCTCATCGCCGCGCCGAAGGCCCGCACGCTTCCCTCAAGTTCCGAACGAAAGCCCGGAATGAGCGCGATTGGGCGTGCCGGATCACTCGGCTCGGTGCGGCAAGGGGATATCTCGCCTCCGGCGATGCACCGGATCATCCAGACGGTCAGCTTCTCGCTACAGGAGAGGTCGTTCACGGAACGCACGGATTGGCTCATTGGGGGACTCCCGGCTGGCGAAGCCGCCGATCTGCTGCCGTATCGTCGCACAATATGAGACCGAGTATTATTTGCAAATACAAACCGGTCACATCCATTTTGATTTCCGACCGGCCCGCAGGCTCGCGCCTCGCCAATCCGTTGGACGCGATTCGTGGGATCGGGTTATGCTGCCGTTGCAATGAAAACAGACGATAGACTGGATTCCCCGATCGCTGCGGTGTGTCGCGAGAAAGGGATGAAATTGACCGGACAACGGCGCACCATCGCGCACGTACTGTCCGAATCCGACGATCATCCCGATGTCGAGGAACTCTATCGCCGGGCCACGGCGGTCGATCCCCGCATCTCCATCGCGACCGTCTACCGGACGGTCCGGCTGTTCGAAGAGAACGGCATCCTGCGACGGCGGGATTTCGGTGGGGGCCGGGCACGTTACGAGACGACCGACCACGGCGATCATTTCCATCTGATCGATGTCGATACCGGCACCGTCATGGAGTTCGACGACGAGGATCTGAAGGCGCTTCTTGCCGGAATCGGGGCCCGGATGGGCTATGAAGTCGCGACGACCCGCCTGGAACTTTATGGACGCCGGCTCAAGAAAAAGAGTCGCTAGGCGATCCTGACGCCCCGCCGGTCTCAGAGCCTGACTGAAAACGCACCCAGGTGGCGATCCAACGCGCGTTTTGTCGATTTTCTAAGGTCTCGACGGCCAGAAATCCTTTCGGTTCACGACCTGGGCAACGGGGACGGCGATCGAATGGTATCGCCACAGTTACCCTGATTTTGTCAGCGCATGGTTGGCGGCATGGACCTGTCATTGTCCGGCTGGCCATGTCTGCCCGAATATGCGCGAGCATCTGGCTGCCGAGCGTGAACATGGCTGGGCGCGGAACTGGCACCGGCGACATTTTCATCGCACGGGCAGGAAACCTGCTTGTCCGGCTCTATCTGGATGCGATGAGCCAACTTTCGGCGTGTCAGTCCCGTTTCGGCCGCGCGGAGTTTGAATCCATCGTGAACGCCATCACCTTCAAGATGGTGCGGCACGCGGTTGAGCGGCGGATTTCCCTTGCCGCCCTGCTTGAGGAGGGCGGTTCGCGGCAGATGAGCGAGCGCGTTGTCGGTGTCGTCAGGCAGCGGGCGCGCCTGTATGTCGGCCGATCGATCGATTCGCTCCAGCGCCCGAAACTGGCGGCCTGATCGAGCAGTGCCTCCCATGGTCCATGACCGCCTCACCGGCGGGGGGAGGGCATCAGATCGGCAGCGCGGCCTTGTCGGGCTCGACCCAGCGTGATCGTGCGTCGGGGCTGAATAAGGTTTCCTGATTCCAGTAGGTGAGCAGCCAGTCGCTTCTGCCGGAAGGTCCGGCCATCAGAGCGTCCAGGACGCACAAAAGCGGCGTATTGGGCGGGTGGGTTTCGAGGAAGGACTTCGCGGTGCGCATCGAGGCGATTGTGATCGTTTCGTGGTAGCCGCTGGAGGACGTATTGGCGGTTCCAGTTGCAGTGTTATAGGCGCGGATCAGACTGCGCATGATGCCAGGTTCCGCGCATTCGGGCCGATGACGCAGCAACCAGAGGGCGACGGCGAAATGCGCCACATGCGTCCATTCGGCCTTGGGCAGGCTTCCACTCAGGAAACTCGCCACGAGGTCGTCGATCTCGGTGTCGTCGGTATAGGTCGTCATGACTGCATGCTTTGGGAGGCTCATCTGGCTATGTGCGCCGGTGGTGCATCCTGCGGAGGCTTTCCGTTGTTCCAATGTCCGGCCATTCTCGCTATTCAGCCCTGCCTTCAGGCTGTCCCAGGCAGGGCCGACCGGCAAATGAAACTCTTTTGAAAAAATCTCCGCTGGTTATCCGACGGCCCCCGGTTGCGTGAAAGCGCTGCCGCCCTTGGTCGTCAGGTCGTTCTTACGCCCTGTTTCTGGCCCTGTATTCGGCGAGATTTGCAGTGCTGGTCAGCCGAAAACGACTGACGAGTTGTGTCAGCTTGTCCGTCTCGCCTGCCAGGCGGCTGGACGCGGCGCGGGAATGTTCGGCAACGGCGGCATTGCGCTGCGTCACCTGATCCATGTTGCCGACAGTGATGTTGATTTCGGTCAGGGTGGCAGACTGTTCCTGCGCCGCCGTCAGGATCTGATTCAGATTATCGCTGATTTGAGCAATGAAGCTGGAAATATCCTGGAGTGCCTTTCCGGTTTCGGTGACGCGCCGCGAACCGGTCCGGATGTCTGCCGTCGTGGTCCTGACCAGGGTGCCGATCTCTTTCGCCGCCTGGGCGCAGCGCAGCGACAGTGCCCGCACTTCGCTGGCGACGACGGCGAAACCCTTTCCCGCGTCTCCGGCCCGGGCAGCCTCGACGGCGGCGTTGAGGGCCAGGATATTGGTCTGGAACGCGATGACGTCGATCGTCTCGACGATGGCGACGATCTGCTTGGAACTCTCCTCGATCCTCAGCATGGCCGTCTGCGTCTGCTGCATGATGTCGGAAGAGCTGCTGGCGGACCCGCGCGCCTGCAGGCCGACCTTCTGTGCGTCGCTGATCTGCTGGACGGAGCTGCTGACGCTTTCGGTAATTTCGTTGACCGCGGCGGCAGTTTCCTCCAGCGATGCGGCCTGCTGCTCCGTCCGCTCGGCCAGGGTTTCGGCTTCCGTCGCAAGTTGCACGGTGCCCTTGCTGATGCTGCGACCCGCGCCGGCGATTGCGGACAGGGCCTCGGCGAGCTGGTACACCGACTGGTTGAAATTCTGCCGCAGGGGCTCGAACTCGGGCGGCAGAGGATTATCGATCTGGCAGGACAGGTCACCCCTGGCCAGATTGTCCAGCCCTTCTCCCATGGTCCGGATGACATTGTTGATGTTCCGGATCTTGGTTTCTTCTTCCTGCCTCGTCTTCTTCTGGAGCTGCTCGTGCTGGTCACGGGCTTCCGCCGCGCGGGCCTCGGCCTCCCTGCTTTTCAGGAGCGTCTTGCGAAAACCTTCCAGCCCCTGGGCGACCATGCCGATCTCGTCGCCCCGTTGCGTCCCGGAAACCTGGTTGTCGTATTTGCCTCGGGTGAGGTCGGAAACCGTGTCGAGCAGGTTGCGGAACGGCGCCTTGATCAATTTTCCCGAGATGAAATAGACGACGAGCACGGAAAGGATCATCAGCAGCACGCCTGAAATCATCAGGGCGATGACGTTGTTCTTCACCGGTGCGTCCAGCGCGGCGCGGGGGATGTCGACGACGAGGGTCCAGACATTGCTGAAGCCCGGGATCTGGAAGGGGACCAGGACCCGTTCCTGCTCCCCGTCATGGAAGCCACGGATAATCCGCACCTTGCGGCTGGAAATCGCCTGCGACAGCTCGGCCTTTCCGTCGTCCTTATAGGGCTGGAGCAGGCGCTTCCTGTCGGGATGCGAGATCCAGACCATGTCTTCGGACAGGAGCGAAATGCTGTTGCTGCCGAAGACGTCGGAATTGCCGAGAAGGGTGACGATCCAGTCAAGCGGGGTATCGATCCCGGTAACGCCGATCTTCTTGCCGTCGAAGGTGACCGGATAGGAAAACGAGACCATCTCCACCCCGCTGCCCTCGTCGATATAGGGCTCGGTCAGGATGCCGGTTCCACGCTCCATCGGCAGTGTGAACCAGGTCTGGCTGTAATGTTCGTCGACGGCATTGAAATCGATCGAACCGTCCGGCTTGCGCACATAATAAGGATTGAGGATGCCGTGGCTGTTGGTCCCCGGGGCATTGAATGCCTTCTGGCCGTCGAACCCTCCGGGTATTTCCTCCATCCAGACGGCATAGAGGTTGGGGGACCGGATCTCGGCTTCGCGGAGCAGGCTGACGATTTCGGCCCGGCTGGCCGTTCCGGCCTTGTGGATTGCTTCTGCGGCCACCGAGTTGGCGCGTGCGATGTCGTTCTGGTCCAGCAATCGCCGTGTGATCTGGTCGACCAGGATCTGGCTGCGGGATGTCGCTTCGGAAAAAACGCTCTTCTCGACTTGGGACTTCATCATCCATGCCGATATCGTCACCGCCATTGCCTGTATGCTGATGAAGGCCAGCCCGCATATCAGAACAATTCGGGCGGACAGGCTGTTCCATAAGCGGCGTTCTGAATGACCTGACATGAAAGGGACTATCCTTAATTTGACTCTCATAATCTTCGATGGGAGAGAAATCACATTTCCTTCATCGGCCTGGCGGCCGCGGGCGCAAGGATGGCGCGGAAGGCTATCGGCTGCTCACCATGGACATTGTCGCGTCAGTCATGCCGAAAGATCAGGGCATATGCGGCGACGCCAGACAGATCGAGGCGCTGGCGGGGTGTCCCCGGCCCTTATGGGGGACGTCGGAAACCACCTGCCGCACCGGGCCATATCGTTTGCGATATGAGGGCATGTCATGGAGTGGTTTCGACATGACGATCCTGAGTGTTAACGGTTCCCTAACGTAACATATCGTTCGTTCATGTAAATGAAGTAATATGACCGGCGCCTCGAGCCCCCGCCGCCTCCGGGGCGTCCCGGTCGTGGACAAGTTGGCCCGCCACATAGGTTGCGCGGACGCTGCGGTCGTCCCCCAGCATCATCAATACGAACAGCAGGTCTTCGATCGTTTCGCACTGTTCTGCACGCTGGGCCATCAGCGGCGTGGCGTGTGGGTCGAGCACGCACAGATCGGCTTCCATGCCGGGGGCGATGGTGCCGATGCGGTCGTCCAGATACAGTGCATGGGCGCCCCCGGCCGTGGCCAGCCAGAAGGCCTGGGCCGGATGCAGGCGCCGTCCGGTGGATTGCGCGACCTTGTAGGCTTCGTTGAGCGTCTGCAATTGCGACAGGCTGGTGCCGGCGCCGACATCGGTGCCCAGGCCCACCCGCACCGGCCGGCGCGGGTCGAGCGCGTCGAACAGGCGGAAGGCGCCGCTGCCCAGGAACAGGTTGGATGTCGGGCAATGCGCCAGCGCGCATCCGGCCGCGTGGCAGGTATGGAATGTGTCTTCATCGACATGTACGCCATGGCCCAGCACGCTGCGCGGCCCGACCAGGCCGGCATGGGCATAGACATCCAGATAGGAGGTACGCCGGGGAAAGAGGTGGCTGATCCATTCCACCTCGGCCAGGTTTTCCGACAGATGCGTCTGCATGAACAGGCCCTCGCGCTGGCGCAGCAGGCTGCCTGCGAGGTCGAGCTGCTCTTCGGTGCTGGTGGCGGCGAAGCGCGGGGTGACGGCATAGAGCTGCCGCCCATGCTGGTGCCAGCGCTCGATCAGCGCCAGGGAAGCGTCATAGCCGCCCTGGGGCGTGTCGCGCAGGTTGGCGGGTGCGTTGCGGTCCATCAGTACCTTGCCCGCGATCATGCGGGTGTTCAGCCGGGCCGATTCCGTGAAGAACGCATCGACCGACTGGGGATGAACGGTGCAGTACACCGCCGCGCTGGTGGTGCCGGCACGCAGCAGTTCCCGCAGGAAACGCCGCGCCACGCCGGCTGCATAATCGGCGTCGGCGAAGCGGGCCTCGGTGGGAAATGTATAGCGCTCCAGCCATTCCAGAAGCTGTTCGCCATAGGCCGCGATCATGGGCAGTTGCGGATAATGGACATGGGTATCGACGAACCCGGCCGAAATGATGCCGTCGTGCCAGGTGGTGACCGGTGTATCGGGCGGCAGCGTGTCGTGCAGCGCATCGAAGGCGCCGAATCGCGTGATGTGTCCATCCTCGATCAGGATCAGGGCATCGGGCTCATGCACCAGCGCCCGGGCCGGATCGTCCAGGAAAGGATTGGCGCCGAAGGTGATGGCGCGCCCCCGGAGGGCATGGCGGGCGGGTGCAGGGGGCAGGGACGGGATCATGATCGGGTACTCGGTCTGGCACGATCCGGCCAGTGTTGCCTGTTTTGCCCCGGTGGTGAAGGCGCGGCGCACGTCACGCTGACGGCTGGGGACGATAGGACCGGGAGGTGTCGAGAAACACAGCGTTGGCGTCCAGTTCGTTCGAAATGACCAGCAGATAGGCGATGGCGCGGGTCAGTTCGATGCGGGCGCCGATATTGGGCTCGTGCGCCTCGATGGCGCGCAGGCTGGCGACGGCGGTGCGCGCCGCGCGCGCGGTGCGGCCGTGCTTGCCGGTCAGTTGCGCCATCCGCCGCAGGACCAGAAGCAGGGGGCGGCGCGCCTGGAGCGGCAACTGGTCGCGGGCCAGGACGGTGCGCACGCGGATGATGTTCAGCCCGATCGTCATGACCGACAGCGTGCCTTGCAGATAGGCTTCGATGGTGGGCGTGGGGGTGGGGCCGGCATGGCGGATCAGGCGGGCGAAACGGTCGGTGTTCAGCCCGATCCAGTCGTGGGTCTGCGGTATGGGCAGTGCCGAAGCCAGATGATGCAGGTCGTGCAGATTGCGCTCGCGCATGCGCAGGCGCTCCGCCTTGCTGCTGAAGGGCAGGACGATGCGGAAGATCAGGACCGAGAAGCCGATGCTGGCCAGCAGCGAAAGTGAGGAATTGAAATAGGCGATCTCGTTTAGTCTTCCCTGGTTCGATGGCCCGATCAGGTTGGACAGGAAGAGCGTATAGGATGCGGCGGCCCCTGCCGTGGCGGGGTTGCGGGTCGCCAGGCCGCCGGCAATCATCGGGGGTGCCAGGCAGGCGGCCAGGATTTCGAAATCCGCCGGGCGCGGCAGGATCAGGACGACCAGGACGAACGAGACTCCGACCGCCCATACCGCGCCGAGCAGGAAGTTCATGGTGGCCAGGACCGGGTTTTCGCGCGTCGCGAACAGGCCGCAGGTCAGGCCGACCATGATGATGAAGGCCAGTCCGCTTGGCCAGGCGGTCACTTCCCAGATCAGGCCGGCGGACGTGATCGCGACGGCGGCGCGGATGCCGTTATGGGCGGCTTCCTCGAGGTCGCGATGCGATTTCAGGCGGAAATGGAAGCGGTCGCCGCGAATGACGCGGTGACTGGCATCGAATTCCTCCAGTGCCTGCTGGAGTTCCGCCAGCAATTCCTCCAGCGCGCTGTGCAGGATGCGCCCATCCAGCAGCGCCTGGATCTCGGGGCTGTCGGGCGGGTGCCGGCCGTTGCTTTCCTCGGTCAGCGCATTGACGATCTGCTGGCGGCAGACGCCGCGCAGCGCGCGCAGGTCGGCCAGCACCGCCGGCAGGTCCTCGTCCTGTTTCAGGCGCGGCGGCAGGCCCTGAAGAAAGGTGCGCACCAGCAGCGAGGTTTCGGTAAAGCCCGGGTGTGCCGTGCCCAGCGCGCGCAGGCGCGCGGTCATGCCCAGGCCGCGCGACAGCAGCACCGATACCGTGGCCAGGGCGGCGCGGGCATGGTCGCCCTCGTGCCCGTGGGGGCCCATCTCGATCTCGCTGAACTCGATCTGGTCGTTGATGGTCAGGATGGTGCCGAACAGCGCGCGCGAGCGGACGAAAGCCTCCTCATTGCCGGCCAGCAGGTCGGCGATGGCGTGCGAGGTGCTGGTCAGGGCCGTCAGCAGTTTCTCGCGGATATTGCGGCGCGCGGTGTCGGCCAGGTTGTGGGACAGCAGGCCGGCGATCAGGCTTTCGCACGCAATGCCCAGCACGATGTAGGTCGAGCGCGACATGGCGATCATGAACACGTCGTTCGGGCTGCGCACCGCATCCAGCGCGATGATGGCGCAGGTATAGCCCGACAGCACCAGCGCGTAGGAGCGGAAGTTGCGCACCAGGGTCGCCACGCCGCAGCACAGGCCGATCCAGATGCCGATGGCGGGAAAGAACAGCCATGGTGCCTGCGGAAACGCCGCGACCAGGGCGACGGCGGATATGGCGCCGATGGCGGTGCCGACCAGGCGCCATCGCGCCTTCGACAGGCTTTCGCCGCGCGATCCCTGCGCCACGATCCACACGGTCATCGGCGCCCATTGCGGATCGTCCAGTTCCATCCACATCGCCAGGATCAGCGACAGGATGGCGGCGGCGGTGGTGCGCAGCGCAAAGCCGACCGCGTCGGCCTTGGGGGCATACAGCCAGCGCAGATGGCTCAGCCGTCCGGCGCCCGGCGGGCGCAGGGAACGGGGGCGCCATGACAGAAGGCGTTCCAGCACGGTGAGGGCAAAGTCAGGGAAGGCGGGCACGGGGCGTGGCGTTTCCGGCGGCAGGGGCTGTTATGCGACAGACTAGGTCAGGCATCTCCGGGACGATAGCCAGGCCGTGTATATCAGTCATAAACATCGGAAGTCGCATGGCGGGGACACCGCACGGAGGGAAGGATGACCGACCGATATTCCGCCGCGCATTCATGGGCGGACCTGCGGAACCGCGTAGTGGCCGGGGACTGGTTCCATGCCCCGTCGCCCGGCCGGCTGGAGCGGATGGACGGCGGGCTGGTCGAAATCGGCGCCGACGGGCGGATCGTCGCCGTCTGCCATGCAGGCAGCGAAGGGCACCGCGCGATGGCGCGCGCGGCGGCGCGGGCAGGCCGGCTGGTGACGCTGGACGGATTGCTGATCCCGGGGCTGGTCGATCTGCATGTCCATGCGCCGCAATATCCGCAACTGGGCAAGGGGCTGGACCAGCCGCTGGAAGTCTGGCTGCAACGCTATACGTTCCCGCTGGAGGCACGCTATGCCGACCGCCTGTTCGCCCGGCATGTCTATCGGCGCCTGGTGGCCGACCTGCTGGCGGGCGGCACCACCACGGCGCTGTATTTCGCCAGCCGGCATGTCGAGGCCACCTGCGAACTGGCCGATGCCTGCATCGCGGCCCGGCAGCGGGCGCTGGTGGGGCGGGTGGTCATGGACAATCCCGGCCAGTGTCCGGACTTCTATCGTGACGCTTCGGTGGCCGAAGGGCTGGCGGCCACCCGGGCGGTCGCGGCACATATCGAATCCCATCCGGCCAATGACGGATGGGTGCGGCCGGTGGTGACCCCGCGCTTCCTGCCTTCCTGCACCGACGACATGCTGCGCGCGCTCGGGGATCTGGCCGGGGAATGCGGCTGCCATGTCCAGACCCATTGCGCGGAAAGCGACTGGGCGCGCGATTACGGCCAGGCCCGTTTCGGGCACAGCGATATCGAGACACTGGACCGTTTCGGTCTCCTGACCCGCCATACCGTGCTGGCCCATAGCAATTTCATCACCGGGGCGGACATGGACCTGATGGCCCGGCGGGGTGCCGCGGTGGCGCATTGTCCGCTGTCGAACGCCTGGTTCGCCAATGCGGTCTTTCCGCTGCGCGCCGCACTGGAAAAAGGTGTGCGGGTCGGGCTGGGGACCGACATTGCGGGTGGCCCTTCGGCATCGATGATGGGGGCGATGCGCATGACGGTCGCCGCCTCGCGCATGCTGCGGGACGGCGTCGATCCCGACCGGCCGGCGGCGGAACGCGGCCGGCCGGGCAGCGATGTGGGCATGATCACGGCTTTTCATCTGGCCACGGCCGGGGGCGGCGACGCGCTGGACCTGCCGGTGGGGCGGTTTGCACCCGGCCAGCATTTCGACGTGCTGCGCATCGACCCCGACGCGCCCCTGGGCACCATGCGGCTATGGGGCGATGAGAGCGACGAGGATCTGCTGGTGACCGCGCTCTATACGGCGTCGCGGGCCAATATGACCCATGTATGGACCGGCGGGCTGCAAACAGGGCAGGCCTAGCCGGGCTGGGTCGCCAGCAGGCGTTCGACCTCGGGCCGGGTCGGGGCTGCTTCGGCGGCACCCTTGCGCGTCGTGGCCAGGGCTCCGCAGGCGGCGGCGTAGCGCGTGGCGCCCGCCAGATCCATGCCGGATGACAGCGCGACCGCCAGGCCGCCATTGAAGCAGTCCCCGGCCGCCGTGCTGTCGATGGGGGTGACGGCAAAGGGTGGCACGAAGCCGTGGCCGGATGCGTCGGAATACAGCACACCCCGCGCCCCCAGCTTGACGATGGCGCGCCGCAGCCCCAGCCGGTGCAGCGTGTCGGCGGCGAGGCGTGCGCTGTCCGTATCGTGCGGGCGCAGGCCGGTCAGGCGTTCGGTCTCGGTCTCGTTGGGCGTCATCAGTTCGGCGAGCGCAAACAACTCGGCATCCAACCCGTCTTCGGGCACCGGCGCCGGGTCGAGAATCAGCCGCGCTCCGGCCTGAGCGATCGCCCGCGCGGCGGCGCGCAGCGTGTCCATCGGAATTTCGCATTGCATCAGCACGATCGCGCCCGGTGTCAGCAGGGGCGACAGGCGGGCGATATCGGTGGCGTCGATGGTCATGTTGGCGCCGCCCACGACGACGATCGTGTTTTCGCCACCCGAGTCGGTGCAGATCATCGCGAGTCCCGTCAGGTCGGCCGCCGAACGATACAAGTCGTCGGGCGCGACACCGTGCCGCCGCAGCGCCGCTGCGGCGAAATCGGCCAGCGGATCGTCCCCCGTCCGGCCGACAAGCCGGACATCCGCGCCCAGCCGCGCCGCCGCCACCGCCTGGTTGGCACCCTTGCCGCCCAGGCCCAGCCCGGCATCCCGCGCGTGGAGGGTTTCCCCTGGAACGGGAAAGTGATTCAGTCGCGCGCTGACGTCGATATTGACGCTGCCGAATACGAAGATTGGGGATTTATTACTTCCTGTTACGAACACCGGCGCCTCGTTCCCGTTAAAAATTTAAAATGTTTTTGTAAGAATTATTTGTCTTCGCTATCTTTTCAAGATATTTATGATAAAGAAGCGGTGCGAATCGCTGACGTCGTAAGAAGTCATAATAACAGAATGGAATTTCGGTATGTCGGAAATCGAGCAGGGTGCATCTTTGTTGGAACTCACGGCGCAGATCGTGTCGGCGCATGTTTCGAACAACAGCGTGGTCGCCGATGGCGTGCCTGATCTGATCCGGCAGGTCTATCAGGCGCTGACCTCTCTCGGCCAGGCCGCGCCCGAGCCCGAGAAGCTGCAGCCCGCGGTGCCGATCAAGCGTTCGGTCTTCCCGGATTATATCGTCTGCCTCGAGGACGGGAAGAAGCTGAAGATGCTCAAGCGGCATCTCCAGAGCGCCTATGGCATGACGCCGGAGCAGTATCGCGAGCGCTGGGGCCTGCCGACCGATTATCCGATGGTCGCCCCGAACTATGCCGAGCGTCGCTCCACCCTGGCGCGGGAAATCGGTCTGGGCCGCAAGATCACCGCGACGGTGGAAGAAGCGCCTGCCGACAACGGTGCGGCCGCCAAGCCGGCCCGCCGCGGGCGCAAGGCCGCGGCGCCGCAGGAGTAACGGTGCGTTTCGTGCCACGGCCAGGTCGGAGATTCCATGGCTGATCCCGATCTGGTGGTGGACCGGCTGCGCCTGCGTCGGCGGTTGCTGTTCTGGCGGGTGGGGGCGGTCGCCGCGTTCGTCCTCGCCTGGCTGGGCCTCGGCGGTCATGCGCTGTTCCATCATGGCGCCCTGATCGGGGGCGACCATCTGGCGCGGGTTCGGGTGTCCGGCATCATCGGGTCGGACAATCGCAAGCTGATCGACCTGATCGACCGTGCCGCGAAGGCGGACACGGTGCGGGGTCTGGTGCTGTCGGTCGACAGTCCGGGCGGTTCGGTCAGCGGCGGCGAGGCCCTGCATGATGCGGTGGCCCGTTTTGCCGCGCGCAAGCCGGTCGTGGTGACGATGGGCGGAGTCGCGGCTTCGGCGGGGTACATGATCTCGGTTCCCGCGCAGCGCATCTTTGCCAGCCAGTCGACCCTGACCGGGTCGATCGGGGTGATCATGCAGGCGCCGGATGTCTCCGGCCTGCTGGAGCGGGTGGGCGTTCGCGTGGACGAACTGGTCTCCGGCCCGATGAAGGGGCAACCTTCGGTCGTTCAGCCGCTTTCGCCCGAGGGGCGGCAGATGCTGCAGGGCGTGGTGGCGGATCTGTTCGACCAGTTTGTCACGATGGTGGCCGACGGGCGGCATATGCCGGTCGACCGGGTGCGATCGCTGGCCGATGGCCGCCCCTATACCGGCCGGCAGGCGCTGCCGCTGGGATTGATCGACCAGATCGGGACCGAACGCGATGCGGTGACCTGGCTGGCGCGCAAGCTGAGCTTGTCCGAGACGGTTCCGGTTCTCGATCTGAAGGTTCCGGCCGACCGGGACTGGATTCCGCGACTGACGCGCAGCATGCTCGGTGTCATTCTTGGTGAGGAATGGGCGGGATCTGTGGTATCGCAAGGTGTTGCGCTCGACGGAGCGGTTGCGCTCTGGAAACCTTGAATCGAAACGGGACAAGACGGATGACCAAATCGGAGCTGATCGCCGAACTGGCTGCGGCCAATCCGCATCTTCTCGGCCGCGATGTCGAACTGATCGTTCAGACGATTTTCAGCGAGATCAGCGCGGCGCTGGCCCGGGGCGACCGGGTGGAGCTGCGCGGATTCGGCGCATTCACGGTCAAGAAACGCGATGCCCGTACCGGCCGTAACCCCCGCACCGGCGAAATGGTGGCGGTGGACGAAAAGGTCGTCCCCTTCTTCAAGGCGGGCAAGGAACTGCGTGAACGCGTCAATGGCGGCGTCGAACCCGGCGCCGACTGATCGTTCCGGCCCGGTGATCGCGGGACGGGGTGTCCTGGGTGCCGGATAGAATGTTCTTGATATGTTCTGATCGCGGCTGCTACGAATCCTTCTCCACGAGCGGTGCCGGACCGCGGAGGTGCGTAAGGGTGTGGGACGTAATCTCTGGATTTCTTGTTGTATGCGTTGCGGTGTCGTGTGTCGCCCTGCCGGCATGCGCCGGCA
Source organism: Gluconacetobacter tumulicola (assembly GCF_014174215.1). Lineage (GTDB taxonomy): Bacteria > Pseudomonadota > Alphaproteobacteria > Acetobacterales > Acetobacteraceae > Gluconacetobacter > Gluconacetobacter tumulicola. The sequence continues at coordinate 658 of NZ_JABEQL010000047.1, read as the reverse complement.
CCCGCCATGCGCCGCATCATCATCGCCGCACGGGGCTGGCGGCCCATCTCTGCGCGTCTCATGACGCTGTGATCGGCACCCATGGCCACAGGCTGCGGACCATCGGCCACCGGCAATATTTCGCCCCGATCGGGCAGGCCATGTATTATCGTGACAAGGCGCACCGCTGCCAGCTTGGCCGCACGGGCCGCCGACATAGCTGACAGGGTAAGGCAACCTGCGGCCTGGACGTCCATCTCGTAATGGACAACTCCGCCACGCACAAAATCGCCGTGACGAAGACCTGGCTGGTCCGTCGGCCTCATTGGCATGTTTATTTCACGCCGACATCGGCTTCCTGGTTCAATCAGGTAGAGCGCTGGTTTGCCGAGTTGACATGCAGGCAACTCCAACGCGTGCATCGCTTCACGACCGATCTCGTCGCGTTCATGGACGCGCATAACGAAAATCCCAAACCATATCGGTGGGTCAAATCCGCCGATCAGATCCTCGCATCCATCAAACGCTTCTATCACAAGACAATGAACCGGACCTCAGATTCAGATGACTAGGCCCTGTTAGATCTTGATCCAATCTGCGGCGGCTGCGAGGTGAAGGATAGCGAGGAACGAGGTGGCGGTCTTTTCGTATCGGGTTGCGACGGCGCGCCATTCCTTCA
>NZ_JABEQL010000046.1 GCF_014174215.1 Gluconacetobacter tumulicola | reverse complement strand
CTGAAGGAATGGCGCGCCGTCGCAACCCGATACGAAAAGACCGCCACCTCGTTCCTCGCTATCCTTCACCTCGCAGCCGCCGCAGATTGGATCAAGATCTAACAGGGCCTAATCAACTAGAATATAATGGAAAAAATTTTCATCTTTTCCAATCCACCTTCCACCGGGAACCAACCCGACAAGAAATCGAAGGACGAAATATCGCATCCTTCTGCCACTCTTCACGGTGAACCCACCTTTCAGAGAGGTCGGTTTTCGGCGCCGATCCCTCCTCCAGCAGGGTGATGTTCCATGCCGGTCCCCATTCCGAGGCAGGAATTTCATGAAAGCCATCATTGCAGATTCCGCCATCAGAAGCCACCAATGGGCATTCCCCGCACCATTGCGAAAAATACTTGTGTCGCAACAGGGTAACCATAAAGTTCATACAGCATGAACTCGGCTTGAACGAACGATATTTATTTTAATATTGATAAATTATACTGTAATTTATCCTTCAATCCGCAGAATCTTTCTTCTACTGGACCACAGCCCGATGCACGCCCCTTGCATGATCTCCAGGCCGACGGCCATGCTTACCCTTGCGCGCCGTCATCAGACTTCGCTTCGGCTTGCGCTCATCGGCTTTTCCATCCTGACGCCGGTTTCGGCCTTCGCCCAGGCCCTGCCGACAGGCGGCGCCTATGTCGCCGGCTCCGGCACGATCGCGTCGGCGGGCGCCACCACCACCATCACCCAGTCCTCGGCCCGCGGCGTCATCAACTGGCAGGGCTTCTCCATCGGGGCGGGCGGCACGGTCCAGTTCAACAACGGCAGCGGCGCCACGCTCAACCGGGTGACCGGCAGCCAGATGTCGACCATTCAGGGCCACCTGGGCGCCACCGGATCGGTCTTCCTGATCAACCCCAACGGCGTGGTCATCGGGCCGAAGGGCACGGTCGTCGCCGGCGGCAGCTTCGTCGCCTCGACGCGCGACACGCCCGACAGCGCCTTCATGAAAGGCAACGCCGTCACCCTGTCCGGTACGTCGTCGGGCACGGTGAAGAACGAGGGGCACATCACCAGCACCGGCGGTAACGTGGTGCTGGTGGGTCGATCCGTCACCAACGGCGGCACCATAGAGGCGACAGGCGGCACGGTGGCGCTGGCGGCGGGCGACAAGGTGGTGCTGAGCGAGGCCGACGGCCCCGACGGCATCTATGTGGTTGCCGACGCCAAGGCCAAAGGCGACGTGACGAATACCGGCCGCATCAGGGCGGCGGCGGCCACGCTGGCCTCGGCCGGGGGCAATGTCTACGCGCTGGCCGGCAACCGGCAGGGCCTGGTCCAGGCCACGGGCACGAAGACTGTCGACGGCCAGGTATGGCTGACCGCGCCGAACGGGTCGGTGACTGTCGACGGCACCACGGCGACGGCGACCAACGAAGATGGGTCGGGGGGAACGATCCGCGCCAATGGCGGCACGGTCACGGTCGGCGGCCAGGCCACGCTGTCGGCCTCGGCCGCCCGCCCCGGCGCAAAGGGCGGGCGGGTCCTGGTCGGCACCGACGCACCGGGTGGCGTCAACCTCGCACGCCGCACCACCATCGCCGATGGGGCGACGGTGGCCGCCACCGGCAAGGGCGGCGGCAAGGGCGGCATGATCGAGACCTCGGCCCACACGCTGGCGCTGGGCAAGGCGTCGGTGAATGCCGGGGTGGGCGGAAGCTGGCTGCTGGACCCCGACGACCTCACGATCGATGCCTCGGCCGCCAGCACCATCAACGCCGCGCTCGGCAGCGGCACCGATGTCACGGAACAGACTTCCGCCACTACCGCCTCCAACATCAACGGCGGCGGCACGAGCACATCCGGAAACGGTGACATCTTTGTCAATGCACCGCTCAACTGGAACAGCACCGCCAGCCTGACCCTCTCGGCGTGGCGCAACGTCGCCATCAACGCCGCGATCACGGTTGCGGGCAACGGCACGCTGAACATCCTCACCAACACCCAGGGCGCGACCGTCAATCCGGGAGGATTGACCTTCTCGGGCGGCAATGTCGCCTTTACCGGCACGACCGGCGGCGCACTGAACATCAACAGCCAACCCTATACCTTGCTGCGCAACGCCTCGGATCTCACATCCGTCCAGTCTGGCGGATACTATGCGCTGGCCGGCAATCTGGACGCCACCAGCCTGGGCACGCTCGCCTCCGCACCGGTCTCCAGTTGGTCCGGAACGTTCGAAGGGCTGGGCAACACCATCTCCAACCTCACCATTCACGACAGTACCGGCTCTTACGTCGGCCTGTTCGGAACGATCAGTTCCTCCGGCGTGGTCGAAAATATCGGGGTGGTGGGCGTCAATGTTACCGGCGGCAACGGGTCGGGTTATCTCGGCGGCCTGGCCGGCGTGAATTACGGCACGATCCGCGGTGCCTACACGGCCGGTACCGTCAGCGGCAGCGGCAGCGATCTCGGCGGCCTCGTGGGAATGAATGCCCGACAATCGGGGTCCACGGCCGGAACGATTACCAATTCATCCTCCGCAGCCAATGTCACCGGCAGCGGGACCTACGGTACAGATATCGGCGGCCTGGTCGGCATAAACGAAGCCACGATCTCCAGTTCCGTCGCATCGGGCAGCGTGTCCGCCGGCAGCGGCAACACCACCAGCTACGTCGGTGGCCTCGTCGGATATAACGTGGGCACGATTACGAATGCCTACGCTTCCGGCGCCGTCACCAGCGGCACCATCGTCGGCGGTCTCGTGGGATCGAACACCACGCTGACCATCCTGCAGACAACGATGCGTGGCCAGATCACGAATGCCTATGCAACGGGCACCGTCACCGGCAGCACCAATGTCGGCCAGTTTGCCGGACAAAACGCGTCCACGATCACCAACGCCTATTTCGATACCAACATTTCCAGCACGACACCCGCCGTGGGTACCGGATCGTCTTCCGGCATCACAGGCCTGACGACGGTCCAACTGGCCGGCGCGCTGCCCGGCACGTTCGGCTCATCCGTCTGGGGCAACCTGAACAACCAGACCACGCCCTACCTGCTGGGGGTTGGCACGAACCAGCAGGTCTATTTCGGCAGTGACGCGACATTCTCCGCCGCCACGCCCGTCTGGCTGATCTTCACGCCCGCCGGGCTGCAGGCCGTCAATGCCGATCCTGCCGCCAATTATGCCCTGGCCAACAGCCTCGATCTCAGCGGTATCAGCAATTTCACACCGCTTGCCGGATCTGGCTTCACCGGCACCTTCGATGGCCGCGGCAACACGATCGCCAACCTGACGATCAACGACGGAACGGACGCGCAGGTCGGCCTGTTCGCGCAGCTGGGTAACAGCAGCACGCCCGGTGTGATCCAGAATATCGGCCTGTCCGGGGGCAACGTCACCGCGAACGCCAACGGCAGCTCTGTCGGCGAGCTCGTCGGATATATCGTGTCCGGCACGCTCACGAACGCGTATATGACAGGGACCGTCACCGCCAATGGCGGCAACAACAGTGTCGGCGGCCTCGTCGGAACCGCCCACGGCCCCATCACCAACGCTTATGCAGCAGGCTCCGTCACCGCCACCGGCGGCAGCAGTCAAGTCGGCGGTCTGGTCGGAGTCAACGCGTACGCCGGCACGATGACCAACGTTTACGCGACAGGCTCCGTCTTCGCTGCCGGCAACAGCAACTACGTCGGCGGACTCGCTGGGGTTGGAGCCACGGCGATCACCAACGCCTACGCAGCAGGCTCCGTCACCGGCACCGGCACCTATGTCGGCGGTCTACTCGGAGCGAAGCAAGGCAGCCTCACCAACGGCTATTTCGATCAGACCGCCGCCGGCACGAGTACGGGCGCGGGCTTCAACTACGGGTCTGGTACTCCCATAGGACTCACAACGGCGCAATGGGCATCCGAGGGGCCCACGGTGCCAGGCAGCCCATACAGCTTCAGCACTCCAGGCGATTGGGTGTCCGGCTCTCCCTATCCGATCCTGAAAGCGCTGCCATATATCGTGATCCAAGCGTCAGGAACGCAGATATACGGACAGGGGACGGCAACGGTTGTCTTCAACTCCGTCAGGGATCAGAACGGCCTGGACGTATCCGGAAAAATCGACACGACGGCTCTGAGCTGGAGCGGCACCAACCTCAGCGCAGCCACCAGCGTCGGCAATTCCGCTCCGCTTGTCATCCACGGCTCCGTCCCTGGCTATCAGACGATCTACACGGGCACCGACACGGTGATAAAGGCGGCTCTCACCGTCACCGCGCTGAACCAGTCCAGCATCTACGGGCAGACACCCAGCCTCGGCACCAGCCAATTCTCCGCCAGCGGCCTGGTCAACGGCGACACCGTCTCCGGCGTCACCCTCACCACCACCGCCACCGGTGCCAGCACCGTCGGCCGCTATGGCATCACCGCCTCGGCCGCGCAGGGCAGCGGTCTGGCCAACTATGCTGTCACCTACCAGCCCGGCACGCTGACCATCGATCCGGCCGCGCTCACCGTCACCGCGCTGAACCAGACCAGCACCTACGGTCAGGCCCCCGCCCTCGGCACCTCAGCGATCCGCGCGACGGGGCTGGTCAACGGTGACACGGTAACCGGTGTCACCCTCACCAGCACCGCCACCGGTGCCAGCACCGTCGGCCACTATGGCATCACCGCCTCGGCCGCGCAGGGCAGCGGTCTGGCCAACTATGCTGTCACCTACCAACCCGGCACGCTGACCATCGATCCGGCCGCCCTGACCGTCACCGCGCTGAACCAGACCAGCACCTACGGTCAGGCCCCCACCCTCGGCACCTCAGCGATCCGCGCGACGGGGCTGGTCAACGGTGACACGGTAACCGGTGCCACCCTCACCACCACCGCCACCGGTGCCAGCACCGTCGGCAGCTACGGCATCACCGCCGCCGCCGCCACCGGCACCGGCCTGACGAACTACATGATTGCCTACCAGAACGGGACGCTGACCATCTCGAATCCGGTCGCGAACTCCAAGCCAATCTTCTGGCCTGTCGTCGTTCTGACCGGTAGCGGCTCCCCGCTGCCCATGCCATCGGCTCTCGCCACCCCGACGCCGATTTCAGTTTCAACTGCGACTTCTGTTTCGACTTCGACCACCTCATCCGGCACGGGATCGGATACGGGCCATACGACCACGGGTGATGCAAATACGAGCGACACCATTACCAGTCCGCGGCGACTGACAATCCTGTCGGGTAATCCCGACGCCATGCTCGGGGCCGGGGCGCCTGCGGGCGGCCAGCTGATCATCCGCCCCCTGCCTTATTCCAACACGTTCGGAGACGCCAACTGATGCGCCCGTCCATTTTCTCCGGCTGCGCGCTTGCCGTCTCAGTCCTTCTGGCGCCCGCATTGGCCCACGCCCAGGCTTACAACCGGCTGGCCCCCAAGCAGCTTCCCCTTGCGCCCACGTCAATCGTTCCGGCACCGTCCGGTACCCAGGCCCCGCCGTTACCCCCGTCGGGCACGGTCGTCATTCCCGTATTGAAAGGGCTGGTCTTCCTGCCCGATATCAGGGCCCTGAACCCCTCCGGCCCGCCCGCCGGCACAACCGGCATCGTCCATACAGGGCTGCCCTTGCTGGGGAGAGAGGATTTCACGCGCAAACTCGCCGCCTACCTCGGAAAACCCCTGAAGATATCGGACCTGGACGCCATCGCGCAGGAGACGAACGCCTTTTACAAGAAAAACGGCCACCCGTTCGTCTACGTCATTGTACCACCGCAGAATATCAGCTCCGGCACAGTACAGATCGTCGTGACCGAATACCGGCTCGGGGCGCTCAAAGTCACAGGAAACCGCTGGTTCTCCAGCGCCCTGCTGCGCCAGAACAGCGGGCTCGTTCCCGGCAGGCCCCTCAACCTCGCCGACGTGCAGGTCGCCCAGGACCGGTTGAACGACAATCCCTTCCGGACCGTCGACAGCCTCTTCTCCCCAGGCACGGCGCAAGGCACGACGGATGTCACCCTGCAGACCAGCGACCGCCTGCCCCTGCATGTCTATGCCTCCTACGACAATGCGGGCGTGCCGATGATGGGCCGGTCGGAATGGGCCGTCGGCGGCACATGGGGCAATGTCGCGGGGCTGGGACAGATCCTGTCCTACCAGTTCACCCACAGCGTCAGCGATCTCTACAGCGGCCATGCCATCAGTTGGAGCACGCCACTGCCCTGGCATGATCGGCTCCAGGTCTTCGGCTCCTACGCCTGGGAACATCCGGATTATAGAAGCAACGGCATCTCGTTCAACGAGGCCGGACATAGCGGCCAGGCCAGCCTGCGCTACATCCATGACCTGCCGGCCCTTGCCGTGTGGCCCCATACGCGCCTGACCCAGAACATCCAGGTCGGCTATGATTTCAAGACCACCAACAACACGCTCGAATTCGGCGGGGCCCAGATCTTCGCCAGCGAGGCCGAGGTCAATCAGTTCCCCGTCGTCTATAACGCGACGATGAGCGATCCGTACGGCCAGACCACGTTCCAGAACCAGCTCGTTTTCAGCCCCGGCGGCCTGACCGGCGCCGACCGGAAAAGCAATGCCCGTACACTCGTGCCCGGCGCCTCCAACCGCTACGTCTACGACACCATGACCCTGACCCGCACCACCTGGCTGCCGGGCGGCGCAACATGGATCCTGCAGGCCACCGGCCAGGTCGCCAGCGCCAATCTGATGTACAGCAACCAGCTCGGTCTCGGCGGCCTCTACATGGCGCGCGGCTATGCCACCGATACCGCGCTCGGCACCGAAGGGGCCAGCGTCACCAACGAGGTCCGCGCCCCGGCCTTCAGCCTGACGCACATCGTCGCCCCGAATGCCCAGCTTTATGACACCCAGCAGGTGGGCGTGTTCTACGATTACGGCCACGTGTCGCAGGTTCACCCCATCGCGCAATCCATCAACGAGAGCGACCTGTCCAGCATCGGCCTCGACCTGCATAGCGGGGTGGGGCGCTATGCCAGCATGACCTTCAATGTCGGCTGGCGCCTGCACGGCCTGCCCCCCAGCCGGGCCCTGAACGGCTTCGGCAACAAGGGCGCGTTCGGCAATATCGCCATCAACGTCGGATACTGACAGAAACGATCCCGCGCGGGCCGTCAGACACCCGCGCGGTTGCGGCGCAGCACGTCGATCGAAACGGTGGCGGCATCCAGGATATGCTGGCGGGTCAACGGCCCGATCGCTGCCTCATCCCGACGCCGGCACGCTTCCAGCAGCGCCAGATGCTCGGCATCCGTCACCGTCTTCCGGCCGGCGATTTCCAGATGCGCCCGGATATAGCGGTCGACGCGGCGATGCACGCCCTCGATCATGTCCAGCAGCCTGGGCCGCCCCGCCGCCTGATAGATCGCTCCATGAAACGCCCAGTTCAGCGCACCTGATCGCACCATCCCCTCCGGCTGCTCGCTGGTGCCGGCCACGAAGGCCTCATACGCATCCTCGATCCGCGCCAGGTCAGTGCGGGTCATGCGCCGCACCGCCTGCACCGCCGCCATCTCTTCCAGCGCCGCCCGGATCTCGGAAAAATCGATGATATCCTCTTCCGACAGGCCGATCACCGTGGCACCGCGATTCTGCTGAAACAGCACCAACCCCTCGACCTCAAGCTGCTTCAACGCCTCGCGCACCGGAATGGTGCTGACCCCAAACCCGCTGGCCAGTTCCGACTGCGGCAGCGACTGTCCGTCGGCCAGCACCCCATCCAGGATCGCCTCGCGCAACGCATTGCCCACACGCTCCGACGCCAGACCGCGCGTTTCCTGCTGCGCATTCATGAAGACACTCTCCGGCAGCATACCTGTCCTCCCCGTTTCGCGACCCAGCGAATCATATATTATCTTGCGTATCATATACGATATGATACGGGAACATCCACCCAATCTTCCCCTCCGTCGGCAAGCCGCCCCATGACATCCCAACCCGTCCCTCCGTCCGCTCCCCTCCCGCCAACCGCCGCGCTGCAAGACGCCCTGCCGCCGCGCGACGCGGCCCGCGCACGCATCGCAGCCGGCCTGCGCCAGCCCGAGGCCGAGTGCGTCGCCGCCATGATCGACGACGCGACCCTGTCGTCCGAACTGGCGGCCCAGGCGGGCGCCACCGCCCGCCGCCTGGCCCGCGCGCTGCGCGACGGCCGCCGCCCCGGTGGGGTGGAGGCGCTGGTGCAGGAATTCTCGCTGTCCTCGCGTGAAGGCGTGGCCCTGATGTGCCTGGCCGAGGCCCTGCTGCGCATCCCCGACACCGCCACCCGCGACGCGCTGATCCGCGACCGGATCGGCACCGGCGACTGGATGGCGCATGTCGGCCTGGGCCGCTCGCTGTTCGTCAACGCCGCCGCCTGGGGGCTGGTGGTGACCGGCCGCCTGGTCACACCCGAGCGCCAGCACGGGCTGTCCGGCGCGCTGACGCGCCTGGTCGCACGCGGCGGCGAACCGCTGATCCGCCGCGCGGTCGATGTCGCGATGCGCATGATGGGCGAGCAGTTCGTCTGCGGCGAGACGATCGAGAGCGCCCTGCGCACCAGCCAGGCCCGCTACGATCGCGGCTTCCGCTATTCCTTCGACATGCTGGGCGAAGCCGCGCTGACCGAGGCCGACGCCGCCCGCTATTGCCGCGACTACGAAACCGCGATCCACGCCATCGGCCGCGCGGCCCAGGCCAAAGGCGGCCGCGACATCTACGACCGCAACGGCCTGTCGATCAAACTCTCGGCCATCCACCCGCGCTATGCCCGCGCCCAGCGCGACCGCGTGATGGCCGAGCTGCTCCCGGTGCTGGTCCGCCTGGCCCGACTGGCGCGCAGCTACGATATCGGCCTGAATATCGACGCCGAGGAAAGCGAACGGCTGGACCTGTCGCTCGACCTGCTGGAAGGCATGTGCCGCCACCCCGATCTCACGGGCTGGAACGGTATCGGCTTCGTGGTGCAGGCCTACGGCAAGCGCGCCCCCGCCGTGCTGGACTGGATCATCACCCTGGCCCGCGACACCGGGCGCCGCATCATGGTCCGGCTGGTCAAGGGCGCCTATTGGGACAGCGAGATCAAGAAGGCCCAGCTCGACGGCCAGGCCGATTTCCCCGTCTACACCCGCAAATGCCACACCGACATCAGCTATGTCGCCTGCGCCCGCCTGCTGCTGGGCGCGCCGGATGCGGTGTTCCCGCAATTCGCCACCCACAATGCCCGCACGGTCGCCACCATCCACGCCCTGGCCGGCATGCATTTCCGCCACGGCAAATATGAATTCCAATGCCTGCACGGCATGGGCGAAGGGCTGTACGATCACGTCGTCGGCTCGGCGAATCTCGACCGCCCCTGCCGCATCTACGCCCCGGTCGGCTCGCACGAGACGCTGCTGGCCTACCTGGTGCGCCGCCTGCTGGAAAACGGGGCCAATTCCTCCTTCGTCAACCAGATCGGCGACAGCGCCATCCCGCTGGACACGCTCGTGGCCGACCCGGTGCAGACGGCACGCGACCTAGCCGCGCAGAGCGGCCTGCCCGTGGGCGCGCCGCATCCGGCCATCGCCCTGCCCTCCGCCCTGTTCGGCACCAACCGCCGCAATTCCGCCGGGCTGGACCTGGCCGACGAACCGTCCTTGACCGGACTGGCCAACGCCATGGCGTCCGGCCCGCACCAATGGGCAGCGGCCCCGATCCTGGCCGACGGCGCCGCCCCCACCACCCCGGTCCGCAAGGTGCCCAACCCGGCCCGCCCGGACGACATGCCGGGCACGGCCCATTTCGCCGACCCCACCCAGGCGACCCACGCCGTCGGACTGGCCGTGGCCGCCATGGCGGACTGGTCCGCCCGTCCCCCCGCCACGCGCGCCGCCTGCCTCGAGGCAGCCGCCGACCTGCTGGAAGCCCACCGCGCAGAACTGATCGGCCTGGTGGTGCGCGAGGCCGGAAAATCCTACCCCAACGCGGTGGGCGAAATCCGCGAGGCCGTCGATTTCCTGCGCTACTACGCCACCACGATCCGGCGGGAATTCAACAACGAAACCCACACGCCCCTGGGCCCGGTCGTCTGCATCAGCCCCTGGAACTTCCCGCTGGCCATCTTCCTCGGCCAGGTCTCGGCCGCGCTGGCCGCCGGCAACGTGGTGCTGGCCAAACCGGCCGAGGAAACGCCGCTGGTCGCCGCCCGCGCGGTCGCCCTGCTGCACCAGGCCGGCATCCCGGCCGGCGCGCTGCAATTGCTGCCCGGCGGCGGCGATGTCGGCGCGGCGCTGGTCGCGGACCCGCGGATCGCCGCAATCATGTTCACCGGCTCCACTGAGGTCGCACGCCTGATCGCCCGCCAACTGGCCGGGCGCACCGGCACCAACGGCCAGCCCGTGCCGCTGATCGCGGAAACTGGTGGCCAGAACGCGATGATCGTCGATTCCTCGGCCCTGGCCGAACAGGTGGTCACCGACGTCATCGCCTCCGCCTTCGACAGCGCGGGCCAGCGCTGCTCGGCCCTGCGCATCCTGTGCGTGCAGGACGATTGCGCCGAACCCATGCTGACCATGCTGCGCGGCGCGATGCAGGAACTGCGCGTGGGCGACCCGGCACTGCTGGCCACCGATATCGGCCCCGTCATCACGGAGGAAGCCCACGCCGGAATCAGCGCGCACATCGCCCGCATGCGCGCCGCCGGCTGCCGCGTCTGGTCCCCCGCCACGCCGCATGCGGTGCCGGGCGGCCATTTCCTGCCGCCGACCCTGATCGAAATCGACGACATCGCCGCCATCGGGCGCGAAGTCTTCGGTCCGGTCCTGCACGTCCTGCGCTGGCGGCGCGACCATCTCGACCGGCTGATCGACGCGATCAACGCCACCGGCTACGGCCTCACCTTCGGCCTGCACACCCGCATCGCCGACACCGTCGACCACGTCACCAGCCGCATCGCGGCGGGCAATCTCTACGTCAACCGCAACACGATCGGCGCCGTCGTCGGCGTCCAGCCCTTCGGCGGGCGCGGCCTGTCGGGCACCGGCCCCAAGGCCGGCGGCCCGCTGATCCTACGCCGCCTGCTGGCCGCCTGCCCCGCCTTCACGCCCCCGGCCCCATCCGACCCGGCCGACAGCCGGCCCGGCACCCTGCCCCAGGCCGCGCGCGACTGGCAGGAATTCTCGGCAGCCACCGGCCATCCGGACGGCGTGACCGGCCGCCCCCTGCACGGGCTGCGCGTGCCGATGCCCGGCCCGGTGGGCGAGACCAATCTCTGGTCGCTCGAATCGCGCGGCAGCGTGCTGTGCCTCGCCAGCTCCGAAGCCGCCGCCCGCCGCGCCACCGGCATGGCCCTGGCCACCGGCAACAGCGTGGTCCTGCTGGCCGGCGACGCCGCCTCCTGGGCCGCCAGCCTGCCCCCCACCCTGCGCACGTATATCCGCACGGTGCCCGACGCCGCCTCCCTGATCGGACTGGCGGACCCGGTGCCGGCCACCATCCTGGCCGAACCCGACGCCCCCGGCCTGGCGGCAGCCCTGCGGGCCCTGGACGACAAGGCCGGCCGCCACGGCCCGGTGGTGACAGTCCATACCCTGACGGCACAGGGCCCGCTGCCCGAATGGCTGCTGGAAGAACGGCTGGTCAGCACCAACACCACCGCCGCCGGCGGGAATGCGTCGCTGATGACGCTGGATGCGTCGTGAGAGTCCGCGTTTCTGTTCTTTTTTTGAAAAAAAGAACCAAAAAACTTCCATTCCGTTCAGGAGCCTTGTGCTTGCACATTCCGAGGCTCCTGAACGAATAAAAGTCTTTTTGCTTCTTTTTCTTCAGAAAAAGAAGGCCTTCCCTATCCTCTAATAAGTCGCCGAAAGATTGAACAGAAACGCCCGCCCCATCGAAGGCGTCACGCGATCGGTAAACAGATTGGAATAGTTCAGGCGATTGGCCAGATTATAGCCGTTCATCTGCACCTTCCAGTGCTTGAGGAAGCTGTGCGAAATCATGGCATCCCATTCCACGGTCGAGGGCGCCCGCGCGGTATTGGCGGCATCCAGCCACACACCCTGGCGCCAGGTCAGGCCGCCACCGAAGGTGACGTTCCAGGGCGTGTTCGCCATGGCGGTATAGGTGGTCCAGAAGGTTGCTGAATTCTTCGGCGCGTATTGAATGCGCTTGCCGACATCCGCCGCCGTCAGCGATGCAATGGTCCGCGCGTCGTAATAGGCATAGGTCGCGATCACGTTCCAGTTCTTCAGGATCTCACCCGACGCGCTCAGCTCGAACCCCTGGTTCCTCTGCCGGTCGCTCGACGAGGTCACGTCGCCGGTCGACGGGTCCGTCAGCAGCGAATTGCCCTTCTCCAGCCTGAACGCCGACACGGTAAAGCCCATCCGGCCGTGAAATGCGTTATATTTCGCGCCGACTTCGTAAAGGCTGCTGCGCTCGGGCTTGAACCCCTCGGTCGAGGCCTTCAACGGCTCGGAACTGTTGGTCACATACAGCCCGAGCGGCGTCGTCGACTGCGCCCAGTTGAAATAAAGCATCGTGTTGTCATCAGGTGTATACATCAGGTTGACGGTAGGATTGTACGTATCCTGGTTCTGACCATAGGACACGCCAGCACCGACCGGCCCTTCATTCGCGGCATAATGGCTGTCCCAATGATCCCAGCGGAAGCCCGCACGCACCGAGAATTTCGGCGTGAACCAGATCTGGTCCGAGAAAAAGGCCCCGACATCGGTCGCATCGCCGGTCTTGTGCAGGGCCCGTCCGACGCCGCTGATGTTCACAAGATTACCGCTATACTGTCCCACCCCACCCAGAAACAGCCCCGGCACGAAATTGGTCGGATTGACGAGGCTGGTCGTATCAGCCGGTGTTCCGCTCAGACCGTTATAATTATAGGCATAATTCGTGCGCCGATCATAAACGTGCGACACGTCCCATCCGGCGATGATCTGATGCCTCAGCGCGCCGGTATTGAATGTCGCGATCGTCGAGAAGACATTCTGCACCGACCAGTCATTCTGCTGATAGGGCTCCGGGCCACCCAGATGGCCGCGACGGTTCACCAGCGCGGTGGACGGATCGGTAAAATACGCCGCGTTGCAGGTCGCATCGCAGCCCTCCCATGACGCCGAATAGTACCGCTCATACATCCCGCCGCGCAGATCGTCATAGAAGGAGATATGGCTGTTCAGCTCGTGCTTGAGATGCGCCGACAGCATATCGACATTCGTGGCGTCCTGATCGTACTGCGTGCCATACCAATTGTTCCGATTCAGCCCGAACGACGTCGCCGGGCGCGAGACGGAGGTGCCCGGCTTCGTCAGCAGCGGCACGCCGTAATCAGGAATGCGATTGTCGGTCTGATGGAAATATTCGATCGTCAGCGTCGTCGCCGTACCCAGGCCGAACGCAATGGACGGCGCAATCCCCCACCGATGCGAATAGACGCTGTTCCGGCCAACCTCGTCGTTCTCATTGCCCATGGCGGCAATGCGCACGGCGGTGGATTCGCCGATCTGCTGGTTCACATCCAGCGTGCCGCGATAATAATCGGCTGACCCGCCCGAGAACTGGCCGCCATAGCTGTTCCCCAGATGCGGCATCTTGGTCACCATGTTGATGGCCCCACCCGTCGTGCCATTGCCGAACACTTCGGAGGACGCGCCCTTGATGACCGACACATGGTCATAATCGAAACTGTCGCGGCTATAGACGCCGAAATCGCGCAGCCCGTCCTCATAGATATCGTTCTGCGCCTGGAAGCCCCGGATCAGGAACTGGTCACCGCTCATCCCGCCCTCGCCCTCGCCGACCGAGGCGGTGATGCCGGGCACATTGCGCAGTGCCTCGTCCAGTGACTTCACGTTCTGCTGTTCCATCAGCAGCTTGGGCACCACATTGACGGTCTGGGCCGTGTGCATCACATCCTGCGGCATGCGGCTGAGGCCGATATCCTCATGCAGGATGTTCATACGGCTACCGACGACCGTCACACGCTCTTCCTCGGCAGCGCTTCGCCCCGCCCGCCCCAGCGACTGGCCATTCAGCGGTCGCGCCGGAACAACCCCATCGGGCCGCGCCCCGGCATTTTCGGTCGCCCGATGCCCCTCCACCGGCACCTCCCCGGCAGGATGGGCACGGGCATGCATCCTGCGGCCGGCATGGCGATGATGCTTCGGCCCCGCCGCCGCCTCGCCATCGGCGGCACCTTCCGCCGAACCGACATGCAGCCCCGAACAGAGCAGCGCAAAACCCGCCATCAGCGGCGCAGGGTGAACACGGCGACGGATCAGTGGACTCGGCATTCTCTCGTTCTCGCAAACACGGTTATGTGCCGCGTTCAGAACGCTAATGCGAATCATTCACAATTGCAAAAATACGATATATATCATCGGCCTGGATGGAGGTTCTCAACACCGTCCAGAAATGTTACGGTAAAAGTTTACATTTTATTCCACGCACCGAGGCGCACGCAACGCCCCTTCAGAGCCTGTCTGGACATCCGGGCGGGTGAACGAGCCCGCCGCGAAGCGGCACGGCGTCGTGTATTTCCGAGCATCGGAGCGAAGCGGCCTTGATGGACGTAAGCACCGAAGCGCAGGAAACGCGCACAGGACGCACCGCCAGCGCGCATGTCCAGACAGGCTCAGCGGGCGCCCAGCCCCTCATCCAGACGTGCCACCAGCTCGGCATCCTCCGCCGCCGGCATGGGCCGGCCATGCAGATAGCCCTGCACCTCGGCACATCCTTCCCTGCGGACAAGGGCAAGCTGCTCCTCGGTCTCGACCCCTTCCGCAACGGTCCGCACCCCCAGGCGCTGGCCCAGATCGGCGATGGCCCGGACCACGGCGGCGCATTCCGGCCGCGTCAGGGCATCGCGGACGAACGAACCGTCGATCTTGATCTTGTCGAACGGAAAGGCCCGCAGATGGGCCAGCGACGAATAGCCGGTGCCGAAATCGTCCAGCGCGATACGCACTCCCATCTGGCGCAGGGTCAGCAGGTCCTGGATACCGCTCTGCTCGTCACCCAGCAGCGCCGTTTCCGTCACCTCGATCTCCAGCCGGTGCGCCGGCAGGCCGGATACCTCAAGTGCTGCGGAGACAGCCGGCACCAGCGTGCCCCTCCCCAGCTGGATCGCCGAGATATTGACGGCAACATGCGCCCCGTCATCCCATTGCGCGGCATTCCGGCAGGCCCGGTCCAGGACGAACTCCCCCAACGGGTCGATCAGCCCGCATTGCTCGGCCACCGGCACGAACTCGGCGGGCGAGACCCAGCCGCGCTGCGGATGATGCCAGCGGGCCAGCCCCTCGCGCGTCATGACGCGCCCCGAATACAGGTCGATGATCGGCTGATAGAAGACGAACAGGCCCTGCCGGTCCTGCAGGGCGGCATGCAGGCTCTTCTCCAGGCGCGTCCGTTCCTGCACGCGCAGCTCCAGATCGCGCGAGAAGAGCCGGGCGACCCCTTTTCCATCCTCCTTGGCCGCGTACAGCGCCATGTCGGCACGCGTCAGCAGGCTCTCGGGCGCCTCGCCATGCTCCGGCGCCAGCGCAATGCCGACCGACGCCCCGATCTGGACCGTCTGCCCCTGTTCGAGGTCAAAGGGCCGGCCCAGCGCCGCCACCACCCGCTCCGCATGCCATCCGGCCGGCTGCTGATGATCATGGGGCAGCAGGATGGCGAACTCGTCACCCCCCAGCCGCGTCAGCATCATCGCCGGGTCGCCGCACAGCGCCCTCAGCCGGTCGGCAACCTGCCGCAGCAGCGCGTCGCCCACCTGGTGCCCACGCGCGTCATTGACCTGCTTGAAACCATCGAGATCGATATAGAGCAGCCCGAATGCCGTATCGGGCACCGCCAGCCGTTCCTCCAGCGCCCTGCGGAATATCAGCCTGTTGGGCAACCCGGTCAGCGCATCATGATGCGCCAGATAGCCGATGCGCTTTTCCGCCTCGATTTCCTTCGTCACCAGCGCCCAGGTCAGCATGGGCGCGAGATACCGGCCGTCCGCGTCGGTAATGGCCGAGACCTTGAGGTCCAGCACCTCGTCCCCCAGCCTGATGCGGGCATTGTGCGGCAGGTTGCGCGGGTCCGACAGGATATGGCGCTGATAGGCCGGACAGCGGTGAAAGACGTCGATGGAGGTGCCGATCAATGCATCGGCGCGGATCGGCAGAAGATGCTCGAGGCTGCGGATCAGCGCCCGGGACGTGTTGTTGGCATAGTCGATCAGCATCGTCTCCAGCTCCACGGTCATGACCGCCACCGGCAGATCGTCGATCATGCGCAGAAGAAATTCGCGTTCCTTCGTCTTGAACCTGTCATTCAACAGTTCACGTCCCATCACTGGCAAACGGGAATGATTCCTCTTCAAAAGAGGGAGGCGCGATTCATTCCACAATCGATGCCCGCACATCCAACGGACGCACGCAGCCCTCGCAAAGAAATCATTCAAAATCTTACTTAATTGTTGTAAAATTATGCAAGACGAACAAAGTAATATAATATTGATTATTTATTTGATCTAGATCAATGCACTTAATTTCTTAAGTGCAAATACCGCATGATCAAATCCGACCTTATCGAACGACCGCAGAGCCGGCCCGGAAATGCGGGCTGGTGAGCGAGAGTGCCGCAAAGCGCCACGCCCGTCGTGCGTTTCCGAACACCGAAGCGGAGCGACCTTACAGGTCGTGAGCATCGGAGCACAGGAAACGCGCGTCGGATCGCCACCAGCGTGCCCCAGACCGAACCGCCCGCAGAGCCGGCCTGGAAATGTGGGCTGGTGAGCGAGAGTGCCGCAAAGCGGCACGCCCGTCGTGCGTTTCCGAGCACCGAAGCGGAGCGGCCTTGATGGCCGTGTTGGGGTGGACGGCCCCCACGGCATCATGTGCCAAGGTTCAGGGGGTCATCACACTGAACCCAGGAGCCGCCCATGAG
>NZ_JABEQL010000045.1 GCF_014174215.1 Gluconacetobacter tumulicola | reverse complement strand
GAAGGAATGGCGCGCCGTCGCAACCCGATACGAAAAGACCGCCACCTCGTTCCTCGCTATCCTTCACCTCGCAGCCGCCGCAGATTGGATCAAGATCTAACAGGGCCTAGCACTCCATGATCTGGCCATGCTGGCGGCGAAGGACGAGATCTGGCTGCTGGAAAGAAATCCGCCTCGGCGCATACCCGGCCTGATCATGCTCAAGCAGGCGGATTGCGTGCAGATGGTCGCCCATACGGTCACGACCGCCCCTATCCGCTTCGATATCGTGGAACTGGGTGCCGACGACGCGGCAGAGATGCTGGCGCTGGCAACATTGACACAGCCCGGCCCCTTTCGCGCCCATACCCATGCGCTGGGCCATTTCATCGGTATCCGGGACCAGGGCCGCCTGGTCGCCATGGCCGGTGAGCGCATGCAACCCGAAGCGTATGTCGAGGTCAGCGGCGTCTGCACCCATCCCGACCATCGCGGACGCGGCTATGCCGGCTTGCTGATGCGGGAGGTGGCGGCACGCATTCTGGGGCGGGGAGGCATTCCCTTCCTGCATTGCTACGCAACCAATACCGGCGCGATCGCACTTTACGGGTCATTGGGATTCACCCCGTTCCAGACCGTCACCGCCGCCGCCTTCTCCGCCGCCTGACCGGGCTGGCCGGGGCGCCGCCCCGGCCGGGAACGGTGCCTATCCGGCCGCGCGCTCCAGCGCCCGGCGCACGCCCTCCGCCCACGCCGGATCGGCCTTGGCGAAATGCGCCAGCTGGCGTTCGACGATTTCACCGGGGACCCCCTGCATGGCAGCCGCGATATTCCCGAAGAAACGCTGCCTCTGCCCCTCATCGAACAGGCGGAACAGGGCGGCGGGCTGGCTGTAATCGTCATTGTCCACGCGATGGTCGTAATACCCCGCCTCGCCCTCCAGCCGCAGCGGCGGCTCCTTCGCGCGCGGGTCTTCCACCGGGCCGCCGAAGGAGTTCGGCTCGTAATACGCATCCGTGCCCTGCGGCGCGTCGAAGCGCATGGCCCCGTCGGCATGATAGGTGCGAACCGGACATTTCGGCCGGTTGACCGGCAGGCTTTCATAATGCGTGCCGACGCGATAGCGATGGGCGTCGGCATAGGCGAACAGCCGCGCCTGCAGGACCTTGTCGGGCGAATAGCCGATTCCGGGCACGATATTCGACGGCGAGAACGACGCCTGCTCGATTTCCGCGAAATAATGCGCCGGGTTGCGGTTCAGTTCCAGCACGCCCACCTCGATCAGCGGAAAATCCCCGTGCGGCCAGACCTTGGTCAGATCGAACGGGTCGAAGGATTGCCGCGCGGCATCCGCCTCCGGCATGATCTGCACCGACAGCGTCCAGCGCGGGAAATCACCTGCCTCGATGGCGTCATACAGGTCGCGCTGCGAACTCTCCCTGTCCTGCCCGACAATATCCGCAGCCTCGCCGTTGGTCCAGTGGCGATGGCCCTGATGGGTCTTGAAGTGGAACTTGACCCAGAACCGCTCGCCCTCGTCGTTCCAGAACGAATAGGTATGGCTGCCGAACCCATCCATGAAGCGGAACCCGCGCGGCAATCCGCGATCCGAGAACAGGATCGCAACCTGATGCAGGCTTTCCGGACTCAATGACCAGAAATCCCACATGGCGGTCGCCGAACGCATGTTGGTGCGCGGGTGGCGCTTCTGCGTGTGAATGAAATCGGGAAATTTCATCGGGTCACGGATGAAGAAGACCGGCGTGTTGTTGCCCACCAGGTCCCAGTTGCCTTCGCCGGTATAGAATTTCAGCGCGAAGCCCCGCACGTCCCGCTCGGCATCCGCCGCCCCCCGCTCGCCCGCGACGGTCGAAAAACGGGCCAGGACCTCCGTCGTCCTGCCGATTTCGCCAAAAATCGCGGCGCGCGTATAGCGCGCGACATCCCCCGTAACGGTAAAGGTGCCGTATGCGCCCGAACCTTTCGCATGGACCACCCGCTCGGGAATGCGCTCGCGGTTCTGGTGCGCCAGCTTTTCCAGCAACTGGTAATTCTCCAGCAGCAGCGGCCCGCGACGACCGGCGCTCTTGCTGTTCTGGTTGTCAGGCACGGGCGCACCGGCGCTGGTCGTCAGGGCGGGGCGGACAATCTGGTCGGACATGGCGTTTCCCTTTCCGGAAATGATGCAGGACCGTGCGTACCAGCCTCCGATAGATAGATAAAATCGATTCTTTTTATCCTGGCGATAGGGCATACCGATCGTATGATTCCCCCTCCTCTCCACTCTCTCGCCGGCCTCACTTTGCGCGATCTGGATTATGTCCTGGCGGTCGGCCGCACCGGCCATTTCGGCCGGGCCGCGCAGATCTGCGGCGTCAGCCAGCCGGGCCTGAGCGAGCAGATCCGCAAGGTCGAGGCCCTGCTGGGCTGCACGCTCTTCGAACGCGGGCGCCGGGGCACACGCCCGACCGCGCGCGGCGCGGCCCTGATCCCCCTCATCGCACGCATCGTCCGCGACGCGCATGTCCTGATGGAACAGGCACACGGCACCGGACACGACCTGACCGGCACCCTGGCGCTGGGCATCATCCCCACGCTGGCCCCCTATTACATGCCCGCCCTGCTGAGGCGGCTTCGCACATCCCACCCGGACATCGCACTGCGCCTGACCGAGGACCGGACCGCCGAACTGAGCCGGCGATTGCTCGATTACACGCTGGATATCGCCATCGCGGCATTGCCCGTACCGGAGGCCGGCATCACCTCCGCCCCCCTCTTCTTCGAACCGTTTCGCGTCCTGGCCCCCCGGACCCACCCGCTGGCCGCAAAATCCGCGCTGTCTTCCACCGACCTCGACCATGCCGACCTGATCCTGCTCGATCCGGGTCATTGCCTGCGCGACCAGACCGTGTCGCTCTGCAGCCCGGCCCCGCCCCAGGCCGATCTGGACGGCCCGATCGCGACCAGCGTGGAGATGCTGCGCTACATGGTCGACGCCGGCGAGGGAATCGCCGTCATGCCCGCACTGGCGGTCGATACCGCCACCGACGCACGCGGCTTCTCCCGCGCCATCCCGTTCGCATCGCCCGACATCGGCCGGACCATCGGGCTGTGGTGGCGCACCACCGACCCGCGCACGCCATTGTTCGAAAAACTGGCACGGGCGCTCAGCACGAACACGAAAAAGGCGGGGCGATGAATTCGCCCCGCCTTTTCCTGTTTGACCCGCGCCGGACGGCGACCGGTTGCTGATGCCCGGTCCTTGCTAATGGCTAGTCGGGACCGGCGCCGTCCCGATTCCGGGTGCCACGGCCGATCCGGCCAGATTGTCGAACGGTCCCTCGTCCCGCACGCTGTCGATCCCCCCCGCCGGATCGGGATGATGCAGCCCGTCATATTGCAGGACCGAGAACGTCATCGTCTGGTCCGGCGTCGGCAGCAGCTTGTCGCTCCACCCGCCGCCCAGCGAACGGATCAGCCCGATTTCCGCCTGGAAATAGCGGGTTTCGACCTGCACCTGCGAAATCTGGGCTTCCAGCGCGGCTTCCTGGGCGACGATCGCGTCCAGATAAGGCGACACCCCCCCCTTGTACAGGGTCATGGTCATGTTCTGCATGTCCAGTGCAGCCGATGTCGCCGCTTTCAGCCGGCCATTTTCGGCCCACAGACGGTCGGTACGCGACAATCCGTCCTCCACCTCGCGGAACGCCCTCAGCACCGAAGACCGGTAGCGATCGCGCGTTTCCCGGTAGCTGGCCCAGGATGCCTGCAACGCCGCACGACGCAACCCACCTTCGAAGATCGGCATTGAGGCCGACGCGCCATAGGACCACATGCTGTTCGCCAGATTGGCCAGGTCGAAGCCATTGGCATCGAACCCGCCATTGGCATTGAGCGAGACATGCGGATAGAACGCCGCCCGCGACACCCCGATGGCCCGGTTGGCCTGCGCCATCTCGCGTTCCGCCGATGCCACGTCCGGCCGCCGCTGCAACAGGTCCGACGGCACGCCGACCGGAATGGCCACCCGCACGAACGCCAGCCGGTCGGTTGGCGCGATATGGAAACCGGACGGCGCGCTGTTGGTCAGTACCGCGATCGCATGCTCGGTCACTTCACGCTCGGCCTGGATGTCCAGTTCGGCCGCCTGGGTCACATACAGGCGGTTCTGCGCACGGGCCAGGTCCAGGCGCGGCGCGGCCTGATTGGCAAGCTGCGTCTGGGTGACTTTCAACGCCTGTTCGTAATAGGCGATGGATTTGCGATAGATCGCATCCTGCGCGTCATACCCGCGCAGGGCGACATAATCGCTGGCCAGCTCCGCCTGCAAACTCAACCGCGCACCGGCATAATCCGCCGCCTTCTCCTGGGCGGAGAATTTCGCCATGCGCACCTGGTTGCGGATCTCCGACCAGAAATCCGGCTCCCACGACGCCAGGCCGCCATAGAATTCGTCGGTCTGGGTCAGCGCGCCCTTGTAGCGGAACAGCCGGTCGGCCGACTGCTTGTTGTCCGACGCGCCGAAAGCCAGACCGAAATGCGGCAGCAGGTCGGCCCGCGCGCTCATGACCATGGCCCGAGCCTCGACAAAACGCTCGGCCGCCGCCTGCAAATCCGCGTTCACGGCAACGGCCTTGTCCTCCAGCGCGTCGAGCTGCGGATCATGCAGCAGCGTCCACCAGTGCGACGGCAGTTGCGTATCCGCCGGCGTCGCGGTCGCAAACACCCCCTGACCATGCCAGCTTGCGGGCACGACGTAAGTCGGGGGATGATAGGCGGGCGCCAGATCGCAGGCGGACAGCGCCGCCAGCGACAGCATCGCCCCGCCGGACATCATGGTCCGGCGCAATGACCGCATGATCATCCCTCGATTTCCTCGGCTTCTTCGTCATAGCCCTTGGCCGGCTGGACGACATGCACCTTCTGGCCTTCCAGCAGGTCCGCCGGCGGGTTGTTGATGATCCGGTCGGTGGGCGAAACCCCCGACGTCACGTCGGTCTCGGCATCTGCCATGCGCCCCACTTCGATGTCGTGATAATGCACCACATCATTGGCATCCAGCACCGCGACCTGCATGCCCTTCTCCTCGAACACCAGGGCAGCGGTCGGGATCTGGAACACACCCGGCGTCGACGGCGCCGTCATCTTCACCGACGCGAACGTGCCCGGCCACAGCTCATGCTTGTCGTTCTCGATGGTGAATTCCGTGATCGCCGTGCGGGTGTTGGGGTCATATCCCCGCGCGATGGTCAGGAAGTCTGCCTTGAAGGTCCGGTTCGCGAACTGCGGCACGCTGACTTCCGCCGTCATGCCGGGCCTGAGAATATAGGAGAACGTCTCAGGCACCGACACGAACAGGCGCATCTTGTGCATGTCCGATACGGTGAAAAGCTGGCTGGCGTCGCCATTGCTGCCATGCTCCCCCGCCCCGCTGCTCACATAGTCGCCCACATTGATATCGCGCGATGTCACCACGCCGTCGAACGGCGCCACGATGGTCTTGAAACGCTCCAGCGCCGTGAACTGATCCACCTTGTGCTCGGCCGCCTGCATCTGCGCCAGCCCGGCCTTCTCGTTCGCATCGGCGACCGAGACCGACTGGCCCGACACCGCCTGCGACTTGCCCATCGCGCGCCAGCGATTGGCGCTGACCACGGCCAGGTTGTACTTGGCCTGCGCCTCCGCCAGATCAGCCTTGGCCTGGGCGTATTGCGCATCCAGGCTGGGGGCGTTGATCTCCGCGAGCACGTCGCCAGTCTTCACCTCGGCGCCGTAATCCTTGTACCACATCTTCAGGTAGCCCGAGGCCTGCGGGAAGAGCGGCGCCTGATACCAGGCGTCGATATTCCCCGGCAGGGTCAGGGTCACGGTCTTCGGCGAAGGCTTCGCCTGGATCACCGCGACGTCGGGCAGCGCGTTGCGCAGCGTTTCCGCACGCAGCTCGCTTACCGCGTGAACGCGGGTCACCACCTGATAGCTGACCAGCGCGACCAGGACACATGCTCCCGTCGCCAGAAGGGTATTGCGTGACAGGGAAGCCATCAGACGGTCTCCTTCCGGCTCGACGAGCGGTTGTAGATAATCGCGTAGACACAAGGGACGAACAGAAGCGTGGAAATGGTGGCCACGATCAGCCCGCCGATCACCGCCTTGCCCAGCGGCGCATTCTGCGAGTTGCTGATCGACATCGGTACCATGCCCACGATCATCGCGGCGGCCGTCATCAGCACGGGGCGGATACGTCCATATCCGGCCTCCAACGCCGCCTTCAGCGCATCGCCATGGATTTCCAGCCGCTCACGGGCATAGGACACGACCAGGATCGAGTTGGCGGTGGCCGTGCCCATGCACATGATGGCACCGGTCAGGGCGGGCACCGACAGGTGCGTATGCGTCAGGAACAGGCTCCAGGCGATGCCCGCCAGCGCCCCCGGCAGGGCCGAGATGATGATGAACGGATCAAGCCACGACTGGAAGTTGACGACGATCAGCAGGTAGATCAGCACGATCGAGACCGCCAGCCCGCCGACAAGCTGCGCATAGGCGCTGCGCATCGTCGTCGCCTGGCCTTCCACATCCACGGCGGCACCACGCGGCACGTCGGCCGCCGTCTGGGCAATCACCTTGTTCACACCCGCCAGCACGGTCCCCAGATCGGTGCCTTCGGCCGACACGTAGATGTCGAATGCCGGCATCGAGTTGAAGTGCGAGACCTGGCCCGGCGTTCCGGTCGCGCTGATGGTACTGACCGCGCCCAGCAGCTGCATGCCCTTGCCGGTCGGATTGCCATCCCCCTTGTCGACCGGGATCGACAGCAGGTCGTTGAAGTGCGTCAGCTGGTTCTGCGTCACATAGGTGTTCAGCAGAAAGGTCACGCCCCAGACCGGATCGTACCAATATTGCGGATCGACGGTCGAACTGCCCGACAGCGTCATCAGCTCGTTATCGGCTAGGTCGGCGGCATCGACGCCGGTGGCCTGGCTGAAGGTGCGGTCCCCCTTCACGAACAGGGTCGGCGTCTTCATCGTCTGTTGCAGCGACACGTCGCTGGCACCGGGGACGAGGCGCAGCCTGTTCGTCAGCTCGACCGCATATTTGTAGCTCTTGTTCAGCTCCGGTCCCGTGATCTTGATATCGATCGGCGAAGGCGAACCGAAATTGAGGATCTTCGCCGTCAGGTCCGCCGGCTGGAAGGTAAAGACCGTGCCGGGGAAGCTGGCAGAAAGACCCTTGCGCAGCACGGCGCGGTAATCCCACACCGGCGCTTCCGCCTCGGTCAGCGTAATCGTCAGGTCGCAATCCTGCGTGCCGATGGTGGGCGTCGGAATGAAGGCCTGGTTATGCGGCGCTTCGGCCAGACCGCAATTGCTGACCACGTCATCCACCTTGCCGGGCAGCAATTCATGGATGCGGTCGCTGACCAGCGTCGCAATCCGCCCGGCCACTTCGATACGGGTACCCAGCGGCGCGCGCATATGCATCTGCAACTGGTCGGACTTGATTTCCGGGAAGAAATCGCGCCCGGCCACCATATACAGCCCCATGGAGAGGACCGAAATCCCGAGGAAGATCGAGGCAAACCGCCCCCGGTTGGCAATGGCACGCTCCAGGAACGCGCCATACGCCTCGCGGAACGCCGTAAAGCGGCGCTCGAACCCGCGCTGAAAGCGTGAGAAGATATTCCCGCCCTGCAGATGATCCTCATGCGTATCATGCCCATGCGCGCCATGGGTCTGCCCTGCCAGCAGGAACTTCGCCATGGTCGGCACCAGGGTGCGCGACAGGATGAAGGAGGCGATCATCGCGAAGATGATGGCTTCGGCCATAGGCATGAACAGCCAGCCGGCCACACCGCCCAGCTCGAACAGCGGCAGCCAGACGATGCAGATACAGGTGGTGGACACGAAAGTCGCGATCACGATCTGGTTGGCCGCGTCGATGATCGCGACCTCCAGTTCCTTGCCCATCTCCAGATGGGTATCGATGTTCTCGATCATCACGGTGGCGTCGTCGACCAGGATGCCGACCGCCAGCGCCAGACCGCCGAGCGTCATGACGTTGATCGTCTGCCCAGCCCAGCCCAGCCCGATGACCGCACACAGGATCGCCAGCGGGATCGAGGTGGCGATAATCACCGTCGAGCGCCACGAGCCCAGGAACAGCAGCACCACCAGACCGGTCAGGAACGCCGCCGTCACCATCTCGCGCAGCACGTCCGTAATCGAATCCTTCACGAAACCGGAGGCATCGTTCAGGATCGAGAGATGCGCGGTCGCCGGGATCACCTTCTCCAGGCGCGGCATCAGCGCCTTCACACCGGACACCACGTCGAGCGTCGAGGCTTCGCCGCTCTTCATCACCACCATCACGACTGCCTGCCGGCCCTTGACCAGCACCAGGTTGGTCTGCGGATGGCCGCCGCGATAGACCTGCCCCAGATCATGCATGTAGACGACCGAATTGCCCACACGCTTGATAGGGATATTGCTCAGTTCCTCCATCGTGCGCGGCTGGGCATTGGTCGCCACCATCCAGTCGGTGGCACCGATCTTCTGGTCACCGGCCGGGCGCACGATGTTCTGCTTGTCCAGGACGTTCTGCACATCCATCGCCGACAGATGGTGCGCCTGCAACTGCTTCTGGTCGAGCGCGAACATCACGAAGGCGTCCATGCCGCCATAGGGATGCGGCACGATGGCACCCGGCACCGTCACCAACAGGGTACGGATGCGGATCTGCGCCAGCTTGAACAGGTCCGACGGCGTCATGGTCGGCGAGGTCAGTTCCAGCGTGATGACGGGAACCGACGAGGCTTCCAGTTTCATGATCATCGGCGCCGGAATCTTCTCCGGCAACTGCATCAGCACCGTCTGCGAGATCGCGGTCACATCCGCCTCGGCCGATCCGATATCCGTTCCGGGCTGGAAGAAGATCTTCACGATGCCACGGCCGTAATAGGAATCGGACTCCATGTGCTCGATTCCCTCGACCGTCGAGGTCACGCCCTGCTCGTAATTGTACATGACGCGGGCGGCGAATTCGTCAGGCAGCAGACCGGCATAGGTCCACACCACGGCGATCGCCGGAATCTTGATATTGGGAAAGACGTCTGTCGGCGTCTTGAGGGCGGACATGACGCCGAACAAGACAATCAGGATCGACAGAACGACAAATGTGTACGGCCGTCGCAGGGCCGTCACGACGATTGCATTCATAGGTGACTTTTCCCCGTCCAGGGCTTTTACCGGCATCAGGAGGAAACAGGCCGTACAACTGCGTCCGGAAGACGGGTACGCCAAATCATTTCTTATGTGAAATGAATATCGACGCCCTTCCGCCAACCGGGGCTGGGTCCGGCCTCGTCACCGCGCATGGCGCGGGACTATTCCTGTTCGGATCAGGGATTATGCGGCGTGATGGTCATCTCTGGCTCCCCGTGCGCGCGTGCCCGCAAGAGCGACGCTGTCTCTCAACAGCCTATACATAGATATATTTCAAAATATGTATGAAAAGATGTCCATGTTCCGAAAACAAATTTCATGAAGCCCGCGTCACCACCGGGAAAGGGCGATTCTATGCCCAACTCTTCATCACTGTCCGACAAATTATTGCGCAACGTAACATAAAATAGACATCGTTACGCTATAAATACGAGCCGGCGGCCGGGTTTCCCCGGCACGCTGCTCTCGCCACCCGTATCAGCCGCGGCGGCGAAGCTGCCCGACATCGCGCACCGCGCCCCGGGCGGCGCTGGTGGTCAGGGCCGCATAGGCCTGCAACGCGACCGACACGGTGCGCGTCCGGTCGGGCTGCCAGGCGGCATCGCCCGTCTCTTCCATCTGCAGCCGGCGCGCGGACAGCTCGGCGTCGGGCAGGTCGACGCGCAGAATCCGTCCGGGGATGTCGATCTCGATCAAATCGCCATCGCGCAGCAGGCCGATCGCACCGCCCTCCGCCGCCTCGGGCGAGATATGGCCGATCGACAGGCCCGAACTGCCGCCCGAAAACCGGCCGTCGGTGATCAGCGCGCAGGACTCGGCCAGCCCCTTGGATTTCAGGTAGCTGGTCGGATACAGCATCTCCTGCATGCCGGGGCCGCCCTTGGGCCCCTCATAGCGGATCACCACCACGTCACCCGCCACGATCCGATTGCCCAGGATGGCCGACACGGCATCGTCCTGGCTCTCGAAGATCCGTGCCGGCCCCTTGAAGCGCAGCAGGCCGGCCGCGACACCCGCCGTCTTCACGATCGCGCCGTCCTCGGCGATGTTGCCGTACAGCACCGCCAGCCCGCCATCCTGGCTGAAGGCATGCGCGCCATCGCGGATCGCACCCTCCGCCCGGTCCAGATCCAGCGCGTGATACCGGCTGGCCTGCGAGAATGCCTGCGTGGTCCGCACGCCGCCGGGGGCGGCGCGGAACAGGGTCTTCGCCCCCTCGGGCGCGTCCGGCGCCGTCACGTCCCACTGCTCCAACGCCTGCGCCAGCGACGGCACATGCACCATCGACACCTCGCGATGCAGCAATCCCAACCGGTTCAACTCGCCCATGATGGCGAAGATGCCACCCGCGTGATGCACGTCCTCCATATGCACGTCGGCCTTCGACGGCGCGACCTTGCACAGATGCGGCACCCGGCGCGACAGGCGGTCGATATCGGCCATGGTGAACGGCACCTCCCCCTCATGGGCGGCGGCCAGAAGATGCAGCACGGTGTTGGTCGACCCGCCCATGGCGATATCGACCGTCATCGCATTCTCGAACGCCTCCATGGTGGCGATGCCGCGCGGCAGCACGCTGGCATCGTCCTGCTCGTACCAGCGGCGGGCCAGCCCGACGATCCGCCGCCCGGCCTCCAGGAACAACTCGCGCCGGTCGGCATGGGTCGCCACCAGGCTGCCATTGCCCGGCAGGGCCAGGCCCAGCGCCTCGGTCAGGCAGTTCATCGAATTGGCGGTGAACATGCCCGAACACGATCCGCAGGTCGGACAGGCCGACCGCTCGATCGATTCGGACTCGGCATCGCTGACGCGCGGATCGGCGGCCGAGACCATCGACGTCACCAGGTCTACATGGCGCTCGATGCCGCCCTCCGTCACCCGACCGGCCTCCATCGGGCCGCCCGAGACGAAGATGACAGGGATGTTCAGCCGCATCGCGGCCATCAGCATACCCGGGGTGATCTTGTCGCAATTGCTGATGCACACCAGCGCGTCGGCGCAATGCGCGTTGCACATATATTCCACCGCATCGGCGATCAGCTCACGCGAGGGCAGGCTGTACAACATGCCGCCATGCCCCATGGCGATGCCGTCATCGACCGCGATCGTATTGAATTCCCGCCCGATTCCGCCCGCTTCGGCCACCGCGCCCGCCACGAGCTGGCCCAGATCCTTCAGATGCACATGCCCCGGCACGAACTGGGTGAAGGAATTGGCGATGGCGATGATCGGCTTGCCGAAATCGGATTCCTGCATGCCCGTGGCGCGCCACAGGCTGCGGGCCCCGGCCATGTTGCGGCCATGCGTCGTGGTGCGGGAACGATAGGCGGGCATGATATATAAAGCCTTTCCGGACAGGGCAGGTCGGGGCGAGGCCGATTGGCCCCGATGCGCCGCGTCCCGGCGCGCCCCCCTTATATGAGACGTTTCCCCCCGCCGTGAAGCACCACACCCCGTGCGTCCGCGCTTTCACGTCGTCATGACCAGCTGGGACATTGTCCGGGCGCCAGAAAACCCCATGTCACCACACAGCAACCACGCCACTCATGAAGCGTGGACGCCAAAGGGAGGAACACCCCATGAGCATCCCCGTTCTGCATATCCTCAACGACAAGGGCCCCGCCGTCATCACCGTCGGCGAGCATGAGCCCGTCATGGCAATTGCCCGCCTGCTGGTCGAACGCCACATCGGCGCGATACCGGTCGTCGACCCAGCCGGCCATCTCGCCGGCATGGTCTCGGAACGCTCGATCGTCGATGCCCTGGCGCATCACGGCGCGCATATCGAACGCCTGAACGCGCGGGACATCATGACGCGCGAGGTCCCGACCGCTACCCGCTCCGAGGACATCCAGTCGGTCGCCCGCAAGATGACCCGCCGCCACACCCGCCATGTGCCGATCCTCGACGGCAGCGGCCATCTGGTCGGCCTGGTCAGTATCGGCGACATCGTGAGAATGCGGCTGGAGGAGGCCGAGACCTTGGCGCGCGAGATGCGTGCCTACATCATGCAGGACGGTGGCCACGCCGCGGTGCCCCCGCGCCCCGTCGCATCCTGAAAAGCCCGGCGGGACATGCGCGCTGGCCGCGACCCGGCGCGCGTTTCCTGTGTTCCGATGGGTTCGGGCCGACCCGGAAATGGCGTTCCACCGCCCGGCCATGATATGCACCCTCCCCCGCAGAGAGGAAGGATGCTCCCTTGGCCGATCCCCGGCACGGGCCTGCCCCGGCCCGCTCCCCCCAGGGCTTTTCCGGCCAGTTGGCCGAAGTCGATCTGCGCCTGCTGCGCGTGTTCCGCACCGTGGCGACCCGCGGCGGGTTCGCCGCCGCCGAACTGGCGCTGGGCAAGAGCAAATCGTCGATCAGCATCGACATCTCGTCCCTCGAACAGCGCCTGCGCATCCGCCTGTGCCGCCGGGGGCGCGGCGGTTTCGCCCTGACGCCGGAAGGCCGCGCGGTCCTGGACGCGACCGACGACCTGTTGCGCGACATCGACCGCTTCCGGGACCGGATCAATATCGCCAGCGGCGTACTCTCCGGCCGCTTCGCGCTCTACGTCATCGACAACATGCTGGTCTATGGCGAAACCGGTATCATCCGGGCCCTGGAGATCTTCGCCCGCCAGCATCCCCAGGTCTTCATCAGCATGACGTCCGCCGCCGCGGCCGATATCGAACACGCTCTGCTGGACGGGCGGGCGACGGCGGCGCTGACATTGATGCCCAACGCCCAGCCGGCCCTCAGCGCCAGCATCCTGGTCTCGGAAACGCTGCACCTGTATTGCGGCCGGCGGCACGCGCTGTTCGACCATGAGGGACCATTGACGCTGGCAATGCTGGAGGCGCAGCGCCTGATCGACGTCTCCGACGCCGCCACGGCATCCGAATGGCCCGCCATCCGCCGCCGCCTGACCTTTTCCGCTTCGGCCGAAACGATCGATTCCCGGGCGATGCTGATCCTGACCGGCGTCTATCTCGGCTTCCTGCCCGACGCCTTCGCCGCCCCGATGGTCCGCGACGGACAGTTGCGCCAGCTATCATGCGCCGACCTGCCCCCACTGGCGACCCAATTGCATTTCGTCGTCAAGAAGGACGCCGAAAACAGCCTGATGACCGATGCATTCCGCACGGCCCTGGACGCCGCATCCAACGAAAACGCCTGAACTGCGGTTGAAAAACGCGCCTTCGTCGCGCGGCGGAAGAGAAGACGCCGCAAAAACAAAGGGCGCACGGACCGAAATCCGCACGCCCTTTGCAGCAACCGCAGGGTCAGGAGGACATGCGCACGCCGGCGCACATGTCCTTCCGGTCGCTTTTTAGAACGTCGCCTGCACGCGGGCCTCGACCGAGTCACCGGTGCGGCCGAGCGTATTCGTCGCCTGCTGGCTACGCGACACGATGAAGTGGCTGTAGTCCGCCTTGATCGCGAAATGGCGGTTCGGGTACCAGTTCAGCCCCCCCTGCCAGACCGTCTGCTGGCCACCATTCACGCCGTAATAGTTATACATCTTGCTGGAGGCGAGCGCCGACGGATCATGCGCGTTGTCGTTCAGGTCGATCACGCTGTAATGACCGACGACTTCCAGGGCGCCCCACTGGTTGTGGGCCGGATCGAATTCTTCCGTCGCCTTGACGCCCGGCGCGCCCCACGCACCTTCCTTGTAGTTATACATGCGCGGCGTACCGAAGATCGTGTAGGCAGCCGCACCGTACCAGCCCTGGAAGTTCAGCGTCGGCAGGGTCGCCTGCGAACGCTCGATCCCGACGTGATAATACTCGCCCTTCACGAGCAGGCGGCGCCAACGCAGGCCCAGCTCGGGACCGGCTGCCCAGACATGCGAGACGAACGGAATGGTACCGGTGGCAGACATGCTGCCTTCACCGATATCGAACTCCGGACGCTGACCGAACGACGTCGTGCGGTTGTGGCTACCCGTGCCCTGGACCTTGAATGCCGACATCGCCGACACACCCATGTGCAGGTCCCAGTCCTTCGTCGCGATCGGCCGGCCGGCGAAGCGGAACACGCCGCCGGTCTGGCTGTCGACGACCGATCCGCTGCCACCGCCATAATAGGTGGCACCGTTGTCGGACGGGTTACGATGACCCCACTCCTGACCGGTGAAGTAACCGGCAATCCACCAACGCTTCTCGTAATGCATGCCACCAACGCTGAAGCGCGCATCGCCGGCCGCGATGTTACGCACCATATCGGTAATGCTCGGACGCTCGAGCGTCATGAAGTCGTTGGAGCTTTCCGCGTCCTCTTCGGTCACGCGCGGCTGGAAGTAACCAACCGTCAGCACCGTGTTGCGCAGGCCGGTATAGTTCAGGTTGCCTTCATACAGGCCGACATAGCCGTCGTTATGATTGGCGCCGAAATCGGGCGTAACGGCCGCAACCCAGTTCTTGTAACGGAACATGAAGGGAATACGCAGGCGGCGCTGGTTGGTCGTGAAGGCGTTGAATGCCCCCTTCGCCTCGTTGCCACGCGGATTGTTGGTGATGAAGCCGCCAAAATCCTCATGGAAGGCGAGACCGATTGACAGCGCATATTCACCGTCTTTCGACTGGACCGTGAAGCGCCCGTTGGGGAAACCGATCTTCATGCCACCGACGGCAACTTCTTCATCGCTCTTCGTAGCAGCCTGAAAATCCCTCCAGGACTCGACCACGGCGCGATCCGACGGCGGCGTTCCGGCGCCATTCGAATTCAGCACGCCAACGCTCGGGCGAACGGGCTCGCCGATATTGATGTCATGCGCCATGCGATTGGACATTTCGGAACGATGCGCCGCTGCGGCGACCCGGGCGGTCCGGGTGTTCGTGTCAGGCTCGTTCAGGCGAGATTTCAGAGCCTTGATCTGGCTCCGCATCTCCAGCATTTCCCGGCGCAGTTCACGCAGCTGCGCGTCCTGCGAGTCGGCTGCCGACGCCGGGTGGATAATGGAGACGGTGCCCAGCAATGCCGTGGTGCAGAACAAGGCAGAAAGAGAAGATCGCAGACGCATATCATCCGTTCCGAAGGAGAAGATGACGGCTTCGTAAACTGCACTGACTTTTTTCGGTGTGATGATTTTATAACTGTTGTATGACAAAACAATGACAAAATGCTGTAAACCATTGAAATAAATGGCATTACACACTGTTGCATACACACAACAGCGGAGATGAAACAAGAAATGCCAAATAGGCCCGGTCAAATATGACAGAATTATTTACAACCCGACCACAGAAAACTGGACAAAAGATAATATTTTCAACACCGAACAAATAAAAAAGGCGGGGACCGAGATCCCCGCCTTTTCCGCACCGATGGAGCGCGCCCGTTACCAGGCGGCGCGCACCGCCGCCTTCACCGAAGCCGGCAGAACGACATAATCCAGGCGGCTGGCAGCCGAATCGCCATTGTCAAAGGCCCAGCCGAAGAATTTGCGCACCGCAGCACCCTTGTCCGCATCCTTCGGCGGCTTCGGCACCAGCACATAGGTCGCGGAGACGATCGGCCACGCGCCCTGGCCCGGCGTGTCCAGCAGGTCGACCGCGAAATTGGTCGCGCCCTTCCAGTCGGCAGCGCTGGCGGCCTTGGCAAAGCTGTCCAGGTTGGCGGTGACGAAATCGCCGGCCTTGCCCTTCAGTTGCACCGTCGTCATGTGGTTGCGATTGGCATAGGCATATTCGACATAGCCAATGCCGCCTTCGGTGTTGCGGACCGAGGCCGCGACGCCGTCATTGCCGCGGGCGCCCACGCCACCCGGCCAGGCGATCGAGCTGCCGGCGCCGACCGAATCGTGCCACGACTGCGATTCACGCGACAGGTACGAGGTGAACACGAAGGTCGTGCCCGAACCGTCCGCGCGATGAACCGTCGCGATGGGCAGGTCCGGCAGCTTCAGGCCCGGGTTCAGCGCCGTGATCTTCGG
This sequence comes from Gluconacetobacter tumulicola, assembly GCF_014174215.1. Taxonomy (GTDB): domain Bacteria; phylum Pseudomonadota; class Alphaproteobacteria; order Acetobacterales; family Acetobacteraceae; genus Gluconacetobacter; species Gluconacetobacter tumulicola. The sequence goes on along the minus strand of NZ_JABEQL010000045.1, from coordinate 3,344 downwards.
GTCGTTCCACGAGGAAATGGTGCCCGCATAGATGTCGGCCAGCACGTCGCCCGTCAGGCGCAGCGCGTTGGCGTTCACACCCGGAACATTCACCACCGGCACGATACCGCCCATCACGGTCGGAAACTGGAACAGCGAGCCTTTTTCCAGCTTGGCCGCATCCATCGGGGCGTCCGACGCACCGAAATCGACCGTGCCGGCCAGGATCTGGTTCTGGCCCGCGCTGGAACCGACGCTCTGGTAGTTCACGGCGACACCGGTCGCATGCTTGGCGGCCGCACCCCAGGCTTCGTAGATCGGGGCCGCAAAGCTGGAGCCGGCTCCGGTGATGTCGGCGGCATGCGCAACGGAGAGGGCAGCCGGACCAGCCGCGAGCATAAGCGCAGCAAGGAATTTGACAGGACGACGCATCGGGTTCCGTTCCTGGACGAACATGACAGACAGACCGGGCCGACAGCGACCAAGCGTATGGCACACCTGTCCCGGGTGCCCCCTCCTAGCCCGGATCAGCCGGCTGAGGGCATGATGTGTCTATGACAGTTTCATGACGTTTCAAAGACACGGTATCCCCGAACGGAAACCATACGGTAAACGCCGTCCCCTTCCCCACCCGGCTTTCGACCGTTAGCCGCCCGTCATGCCGGTCGATGATATGCTTGACGATCGCCAGCCCCAGGCCGGTCCCGGTCCGCCGGGCAGAGCTTCCTTCGACGCGGTAGAAACGCTCCGTCAGGCGCGGCAGGTGGCGCGCCTCGATCCCCGGCCCATTATCGGTCACGGTAAAGGCCACCCCCTGCCGGACTCCACCCTCCCCCGCCCCCACGCCATGCACCTTGCCCGCCCCCACCACACCCATCAGCGCAGCCGGCACCGTCTGGCGCACGCGCAGGCCGATCGTCACCGCGCGATCATGCTCGTCCGATCCGTATTTGATCGCGTTCTCGATCAGGTTCAGCAGTACCTGGACCACCTGGTCGGCATCGCCGGCAAAATCCGGCAGGCCGGCGGGCAGGTCGACAGTCAGGCTGGCGGGCCCGCCTTCCAGCAGGGGCATGGCCTCGTCGCGCACGCGCGAGACGATGGCGGCGGGGCTGACCATGCCGCGCGGCTTGCGGTGCTCGATCATCTGCACCCGCGACAGCATCAGCAGCCGGTCCAGCAGGCGCTGCATCCGGCCCGCCTGCCCGGCCATGACTTCAAGAAAGCGCTGCTGCGCCGACGGATCGTCGGCAGCCGGCCCACGCAGCGTCTCGATAAAACCCGTCAGCGCCGCCAGCGGCGTGCGCAGCTCATGGCTGGCATAGGCCACGAAATCGGTCCGCATGCGCTCCAGCGCGTCGCGCTCACTCCCGTCCTGCAGGGTGGCCAGCACCACCGACTGCCCCGGCCCGATGCTGATCCGGCGGAACTGCCCGCGCACCGCACGTCGGATCGGCACATCCAGCATCATATCCACTTCGGCCCGGTCGCCGTCCCGCAACCCCAGCACGGCGGACAGCGGTGCCGGATGCCGCACGATCGCACCCAGGCTGTCGCCGAACAGTTCCCATGCGCCAGGCCCGGCATGCAGGATACGCCCCCCGGCATCCAGCACCAGAACGGCCGCCGGCACCAGGTCCAGCGTCTCGATCATGCGCGACAGGGCATCGGCCGATGGCGGAGCCGCATGGACGGAATCCCCTCCGGCCACGGACATGGTGGCGGCGCGCCGGCTGGCGATCATGCGCCACCCCATCGCCCCCGCCCCCAGCACCCCCAGGGCCGCCACGATATTCTCGGCCGCTATTGCGGACATGATTCAACTCCCGGCCCGGCATGCGCGCAGGCCCCGCAATCAGGGGCGCGGGTCATCCAGCGCATAGCCGGCGGCCCGGACAGTCCGGACGATGTCGCCCTCGCCCGGCCCGTTCAGGATCAGGCGCAGACGCCTGATATGCACGTCGACCGTTCGCAGTTCCACATGCACCCCGCGTTCCCACACCCGCTGCAACAGATCCTCGCGTGAGAACACCTGACGCGGATTGCGCAGGAAAAACTCCAGGATCCTGTATTCCGTGGGGCCCAGCGCCAACGCGCGCCCGTTGCGTTCGGCCCGATGGGCCACCGTGTCCATCGTGACATCGGCAAAACGCAGAACCTGCTCCATCGGCGGTGCCCGGCGCAGCAGCGCGCGGATACGCGCCTGCAACGCCTCGATGCTGACGGGTTTGACCACATAATCGTCGGCACCGACATCCAGCCCGCGAATATTGTCCACCTCGCCGGCCCGGGCGGTCAGCATCAGGATCGGCAGCGCGCGGGTCGCCTCCTGCTCGCGCAGGCGCCGACACACATCCAGCCCCGAGAGGCCGGGCAGCATCCAGTCCAGGATCATCAGGTCGGGCCGGCGCTCCGCGACACGCGCCAGCGCCTGGTTGCCGTCCTCGGCCACGCCGACCTCGTATCCCAGTTTTTCCAGATTGTACCGCACCAGCATCAGCAGCGCGTCGTCATCCTCGACCACCAGAACATATGCCCGACGCGCGCCGCCTGCTGCGTCACCCGTATCCGTCATCGTACCCGACATCACTTCGATTCCGTTATACCACTGGCAGGCCACGCGGCCTTACAACCGGCAGCTGCTCACCCGTGGCGGCAAAATAAACACGTTCGGCGATATTGGTGGCGTGGTCGCCGATCCGCTCCAGGTTCTTGGCGATGAACAGCAGATGGGTGCAGGAGCGGATCGTGCGCGGGTCCTCCATCATGTAGGTCACCAGCTCGCGGAACATGGCGGTATACAGCTCGTCCACCGCCGCGTCCGACTGCCAGACCTCGACCGCGCGCTCGCTGTCCTGCTGGCTCATGGCGTCGATCGCCCGGCGCAGATTCTCCTGCACCAGCCGGCCCATGGTGCGCAGCCCACCCGGCGACAGGCGCGCGTCCCCGGCATCCAGCCGCAGGGTGCGGCGCGCGATGCTGGCGGCGCAATCGCCGATCCGTTCCAGGTCGCCCGAAATCTTCATCGCCGCCACGATCTCGCGCAGATCGCCCGCCATCGGCGCCCGCAGCGCCAGCAGACGGATCGACAGGGTTTCGACCTCACGCTCCAGCTCGTCCACCTGCGGATCACGCTCCGATGCCTCCATCGCCGCATCCTCGTCGCGGTCGACGATCGCAGCCATCGCCATCGCCATCTGGCTTTCGACGATTCCACCCATGCGAACCAGCATGCCTCGGACCTGGTCCAGTTCCTGCTCGTAGCTGCTGACGGTGTGCGCCTGTTCCTTGACCACGGTGCTTCTCCCCCTGCCCGCCGAACTCAGCCGAACCGGCCGGTGATGTAATCCTGGGTGCGCCGCTCG
>NZ_JABEQL010000044.1 GCF_014174215.1 Gluconacetobacter tumulicola | reverse complement strand
CTGAAGGAATGGCGCGCCGTCGCAACCCGATACGAAAAGACCGCCACCTCGTTCCTCGCTATCCTTCACCTCGCAGCCGCCGCAGATTGGATCAAGATCTAACAGGGCCTACACCGAGGTCTGCCCTCATCGGGCAATTGGCAACAAGACGCCGATCTCGTTGCACATTCCCGGTGACGCATCCAGCCCGTTACCGTAACTCCAGGCCGGAAACTCTATCATCCGACGCTCGGGAGCAAGTCACATGTGCGAATGCCTGCCTCTCAAGGTGTTTTGCTCAGAAATATCGTTCGTAGATCGTGATGACATCGCCTGGCTGCAGAAGAGAGTCCCGAGCCAGCCTGCCTTCGACAGTCTCGTTGGTGCCGTTGTTACGTACCGCTCCAGCATAGCCGGTAACGGCCCGATAGGTGTAGCCGCCTGCCAGAGCCACGGCGCTGAGCGTTGTCATGCCTGGCATGTAAGGGTATTGGCCCGGATGGCTTACTTCGCCCAGCACGAAAATCGGTCGGTATTGCGTGACTTCGACCGATATACTGGGGTGATTCAGGATGCCCTTGCTGGCCAGCCGACTGGCAATGTCGGTCTCCAACTGGCTTGTGGTTAATCCCATGGCCGGAATCGTGCCGATCAGCGGAAATGCAATCTGTCCGTTATCGCCCACAATAAATGTGTTGCTGAGTTGCAGTTCGTTATAGGTCAGGACTCGTAATTGATCCCCCACCCCCAGGCGGTAGGCTGTGTTGGATGGACGCGGCAGGGGCGGCAGGCTGCTGCCGGGCGCGCAGCCGGCCAGGGGGACGAGTAGCGTCGCCAACACGCAGGCGGCCGATGGATGGACCCGACGGGCAAACATGCGGCTCACATGGGGCAGGCAGGACGTTCCGGCGGTCATGGTCGTTCTCCGTTGGTGGATATATGGAGTTATTCGGCAAAGCTGACGCCCAGCGCGACGTAATTGCTGGCAAAGGTCGATTTGCGTCCGGCATACAGCGTGTCCAGCGGCAGGCCGCCATGAGAGTAGTTGTTGACATGGCTGAAGGACAGGTCGGCCGTGACGTAGCGGTTGATCACCCAGTTGGCCGAAACGCCGAACTTGAACAGGGTCTGCGTGCGTGAGTGGGTGCCCGGTACCGTGCGGCCGGTCTGGCTCATGCCGCCTTCGGCGAAGCCGCGCAGAAAGACGTTCCGGCGCAGTTCGTGGTCGAGCTGGATGCGTCCATCCGTCACCGTCTGGTTGCGCGCAAATGGCGATGCGGGATCGAGGATGCGGCGATAGAAAAAGATGCTGACCGTATCCGCGCGCGACGGCGACCAGATCGTGTCGATCTCGAAGGTCGGAGTGGTGACGGACGGTGCCGCGCTGCGGGTGAAATGGCGCGTTTCGCCGCCCGCCAGCAGGCGGTAGCGGATGACCGAATTTGTATCCAGGTCCAGACCGGCGAAGGCTGCGCCATCGACATAATCGTTGGGTGTTTCGCCTTGTGTGGCCAGATATTGCGCGGCCGATCCGCGCAGGATCATCACGGCGGAATTGCCGGTCGACAGCTCGAAACGCGAGGTCAGGGAGCCGGTTTCGAGGTGATGGCTCAGGCTGCCATAGTCGGTGTCGATTCCGCCGCCGGTCGCCCGGCCGAAGGAATAATTCTCGTAGATTGCCGATGGAATCACGCTGAACCGGCCGAACAGCTTGGTATAGGTCAGGCGCACATCGTCGGCGGAATAGGGCACGGGGCGCGAAACGCCGAAATTGCCCAGATCCATCGAGGACAGATGCTGCTGGTAATGGGTATATCCCAGCGCCAGCGTGTCCTGCCCCAGCGACAGCGAGCCGCCCGCGCCGATGGTCCAGTTGGTATAGTCCGCAATGGGGATATGGGAGAAGCGCCGGTCGCTGACCGAGGCAAGTAGGCCGAATGCATGGCGTGTCCAGTCCGAATTGACCTTCAGTCCGCCATCCATGACGAATTGCGGGCTCTGCGTATGGGGCGTCGCCAATGTATTGGTGTTGTAGCCAGCGCTGAGGGCGGCCGAGGGGCGCACGAGGAAGTCGCCCACATGGATGCCGGCCGGCTGATGGCTCATCAACTGGTGCATGACGACGGAATCAGCCTGTTCGGGCGATGCGTATCCCGGCAGGTCGGATGGAAAATATTGTGCAATCAACTGGGCCTGTGCCGGATGGCTCCATGATGCGACGGCCAGAGGGACCAGCGGGCTCAGGCGCCGGATGATCTCGGCGAGGCGGGAGGGCATCAGGATGGATTGCCCTCCCGCACGGCATCGAGCGGAACGTGCGCGGGTGAACGGCCCGATGCCGGGTAAATGGCCCCGTATAGTTCCGTATAGCGTCGCGCGACATCGTTCCAGTCATATCGGGAAGATTCTGCGATGGCGTGGCTGCGCAGCGCGCGCAGTGCGGCATCGCCGCTGTCGTGCAACGCCAGAATGTCGTGTGCGATAGCATCCAGATCTGCGGCTGGTCGTACGATACCGATGCGCGTCTGGTCGGCCAAGCGGCGGAACGGCACGATGTCGCTCAGGACAGGAATCAGCCCGGCGGACTGGGCTTCGACCGCCGCCAGGCCAAAGCCTTCATGCTGCGACAGGCATGCGTAATAGCTGCTCTGGCCGAACAGGATTTTCAGTTCCTCATCCGACGGAGCGATGACGAAGCGCACCGCGTCCGTTACCCCGGCGGCGCGGGCGGCGGTGGCCAGATCGGCCTCGGACTGGTCGGCCGGGCGGCCGGCGACGATCAGGCGCCAGTCGTCGCCGGATGCGCGCAGGCGGGCGAGCAGGGGGAACAGAAGGTCGATCTGCTTGTGACGGGCGAACCGGCCGAAGCTGATGAGGGTGCGCGTGGGGTCGGTGGCCGACGCGGCATGGAATTTCTGCTGGTTGATCCCGTTTTCGATTGTCAGAAGGCGGCGGCCCGCGATCGGTGCGAACATCTGGGCGTCACTGTAGCTGCAGGCCACGATCCGTTCGTACGCACGGATCGACAGGCGTGTCAGTGTCTGGAACCAGACTGCCTTGATCGCGCCCAGGGCCCGCGTGTGGAAGAAGCCTCCGTGCGTGGACGCCACGAGCGTACGGCGATGCAGCCAGCGTGTCGCGGCAAGGAAATCGAAGAAGAAATCGATGGCGTGGACGTGGACGATCGTGGCATCGCCCAGGTGCCGCAGGACGTTCGGCGCGAGGGGATAGCGCGACGATCCCCGCCAGGCGATCCGCCGGACCGGTACGCCCTGGACGATGTCGCTTGCCGGCAGGCGGTCGGTCTCGCCGAAGACGCGGTCCAGCGTCAGCACGCGGGCGTCCAGTCCCAGCAGGTCGCGCTGGATTCTTGCAAGGCTCAGAACCGAATCTTCCAGCCCCCCGACCGAGGGGCTGAACTGACGGACGACATGCAGGATTTTCAAGTTTATCGCCTCACGAATCGTAAGGAAGGGCAATGGGGCGATGCCGCAGGTACTGCGACGAACCGGGGAAGGCGGCGGCCGAATCCTCGGCCATCGATACGACGACCCCCGCGACCTGCGCCCCGTATGAGCGCAGCTGTTCGAGCGACGACAGGATGGCAGTGCGTGACGTTTGCAGCCACCGGCAGACGAATACGGTCTGATCGGCGACCGCGCCGTAAACCAGCCCGTCAGGCATGATCTGCAACGCGGGGCTGTCGATGATGATCAGGTTGTACGACCGCCCGATATCCTTCAGCAGGCTGCGCAGACGGGCGATTTCGGCCGTGTCGAACGAAAACATGCCTGGCGCGCCAGCCGGGATGAAATCGACGCCGCTTTCGGTGTCATGCTGCACGACGTCGGCGACCGAGGCCGTGCCGGACAGAAGTTCGCTCAGACCCCGCTGGACCGGAGCGATATCGCGCCGCTGGCGGCTCTCTCGATGGTCGCCATCGATGACCAGGGCTGGCTGGCCGCCGGCCCGCGCCAGTGTTGCCAGCCAGTAGGCCAGGGAACTCTTGCCTTCGGCCGCCGAGGCCGAGGTAATCGCCACCACCCGGCCCCGTTCGGTCATCGGTGCGGATAATGACAATTGCGCCAGCAGGCTGCGCACGGCCTCGCTGGCTGGCGAGAAGGGCGCATCGACGACATGGCGACGGATCATGCGCCCGTCGTGCCGGGGAACGCGGGGAATGGCGGTCAGCAGCGGCATGCCGATCATGGCCCTCAACTGCTCGATTTCGCCGAAGCCCGGTGACAGCAGGTCGCGCAGGAATACGGCACCGCCCGCCGCCGCCAGGGACAGGATGACCACGCCCATCAGCAGTTTCTTGCGGTTGGGAAAAGTTGGGGCGTCTGGGGCCGTGGCGTGCGAGACGAACGCCACCGGGGGCTGCAGCAGTTCGACACGATCGACCATTTCCTTCGAGCGGCCCAGGAAGGCCTCGTAGACTTCGCGGGCGCTCTGTGCCTCCTGCACCAGCATGCGGTATTCCGCCTGAGGAGAACTCTGGGTGCCGGCCTGTTCGCGCAGCGTGTCCAGATTGCGGGTCAGGCGCGTGACCTCGGCGCGGGTCGAGGCGACCTCGGCGTCGATCGAGGCGAGGGCGGCACTGGTTTCCCGCGCCATGCTGACCCGGGCCGCCGCGATCTGCCGGTCCAGCCCGGCCAGTTCGGGATGGTGCGGGCCCATCGTGCTGGCCTTCTGCATCCGTGTGCTTTCCAGTTGCGTCAGCGTGTTCGCTGCCGCCACCAGGATCGGTTGCTGGGCCAGGGTGATCAGCGCGCGGCTTTCGCCCTCGGCGTTGGCATGGGACAGGGCGTCGGCCCGCGCCTGGGCGGCGGCCAGGCGGTTCTGGGCCTGGGTCAGGCTGATCGCGGTTTCTGATATCTGCCGGTCGATCAATGGGCCGTTTCCGGCATCGTCGCCGGTATTGGTCAGATGATGTGCGGTATTGAACATGTTGGCTTTGGTGGCGGCTTCCAGCCAGCGTTCGCGCAACTGGGCCGTCCTGTTGTCGACCCAGGCGGCGGTGCGGTTCAGGTTGCCGCGCCGGGTGTCCAGCGCGATCTGCTGGTATTCGGTGACGAAGCTGTTGGCCAGGTCGGCCGCGCGCTGTCCGTCAGCGGCGTTCACGCTGATGCTGATGATGCGTGAACGCACACCCGGGGCGACGATGACAGCCGCCTGCAACCGGTCGATCTGTGCCTGGAATACTGAATCGGGATGGGCCGGGCCCGCCTTTGCGCAGAGCAGGTGGGTGTGGACGCACAGCGCGCCGCGCAGGCTGAAGGTCTGTGGTACGGGGGGCGGAGGCAGGGAGCGCAATACCGCGGCAGCCACGTCGCGCGACTGCAGGAGCCCGGCCTGGGTGGCCAGTTCGTCATCCTGAAGCCGGTCCGTCGGCTGGGCGTTCGGAAGGGCGGTCTGGTCCATGCTCGCGGGAGAGACCACGACAGTCGCCGTGGCCATGAAAGTGCGCTTCAACGAGAGTGTCACGCCGCATCCCACGAGGAACGTACCGGCACCGACGGCCAGGAACAGGGTGCGATAGCGGCGGACCAGACGAATGCCGTGCAGGAGGATGGCCCGACCGTCGCGCGCGGGAGGGGCCATGGCCAGATGGTCGGCCGTGCTGAAGTCGTTCATGCCGGACGGCGATCCCATCGAGGTCCAGAGATCGGTGCGATTGGTCAAGATTCGGTCGGTCAAGATGTGGACCTCCGTTCCAGTTGAAGACGCCAACGCAGGACATGGTAGCCGAAGATGGGCAACCCGATAAGATAACGACGCCACAACCGTTTCGGTTCGCGGGACAGGCGTACCAGCCATTCCAATCCCATGTTGGCGACCCAGCGCGGTGGCCGCCGGACGCGCCCGGCGGCGTGGTCGACCAGGGCGCCGGCCGTGATGGCGACGGTAGGCGGTAGGCGGTCCCAGTTGTCGTGCAGCCAGCGTTCCTGGCGTGGCATGCCCATGTTGACCAGCATCAGGTTCGGGCCGGCCGCAGTGATCTGCCTGATGATATCCTCGGAATCCGTCGACCCAGCGGTGGCGTCGAAGAAGCCGTTGCGGATGCCAGCGGTTCGTACGCCGTAGCGGGCCTCGAAAGCCCGGGCGGCTTCTTCGACCACCGACTGTTCCCCGCCCAGCCAGAAGATGCTGGCGTCGGCCCCCAGTTCCTGCAGGACGTGGCCGATCCACTCGGGCGGCGTGGTACGGTGCGGGCGCCGGCCGATCAGGAACAGCGCTGCAAGCTGCACGCCCGCCCCGTCGCAGAAGGCAATGTCGGCACGGTCGAACAGGTCGCGCAGCCAGGGCGCACGCTGCGCCAGGACCACGCAGTGAGCATTGGCGTTCACGACCAGCATTCGCGCGCGGCGACAGGCGGCCTGTGCCACATGCATGGCAAGTTCATGGCGTGGAATATCCATCAGGCGCAGACCCATGACGTGCAGCTTGTCATACGGTGTCAGGCAGGCGTGCATGGATGGCGGCGATCCGGCGTGGAGGATTGGCCCCTCGTGCCGTGCGGACAGGATGTCAGAAGGCATGGCGGCTGAGTACCTCCCGTATTACGGTGAGAACAAGGATCTTCAGGTCGAAGCGCAGCGACCAGCGCTGCATGTATTCCAAGTCCAGGGCGACGCGTCGGCGCAGATCGTCCAGCGTGACCAACTGGCCGCGCGCGCCGTTGACCTGCGCCCAGCCGGTGATGCCGGGCCTGACTTGATGACGGATGACATATTCCGCCAGCGCATCGTCCAGCAGCATGCCGCCAGCACGGGTGTGGGGGGCGTGCGGACGGGGGCCGACCAGTGACATTTCGACGCGCATCACGTTCAGCAACTGCGGTAGTTCGTCGATACTCAGCCGGCGTAGCCATCGTCCGACCGGCGTGACGCGCGGATCGTCGCGCGCGGTCTGCTGCGCCGCCATCTTGTCCGACATGTCCGTATACATCGTGCGGAACTTGAAGATCATGAACATCCGGTTGTTGAAGCCCAGGCGCGGTTGCCTGAAGAATACCGGACCGGGCGACGTCGCCTTGATGGCGATCGCTGCGCCGATCATCAGCGGAGACAACGCCAGCAGCGCCATCGCGCCCAGCGTCACGTCAAGGATCGTTTTCTTGACGACCTGCCAGTCTGACAGTGGGCGGCGCTGAAGCACCAGCAGCGGGAAGGGGCCCAACCGTTCGATCGGCAGCAGGACATCGATTCCATGAACGGTATTGGGCACAACGTAGACGTCGGATAATACGCTGCGCAGTTGCCAGCTGATCTTGGCAACCTGCTCGACCGGATCGGCGGCAGGCGGGATGGCCAGAACGATGGCATGCAGAGGGTTTTCGCGACTGTGGGCGATCAGGTCCAGCAGCGTGCCGTCGGTGATCTGGGGATTCTCGGCGGTTTCGTGGTCGTCAAACACGCCGGCCAGGCGATAGGTCGATCCGGCCTCGTTGGCGATGCGGCCGGCGAAGCGGATGGCCGTCTCATCGCTGCCGACGACCGCGATATCACGGGCCAGTTGCCGCGCGATGGCCGGGCTGCCCAGAAGGGCTATTTCGAAAATGCGTACCATGCACAGAACAGCCGATGAAAGAAGCAGCCATACCATGGAAAGTTCAAGGCACAGCACCAGCGGATGGCGCAGCATGGACAGAACGACGATATGCAGCAGCGCGCCGATCAGCAGTGGAGGGGCGAGATAGTGCAGTTGCGTGGCGGGCTGGCGTACCGTCGGAACGTAAAGCAGGACCCTGTTCTTGGGTATCATCATGAAACCAAGGCCGGACATCAGGTCGGCAAGCGGTAACGCCTTATGCCAGTCCTGATGGATAATCGCGGGCTCGATCGATGCCGCCATCAGGCTGGATGCAAGGATCGCGGCAGTGTCTATGCTGGTTATGATTCCGGACAGGACGGAATGATAATAAGGATAGGCATCCGGTTCCGTGATTGCAGGCGCGGCCATTACGGGCAGTCTGCGTTCCGGAAGGCCGAGGGGCTCCTGCAAGGGGCCGTACGATTCGCTCATACAAAGACCTCCATGGACAAGTGGTTGATTTGGAACCGTTCTTATGGTCTCTAAACATTAGAGTCTAAAAAAAGACTTTTCTAAGATAATGGTGGATGAAAATCGCGATGTAATCGGAATGCTATATGCTACGTTCGCGCAAGGTAGAGGCATGAAAAATCCGCCCCGGTCTTCGGGGGGCCTGGGCTAAGCGAGGCGCCTGCTATTGATTCTTCGATAAAATGCCATTGATGGATCTTAAAGATCCATTATACCCTAATGGATATGCCCAACGTTACGTGTAACGGCCCAAACCTGTCCGCTTCCGGGCCGGGAAGGTGGCGCGCCTGAGGCGCGAAGGAAGAATAAGGAGATAATATTTTTTTTGTCTAGTTTTTTTATGACTTTTTTTGAATCTAATCAAAAACCCTTTTTTGTTCCGTAGTTTTGTGTTGAATCGGCAACGGATGCATCAGGGGCGACCGACCGATTGGTAGCGAAAGCCCAGTTCCCGCATCGCCATGGGCTCCCAGATATTGCGCAGGTCTACGATGACATCGCCCTTCATCAGCTTGCGCAGACGTGCCGGCGACAGGGCGCGGAATTCATTCCATTCCGTCAGAACCAGCAAGATATCGGCCCCTGTCGCGGCATCCAGCGCGTCCTCGCAATACTGTAAGGTCTTGGGCAGCACGGAGCGGGCTGACTGCATGCCGGCCGGATCGAACGCCCGCAGGTGTGCGCCTTCTTCCGCCAGACGGCGCAGGATAGGAATCGACGAAGCCTCACGCATGTCATCGGTCTGGTGTTTGAAAGTCAGGCCCAGAACGCCGATCGTCGTGTTCGCCACGGAACCGCCATTGGCGGCGATGACGCGTTCCGCCATATGGATCTTTCGCCTGTCGTTGATATCGATGGTCGTCTCGATCAACCGCATGGGCGATCCGGCATCCTGAGCGATACGGGTCAATGCCAGTGTGTCCTTGGGGAAGCACGATCCACCGAAACCCGGGCCGGGATGGAGAAATTTGCGACCGATCCGATTGTCGAGTCCGATGCCGCGTGCCACGTCATGCACCTCCGCCCCTACCCGTTCGCACAGGTCGGCGATTTCATTGATGAAGGTCACCTTCATCGCCAGGAAGGAATTGGCCGCATATTTCACCAGTTCTGCCGTTTCCAGGCTGGTGAACAGGACGGGCGCCTCGATCAGGTAGAGCGGTCGGTAAAGCTGACGCATGACCTCCATGGCGCGCTGCGTGCCGCCCGGCTTGGTGGTGTCGGTGCCGATAACCACACGGTCGGGACGCATGAAATCACCGATCGCATTGCCTTCACGCAGGAATTCCGGGTTCGAGGCGACATCGAAATCCAGTTCGGGCCGGACGCGGCGGATCAACTCCGCCACCTGCCGGCCGGTACCCACCGGCACGGTCGACTTTGTGACGACGACTGCATAATTCTTCATGCTCTTGGCAATCTGTTCGGCCGCCGCATAGACATATCGCAGGTCGGCATGCCCGTCGCCGCGACGGCTGGGTGTGCCGACTGCAATGAAGATCGCCTCGGCCGCCTGGACGGCCTGCTCGATATCGTCGCCAAAGGTCAGGCGTCCCGCTGCCACGTTGTCTGCCACCAGCTTGTCCAGTCCCGGCTCGTAAATCGGGATCCGGCCTTCGCGCAGGGCCGCCAGACGAACCGGGTCGGTTTCGACGATGGCGACGTCGGTGCCGAATTCGGCAAAGCAGGCACCGGATACGAGGCCGACATAACCGCCACCAATCATTGCGATCTGCATGGTCAACTCCTCTGGTACAGGGTCTGGTTCACGACGGGGACATTCCCTGCCGATCGGACGGAAGGGGCACCGTTCCGGCGCGTGCCGCACGCCACTGCAGGACCCGGCGTCGCATCGCCCGGGCGACCTGCCACCCCATGCGCGGTACGAACGACGGATGCCGCAGCGCCCGCGCCGCCAGGGCGCCGACCGCGCCGCGTCGAACCGCCTGGGAAAAGAAATGCGCGTCATCCAGGCGCCGCAGGCCCTCGGCCCGCCGACGCAGCAGGGCGGCCAGGTCCGGGGCGCCGTCCACAGCCGGGTCGCCGGCTAGATCGAGCGCCGATCGGGCCAGGGCGTCGTAGGCAATGGTGGTACGTGTCATGCCCGATGCCCGGCGGCTGATCGCCCCTTCGCGCTGGGTGTAAAGATAATGGGCGGAATCCAGTATCTGCAGCCGCGCGCCATGCAGCAACAGACGCACCATGAAGGTGAAATCCTCGCCGTGGCGCTGGTCTGCAGGATAGCGGATACCCGAGCGGATCAGGATTTCGCGCCGGATGACCGGCTTGAGCAGCCCCCAGTCCAGGCCCTGTCCATCGGCCAGATTATGGGCCAGATAGTCGCTCACCGTGATAACACCCGCCGAGGCGACGCCGGGGCCCATCGCCCGGCCGGTTACCCGCCGGGCCGCCGCGTCGTAATAGAGCAGGTCGTCGGCCACGATATCGATGGCCGGATCGTGCGCCAATGCGTTCGCCACGGCGTCCAGCCGATCCGGTGCATAGGCATCGTCGGCATCCAGGATGGCGATCCAGTCGCCGGCAGCCTGCGCAATGCCGGCGTTGCGGGCGGCCGCCGGGCCGCCATTGCGCTCGGTGCGTAACAGGCGGATAGCGGGATGGCGCCGCGCCAACTCTTCGACCACCGCGCAAGTCGTATCGGTCGAGCAATCGTCGATGACCAGGATTTCGGTGGCCGGCAGACGTTGCGCCACGACCGATTCCACAGCCCTCTCCACGAAACCCGCGGCGTTGTAGACCGGGATGAGGACGGAGAAGGTGCCGGTCATGCGTCGATCCTCACGAGCTGGTCGTACAGATCCTCCAGCGCGGCCGTGCAGTGCCGGATGTCGTGATGGGTGCGGACAAACCGCCGCCCGGCCGCCCCCATCCGGTCGGCCAGCATGTCGTCGCGCAGCAGCGTTTCCAGATGCCTGGTCAGGGCCGCGACATCCCGCTCGCCAAAGGCGAAGCCGGTTTCGCCGTCGACGATCCCTTCCGTCACGCCGCCACGGGCCGACGTGACGACCGGCAGGCCGCTGGCCTGGGCCTCCAGCAGCACCAGAGGCAGCCCCTCGGCGTCGCCGCTGGCGGCCGTCACGCTGGGCAGGCAGAACACGCGGGCCTGGCCCATCAACGCCAGCACCCGATCGCGCGGAACAGCGCCAAGGAACGTGATGCCGTCCAGCGATGCCGCCATCGTTTCCAGGGCGGGGCGTTCGGGACCGTCTCCCGCAATGATCAGGCGGGCTGCGGGCATCGTCTGACGCAGGGTACGGAAGGCCTCGATGAGGAAACGACAGCCTTTTTTCTCGACCAGTCGGCCCAGGAACAGGATCGTCGGTGCCCGGTCGCCGGGCGGGGTGTCGCCGGGCACGAAACGGGCCGGATCGATGCCGATGTGACGGATGTGGATTCGCGCGGCAGGCAGGCCGACGGTGATCGCCGCCTCCCGGATATGGCCGGAGACGGCGACGAAGCTGACGCTCGGTTGGTGTGCCAACCTGTGCAGACGGTGGGGATAGCGCTTCCAGCGCCTGCCGCTCCGGCCGGCCGCGAACCAGTCCATGTGGGTGGTAATGTCCGACCCGTGCAGAGTCACCAGCAGCGGGACGGACAGTCGCTGGGCCAGATGCCAAGCTTCGACCCCGTCAAAACCGAAATGGGCGTGGATCAGCGCCGGGCGCACATGCCGTGCGATGCGGGTCAGGCCCGGTGGAGCGCGATCAAGCGTGCGGGCCGCCAGGCTGCGCAGCCGCTGGGGCAGGGTGGCGGGTCCGCGATAGGCCGCCCTGGCGGACAGGCCGTCCAGCGGCAGGCGGTCGATCAGCCGTTCGCCGATCATGATAGGATTCCAGCGCCGTAGCGCCAGCGATTGGTCGCGCACGAAGGTTTCGGACAGTGGCAGAAGCTCGGTCCGATAGATTCCGACGGTCGGAGCCTCTGTCATCGTGCCTGTCCGTTGTGACATCGTTGTCCTCCGCTTCCATGTTTCTGCTGGACAGGGCATGGCGTTCATGCTTCTGGCCGTCGGCAGCGTGACGAGGGCGATTTCCACATGTCTGCCCACTGAAGGCACAGAGATCGGAAAAAATGAGATAAATGAAGGCGAAACGATTCTAGAGTCTGGTATCGGCGTAGATGTCGGGCGTCATGATACGATCCACGACTTCATGCCAGGCCAGCATCTGGGGCTGGATGGGCTCGTCATGGGACAAGGCGTCCTGGATAGCGCGCCGGATGGAGGCGCGGTCTCCCGGTACGTAGCCGCAACGTCCCGGCTGGTCGCCCAAGGCGAATTCCGGGCAGACCGCTGGAATGCCGAACAGACCGAATTGACGGAGCTTCAGGGATGTGTCGATCAGGTAGCGAGGCGTGCCGCGATCCAGGTAAGGCGCGATGCCGAACGCCGCATGCTGGACGTAGGGCAGGGTCTCCGCGAACGGCATTTCCGCGTGGATGATGATATTGGGCGCCTTCAGGCCGTCCGCTGCCTTGCCTGCCCCGATGACATGAAAATCGACATCGGGAAATTCCTCGGCAGCGATGGTGAAAAATGACGCATCGAACAGCATGGACCCCATCGATATGCCGCAACGCCGGTTGCCATAGGGATCGGGATAGATAGGTTCGGCGATGGCACGGTCGATACCGTGCGGAATATAGTAGGCGTTGCGCTCATGCGGCATGCCCTGGCGCAACAGGCGTGAGGGCAGGCGCACGGTATCGATACTGTCGAAATTGGCCCGGAACCGTCGCTTGATGGTCTCGGCACAATCAATGACATCCAGGTCGTCCGAGGCCAGGTAGACGATGCGCGCATTGGGGTTCAACCGTCGTACATCCTCGATGAATACCGGTGCCATACCGGATTCTATGAAGACCGTGTCGGCGTCGCTCAGCCACTGCTTTGGAATCCTTGGAATCAGGTGGCGGTAAAACCAGAACAATGTTTCTTCGACAGGAGCCAGCGCCTGGCGGCGAATGTTGAAAGGGTGCCAGGCGGTCCGCCATAGGAAACACTCAACGCCGTCGATAGTTTCCACACGATTTGCGCAGGATGCGAGATCGGCCCTGGTGTCGCCGCGATGCTCGGACAGGCGGCTGAGGCCGATGGAAAAGAACCGCGTCCGGCCGCGCTTGGCCAGTTCGGATGTGATGAAATGCACGCTCGCTTTTCGTCGCGAACGATAGTCGTGCACCGATATAACCAATGAGCCGGCCATGCCACTACCTGCCTCGTCGTTATTACGGACAACGTCGTGAAGAATGCATTACCGATTTGGGATCAAAGCCAGGCGCTTTATGCTGGTCCGGCGCATGGCAGCCCGAATCTGTAGGGGAGAAATGTTCGGATTGCAAGACGAATGAAGATCCTTACGTTCGAAAACGCGTGCTTCTAATCGGGGGTCAAATAAGGCGGATTTCTGGCAGGATCGTGTTTTTGCGAAGACGGGGAGCGTCTTGTTGCGAGAACGCGAAAAATGCTGGTATTGGCATCTCTTATTGCTTGCAACGCCGCGTTGGACGAGGATAGGTTTGAGTCAAAGCGATCGGCCATGCCTGCCGAATGGTGGCTGGCTTTCCGGATTCTTACAGGAAATACACAGATTATCAGGCGTTTCAGTCGCCAGGTCATAAAAACGGACCATTCCTTCCGCCTGGGCAGGTATATGTCCGCTTGTCTCAATGTTGTCTCATGCGGTCGGAGCCCCGTCGGCATCGATGTCATGACGGCGTGGCCGGAATTCGCCAGCGGGGGGAGGAAAGTCGCATGTCGGACCATCTGTTCGAAGCACGATCGGAACGATCCTATCTCCTGCAACTGACCTCGCTGCGCGGGATTGCCTGCCTGGTGGTACTGGTCGGGCATGTCATCCAGGTCATCCGATATGATCCGGTGACGCGCGGGCCGTGGGGACGGGCGGCGCATGATCTGGTCACCTATCTCTTCAACGCCCAGGCCGCGGTCCTGCTGTTCTTTGTGCTTAGCGGCTGTGTGCTGTCGCTGTCGCTGCAACGGGTCGGGCGCTTCGACGGGGCGGTACTGGCGAGATTCTATATCAAACGGCTCTTTCGCATCTATCCGCTGCTGTGGGTGTCGGTGCTGGTCGCCGTCATGGTGATGCTACATGTGCGCAGCACGATGGAGGTGGAAGTCTTCGTCGACTGGCTGTCGCGCAACCTGCACGCGCCGGTTTCGCCCGTGCATGTGGGCCTGGCGCTTGCGGGGGCCTATACCCGTTATAACGGCCCCATGTGGTCGCTGCGGGTCGAACTGATCTTTTCGGTGCTCTTTCCCGTTGTCCTGTTCCTGATGCGCAACCGCGTGGCACGGCCCTGGGCCCTGGCGGGTTTCATCATGCTGGCGCTGGTGCCTATGCCCTCGGAGATCGGGCTGAATTTCGGACTTGCTTTCGCGCTCGGGGCCCTGATCCCCATGCTGCCGTCTCCGGCATGGGCAGCATCGCCAGCCCTGCCGCTGGTGGCGACGATCGTGCTGCTGTACGACCGGCTGGCGCTGGGAGGCCATGCGGTGCCCGAACAGATTTATGACGTTATCGAGACGTTGGCCGCCTTTGTGATCGTGCGCGACCTCTATGCATCGGGACGGTCGTACGGGGTGCTGACGCACCGGGTCACGATATGGATGGGAGAACTGTCCTACAGCGTCTATCTGCTGCATCTGCCGATCCTGCTGCTGCTGTTCGACCTGATGCAGGGCCATGTGGGGCTGCGTCCGCTGCTGTCCGATCCGGACGTGACACAGACGGTTCTGGCGCTGGGCACCATCTGCGTGACGCTGGCGGTATCGAGTGTGACCTACCACCTGGTGGAACTGCCCCTGCATAATCTGGGCCGTCTCCTCGCGAGCCGCCTGCCGGATCGCGCAAGGCCGCAGACCGCCGGGCGGGGCGGGGAGGTCGCGCTGGCAACGCCGGTCGCCGCCTGCGCCGAGCGTGACGGATGAGGGCGGGTCATATCGGGGCCGGACGGGCGGCCGTCGCGGCCGAGGGGCGCCTGGGAGGAATGTACCTGGTCATCGCGGCAGCGATGTTCAACCTGGTGTTATGCTTCCTCTCCAGCCGGCACTGGATGCTGGTTGGAAATTCACAGATTGCCGTGGTTGAAATCACGATCCTGGCGGCCGGTCTGTATCTGATCCGGCAAAGGATCGACCGTACCGCTCTGTGGCTCATGGCGCTGACGACGGGCTTCGTGGTCGGGGCCCGACTGGTCAATCCGGCCCTCAGCGCGAAGATTCTGCATGATGTCGGCATCATGTACATCTTCTATATGCTCGGTCGCATGGCCAGCGAGCGAACCGCCTGGTCGACGATTCGGATCCTGATCGTCCTGGTGCTGGTGGTGGGGTTCGTCGAACTGGTCTTTACGAACATCTATGCCAGTCTCTTCAATATATGGGACTATTATGTGCAGAAAGGCGTGATCGCCAAGGACACGGTCAATTACAGCAATACCAACCTGTTTCTCAGCGGCAATCGGGGCGCGGGGGCCAGTCGCACTTTCTTCCAGTCGATTTTCGGACCGCATCGCGTCTCTTCGATCTTTCTGGAGCCGGATTCGCTGGGGAATTTTTCGGCCGTGCTGTTCGCGTGGTGCCTCAGCGTGTCGCGCAACCAGTCGGGTCAGCGCTGCGTGGTGATGTACGCCCTGGCCGTGCTGTGCTTTGTGCTGGCGGATTCTCGTTTTGCTTCGGGGTGCTGCCTGTTGATGCTGCTGGTGCGGGTCAGCCCGTTTCGCCGGTCGGCACTGGCGGCGTTTCTTTTCCCGATCCTTATCGGGACGCTGCTGACGCTCGTGGGCACGATGCATGAATTGCCCGGCGTCCTGCCGGCCATCATCAAGGACGATTTGGCCGGTCGGCTGATCTTTTCGGGCCGGTTGCTGGATTACTGGGGTCTCGGCCAGTGGTTCGGGCTGGCACCGTCGCAGGTGTACACCCTGGATACCGGTTACGCCTATGTACTGAACAATCTGGGGGCGGTCCTGACCCTGTTCTATCTGGGCCTGTTCGCGTTTCACCCGTCCCGCACGCCCGAAGGCGCGACGATGAAGACCATGATCTCGGTCTACTTCGCGACATCATTGTGCATCGGGGCCTCGGTCTTCACGATCAAGACGGCAGCGTTGCTGTGGTTCCTTTATGGCGTCACCGATGCGATGGGGCCAGCAGCCCTGCGTATTCGACCCCGCATGATCCGGGTGCCGGCCGGCATGGCCGTGCCGTCCCTGACCAGACGATATGGAAAATCCCATGCGTAGTCTGACGATCCTCTTCCCGGCCATGCTGGCTTTGTCCGTCGTCGGCTGGACGACGGCGGCGCAGGCACAGGAATACAAGGGCGTAAACCTGGCAGGGGCAGCCTATTCCTCGAACAGGATTCCCGGTCGCTATGGCTATGATTACCTGTTTCCCAAGCCAGGCGAGGTGACGTATTTTCACGACAAGGGCATGAACATCTTTCGCCTGTCGGTCCTGTGGGAAAGGTTGCAGCCCACGCCTGGCGCGGCGCTGGATGCCGATCACATGAAGCGCATCCTGGCCTTCGCCGACCAGGTTCGGGCGGTGGGGGGGATCGTGATCCTCGACGTCCACGATTACGGCCGCTATCGCGGGAACCTGATCGGGGGTGATACGGTCTCGGCGGACGATTTCCGCGACCTGTGGACGCGTCTGGGCGCGACGCTGCACGACAGGCACGATATCTGGTTCGGCCTGATGAATGAACCGCAGCAGCAATCGGCCCGCCAGTGGCGCGACATCACCCAGCAGGCGATCCTGGGCATCCGGAGCGCCGGGGCCAGGAATCCGATTCTGGTGTCGGGCATCGGCTGGGATTCCGCGCATGGGTTTGCAACGCAGAACGGGCCGGATATGGCAGCGTTGAAAGACCCGGCCCATGCTCTGATTTTCGAGGTGCATGAATATTTCGACAGGGACAGTAGTGGCCGGAGCGCGGAGTGCGTCCCGGCAGACCAGGCGATCGGGCGCCTGACATCCTTTACGGCATGGCTGCACCAGACAGGCAATGTCGGATTCCTGGGGGAATTCGGCGTGGGGCGGAATGCGGCATGCCTTGATGTGCTGGAGAAGGTCGCCGCCTATCTCGCGGTGAACCAGTCGGTCTGGCGTGGCTGGACCTACTGGGCGGCTGGCCCGCTATGGGGCGAATACATGTACACGCTGGAACCGACTCGCGACGGGCAGGATCGGCCGCAGATGCAGGTTTTGGAACGGCATCTGAACCACCATGAGGGATGACCGGCGCATCCGAAATAGCGCGGTGCAGGAAAGGAGCAACATGGTGACCGATCCCCTGATCGATATCCTGATCCCGGCCTATAATGCGGAAGCGACCATCCGCGAGGCCATCGACAGCCTGCGTGGCCAGACCATCGCCACGATCCGCATCGTCGTCGTCGATGACGGTTCGACCGACGAGACAGGCCGGATCCTGGCCGAGCTGGCGTCGCAGGACCCGCGGATCGTGGTTTTGACGCAACCGAATGGCGGTATCACAGCCGCGCTGAACCATGGGCTGTCGCTGTGTCGCGCGCCGTTTATTGCCCGGCTGGATGCTGACGATCTGGCAGCGCCCGACCGTCTCGAGCGGCAGGTCGGATACATGACGGCGCATCCGGATTGCATCGCTCTGTCCGGTAGCGGTCGGCATATCGATGCCCACGGTCGTCCGACGGGCGGCAGGGTACGCGCCGCCCGGATAGACCGGGCCGATCCGTCCTGGTTGCCGGCGCGCGAGCCCTATCTGCCCCAGCCTTTCCTGATGATGCGGCGCGCGGCGTTCGACCGGGTAGGGGGCTATCGCAGTCTGGCGGTGGCGGAGGACAGCGACCTGTGCTGGCGCCTGCAGGAAGTCGGAACCATGCTGAACCTGCCGGAAGATTTCGGTTCGTACCGGGTGCATGCGAACAGTATTTCCAGCGCCTCGATCCGCAATGGGCGGTCGATGGCGTTCTGGTCGCAGATGGCGGCGGTGTCTGCCCGCCGGCGCCGGGCGAGGCAGCCCGACCTGGCCTTTTCCGCGGATGAATTGCGGCGTTGCGCGCAGGCGGTTTCGCTGGAGGATTTTCTGCATGCGGGTGCGGCAGTCCTGAGCGCGGACGAACGGTCCTGGCTGGCGCTGGCCATGGGGATGAAGCTGGTCGCGCTGGCTTTCTACCGTCCGTTTGAACTGGATAGCACGGATTGCGGCTTCATCCGCCGCGCGCTGCGGGATCCCTCCGTCTCGATTCGGGCGGAAAATCGGGCGGAGATGGCGGATCATCTGATGGGAACAGCGACGCGGCTGGCCATTCGCGGGCGCTTCGGTGATGCACTGGGGCTGGTGGCGCCCGCGCGCTATCCGGTGCTGCTGGGGCGTATCTCGTTCCGGCTGATTTTGCCTCGGGGGGTACGGGAGATGTTCAAGCGTCTGGCCGGCCGTGCCCAGCCGGCCTGACGGCGTGATCGCGGCATCGGGCCGCGCGGGTAACGAAGCAGACAGGAAGGGGAACGGCATGGCGGAACAGGGGCGGGGCCCGGTGGCGGGTCCAGGTGGTCTGGGCCGGGCGGCGACGAGCGGCGTGTTATGGCTGATGGTGCAGAGCCTGGCCGCGCGCGGGATCGGCTTCGTCTCCCAACTGGCCCTGGCATGGCTTCTGACGCCTGAAGATTTCGGGATCATCGGCCTTGCGTATACGGTTTTTGGCATCGCCAATGCGCTGGTCAGCTTCGGGGTGGACGATGTCCTGCTGCAGCGGCAGAAGGCCATGGCGTTCTGGTCCGCGCCAGCATTCTGGATTTGCCTATCGCTCGGTCTTCTGGGCATGGTGGGCATGTTGGTCGCGGCTCCGTTTGCTGCCAGATGGTACCAGTCGCCGGAACTGGTCGGCCTGATTGCGGCGCTGGCGATTGCAACGCCGATTAAGACCCTCGCCACCGTGCCGTCGGTCCGCATTCGCGCCGATATGAATTTCCGTTTTCTAGCTGCTTACAACACTTTCGAGATCTTCGCCCTGCAACTGGGTACGATCCTGCTGGCGTGGCTGGGATGTGGTGCCTACAGTTTCGCGATTCCCATCCCGCTGCTGGCGATGACTAAGGCTGCCCTGTTCTGGTGGAAAGCACCCCCGCGGATCGCCCGTGGTTTCCGTAAGGTCCAGTTGAATTATATTATAGGCAGCAGCACCACCGTTTTTTCCACCAGGACGATCATCGAAATTATCAATCAGGGTGACTATATCGTGCTGGGGCTGATTGCCTCGCATTCCGTGGTCGGCCTCTATTTCTTCGCTTTCCGCTTCTCGGCGCAGCCGGTGCGGATGCTGGCCGGCAATTTCATCAATGTTCTGCTGCCTGCATTCGCACAACTGCGTACCGACCCGCAACGCCAGACCGAGGCCGCGCTGAAGGCCTGCCGCCTGCTGGCCTATATTGTCGTGCCGTTCTGTTTCCTCCAGGCCGTCCTCGCGGGTCCCGGCCTGCATTTCCTGTTCGGTGAGCGCTGGATGGCGGCGGTGCCGTTCGTGCAGATCCTCAGTCTAGGGCTTCCGTTCGACGCGGTGTCGTGGATTACGGGCTCGCTGCTCAGTGCCCGGCGCGAATTCCGGCTGGCGCTGATCTTTGCCGTCATTTCTGCCCCGGTCTTCTTCGGCGTGGTGATCGCGGGGGGGCTGGCCGGCAATGCGATAGGTGTCGCGGTGGCCGTGGCGCTCTATTATTTTACCTATCCCCCGCTCTGCTCGCTGCTGATTCTGAACCGCTGCGGGGTGCCGGTCTGGCGGGTGATGGAACTCTACGTCATTCCCTTTGTCATTTCGGCATGTGCCATGGGGCTGGGATATGCGGGTTCCCTGCTACCAGTCATCAACGCGCATGATCTGTCGCGGATTATCGTGATCGGGGTGGTGGGCACAGGACTGTATCCGGCCATGCTGTTCGTACTGCGGCGCAACGTGTTTGACCAGCTTGCCGAGCGGTTCGGCGGCATACTGGGCAAGGTGCGGCGCGTCAGCGTCCGTGGTCCTCAGCCGGTGGCCACCGGGGGGTGATCATTCGTCTGTCCGTCATGCATTCGGGGACCGGGGCGGCTACCGTTCGCCGGAACGGCGCGGCGCACGCAGGACGCGGCGGACGGTCCTCAGGCCCCTGATTATGGGCTGAGGCAGAACGTTATGGAGGGCCGCCTGCAGGCGCGCATTGGCCGATCGGCCGAAACGTGGGACGTAGAGTGTGGAAGTCCGGCGCCGACGCACGCGCTGAGTGCCAGCGTCGCTGGTATAGAAATAGGCGATCACCGCCATGCGTTCGCGTCCCGCAAGGATTGGCGTGGGGTGGCCGTGCGCCGCGGTCGCCGATTGTTCCATCAGGACGGTACGTCCGAAATACGGAATGATCTCAACCGCGCGTCGTGTCGGGTTCATCGCCCATAATTCCAGATTACCGCCGCATGTTTGATCCCACTCGTCGTTAAGATAGGTTATGATCGCCAAGCGGTTGGTCAGCAACGTCGTAGGATGATGCTGGAAGTCGATGTGCAGATCAAAAAAACCCTGTCCCGAGACAACATGCAGACCGCCGCCATAAAGCGTGGGATCGGGAAGCAAGGCTTCAATCCCAGTCAATCGCGTCATGAGTCGCAGGAAAGGGCCAGAATTGATGAAATCAAAATATTTTTGAAGATATGGTGGGAAATCAGAGTCCGGTTGGGTACCGCGTTTCTTCTGCAGCGCCGTATCGAAGGATTTCCAGCACAGATTGCGGTCTTCGCGGCACTCGTTCAGGATGTTGCGCATCCAGGAGGCGGGAAACAGGTCGTCGACGATCAGATGGGGAAAGGGCTGGGCCGCCAGATACTGCGCTCTCAGTCGGTCTGGCTGGTCCATGAAACGGAGGTCCTGGACGGAATAAAGGTTCGCCGATCGTGTTTCGATACCTGGAGCCATGCAGCCGCCCTTTTTGCTTGCTCTATGGCCGGTTTGCCACGGCGTGGTACAAACGGATTCCATCTAATACGATGGCAAAGGAAGGATAGGATGCTCGGTTCCTGTCAGTTTGATCAGATGCAGATATGCAAACGCTATATCGATGCGCCAAGTGAAATTTTGCACTGGTTGGATCATATGTTTACTCTCTGATTTTTACAACATTTCATTGCAAAATAAAGGAATGCAGGACGGTGCGGAGAAATATTTTGCGATATCGAGCAACAGTCTTGTTGCTCGGGACAACGACTCAGGCAGTCATGCTGTAACGTGGCCATGTCGATGATAAAGCGGTATTTCACGTTAAGTTCCGGTATCCGGGTTTATACAACTTCGGTCTTGTCCAAGTTGATCGGAATTAGCTCTGCAGAGATGGCTCCAGGAAATCGGATAGGATTGAGAAGCTCTCATGAGTGTTATTTTGGTTCGAAATCGTAATTAATGTACACCGACCACATCGCTTCTGGTTCCCGGTGCTGGATTGAAAGTTCCAGATGGGAACCTGGCCTCAGACCTGACAGGTTGCCGTATATATTGATCATGTTATAGGATTATATATGAGGCGATGCCAGCGGCAAGGTTTCTGTTTGCTTGTTATGCGGCGACGCGGGGTATTTCACGTGTTACCAATCGCAAGTATCGTTGGTTGCCTACCCCCGCAACCATGAACCACACCAAAAACCCCACGAAACCATAAGGTTCGTGGGGTTTTTGTTTGGGCATGTTGACCCTGCCCCGAACGTGCCCTCAGTTTTGAGTTGGGGTCTGTGGGTTGCTGTATGCCTTGCCGGCCTGTTGAGCGAAAGCCTCTGGCGTCATGCCATTGAGGCTGGTGTGGGGCCTGACGGCGTTATAGAGCGCTACTCTGCAAGACCCATAATACCGACGAGCGGGAGGTTCTCTACCCCTG
>NZ_JABEQL010000043.1 GCF_014174215.1 Gluconacetobacter tumulicola | reverse complement strand
TTCGATCAGTGGCTCCCAAACCGCCCACGCTTCGTCGGTGAAAATCTGTGTCGCATTGCTTTCACTCATTCCTCATATATAGGAATAACCTACAAGATCTAACAGGCCCTAGCCTCAAAGAGGTTACGTGCGGATGGAGACCTTGTATATGGCCCGATCAGGCCACATGCGGCAGAATTTTTGCACGCAACATGACCTCCCGATTGGGAATCTTGACGCTTGTGGATGGATTTCAGGCAGAGTTCTGTAAGAAATTGTGGATTGCATATGTGCCCATTATCAAATGATCAGACAATACATGAAGAGTCATTTGATGACCTGTTGAAAAGCGCTTTGGAATTAACGGGAATAGGGGCGTGGTCTTGCGATTTGCGCACTGAAAGGCTCTCGTGGACGCCAGCGGTATTCGATATCTTTGGCTTGCCGCGTGACAAGAGTGTTGAGCGGGGCGATGCCGTTGCCATGTATGCGGAGCCTAGTCGGCTCATGCTGGAGCAGTTGCGTTCAGCCGCAATTGCGAACAGGACGTCGTTTGCATTGGAGGCACGGATCGTTCGTCCGGATGGTACGAACCGGTGGATTCGCTTAAAAGCGGGCACGAAGGTGGAAAATGGCCGTGCGGTTACGCTGTACGGCATGAAGCAGGATATTACCGCCGAGCGGCAGCACTGGGAGCAGTTGCGCCGCCTGGCCGAGCATGATGCGTTGACGGGTCTTGCTAACCGGACGCACTTTCAGGCGCGTTTTCTCGATCGTTCCGATGGTTCCGAAATGTTTGCGCCGCCGGGGGCGTTGGCGCTGTTTGATCTGGACAATCTGGGGGAAATCAATCGGCGTTGGGGCCTTGCTGCCGGAGATGCCTGTCTGATCGCGTTTGCCAGACGGTTGCTGGCCGCTTACGCGGATCGGACGTTCACGGCACGCCTTGGCGGTGGCAAATTTGCCATGGTTTTGGGCAATGGGGCGAACGAGCCGTTGCTGGAAACGCGTGCGCGCGATCGGTTCTCTCATCTGGGAGAGCCTGTCTTCTGGAATGGCGTGCCTGTTCCCCTCAGCGTTTTCGTAGGTATCGTATTCGTGCGGCGGTTCCAGGATCATGAGGCTGAAGCGGTGTATGCGCAGGCGGATCTGGCGCTGCAGACAGCCAAAAGGAAAGAAGGGCGTTCACCGCGCGTCATGGCGTCGACGTTCAATGGCGGGAAACACCCCGCCATCGGCCTTGAATCGCCGGCGTATCCAATCCCTGGCCGGACAAAACCAGACATGCTCCCCCTTTCTCCGCGTGAGACGGAGGCGCTTCGTCACATGTCCCGAGGATGTACCATCGATGAGATCGCCCATGAAATGGAGGTCTCGCGACATACGGTGCGTAATTTTATTCGGCGCGTGTACCAGAAGCTGGAGGTTGATACCCGAGTGGAGGCAGTGCAATTGGCATATCAGAATGGGATATTATAAATAGTGACCAAACCGCGCGGGGGCTGAGGGGCCGGTTTCGTGCCTTCCTCGGATCATTCCCACGATGATGGTTTCATGGAATCGTGTCCCCTGCCCGGGGACGGGATGGGGCTCGGGGGTCGATCGGAGCCAAGGCAGCGGGAGCGTGGACGCATGGACGGGATGGGGATGCCGGGATCGGTCGGAGAGGCCGGCGCGCCGGTTCGCTACAGTGTCGAGACGCGCTGGCTGCACTGGTCGTGCGCGTGGCTGATCCTGGCGCAGTTCGTGCTGGGCGAGCTGATGCATCGGGTGCCGCAGGCGCTGCATGGGCCGATCGTGTCGGCGCATCTGTCGCTGGGGGTGCTGCTGGCGGCGCTGGTCGTGATGCGGGTGGCCTGGCGCGTGACCGGGGGGCGGGCGATCCGCTTTCCGGCCGGGGACGGGCTGGCCGGACGGGCGGCCCCGGCGATGCATGGCGTGCTGTATCTGGCGCTGGGGGCCGAGATCGGGCTGGGCTATCTGGCCCGCTGGTCGGGCGGTAAGCCGGTGACGGCGTTCGGCGCCGTGATCAATTCGCCCTTCGGGCCGATGTCGCAGGCGACGCATCATCTGTTCGGCAGCGCGCATGGCTGGCTGGCCTGGACGATCATGATCCTGGCAGCCGGGCATGTGGCGGCGGTGCTGTATCATGTGCGGATCGTACGGGACGGCGTGCTGCGCCGGATGTGGGCGTGAGGCCGATGCGGATGGCACCACGCATGCTGGTTCTGACGCTACTGCTGGCCCTGGCGGCATGCGGGGGGCGGGGGAATATGGGGCATGGGCATCGCGCGGCCGGGCCCTATCTGGATGGCGGGGCCGGTTATGGCGCGCCGTGAGGGGCCGGTCTTCTGTCCGAGGTGAGCCGCGCGTGGTGCGTTCGTAGAGTCCTCTGATCCTGCCGGGATATTGCGGATTTTGTGTCGAGCTGTGGGTGGGCTATCGTCGGGCCGTGTGCTGTCCGGACAGGGTGGGAGCGGGACGATGTATATCGGCATTGACGCGGGGACATCCGGGATCAAGGCGGTGCTGGTCGATGAGGCGCAGACTGTGCTGGCCGCCCGGACGGAGCGCCTGACCAGCCAGTCGCCGCATGCGGGCTGGAGCGAGCAGGACCCCGACGCGTGGTGGCGGGCCCTGCTGGCCGCCATCGATGCGTTGCGCGACAGCCATCCGCGCGCGGTGGCCGCCGTGCGGGGCATTGGCCTGTCGGGGCAGCAGCATGGGGCCGTGCTGCTGGATGGGGGCGGGCGGGTGCTGCGGCCCTGCATCCTGTGGAACGATGTGCGGGCCAGCGCCGAGTGCGCGGTGTTCGAGCAGCGCTTTCCCGACAGTCGGGCGGTGACCGGCAATATCGCCATGCCCGGCTTTACCGCGCCGAAGCTGCTGTGGGTGGCGCGGCACGAGCCGGATATCTTTCGTGCCACGCGGCATGTCCTGCTGCCCAAGGCCTGGCTGCGCTACCGGCTGACCGGCGAGATGATTGAGGAGATGTCGGACGCGTCCGGGACGTTGTGGCTGGATGTCGGCCGCCGGCAATGGTCGGAGGCGGCGCTGGCGGCGACTGGTCTTTCGCGTGCGGCGATGCCGGCATTGTGCGAGGGGACGGACCGGGCCGGGACGCTGCGCCGGGAGCTGGCGGAACGGTGGGGGATGGATGTGCCGCCGGTGCTGGCAGGCGGGGCCGGCGACAATGCCGCCGGCGCGGTCGGGTTGGGGGCGGTGCGGCCGGGAGATGCCTTTGTCTCGTTGGGTACGTCGGGGGTGGTGTGGGCGACGACGGACCGGTTCCGGCCGGGGGCGGCCTCGGCGATCCATGCTTTCTGCCATGCCGTGCCGGGGATGTGGCACCAGATGGGGGTGACGCTGTCGGCGGCGTCCTCGCTGGCGTGGTGGGCCTCGGTCGTCGGGCGGAACGAGGCCGAATTGCTGGCGGAACTGCCGGAGGTGATCGAGCGGCCGTCGGGGCTGCTGTTTCTGCCGTATCTGTCCGGCGAGCGGACGCCGCATAATGATGCTGCCATCCGGGGGGCGTTTGTCGGGCTGGATCGTGGCACCACGCGCGCGCGGATGACGCAGGCGGTGCTGGAAGGGGTCGCGTTTTCGCTGCGCGATGCGCTGGATGGGCTGGCCGGGGCCGGGTCGGTGCTGGCGCAGGCCGATGTGATCGGCGGTGGCTCGCGCAGTATTGCGTGGCTGACCATTCTGGCCGCCGTGATGGGCATTCGCCTGCATCGTCTGGCTCATGGCGCGCAGGGCGGTGCGTTCGGTGCCGCGCGGCTGGCGCGGCTGGCGGTGACCGGGGAAGCGGTGGCCGATGTGTGCCTGCCGCCGGAGCGTGTGGGGACGGTCGATCCGGAGGTCGGGTTGCAGGCGGCCTATGGTGCGCTGCTGCCGCGTTATCGGGCGCTGTATCCCGCGCTGTCGGATCTGCCACCGGTTCCATAAGGTTGGCTGGAACAGGGAGGAATGAGGCGATGACCCAGGTGAGGGACTGGCGGGCCGATCCGCTGGTGTGGGGGTGCGGGCCCCGGCTGTTCGAGATGTTTCTTGAGCCGACCTGTCCTTTTTCGGTCCGGGCGTTCGGCAAGCTGGATGCGCTGCTGGAGGCGGCGGGGGAAGAGCGCATTACCGTGCGGCTGACGATGCAGTCGCAGCCGTGGCACATGTATTCCGGCGTGGTGACGCGCTGCGTCATCGCGGCCTCGACGCTGCCGGGTGGCCGGGAGAGTGCGCGGGCGGTGCTGGCGGCGGTTGGGGTGCATCGGGAGGAGTTCGAGTTCGCGCATCATTGTGCCGGCCCGAACATGGATGCCACGCCGAACCAGATCATCGCCCGGCTGGAAGAGTATAGCGGGGTGGCGCTGGCGGAGGCGTTCGCGATTGCGGATCTGGACCGCGAGATCAAGCGCCATTGCCGTTATGCCCGGCAGAACGGCATTCATGTATCGCCGACCTTCATGATCGACGGGTTGGTTGAGCCGGCGATCGGGAGTGGGGATGCGGTTGCCGATTGGGTGGCACGATTGGTTTGAAGCGAGCGATGTCCGGGCGGCCTGTCTGCCGCCCGGTCTGATCGGAAAAGTCCGATCAGTAGCGGTGGTGGTCGTAATCGCCGCGCCAGCCGCCGCGATCGTCGTACCAGCCGTAATGGCCGTCGTGATGGCCGCGATGCCAGCCGCGATAGGGTGGGCGTTCATAGACGCAGGCTGCCAGTGTCAGCACCGCGAGCAGCGCGCAGGCGGAACGGATCATTCTTGTCATGCTCTGATCTCCTTCATCTGATCTCCATCAGTCGCCGGATCGGGGATATCCGCGCCCGATCAGGCTGACAGGGAATCATGGCCAGTCCGGGGCGGAAACGCCCGATCGGGCGGCGGGATCATTTCCAGACCCATTTTCCGACCACGCGGCCGTTGATATGCACCTCGTCCAGTGCGCGGGTGTAGGTCGGGTAGCCGGGGTTGATGCTCATGATCTGGACCATGACCGGGTCGGTGGCGCCGTAGACGATTTCCAGCCGTTTCAGCACCAGGCCGAACCCGTCCCACAGCACATAGACGCCGGGTGGCGAGGGGGTGCGGTGGCCCATATCGACCAGGACCCGTTCGCCGGCCTGGTAGTCGGGTTCCATACTGTCGCCCGCGACGCGCAGGACCACCAGGGATTCCGGACTGTCGGTAAAGGCACCCAGGAAGCGGCGGGGCAGGAACCAGTGATCGACCGGCTGGGGGCCGTCCTCGACCGCCACATGGCTGGGCACGGCGCCCGGGCCGGCCTGCGGGGCCACATTATATTCGGGAATGCGGAACAGGCCCTCGGTCGGCGAAGGATCGTGCTCGACCGGTGCGGCTCCGAACGGGGCGCGGGGGGCGGCCAGATGCGGTCGGCGGGGCGGGGACCGGTCCGTGCCGTGCAGTGCGCCGGGGGCCAGGGGTTCCCAGTTCGGGTCGGTATCGTCGCGGAACACGTTGGCGCTGACGCCGAAGCGCCGGGCCAGGGCCTCGCGCACGTCCTCGGGCAGCCGCTGGGGGGTGCCCTTGTGGATATATTGCTGGAGATAGGCGTGGTTGCGCCCCAGCGCGAGCGATTCCGCCTTCAGGTTGCTGCCGGCGTCGGCGATCAGCCTGAGCAGCGCGTAGCGGGAGGGGGTCAGGACCGACATGCCCCTATTATGCCGAGCGGAATAGGGAATTTCCAATAGGATATATCCTCTTGACGGCAGGAATATGCCTATTATGTTCCCTATTCATGCGGACTGATCCTGTTTCCTCTTCCTATCGGCCTGATCCCCTGCTGGCGGTCATCGAGCGCTTCCTGACGGAAAGCGGCCTGTCGGCCACTGCTTTTGGCGTGCTGGCGATGAATGATCCGCGCTTCGTCCATGAGATGCGGGCGGGGCGGGAGGTGCGGCGGGCCACGCGGGTGCGGCTCGCAGCCTGTATGCGCGGTGCCCGCGCGTGGGATGGGGGAAACCGGCCGGTCTGCCCGAATGAAGCTGGGGGCATGATGAGGCCATCGAAATATGACTGGGCGCGGCTGGACCCGCAGATGGATGCGCTGCTGGCGAAGGGGCTGCGAGTGACGCAGGTGGCGCAGGCGCTGGAGATGCGGGTGCAGACCATTCGCGACCGGCTGAGTTATCGCCGCCGGGCGCCGAGGGCGGGGAAGAAGCGGGTGGCGCCGAAGCTGATCGACCGGAGGTGCCTGAACTGCCGGGCGGCGTTTCAGGTGGCCTCACCGTTCCTACGCCTGTGCCCAACCTGCCGCGCCGAATGCTGATCCCCAATGACCAGGGGTGAAGGGGACGACTGTCCCCTTCCGGGTGCAGGGCGGAGTTGGCCACGGTTCCGTCGGCCGGAACGGCCGATGGAATGCCAACGGAGGGAGAGCCCTGCTGCTACAAAAAGGAAAAATCATGACTGGAACGGCAGGAATTCCGTTCGATGCGATCAACGCGGCCGCGCTGGCGAACTGGCCGTCGCTGGTGGCGGGCTGGCTGCCGGCGGGACGGCGGCGTGGCGATGAATGGGTGGTGGGCGGCCTGGACAATGCGCCGGGGCGGTCGCTGTCGATCAATCTGCGCACGGGACGATGGGCGGATTTTGCCGATGGGCCGCGCGGGGGAGACCCGATCAGCCTGTATGCGGCGCTGCATGCGCGGGATGACCGGGTGCGGGCGGCGCGGGAGCTGGGGGCATTGTTGGGGATAGGGGATGGGGCGGCTGCCGTCCGGGGTGCGCCGGATGAGGAGGACTGGCGCCCGGCCGTGCCGCCGCCGGGGGCGCCGATGCCGGATCTGGATGGGTGGGACCATGTCTATGCCTATCGCGATGCGGCCGGGCGGGTGATGCGCTATGTGGTGCGGCGGGATGCCACCGCGCATGCGCGCAAGCGGATCATGCCGCTGACCTGGGGCACGCTGCGTGCCGAGGGGGGCGAGCGGACGGGCTGGCATCCGCGCCATGCCGCCGTGCCGCGATCGCTGTACGGGCTGGAGCGGGTGATGCGGGCGCGCACCGTGCTGGTGTGCGAGGGCGAGAAGGCGGCCGATGCCGCGCAATGCCTGTTTCCGCGCATGGCGTGCGTGACCTGGACGGCGGGCAGCGGGCATGTGAGCCGCGCCGACTGGAGCGTGCTGGCGGGGCGGCATGTGATTCTGTGGCCCGACCATGACGCGCCGGGGGCCAAGGCGGCGGCCGAGATTGCGGCGATTCTGGGCGGGATTGCTGCGACGGTGCGGCTGGTGGATGTCGGCGATCTGGAGCCGGGGGACGATGCGGCGGATCTGCGCGTGCCGGATGCGCGGACGTGGCTGTGCGAGCGGGTGGGGCCGGTGCTGTGCGGCACCAGCGTGAAGCGCGCCGGGACGCGGGGCGGGCCGGCGGTGGCGCGCCGGGTGGCGGGGCTGGAGCCGATCGCGGTGCGGGGCGGGGAGATCGACCTGGTGGCCAGTGCGGGGGAGCGGGCGCTGGTGGCGGCGAATGCGCCGGTTTATCAGCGTGGCACGCGTCTGGCGCGGCCGGGGCGGCGCGAGGTGGCGGCGGCGGACGGGCGGCTGACGCAGGCGGCGTGCCTGATGGATATCGGCGTGCCGGCGCTGACCGACCTGCTGTGCCAGGTGGTGGAATGGCGGCGGTTCGACCGGCGCAGCCAGGGATGGAAGGCGATCGATCCGCCGGCGGCGGCGGCGCAGGTGATCCTGAGCCGGGCGGGGACGTGGCCCTTTCCGGTGCTGGCGGGGGTGATCACCACGCCGACGCTGCGGCCCGACAGGTCGGTGCTGATGGCGCCGGGGTACGACGCGGCGACGCGGCTGTATCATGTCGACGATCCGACGCTGGAGCTGAGTCTGCCGGAGCCGACGCGGGCGGCGGCCGAGGACGGGCTGGCGCGGCTGGAGGGATTGCTGGCGGAATTTCCGTTTGCCGCCGAGGCCGATCGGTCGGTGGCGCTGGCGGCGATCCTGACCAGTGTGGTGCGGGGGATGATGCCGGTCAGCCCGCTCTTTGCCTTTCGGGCCAATGCGCCGGGGTCGGGCAAGAGTTTTCTGGTCGATCTGGCCAGTGTGATCGCCACCGGGCGGGTGTGCCCGGTGACCAGCGCGGGGGAAGACGTGG
The DNA here is from genome assembly GCF_014174215.1 of Gluconacetobacter tumulicola. GTDB lineage: Bacteria > Pseudomonadota > Alphaproteobacteria > Acetobacterales > Acetobacteraceae > Gluconacetobacter > Gluconacetobacter tumulicola. Next base: position 15,356 of record NZ_JABEQL010000043.1, on the reverse strand, counting down.
CGGAGATGGAGAAGCGCCTGACCGGGCTGTTGCTGGCGGGCTATCCGATCATGTCGCTGGACAATGTGAACGAGGAGCTGGGCGGGGACCTGCTGTGCCAGGCGACGGAGCGGCCGATCCTGCGGTTGCGCGAACTGGGGGCGTCTTCCAGTGTCGAGATCGAGAACCGGGCGGTGATCTTTGCCACCGGCAATGCGCTGCGCGTGCGCGGCGACATGACGCGCCGGGCGCTGCTGGCGACGCTGGATGCCGGGATCGAGCAGCCGGAGCTGCGGCGCTTCGCCCGTGATCCGGTGGCCGACATCATGGCCGATCGGGGGGCGTATGTGAGTGCGTGCCTGACGATCCTGCGTGCGTGGATGGGGAGTGGGGCGGAGGTGGATCTGCCGCCGCTGGCCTCGTTCGAAGGGTGGAGCCGCACCGTGCGGGCGGCGCTGGTGTGGCTGGGGCGGGCCGATCCGTGCCTGAGCATGCAGGCGGCGCGGGAGGACGACCCTGAGCGCGGCGAGTTGCGCGAGATGCTGGGGCTGCTGGCCGAGGCGGCGGGGGTGGGCCGGCATTGCGGGCGCACGGTGCGGGAGATCGAGGATCTGTCGGCGTTGGAGCGGCAGGATTCCGCCGGGTATCGCGATGGCATGCGCCATCCGGAGTTGCGGGACGCGTTGCTGCGCATTGCCGGTACGCCGGCCGGGCGCGTCAATTCCCGCCGGCTGGGGCGCTGGTTTCTCGCCCGGCGGGGGCGGGTGATCGACGGGCTGCGGATTGTGGAATGCGGCATGGCGCATGGCGGGGTGAAGCGCTGGGCGGTCGAGCGTGTGTGATCGGTGGAGCGAGGGGCGGGGTGGACGGGTAGCGGAACAGCAACAGCCGTTCTCGAAATTCACCTTGAACCGGATATGCGTCGCCGCAATGGTTCTGGACGTGGATTGTTCCTGATCGCCACCGAATTCCGATCGGGATGGAGATGAGAATGGGTTGTGTGGACATCCTGGAAAGGCTCGTGGCGTTCGATACGGTCAGTTCCCGTTCCAATCGCGACCTTGCGCGCTTCATCGCCCAATATGCGCACGAACAGGGGGCGCATGTCCGGACATTGAAGCATCCGGACATGGACAAGCACGCGTTGCATATCGTGGTGGGTGCGGTGCGTGGCGGCGGCCTGGCCTTTGCCGGTCATCTGGATACCGTGCCGGTCGAGGGGCAGGCCTGGACGAGCGATCCGTTCATCCTGACGCGGCGGGAAGGGCGGCTGCAGGGACGCGGAGCGACCGACATGAAGGGGTTCGTCGCCTGCTGCCTGTCGGCGATTCCGGAACTGTGCCGGATGGATCTTCCATTTCCGGTGCATATGCTCCTGACCTATGACGAGGAGGTCAATGCCGAGAGCGCCCGGCTGCTGGCGGCGGACCTGGCGGATCAGTCCCTGCTGCCGGCGGCGTGCATTGTCGGCGAGCCGACAGGCATGCGGGTGGTGACGGACCAGAAGAGCAAGTTGGTGGCGCTAGTGCAGGCGACCGGCCGGCCGGCCCATTCCAGCAACCCGGCCGCGGGGGTCAATGCGATCGACGCCGTCGCGCGGGCCGTGGCGTGGCTGGGTGCGCAGGCGCGTGCCGCCATCGCGGACGGACCGTTCGACAAATTGTTCGCGCCGCCCCATTCGACGATGAATGTCGGCAGGATATGGGGAGGGATATCGGTCAATATCATTCCGGAACTGGCCGGATTCGAAGTCGAATGGCGGGGCATCCCGCAGGATGTGCCGCAGCACAGCCTGGCGAAGCTGTCCGATTATATCAATGACGTGATCGTTCCCACGTCCGGGGTGAGAGGGGAGTGTGGCTTCTCGATCTCGGAAGTCGGCTGGTATCCGCCCCTGAGCCGGGGTGGCAATGCGGCTCTTGCCGACTGGGTGTGCGGGACGCTGGGCGTGGAGAGTGATGGCGGCGTCAGTTATGCGACCGAGGCCGGTGTCTATCAGCAGGCCGGAATCGCCACGATCATATGCGGTCCGGGCTCCATCGCCCAGGCGCACAAGCCGGATGAATGGATCGACGGCGCGCAGCTCGATGCCTGCGTGCGGGCCATTCCCGCCTTGAGCGCCGCTTTCGGCACCCTGGACGGATGAAGAACGATTCATGGAAAGAATGACGGCATGATCAGTGAAGAAAGAAAATACCGCCTTGTTCCCGGTAGCATGGCGGAATTCATATCGCTCTACAAGGCGCAGGGCTATCCCATCATCAGCCGCTACGCGACGCTGGTGGGGTGCTGGACGCATGAAAGCGGCGTGCTGAACACGATATCCTTCATCTGGTCCTATGACAGTTTCGCCCACCGGGACCAGCAGAGGCAGCTTCTGGCCGCGAATCCGCAATGGCAGGATTTCAACAGAAAGATCATCGGATTCATCATCTTCCAGGAAAGCATCTTCCTGAAATCGATATCCCTATCATAACGGAATAGCGCGGGTTTATGCAGCGGAGTTGCAAACATGAAAACATCAACGACTGATTATTTCGTATTCGCAATGTGTTGTCTGGCGTGCAGCGGCGTGCAGGCCCAGACTTCGCGGAAGCCGGCACCCCGTCATCCGCCGCCGCAGCATGCCGCGCCGGGGCCGGCGCATGCCCCCCTTCATCCGGCGGCCGCCACGCCGGCCGCATCCGCGGAAAGCATCGTCGTCAACGCCAATCTGGGCAATAATCAGGGGGCGACCAATACCACGCCGGGCGGCGGCCTGATGCCCATGCAGACGGCCCCGAGGGTCCAGAGCGGCATCACCCGGGACTATATCGCCCGCCAGAGCCCGACGACCAACGGCATGGCGCTGCTGGGCAACCTGCCCGGGGTGGTCTTTTCCAGCCAGGACCCGCTGGGGGCGTCGAGCGACAATGTTTCCATCCGTGGATTGAACCAGACCGAAATCGGCGTGGTGTATGAAGGGGTGGCGCTGAACGATTCGCTGACCTATATCCCCTATACCGAAAACGCGGCCGATACCGAGAATATCCAGTCCATGACCCTGTCGCAGGGGGCGCCCGATATCAGCGCGCCCTTCTATGGCGATGTCGGCGGCCTGATCACCATGACGCTGCGCGACCCTGCCGACAAGGCGGGGGGAATGGTCAATCTGAGCTACGGTTCCAAATCGCTGCAGCGTGAATTCGGCCGGATCGACAGCGGCTATCTGGGGCATAGCGGGGTCAAGGCGTTCGTCTCGTTCTCGAACGGGACCCAGGACCAGTGGCGCGGCATGGGCACCCAGCGCAAGATGCATATCGATGCCAAGGCGCTGAAGGAATGGGGAGACGGCAACAGGGCTTCGGTCGTCTTCTCGTTCGATAATAACGATACCAACCGTTATCGGCCGGTGACGATGACGCAATGGAAGCAATATGGGCCGTCGCTGAATTATGACGGTCAGTACAGCTTCGGCGATACGAACTATTACAAGTTCCTGACCTATGACCGGCGGACCTATATGGTGATGGCGCCGCTGCATTTCTCGCTGGCGAAGGGACTGACGCTGGACGTCACGCCGTCCTATCTGCATTATCTTGAATATTACGGTGCCGGCACGACATTCAGCAACACCAATAGCTGGTTCGGCACCATGCCGGCCGGCAATCTGAAGCTGCCCTATACCAACGCGGCGGGGATGGTGACCGCGAAATACGTCAATCCGGTGCCGCAGCGCACGGGCACGCTGTCGACCGGCCTGACCTGGAGCCATGGTATCAATACCTTCCGGTTCGGCGACATCTATTCCTATATGTCGATGTCCGAGCCGATCGAATATCAGTTGGCGGATTATCAGGGCAATGTCTCCAACCAATGGGGGCAGTATCCGGTGCGCCTGCCGGACGGGCGGACCTATCGCACGCTGGATCTGGTGATCTGGCAGCAGATGAACACGCTGTATCTGGACGATACGCTGTCGCTGCTGAACGGGAAGCTGAAGATCAACGCGGGTTTCAAATACATGATGCTGTCGCGGCATCTGACCAACAACATTCCCGGTGCCGACTATACCAGCGGGGGAAGCTATTCCCAGCCGCTGCCGCAGGTCTCGGTCAGCTACATGATCACGCCGGAAGACCAGATCTTCGTCGATGGGACGACGTCCTACCGGGCTCCGCAATCGTTGCAGGCCTATGCGCAATTATTCTCGACCGCAAAGCCGGGGCCGGTCACGGTGGTGAACCGGCTGAAGGGCGAATATGCGATCGGCGAGGAAATCGGCTATCGCCATCATGGACTGGTGAATGTCTCGCTGGCGCTGTTCAATTATAATCTGGTGAATTATCAGGTCCAGTCGACGACGTTTATCGACCAGGTGCCGATTCCGACCGTGCTGGATGCCGGCGGCAAGACCATACGGGGGGCCCAGATCGAACTGGGGCTGCGCCCGTGGCATCATTTCAGCCCCTATGTCTCGGCCCAGTACCTGCACGCGACGATGGATAACAATTTCGTCACCGGCGGCGACGTGCTGCCGACGGCCGGCAAGGTCGCGATCCAGAGCCCGGAATTTACCGCGGCGGTGGGCCTGTCGTACGATGACGGGTCCCTGTTCGGAACCTTCACGTTCAACTATGTTGGTTCGCAATATTCGACATTCATGGACGACGAGAAGATCCCGGCTTACGAGACCGCGAATCTGGGCCTGGGCTACCGGTTCCGGAATGTGGGCTTTGCCAAGCATCCGCAGATCCAGCTCAATTTCATGAATATCGGTGCCAATGACTGGCTTTCTGGTCTGTATAGTGTCGGAACGAATGCCCGCCCCGTCATGGGCCTGCATGGGCACATGATCAACGCCTCCGCGCCGCTCTATACGATCGGCGGTGGATTTGCGGCGGTGGCGTCGGTCAGCACGGGGTTTTGAGGGCGGCAGGTCCAGGAACGGCAGGATGACGCGGTGAAACCAGCTCCTTTTTCCTATCACCGGCTACAGACCGTGGCCGAACTCGTGGGGTTGAAGGCACGGCTGGGTGATGCGGCCGTCATCCTGGCCGGCGGGCAGAGCCTGGTGCCGATGCTGACCCTGCGCCTGTCCCGGCCGGAGCATGTGATCGACGTGAACGACATCGTGGAGATGGACCACATTCTGCCCGAGCAGGACGGGTTGCGGATCGGAGCCCTGGTCCGGCATCAGCATGTGGCCGAGAGTGCGGTGGTGGCGACGCACCTGCCGTTGCTGAGGCGCATGGCCGGCGGGATCGGCAATTACGCGGTGCGCCAGCGCGGCACCATCGGCGGCAGCCTGGTCCTGGCCGATCCGGCGGCGCACATGCCGCTGGCCGCCTTGCTGTTCGATGCGCGGCTGGTGCTGCGTTCGGCGCGGGGTGTCCGTACCGCGGCCTATCGCGATCTGTATCGCTCGCCCCTGAACTGTGCGCTGGACGCCGGGGAGGTCGTGGTGTCGGTCTGTTTTCCGCGCCAGCCCGAGGCCATGCGGGCGGTGGCGGAGATGTTCCATGTCACGGCCGGCAGTTTTCCGGCCCTGATCTGCGCCGTCCGGCTGGTTGCCGATGCGCAGGGGGGACTGGCCGGGCTGACGATCGTGGTGGCGGCCGGGGCCGTGCGGCCGCCGGTCATGGAGGGCATGTTCGACGATCTGCGCGGCGTGCGTCCGGATGCGGCCCTGCGGGGCGAGGTCGTGCGGCGGGTCGTGGCGCATATGGGCGGGCTGATCGGGCAGGACGCGGCCGGTCGCTACCTGTTGTCGGTGCTGGAGGGGCGCATGGCCATGTGCCTGGCCGGGGCGGCCGGTGATACGAAGGAGGGGGCAGGCGCATGATCATCAGCCTGACGGTCAATGGCGAGGTCCGGGATGTGGCGGTCGAGCCGCATTACCTGCTGTCGGACGTGCTGCGGGACCGGTTGGACCTGACGGCGACCCATGTCGGTTGCGAGCAGGGGATCTGCGGGGCCTGTACCGTGCTGGTCGACGGGCAGCCGGCGCGGGCGTGCCTGCTCTTTGCCGTGCAGATGGAGGGCCATGCCGTCACCACGCTGGAGGGAGGGGCTCCGTCGGTCGAACTGCGGGCATTGCGCGCGGCCTTCCATACGCATCATGCCCAGCAATGCGGGTTCTGCACGCCCGGGATATTGATGACGTTCGCCGCCTATCTGCGCGACCATCCCGATTGCGACGAAGCGGGCGTTCGCGCGGTGCTGGGCGGCAATCTGTGCCGCTGCACCGGCTACGGGCCCATCGTGCGGGCGATCATGGCGGCTTCCGCCGCCTTGCGGGAGGTGGCGGATGTCTGAGCGCGAGGCGTATGTCGGGCAGCCGCGGCCGCGCCGCGAGGACCACCGGCTACTGGCCGGGCTGGCGCGCTATGTGGACGATATCAAGGTCACGGGGGCGTTGCATGCCGCCTTCCTGCGCTCGCCGCATGGGCATGCGCGCATCGTCTCGATCGACGTGACGGCCGCGCTGGAGCTGCCGGGCGTCGTGACGGTGGTGACGGGGGAGGATCTGGCCGAGGATGTGACCGACCTGACCGTCGCCCCGCCGATCGAGGGTCTGCGGCCCACCAGCATGCCGGTCATGCCGGTGGACCGCGTGCGGTTTCAGGGCGACCTGGTGGCCTGCGTGGTTGCCGCGGATCGTTACGTCGCCGAGGAGGCGATGGAGCGCATCGTGGTGGAATATGCCGAATTGCCGGCGGTTTCCGACATGTTCGCCGCCTTGCGGGACGACAGCGTGCTGGTCGACGAGGCGCTGGGCACCAATCTGGTGGCCCGGCGCGTCCATCGCGCCGGCGATCCCGAAGCCCGCCTGGCCGCCGCGCCCCGGGTGATCGAGGCCGAATTCCACCAGCAGCGCCAGACCCATGCGCCGATCGAGACGCGCGGCTGCATCGCGCAGTGGGACCCGGGCCGCGAACATCTGACACTGGTGATCGGCTCGCAGGTACCGCATCCGCTGCGCACGCAGATCGTCCGACGGCTGGGACTGCGCGACAGCCAGGTCAGCGTCTCCTCGCCCGATGTCGGGGGCAGTTTCGGCCAGAAGATCGCCCTGTATCGCGAGGAGCTGGCCATATGCGCCCTGGCGCGGCGGCTGGGGCGGCCGGTCCGCTGGAAGGAGGACCGCATGGAGAACCTGCTGGCGGCCTGCCATGCGCGCGAGCAATGGTGCCGCACCCGGGCGGCGGTGGACGATACGGGGCGCATCCTGGGCCTGACATTGGAGATGGTCGAGGATTTCGGGGCCTATTGCTTCTATCCCGCGAACTACATTTCCGAGGTCGTAGGCATCATCCTGACCGCGCAATACGGGATCGCGGATTACGGTTACGAGATCCGGGTCGCCCTGACCAACAAATGCGGGGTCGGCCCGATGCGGGCCCCCATGGCGATGGCGAGCTGGGTGATGGAGGGCACGCTGGACGTCATCGCCCGGCGGCTGGGGCTCGATCCGGCCGAGGTCAGGCGCCGAAACATGCTGGCCGACCAGGCGCTGCCTTATGCCATGCCGGGCGGCGAGACGCTGCTCGACGTCAATTGCGCCGAGACGATGGAAACTGCGCTGGACGAAATCGGCTATGCTGCGCATCGCCCGCATGACGATGGCCGGTACCTCTACGGGCTCGGCCTGTGCAATGTCGTGGAATCGACGACCTACGGGTCGCGCTTCTACAAGAATTCCGGCATCGGCGGCTCGGGGCACGAGGCCGCGCGCATCATCGTGGAACCAGATGGCACGGTCAGCGCCTCGGTCGGGATGGCGGCCGCGGGCCAGGGATACGAGACCACCTTTGCCCAGGTCGTGGCCGACGGGGTGGGCGTGCGCCCCGACGACGTGGCCGTCACGCTGGGACATAGCGACACCTCGCCCTATGGCATGGGCAGCCGGGGCGGGAGGGGGGCGACGGCCGGCGGGGGAGCGCTGTATCTCTGCGCGGCGGAGGTGCGGGCGCATCTGCTGCGGCTGGCGGCCCACCGGCTGGGTCTGAACGCCACCGATGGGCTGGGACTGCGGGACGGCAGGATCGTATGGGTGCGCGCCGGCGGGAGCGAGGAGACCGGCCTGGACGTGGCCGACCTGGCGCGCACGGCCTATTTCGACCCGCTGGCCCTGCCGGAGGGGATGCGGCCGGGGCTGGAATTCTATCGCACATACGATCCGCCGCCGATGACGTTCTCGAACTCCACCCACGCGTGCCGGGTGCGGATCGCGCGCGAGACCGGGCGGCTGGAGATCCTCGATTATCTGGTGGTGGAGAATTGCGGCACCGTCATCAACCCGCTGGTCGTTCATGGGCAGCAGGCGGGCGCGGTGGCGATGGGATTGAGCGGCACGCTGCTGGAGAACGTCGTCTACGACCAGGCGGGCCGGAATCTGTCGGCCACGTTTGCCGACTACACGATCGCCACCGTGGCCGACATTCCCGCCATTCGCATCATCGCACGTGCGACGCCGTCATCCCGTACGCCGCTGGGGCTGAAGGGGATGGCGGAAGGCGGCGTCATGGGGGCGATCGGCGCCGTGGCGAACGCGGTCAACGACGCCCTGTCGGTTGTCGGCGCGCAGGTGACGTGCCTGCCGCTGACGCCGATGCGGCTGCATGCCGCGATCCATGACGGGATCGGCCGGGCGGCACAGGGACAGGAAGGATAGAAAGAGAATGTCGCAGCAGAAACCGCGGCTCGGCTTTATCGGGCTGGGGCAGATGGGCGCGCCGATCGCCGTGCGCCTGCTGGAAGCGGGATATCGGGTCACGGTTCACACGCGGACGCGGACCTCGGCCGCGCGGGTGCAGGAGGCCGGGGCCCGCTGGGTCGACAGCGTGGCCGAGGTCGCGCGCGCGGCCGACGTGATCCTGACCATGCTGGGGATGCCCGACGATGTGCGGCAAATCTACCTGGGCGATGACGGATTGCTGGCCCATGGCCGGGCCGGGCAGGTCTGTCTGGACCTGACGACCTCCAGCGCCTGTCTGGCGGCCGAGATCGCGGCCCGCGCCGAGGCGATAGGGATCGCGGTACTCGATGCCCCGGTTTCAGGCGGCGTGCCGGGGGCGCGGGCGGGTACGCTGTCGATCATGGTCGGCGGCGATGCGGCGGCTTTCGCGCGCATGCGGTCGATGCTGGAGCGGGTGGGTGCCACGATCTGCCGGTTCGGCGGTCCGGGCGCGGGCCAGCGGGCCAAGGCCTGCAACCAGATCGTGATCGCCGGGACGATGATGGGCGTCTGCGAAGGGCTGGCCCTGGCCGGGCGGGCCGGCCTGCAGCAGCAGGACCTGCTGCGGATGCTAGCGGGTGGCGCGGCGGGCGGCTTTCTGGTGCAGCATATGGGGCCGCGCATCGTCGTCGGGGATTATCGGGCCGATTTCTATGTCCGGCATTTCCTCAAGGATCTGGGCATTGCGCTGCGCGAGGCCGAACGGCTGAAACTGGTGCTGCCCGCGACCGAACTGGCCCACCGCCTGTATGCCCGCCTGGAGAAGGAGGGCAGCGCGGCGCTGGGGACCCAGGCCCTGGCGACCTTGTACGGGCCGGAGAGCATGATGCAGAAGGAACATCATCCATGAACATCGAAGGGCAGCACGAGATCGCGGCACCTGTCGACATTGTATGGCGGGCGCTGAACGATCCGGAGATCCTACGGCGCAGCGTTCCCGGCTGCACGCTGTTCGAACTGTCGGGACCCGACGAATACGCAATCCAGGTCGAGGCGCGTATCGGGCCGCTTTCTGCGCGGTTCGGGGGCAAGGCGCAGATTTCCGATATCGTGCCGGGCCGTTCGTATGTGCTGTCCGGCCGGGGGCAGGGCGGGGCCGCCGGCTTTGCCCAGGGGATGGCGCGTGTTCGCCTGGAGGCGCGCGATGAGGCGACGCTGTTGCATTACGAGGGCAGTTTCGATGTCGGCGGCAAGCTGGCCTCGGTCGGCGCGCGCATGATCGACGGGCTGGCGCGGGACAGGACGGAGGATTTCTTCCGGGCCTTTTCCGCGATCGTCGTCGGCGGAGAGGCCGCCGCGCCCGAGCCCGCGCCCGGCCCCGCAGGCCGCGCGGCGATGGAGGGAGGGACGATATCGAAGATCGCGCTCGTGCTGTCCGGCATGTCGCTGCTGCTGGCGCTGGCGGCGTTGCTGCGGGCGGGGCGTCGCCGCTAGATAGGCGGCCGGTCAGGCGACCGCCTGCGGCGCGGTATTGCCGTTGGAGAGGGATTCGAGCCGTTCGCGCATGAAGGCCACGAATTGCTGGACCGGAAGGGAGATGTTGGGCTGCGCCCGGGTGAACAGATGGACCGATGCCTCGGTGCAGAGCCGGTTTTCGATCGGCAGGGCGACCAGTGTGCCGGCATCGATTTCGGCCCGGACGGCGAAGACCGGCAGGAAGGTGATGCCGCGCCCGGACAGGACGAACCGCTTGAGGATACGGAAGGCGTTCGATTCCAGTTCGGGGAAGATGTGCACCCCGTGATTGACCTCGATGCTCTTGAGCAACTTGCGGATGCCGTGGCTGCGGGTCGGCAGGGCCAGCTTGCGGTCCAGGATGTCCTCGATCGTCATATGGCTGCCGGCACTTTGGGCGTCCTGCGCCGACAGGATGGCATAGAGCGGCTTGTGGGTATGCAGGATCATGTTGATGCCGTTGAAATCCTCCATGTTGTAGGATAGCCCGATCTCGGACACGCCGTCCGACACGGCTTGGCGGATGTCGTCGGTGCTGCCGACCGTGACGCGGACGCGGATGCCGGGATGCCGGTCGGAAAAGGGCAGGACGGCGCGGTCTGTCAGGTCCTCGACGAAGCCGTCGCCGCAATGTACCGAGATCTGGTGGATGCGGTGCCGTTTCTGGTTCGACAGATAGGCCAGGAGTTTCTTGTTTTCGTCCATCTGCTGGCGGGCATATTCGGCGATGACCATGCCCGTCTCGGTCGGGATGATGCCGCGTACGGTGCGTTCGAACAGCGGCACGCCATAGCGGATCTCGGCATCCGAAATCTTGCGGCTGATCAGCGAGGCCGGCAGGCCGAGCGATCTGGCGGCGTCGCGCACGGATCCCAGGCGTGTCACCTCCAGCACGCATTGCAAGAAGCGGGCATCCAGGCAGCGATCGAACGACTGAATGGTGTCCATGATCCGTCCTTTCCCCCCGGATATCCTGTCCTGGAGGTGAATATGGCGACCCGCTTTTCGACGCGGGCCAGCGTGACGATTTCTATTTCGATGACGGATCGGACCAGACTCTCCTGTTTCTGTCCAGAATTTTCTTGTGCGAAGAGCCCGCCGCCCCGGGCGGATACTGGATGACGGGGCGTCCGGTATTGATGCGCGTCGTGTCGGACGATACGCTCGGCCGCGATGGGCGGGTTTCCGACGGGACGGGCGGCAACGTTTTCTTCGCTCGGTGCGCCGCGAAGCACGGGAAGGGCGCGTCGGGTCGTCGTTGGCGTGCGTTTTCGGGCGGCTTCCAGGAGGGGATGTCATGAGGAACGATGATCGCCCGCGGTCGCGCGCGTGCCGGCAGGCAGTCGGTGCGGTGATGGGGATTGCCCTTCTCGCCAGGCAGGTGCCCGCCGTCGGATCGGCCCGTGCGGAGCGTGCGCCGCCGCGTCCGACGATGTGGTATTGGCATAACTGGACCGATCATGATGGCATCAGCCACATGACGAAATGTCCGGTGCGGAATTTCGACCTGAAGACCATGTCGGCGCCCGCCGGGCCGCAATGGCAGGACCGGTTGAAGAGCGGCCATGCGCAGGTGATCTTTACCGTGCAGCCGGCGCACTGGAATGGCGTCTGGCATCCGGACCCGACGGTGCAATGGATCATTCCGCTGCGGGGGACGTGGTATGTGACTGCCATGGATGGGCACAAGGTGGTGATGGGGCCGGGGGAGGTCTCGCTGGGAGAAGACCAGTTGAGCCGGAAGGACGCGCAGGGGCGTGTGGGGCACGATGCCGGGAATGTGGGGGATGGGCCGGTGGAGTTGATGGTGATCCAGACGGATGAGGTGCCGACGGTGGATCGGCCTTGCCGGTTCGGGTGAGGGGGAATGAACCGCCCCAGATGATGCCCTGTCACCCCCGGACCGCGCTTCGGCCGCGTGATCGTGCGGCGGGCAACCGAGAAACCGTCCCCGCCGCACTGAAGATTCATTCAGGTCGAATTCCGCCCTCATGCTCCGGGAGCGCGATCCCCGGAATGCGAACCGTGCCCCGGCTGTGCAGCCAGGCGAACCCTTTTCCGGCGAATACGACCAGGCCGTTCGCCAGCAGCCCCACCCAGCCGACATTGACGCCGCCGACGGCGATGCCCGCCCAATAGAGCGACATGGCGGTCACATCCCCCGCGACGATCCCGGCCGCCAGGAATGGCGGGGGAACCGCGACGCGGCCCAGCATGCATATGACACAGGGAAGCAATTGCGGAACGCCCAGATACAACATGGTGTTCAGCGTGGTCATGACCCCGCCGGCAAATTGCGTGCCCGCCACCGAACAGAGCAGATAGACCGCGATGACGATCCGCGCCCCCTGTCTCTGCCGGCCGTCCGACAGGCCGTGCAGCAGGTTGCGCGATACCAGGGCGCCGATCGTCAGGCACGCGGCCGCCGAGACGACCAGGGCCGCAAGCGTGACCGCCGCGATGACGATACCGGACAGTGCCCCGGGAAGCAGCGCACCGGCAACCGCGACAAAAACCTCGTTCGGCGTGCCGGCTGCGACCCGCGACTGGATCGCGAAGCTGGCAACGGCGATCAGAAACGGGAACATGACGAGATAGAGCGGCATGATGATCTGGGTCCGCCGCACGATCCGGGCCGACCGGCTGGTGAAGTTGAACGCGAATGCCTGGGGGACGAGGCAGAAGCCCACAGCCTGCAGGAGGATCGTGGAGATGTCGAAACGCATCTGGCGCGGGGAGAGAGGCGTCGAAAGGACCGCCGGGGCATGCCGCGCCTGCGGCGGAAGATGCCCGATGGCGCGCAGCGACACCGCCCCGACGACGACGATCGCCGCCAGGAGCAGGATGTCCTTGATGATGGAGACATAGGCCGGGGCACGGATGCCCGAGACGATGACATAGGCAAAGGTCAGGACGGCGGCCCCGCATACCGCCGCCGAGGGCGGGATGGGCCAGCCCAGCCCGTGGAATGCGACCAGGAATCCGGTGAACTGCATCACGCCCATCGGAATCAGGAACAGGATCGAACTGATCGCGACGACCAGTTCCAGGCCCCGATGACCGAAATGGGCCCCGAACAGGTCGGCGACCGTCACCGCGTCGTAGCGACGTCCCATCGTCCATAGGGCCGGGGACAGGAAATAGGCGACGGGATAGGCCAGGACGATATATCCCAGGAACCACACCGCGAAGGATGTTCCGTTCGCGATTACGCCGGCGGGAAATCCCAGGATGCTCCCGACGCTGTAGCTTTCTCCGGCGGAGAGGAAAAACACCAGGAATCCGCCGAATTTTCCCGAGGCGACGAAGAAGTCCTTCGCGTCGTCGCGGGCGTTTCCACGCCCGGACACAAGTGCCACGACAAGCGAGGACAGCAGGACCGCGCAGAAGGCCGCGATCGGCATGGCGTGGCCGGCGTGGGGGGGGAAGACAAGGGGATCGCCAGGCTGCCCGGTCATGGCGCGTCGCGATCGAACAGGAGCCAGCACAGGCCAAGGCTGGCCGATGTCAGGAAAAACCACAGATAGATCCATAGCAGCAGCACCGGCTGCCCCAGCAGAAGCTGGCCGGAAAACCGGTTCAGCCAGGGTAGAGGCAGAACGATCCCGCAGGCGGGAACCCCGCCGCCCAGTCCCAGGCGCAGGATTGTCCGCACGCCCTTGCTTCCGGTCTTCATGCCGCCCCCTTGGTCCGGTGCCACGCAGGCCCGAACCGATCCTGTCGTTTCGTTTCGATTCCGGCCATATCCGGCTACCCGCATGCGTCCGCGCCCGCAAGGCGGACAAGCTGCTCCGTGACCCGGTACGAAGAGAGAAAATCCGCCACCGGCAGGCATTCGAAGCGGGAATGGAAATTCAGGGCGCCGGTAAAATAATTGGGAGTCGGAATACCGCGCGCCGAAATCACCGCGCCGTCCGTCGATCCGCGCATGGCGATGACCTTCGGTGCGATGCGCAGCGCCGTCATGGCGCGCGTCAGCAGGCTCACCGAGCGATCGTCGCCGGGCAGGCTCTCCGCTATGTTTCTGTATCGCTCGGAAAAGACGCAGGAGAATCCCGCCCTGGGATGACGCCGCTCCATCCGTTCGACATGCGCCAGCACCGTCCGGCGGCGCGCCGCCATCGCGGTCCAGTCGAAATCGCGGAGCGACAGCGACAGGACCGCCTCCGCGCCGTTCGCCTCGATCGCGGTGAACAGGAAATAGCCCTGCCGGCCGTCACTCTGTTCCGGCACGTCCATCGGATCGAACAGCGACATGAATTCGGCCGCCAGCGTCACCGGATTGACCAGCCGCCCCTTGGCCGACATGGGATGTGCCGGGACACCGGTAATGCGAATCGTCGCGTTGACCGCATTGAATGTTTCATAAACCATCTCGCCCAGCGCGCAGGCGTCGATCGTATAGGCGAAATCGGCGGGAAAACGGGCCAAATCCAGCGCCCGCGCGCCATTCAGGCCGATTTCCTCGTCGGGCACGAAGGCGACGACGACGTCCCCCCGCAGCGGAACCGCGCGCGGCAGGCGAGCCAGCAACGTCATGATCGTCGCGATCGCCGCCTTGTTGTCGGCCCCCAGCACGGAAGAGCCGTCACCGAAAATGACCTCTTGGCCGGCATGCCGATCCAACTCGGGATGGTCGGCCGCGCGCAGCCAGATCCCTTCCCGTGCGTTCAGGCACAGATCCGCCCCCTCGTAGCGCAGGATCTGCGGCCGGATCTCCGGCGCCAGCCCGACATCCACGGTGTCGAGATGCGCGACGAAGCCGATGGCCGGGGCCTGGGGCACGGTCCCGGGCAGGCGTGCCGTCACGCAACATGTGTCGTCGTCCAGATGCACGTCGCGGATTCCCGGCAGCGTGGCCAGTTCCCGCGCCAGCGCATCGGCCATCTTCCGCTGGCCGGGGGTGCTGGGCAGGCCCGACGCCGCCGCGTCGCTCTGGCTGGGAATGGACAGGTAGCGGAAAAAGCGCCCTGTCAGCTCATGTCGCAGCATGTCGTCCGGATCGCGCGCCGCGTCCGGAGGGTTCTCGCACATTGTTCGATGACTTTCCTTGGATATGCCAGGCGGGGCGCGGACGAACCTGGGAGCGATCCTAGGCCCTGTTAGATCTTGATCCAATCTGCGGCGGCTGCGAGGTGAAGGATAGCGAGGAACGAGGTGGCGGTCTTTTCGTATCGGGTTGCGACGGCGCGCCATTCCTTCA
>NZ_JABEQL010000042.1 GCF_014174215.1 Gluconacetobacter tumulicola | reverse complement strand
GCCAGAACCTGGTCCAGAACATCGTCAGGGATCACCGGCTTCTTGCGTCGGGCCATGATGCTTCTCCTTCCTCAGCATCACACCAAACACACGAAATTCAGGATAGGCCCCACCGGGCAACCGGATTCCTGGACTTTATTGAAGCGTATCGACGCCGGGATCGCTGACGGCCTGGACGTCCATCTCGTGATGGACAACTCCGCCACGCACAAAACCCCTGTGACGAAGACCTGGCTGGCCCGTCGGCTTCATTGGCATGTTCATTTCACGCCGATATCGGCTTCCTGGATCAATCAGGTAGAGCGCTGGTTTGCCGAGTTGACACGCAAGCAACTCCAACGCGGCGTGCATCGCTCCACGACCGATCTCGTCGCGTTCATCGAACCGAACTTCAGATTCAGGTGACTGGCGGCACGGCCATCCTGTGTTTCCAAGCATTGGAGAGGAGCCTCGATGGCCGGGGGCACCGAAGCGCGGGAACGCGGGCCAGATCGCCGCCAGTGCGCAATTTCCGGTACGGTCTCAGAGGGGGCGGTGGGCGCGTTCGATCAGCCGTCGCCACACCGAGCGGGCTTGGGCCAGCACGGGATTGGGCTGCGCGGCAGGCGGGGAAGCGGCCTTGCGGGCAGCTTCCTTGCGGGCCAGCCAACGATCGAGGCTGATCCCTGCCTTCGCGGCCCGACGGGCTTCGTAAGCCTGCTTTCCCGGTCCGCTTGCCGGCCTGTTGCGCGTAATCATCGGTAATGTGGTTCCTTGCGGGCGTTGCACCGCCTAGTGGCGGGCATTGATTTCCGACAGCAGGAAATCGCGGAACACGGCAACGCGCTTCGATGTCCGCAATTCTTCCGGATAGACGAAATAGGCGTCGACCGTCGGTAGCGGAACGTCGGGCAGGATCTTGACCAGGTTCGCATGCGGCTCGGTCGCGTAAAGCGGCACCGAGCCAATGCCGACCCCGGCCGCGATGGCCGATGCCATTGCCGGCAGGCTGTTGACCTCAAGCCGCGCGCCCCGCTTCTCGTCCGACGGCACGCCGGCTTCCGCCAGCCAGTTGATGTGCGGGACGGGCGGATGATAACCGCCGAACAGTACCAGCTTGTGGGCCGACAACTCGTCCAGGGTCTGGGGAGTGCCGAATTCTTCCAGATAGCTGGGGGAGGCATAGATCGGCAGCGGGAAATCCGCGAGGTGGCGCTGGATCAGGTCGGGCTGGCGCGGCGGATGCATGCGGACGGCCACATCGGCCTCGCGCATGCCCAGATCCAGGTCGTTATCTTCCAGGATTAACGTAATTGTGATGTCCGGATTGGTTTCCATGAAGCGATGCAGGCGCGGCGTCAGCCAACAGGTGCCGAAACCCGTCGTCGTGGTCACGCGCAGGCGGCCGGCGGCTTTCTCCTTGCTCTCGGTCAGCAGGGACTGCGTCATCGCCAGTTTCGAGAAGACTTCCCGCACCGTCTGGTTCAGGGTCTCGCCTTGTTCGGTCAGGATCAGGCCGCGGGCATGGCGGTGGAACAGCGGAACCTGAAGTGCTTCTTCCAGAGCCGAAATCTGTCGCGAGACGGCAGACTGGCTGAGGTTGAGTACATCGCCCGCATGCGTGAACGAACCGGCTTCGGCCACCGCATGAAAAATACGGAGTTTATCCCAGTCCAATGTACGCTCCGATCCTGACAGGAGGAATTGTGAAACCAATGTTACTTTTGGTGACCGAAACGGGCCGTCCGGTCAAGGATTTGATGGGGAATCAGCCCGCGATTCCAGCCAGGAAACGTTCCGCTTCCAGCGCGGCCATGCAGCCGGTGCCGGCGGCCGTGATGGCCTGGCGATAGATCTTGTCCTGGACGTCGCCGGCCGCGAAGACACCGGGCACCGATGTCCGGGTTCCGCCGGGGTTCGTGACGATATAGCCCTCGTCATCGGTCTCGACCTGACCACGGAAAATCTCCGTGTGCGGCGCATGGCCGATGGCGACGAACACGCCGTCGACCGACAGATCTTCATGCGCGCCGGTCGTGGTATCGCGCAGGGTGATGCCGGTGACGACGGGCGGCTCGCCGTCCGCGATAATCTCGTCGGCCACGCGGTTCCACTTCACCGTGATCTTGGGGTGCGCGAACAGCCGGTCCTGCAGGATCTTCTCGGCGCGCAGGCTGTCGCGCCGGTGGATCAGGAACACATGTTCTGCATGATGGGTCAGGTACAGCGCTTCCTCGACCGCCGTATTGCCGCCGCCGATCACGGCCACGGTGCGGCCGCGATAGAAAAAACCGTCGCAGGTGGCGCAGGCCGAGACCCCGGCGCCCTGATATTGGGCCTCGCCGGGAATGCCCAGCCACTTCGCCTGTGCCCCGGTCGCGATCACTACCGAGCGGGCCAGGTAGACATCGCCCGAATCGCCGACCAGGCGGAAGGGCTCGCCCGCCTCGCGCCCCACCAGCGCGCATTCCGTGATGATGTCGTGGATGATCC
Source organism: Gluconacetobacter tumulicola (assembly GCF_014174215.1). Classification (GTDB taxonomy): domain Bacteria; phylum Pseudomonadota; class Alphaproteobacteria; order Acetobacterales; family Acetobacteraceae; genus Gluconacetobacter; species Gluconacetobacter tumulicola. The sequence goes on along the minus strand of NZ_JABEQL010000042.1, from coordinate 24,276 downwards.
GCGTTCCGACATGGGCGGCCTGGGCGGCCATCTGTTCCATCAGCTCGGGGCCCTGGATGCCGCGGGCGAAGCCCGGATAGTTTTCCACGTCCGTCGTGATCATCAACTGGCCGCCGGGCTGGAGGCCGGCAACCAGAATCGGCTTCAGGTTGGCGCGGGCGGCGTAGATGGCGGCGGTGTAGCCGGCGGGGCCGGCCCCGATCACGAGCAGGTCGGTGGAATGGGTATGGGTCATGGACTCGGCACAGGTCTGTTCAAGCTGCATGGGATATGGCCGTGTGGCGCGCCAGGCACAAGCCATGTGGGGATCGGGATGCTCTTTTCGGCGCGGGGCTCATGCCGTATCCTGAAGGCTTGATATTCTGGGACGGACAAAACTGACGTGATGGATCTGGATGCGATTGACCGTCGGATCGTAGCGGAACTCCAGGCGGATGGCCGCATGACCAACGTGGAACTCGCGCGTCGGGTTGGCATTTCCGCCCCACCATGCCTGCGGCGTGTGCGCCGGCTGGAGGAGGAAGGGCTGATCCGCGGCTATCATGCCGACACCGACGCGGCCCTGCTGGGATGGACGATCACGCTGTTTGCCCTGATCGGGCTGGACAGCCAGAAGGAAGCGGTCCTGACCGCCTTCGAGTCCCAGGTCGCCGGATGGCCGGAGGTACGGGAGTGCCACATGATCCGGGGCGGCGGCGATTTCCTGGTCCGGCTGGTGGCGCGCGACGCCGCGCATGAAAACCAGCTGACCCGGCGCCTGACCGAAAGTCCGCATGTCAGCCGGGTCCAGACATTGCAGACCATCCGCACCTCCCTCAGCCGCGCCGGGGTGCCGGTGCAGCCACTGGCCCAGCCCTTCGGCGACACAGACGGCGCATGACCCAGGTCCGGGGCCAGGCCGGCCCCGTGTGGGGGGATGACGCCGGCGCTGCGGGCGGGGCCGGCCTGGCGTGTCCGGCGGCGGATATCAGCATCGTGGTGCCCTGCTACAATGAGCGCGCCAATGTGCGTCCCCTGGTCGCGGCGCTGTACCAGGCCCTGGCGGGGCGGGCGTGGGAGGTCATCTTCGTCGATGACAGTTCGCCCGACGGCACGATCGACGAAGTGCGGGCCATGGCGGAACGCGATGGCCGCGTGCGCGGATTGCTGCGTGTGGGGCGGCGTGGCCTGTCGTCAGCGGTGATCGAGGGCGTGCTGTCGTCCTCGGCGCGGATCGTCGCCGTTATGGATGGCGACATGCAGCACGACGAATCGTGCCTCGGACGGCTGATCGACGCCGTGGCGCATGACGGGTACGACATCGCGGTCGGCAGCCGCCATGTGGCCGGCGGCGACAATGCGGGGCTGGCCAATGGCTGGCGGACCTTCCTCTCCGACTCCGGCATCCGCCTGGTGCAGATGATCCTGCCGGTGCGGCTGGGCGATCCGATGAGCGGATTCTTCGCCATGCGCCGCGATCTGTTCGAACGCACGGTGCCGCGCCTGTCGGGCACGGGCTTCAAGATCCTGCTGGATGTGTTCCTGTCCGCGCCCCAGCGGCCACGGGTGCTGGAGGTGCCGTTCGTCTTCCGCCCCCGTGCGGCGGGCGAGAGCAAGCTGGATATCCTGGTGCTGATGCAGTTCGTGGCGATGCTGGCGGACAAGATCTGCCGGGGGTTCCTGCCGACCCGGTTCATCGCGTTCTCGCTGGTCGGGCTGGTCGGCATTCTGGTCAATCTGACGGTGCTGGATATCGGCCGGCGTTTCGGCGCCGATTTCACCACCGGCCAATGGCTGGGCACACTGGTCGCCATGGTGACGAATTTCTGGATGAACAACGCGCTGACCTATCGCGACCGGCGGCTGCGCGGCGGGCGGATGTGGCTGGGGCTGGGGCTGTTCATGATCATCTGTTCGGCCGGTGCCGTCGCCGATGTCGGCATCGCACGGGCGATCTTCAGCCGTGACGGGGAATGGCGCCTGGCCGGGGCGGCTGGGGCGGCGATCGCGGTGGTGTGGAATTACGCCGTTTCATCGACCCTGATCTGGGGCTTGCGGTGACGGGCGCCGTGGGACGGGGCGGGCCCGACCTGTCGCGATGGGGCCTTGCCCTGGTCGGGGTGACATTGCTGCGCGCGATCGTGGCCGCGTGGACGCCCCTGTCGCCGGACGAGGCATATTACTGGGTTTGGTCCCGTGCGCTGGCGCCGGGCTATCTGGACCATCCTCCGATGGTGGCGCTGTGGATCCGCGTGGGCACGGCCCTGCTGGGGGACGGCCCCCTGGGCGTGCGCCTGCTGGCCCCGCTCTCGGCAGCGATCGGCACGCTGTTCCTGGTCGTGGCGGCGCGCGACCTGGGCCAGGGCGACGGGCCGCCGGCCGGCCGGATGGTGCGGGCGGGCCTGCTGCTGAACGCCACGCTGGCGCTGGGCATCGGCACCGTGACCATGACCCCGGATACGCCGCTGCTGTTCTTCGTGACGCTGGCGCTGTGGGCACTGGGCCGGCTGCTGGCCACGGGTCGGGGGGCGTGGTGGCTGGTGCTGGGGGCGGCACTCGGCCTGGCCTGCGACAGCAAATATACGGCCGTGCTGCCCGGTGGCGGGCTGGCGCTGTGGTGCCTGTGCAGCCGGTCGGGCCGGGCGTGGCTGCGCACGCCCTGGCCCTGGTGCGGTGCGGCGCTGGCCGCAATCCTGTTCCTGCCGGTCATCGGCTGGAACCACGCGCATCATTGGGCCAGCTTCGTGCGTCAGGGCGGCCGGGCAGGGGATTGGCGGCCGGCGCGGGCCGTGCAGTTCCTGTCGGAGCTGGCAGGGGGGCAGATCGGCCTGATGACGCCGCTGATCGCGCTGGGATTTGGTGGCGGAATGTGGCGGGCCTGGCGCCGTGCCGGCCGTGACCCGGGGGCGGCGGTGCTGCTGTGGTGGATCGTGCCGTCGGCGCTGGTGTTCGTGCAGCACGCGCTGGGCGATCGGGTGCAGGCTAACTGGCCGGTGCTGCTCTATCCCGCGCTGGCCGTGCTGGCCGCTTCACCCGTCTGGCGCTTCTGGCGCGCGGGGACGGTCCTGGGGTTTGCGCTGACGCTGCTGGTCTATGTCCAGTCCACCCTGGCGCCCGTTTCGCTGTCGCCGCATCTGGACATCACCCTGCGGCAGATGGCCGGCTGGCAGGATCTGGCGAGAGACGTCGATGCTCTGGCGGCCCCCGGCGACATGGTGGCAGCCGACGAATACGGGCTGGCGGCGGAACTGGCCCTGGCGCTACCGCGCCGGACCGTGATCGGGATCGAGCCGCGCTGGGCATTGTTCGACCTGCCGCGCCCAGCGGGCGGCAGCGGTATCTTCCTGTGCAGCGTTCGGCGGCTGCGCGACCTCGATCTGTCGCCGTTCAGCAGCGCCACGCGGATCGGCACCGTGGAGCGGGCGCGCAAGGGCAGGGTTGCCGAACTTTATGCCGTCTTCCGCGTCACTCTGGCGCCCGGCCCGCTCGCCGGCGCAGTCCGCCTGCCGGCTGGGGAATAGAGCGTCGCTATTTCGCCGCGCTGTCCAGCGTGCCGCGTACCAGCTCCATCAGCGCGCGGACCCGGAATGGCTTTTCCAGTGTCGGGATCGGCGCGAGGGTGGCCAGGCGCGCAGGGTCACCGCTGATGGCGATCAGGGGGATGCCCCCCGCCTTCAGTTGGGCGATCAGGCGATCAGGCGGGCCGTCGGGCAGGGACAGGTCGATGATGGCCAGGTCGACCGGCCCTTGTTCCACCGCGTTCATGGCCGATTGCACGCCCGGGCATGCGGTGACGCGGAGGTCGGATGCCTCCAGCGCGGTGCGGATCAGGTCGGCGATGGCGGATTCGTCCTCGACCAGCAGGATATGGCGGCCAGATGTCATGATGCATGGTCCTGTGCGGGGATGAGGCGACGGGGATCGCCCCCGGGGACGGGCCAGGGGGCGGCCCCCCGTTCGGAAAGCGCCAGGGTTCCCAGTTCCAGCAGGCCGGGGCTCATGCGCTCCGGGTTGGCCCGGATCTGGTCGAGGGTGAACCAGCCTGTGGCCACCGCGTCATCGGCAGCCTGGATGTCGGTCTGGCCGGAATCGGCGCAATGCACCACGGTGATGACGTAATGGAAGCGCAACCGCCCGTCGGGTGCCCGGTCCAGCACGTCGAATGCCGTCAGCACGCCCTGGGCTCGGGTGACGAACCCGGTTTCCTCGCGCAGTTCGCGTTCGGCCGCCTGGAACAGGGTCTCGCCATGTTCGATCCGGCCGCCGGGGAAGCCCCATAGCCCCTGGTCTGGCGGGTTGGCGCGCCGGATCAGCAGCAGGCGCGCGTCACGAACAACAACGGCCAGGATGGCGGCGGACACGATGGAAGAAGCAGTCATGCGGCGATCTTAACCGCATGCCTGCCCCCGGCGCCACCATATGGCGTCCCCTCAATGCCTGGCTGGGCAGGCTGTGAATGCGGGCGGCCTTGATGGCTGCCCGCGTGTTTCCCGTCAGGCTTTAGGGAACGACCGGCAGCCAGATGGCCGTCGACTGCTCACCACCCCGGTGAATGGTCTGGGTGGCGGTCACATAATCATGCGGCGTGGCACGCAGCACGTTGGGGACGAAGGTCTGCGGGTTGCGGTCGTAGAGCGGGAACAGCGAGGACTGGATCTGCACCATGATCCGGTGCCCCGGCTTGAACACGTGGTTGACCGCCGGCAGCGTGAAGCGATAGCGCGCCGTCGCATTGGCCACCGCGGCCACCGAATGGTCGAACCCTTCGCGGTAGCGGCCACGGAAGATGTCCATCGACACCGCCAGTTCGTATCCGCCCATTTCCGGCCGGTCGCCGTCGGTGGCGGGCATCACGTCGATCAGCTTCACCACCCAGTCGGAATCGGTGCCGCTGGTCGCCGCGAACAGGTCGGCCACCGGCACGCCGCTGACGCGGATGGACTTGGTCAGGACCGGCGTTTCATAGGTCAGCACGTCCGGGCGGCTTTCGGCCTGCCGCTGGTCCTGGACCAGCCAGGTCTTCCAGCGCGGTGAATCCTCCGCGAAATTGAACGGACGCTGCACGAACGGCACCGGATGCGCCGGGTCGGACACGTAGGAATCCTGCCCGGTGGCGGGGTGGTCGAACGACAGGCTGTAGCCGGCCTGCAGATACAGCGGCTTCAGCTTCTGGTCGCAGCTCTTGTCGTCACACGCCAGGGGCCAGCGCGGAAAGCGGTCCCAATGGTTCTCGCCGGAATTGTAGATGATGGCTTCCGGCAGATGAACCTCGGGCGAGCCGGGGCGCAGATACTGGTTGAAGAAGGGCAGCAGCACCTCGGCGCGGAATTGATGCGCGGTGTCTCCGTTCCAGTGCAGCGGGCCCAGTTCCGACCCGTCGTAATTGACCTGGCTGTGGCGCCAGGGGCCCATCACCAGCACGTTGGGCACGTTCGGGCTGGTCGCCTTCAGCGCCTGCCAGGAATGGATGGCGCCCCACATGTCTTCCTGGTCCCACAGCCCCTGTTCCCAGATGGTGGGGACGGTCAGCGGGTGGCGGGTGATCAGCTTGTCCAGCGCCTGGTCCTGCCAGAAGGAATCATAATCCGGATGGGCCAGCATGCGCTGCCACCACGGAAACTGGTCCAGCCCGGCGGCGGAGGCGAACTGGGCGGCCGAGCCCGCGCGCAGGAAGTTGGTGTAGTCGTCGCGATCGACGCGGGGGATTGAGGAGCCGGAGCCACGCACCGTCATCTGGTCGGTGAAATAGTCCAGTCCGCCCTGGCGGAAGGCGCCGTAATGGTACCAGTCGTCACCCATCCAGCCATCGACCATCGGGCTTTCCGGGGCCGCGACCTTCAGCGCCGGGTGCGGGTTCAGCAGCGCCATGACGACCGTGAAGCCTTCATAGGACGAGCCCAGCATGCCCACGCGCCCGTTGGACTGCGGCAGATTGTGGACCAGCCAGTCGATCGTGTCCCACGCATCGGTGACTTCGTCGGTATGGGTGGGGTTCAGCGGGCCGCGCACCGGGCGCGTCATGACGTAATCGCCCTCCGACCCGTATTTGCCGCGAATGTCCTGGAACACGCGGATATAGCCGGATTCCACGAACACATCGTCGCCCTGGGGCAGCAGCGCGCGCATGGTCGGCGCGTCCTCGATCCGGTTGAGGCGCTTCGAGGCATGATAGGGCGTGCGCGTCAGCAGGATCGGCGCGTCGTGGGCGTCGCGCGGGATCACGATCACCGTATGCAGCTTCACCCCGTCGCGCATCGGGATCATGATCTCGCGCTTGACGTAATCGCGCGCGGCGGTGGGGAAGGTGACGTGGGCGGGAATGTCGCTGCCCGTCTGCACCGTCAGGGACGATGCGGCCGTCGGCGCCGCCGGAGGGGCGGCATGGCCCAGGCTGCTGATCAGGCCGAGGGCGGTCGCCAAGGCGATCGCCCCGCCCGGGCGATGGAAGGGAAGGGTCAAACCAGGCGCTCCTGCTCTATCCGTCATTGCGGAGATGTCATGCTTTTCGCGTGGTCGACCATGTCGCAACCGGATGGATCAGGCAACCGCCCATCATCCCGGCGCAAGGCGTCCGGCAGGCTGCTTCAATGGCCCAGGAAATGCTCCGTGGCATGGGATTGCGGGCGGGTCAGGACCACATGGGCGCGGCAGCGCGGCGTGCCGTAGGTGCCATGGATCTCAGCCCCTTCGGGCGTGCCTTCGAACACCATGGGAAAGGGCTTGCGGTTCATGTCGCTCAGCACGAGCTGGGCGTGGAAACGGCCCGGTGTTGCGTCGCGCTGGCCGCGCAGAGTGTGCGCGCCATCGGCGGGGGTGAAGGCGATGCGCTTGCCTTCGATCTGCAAGGTCGAAGGGGCACGCGTCTCGGGGCAGATGCCGCGGTCGGCGACCAGCGTGCCGGTCCAGATCCCGAGCGGATCGCGGGCGGCGTCCTCGGCCGCTCCGGCGGCCCGCGACAGGCCACCCGTCGACAGGGCAAGGATGAGGGCGCCCATCATCGTCGCGCGTCCCACGCTGACGGGACGGGGAAGGGGCAAAGGGCGGTCCAGTCGGAAGAGGGGCACGTTGGGGCTCCGTAACACCTTGGTCTGGCCCTCTATATGGCGGTGGTCGGCCCGTTGGACCATAGGGTCCCGCCCGCTCCGGGCTTGCACTATACTCTGTGTCGACGCATATCCGGCTCCTGCACGGCCCGCCCGGTCGCGCAGCGCGCCCTGCGACCGTAACGCCGCGACCGAAAGAGCCACGATGAGCGACGATGTGAAGACCGCCGGTTCCACCCAGACCCTGCCCGAGGATACGACGACGCTGGACGCCGCGTTGCATCAGGACCGGATTCTGATCCTGGATTTCGGCAGCCAGGTCACGCAGCTGATCGCCCGTCGCGTGCGCGAAAGCGGCGTCTATTGCGAAATCTGGCCGTTTTCCACCGACGCGGCGCGGATCCGCGCCTTCGCCCCGCGCGGCATCATCCTGTCGGGCGGCCCCGCCAGCGTGTTGGACGAGAACGCGCCCCGCATCCCCGATGTCGTGTTCGCCCTGAACGTGCCGGTGCTGGGCATCTGCTACGGCCAGCAGGCGATGTGTTTCCAGCTGGGTGGTGCGGTGGAAACGCACGCGCATCGTGAATTCGGCCGCGCGCATGTCGATATCGTCGAGGATTGCGCGCTGTTCCGTGGCACCTGGACGCGAGGCGGGCGCGAGCAGGTGTGGATGAGCCATGGCGATCGGGTGACGAAGCTTCCGCCCGGTTTCCGTGCGGTGGCCGTCAGCGAGGGCGCGCCCTATGCCATCATCGCGGATGAGGGGCGGCGCATGTATGGCGTGCAGTTCCACCCCGAGGTGGTGCACACGCCGCATGGTGCGGCCCTGCTGCGCAACTTCACGCACGGTGTCGTGGGCTGTCAGGGCACTTGGACCATGGCCGGGTTCCGCGACATGGAAATTGCCCGTATCCGTCAGCAGGTCGGGTCGGGCCGGGTCATCTGCGGCCTGTCGGGCGGGGTTGATTCCTCGGTGGCGGCGGTGCTGATCCACGAGGCGATCGGCGACCAGTTGACCTGCATCTTCGTCGATCCCGGCATTCTGCGCGCCGGCGAGGCCGAGGAGGTGGTGAAGACCTTCCGTGGCCGCTTCAACATCAAGCTGATCCATCGCGACGCGTCGGACCTGTTCCTCTCCGCCCTGGAAGGCGTGACGGACCCGGAGGTGAAGCGCAAGACGATCGGCCGCCTGTTCGTCGAGGTGTTCGAGGAAGAGGCCGCGAAGCTGGGTGGCGCGGAATTCCTCGCCCAGGGCACGCTGTATCCGGACGTGATCGAAAGCGTCAGCTTCACCGGCGGCCCGTCGGTGACGATCAAGTCGCATCACAATGTCGGCGGCCTGCCGGAACGCATGAAGATGCAGCTGGTCGAGCCGCTGCGTGAACTGTTCAAGGACGAGGTTCGGGAACTGGGCCGCGAACTGGGGATTCCCGAAGCCATTGTCGGCCGTCACCCGTTTCCCGGGCCGGGCCTGGCCATCCGCATTCCCGGCGCGATCGATCGCGACAAGCTGGCGCTGCTGCGCCAGGTCGATACGGTTTTCCTGGAAGAAATCCGGGGTGCCGGCCTGTATGACGCGATCTGGCAGGCCTTCGCGGTCCTGCTGCCGGTCCGCACTGTCGGCGTGATGGGCGACGGCCGTACCTATGACTATGCCTGCGCCTTGCGCGCGGTCACCAGCACCGACGGCATGACGGCCGATGTCTATCCGTTCGACATCGGCTTCCTGAACCGCGTTGCCAGCCGCATCGTGAACGAGGTACGAGGCATCAATCGCGTGACCTACGATATCACGTCGAAGCCGCCCGGGACGATCGAGTGGGAATGATTTTTGTCCATCCGGCGGTATCCAAAACTACGCCATAACACGCTGTAACGCTCTGAAAAATAATAAAGAATGGTTCTTCGTCTATCGAGAGCTATCGGTAGGCAGAGATCGGTGATGGCGGCCTACGTGACGGCCTTCCCCATATTGATCAGCTCCAAATTCACGAGTACCGTCAGGGCAGATGACGTCCTTGACGGTACTTTTTTCGGCATAAGCCGATGAAACATAACATAAATTTCCGCCAAGGTGCGCCGAAAACCACGTGACGGTACTTTTCGGAGGTGGCGCGGAAATGCTGACGGATGCTGCGATCAAGGCGCTGAAGCCGCAGAGCAAGATGTACAAAGTGGCGGACCGGGACGGCATGTACGTTCGGGTCATGCCATCGGGAGCGATCTCGTTCCGCCTCGATTATCGCCTGAACGGCCGGCGCGAGACCGTCTACCTCGGGAAGTACGGCCGCGATGGGATCTCACTGGCCCGGGCCCGCGAACTCTGCATTGATGCAAGAAGGGCCGTCAGCGAAGGACGGTCTCCCGCGATCGAGAAGCAGCGCGAGAAGCGGCGGATCAAGGAAGCCAAGAGCTTCGGCGAGTTCAGCGAGAAGTGGCTCGTGAATGCGCCGATGGCCGACAGCACTCGAGCCATGAGGCGGTCTATCTTCGAAAGGGAGCTGTTGCCCGTATGGCGCAATCGGCTCCTCGCGGAAATCACGCCAGACGACATGCGCGCGCATTGCAGAAAGATCGTCGATCGCGGCGCGCTGTTTAGTCCCGGGATTTGATGGTGCATTATTTTCACGAGAGTGGCAGGAAGCGCTATGGGCCAGGTTCACCACGGGAGCGCCACGACGACAGCGGCAGTCCGTCGAGCGATACAACATAGTCAAGAGAGCCTGAGGGCTTTGGCGAAACGCTACGGGATCAACCCGAAGACGGTCGCCAAATGGAAGGGGCGGCCCGATACGGCGGATCGGCGTACTGGCCCGAAGGCTCCTCTTTCGACGGTCTTATCGATTGAGGAGGAAGCCATCGTCTTGGCGTTCCGCCGCCATACGTTATTGCCCCTGGACGACTGCCTTTACGCGCTACAGGCGACGATCCCGCATTTGACGCGCTCTTCGCTGCATCGCTGCCTTCAGCGCCACGGCATCTCGCGCCTGCCCGATACCGAAGGCGACAAGCCGAAACGGTCGAAGTTCAAGACCTGTCCGATCGGCTATTTTCATATCGATATCGCTGAAGTCCTCACCGAAATGGGGCGCCTTTATCTCTTTGTGGCGATCGACCGGACGTCGAAATTTGCTTTCGCCCAACTGCACGAGAAAGCAACACGTCGCGTCGCCGGTGACTTCCTGCGCGCCCTGGCCGTTGCAGTCCCCTATCCGCATCCACACCGTGCTGACTGATAACGGCACACATTTCACCGATCCGGCTGGCAATGGATGGACACCGGAAGATATCAAGGCCATGCGGGCCGACGGCGTCCTGTTCCGTTGCCATTCTTTTGAACTGTCCTGTGCTGATCTCAATATCGAGCATCGTCTGACAAAGCCTCGACATCCATGGACAAATGGTCAGGTCGAACGCATGAACCGCACAATCAAGGAGGCAACAGTCAAGCGCTTCTACTACGAAACGCATGACCAGTTGCGCCAGCACCTCACCGATTTCGTCGCTGCCTACAATTTCGCCCGAAGGCTCAAAATGCTGCGAGGCCTCACTCCATATGAATTCATTTGCCAGCAGTGGGAAAAAGAACCATCACGGTTCATACAAAATCCGCACCATCAAATCCCGAGACTAAACATCTAGCACCGGTCTCGTCTACAATGTCGATAGCTCCCGACCCTCACTGGAAATCGATCACGTCGCGCGGGAACGCGATTATCCCGCCAGCAAGGTCGCGGCCGAGAAGCTGCTGCGTGAGAGTGGCCTCAACTGGTCGATCCTGCGTTTCGGCTTCGTCTATGGTGACGATGATGGGCATATCGGGCAGATTCCGCACATCGCGCAACTGCTCAAGCTGCATCCAGCCAACCGGCTGAGCATGATCCATCACCGCGATATCGCCACTTTCGTGAAGATGGGTCTTGTCGGAACGCTCGACGGCCGGATCGTCAACACCGTGGACGAGGCGCCCATAACCATCTTCGAACTGAGTGAGATCGCCGGTGCTCCTATGGAGCCTGCCTCAGTACCACTAACCAATCCATGGTCGGGCGTTTTGGATGGATCGCTCGCGCGAAGCCTGGGCTTCAAGCCCGAGGTTCGAACGACCTACCAAGCGATCGAAGAGGGCGTCGTATAACGGCCTGCCTAACGCAGCCAAGGTCTTGAAGAGGCGCTGATCGCTTCCTCGGCGGGATGCCGGGTTACTGCAAACACTCAAACCATTCAGCCTCTCGCTTTCCGGTTTCTCTGCAATCGTCTCGTCGCCGGCGCGGGTAGTCGCTGCCAGCAACGACAATGACCGCGTCGCAAGGAAGCGCAGTAATAGTCCGCACGACTGAGTCCATTCTTCGCGAGCGTCAACCACGCCCCCGTAGAGTCGCGAGTGTGCAGACAGGTCTCGTGATGGCGGCGCTGCCCCATCTAGGGGCAGCCAACTATGGTACGGAGGCGAGGCGGTCTAGCAATTCCGCGAGCAGCAGTCGCTCTCCCGGGGTCAGATCGGCAGTTTCGCTCAGGCGGCTTCCTAGAGCAATGGCCAGGGGCGCAATCCCGTTGTCGCGCGGCTGGGTCGGCGCGTCGGTAAGGATGGCGGCCAGCGCGGCGTCCCGAGCCGAAGAGGAAAGTTGTCCATCGCGCGCTTCCGAAGGCATGGCAAGAAGAGTGACCACCGTACCAACCCCTGCGGCGTGGATCAAAGCCACCGCCCGCTCAATGGACATCGAAAGCCGACCCGCGCGTGCGATTCTCTGGACCCGCTTGCGCAGAACGGCGAGGCCGGTGAGCGCGGCCGGCGAGGCGGATGCGGGCATCGCAATTTCGTTCATGATCGCGAATACTGCGGGATTGGCGAGGCCGAAGGCCACGCAGCTATCCCAACCGTCGATCAAATCCTGCACCGGATCGGGATGTGGCTCGACCGCTGCCTTCTGTTCGACATAAGTCGCCAGAGCATGCTCCGCGACGGCGTTGAGTAGTCCCCGCTTTTCACCGAAAAGACGGTAGAGTGTGGGGGCCTGTACCGACGCGGCCGACGCCACGGCGCGCGTCGTCAATGCCGCCACGCCTCCACTGGCGACGAGCTTCGCCGCCGCGTTCAACACAAGCGCCCGAGCATCCCGTTCTTCCAAATCTCGATCCGGTTCATCGAACATGAGCATTGATAGCATTGATCAGCTGAAATTAGTAGCGTTGATTGCACTATTGTTATCATTGATAACAATAGTGCAATAGCGATGCTATAAGGATACGGTTATGATCGTTGTAACGGGCGCAACCGGCCAGCTAGGCCGGACTATCGTTGAGAGCCTCTTGGGCCGCCGCGCGCCGAGCGAGATCGTCGCCAGTGTGCGAGATCGCAGCAAAGCCTCTGGTCTTGCTGCCCGAGGTGTAACGGTCCGTACCGGCGACTTCTCCGACAGAGGCAGCCTGGAAGCTGCTTTCCGAGGAGCGGACCAGGTCCTGATCGTCTCGGCCGACAAGCTCGGCGACGAGGCGTTGCGGCTTCATCACACCGCGATCGAGGCCGCCTGCGCTGCAGGCGTACATCGCATCCTGTACACCAGTCACATGGGCGCGCGCGCTGGTTCACCTTTTTTGCCGGCCGATCAGCATGCCGGGACCGAAGCAGACCTCGCGGCATGCGGGGTTTCATATACGTCGCTGCGTCACGGCTTCTATGTGGAGAGCTGCCTTCACATGATCGGTGACGGGCTGCAGAACGGAGAGTTGCGGACCCCCGAGGACGGCCCGATCAGTTGGACGGCACGTGCTGATCTGGCTGAAGCCGATGCCGCGATCCTGGCTGGCGAAGGGAGGTGGGACGGCATCACACCTCCGCTTACGGCTGGGGAAGCCGTTACCATGGCTGAGATCGCGGCGATCGCATCGGAAGTTTTCCGCCGCGAGGTGCGCCATACCACTGTCACCGATGAAGAATGGCGGGATACGAAGATCGCTGCGGGGATGCCCGCCATTTACGCTGACATGCTGTTGGGCACATTCCGGGCCGCCCGCCGCGGGGACTTCGCCGCGACTGACCCAGCGTTGGAAACGCTGCTCGGGCGTGCGCCGAGGACAATCCGCGATACAGTGTCAGCATGGGGCTTTTGACCGAACTGGCAAAGGGACCAATCCTGATCACTCCAGCTGCTCGGCCAGCGCCGTATGGCGCGCGACTTCGGCCGCCAGGTTGCCGAAATCCAGATCCGCATTACTGGCCTCAACCGCTACACAGCGCTCGGAATCCGGGTCACAAAGCTTGTTGCATAAATTCCGCCGGGTCGGGGCTCATCCAGCTTGCATGCCTATTGGTACAACAGCGCCGGAGGGCGCGCTGGAAACATTCATGACCGGGTTTGCAAAAGAAGTCGTGCGCGATGGTAGCGGCTCAACCGGCACGACCTCACCGTATGTCACCCCGACATTGCAAGAAGGCGGTCACAACGGGAACCACGCCGAGCGCGCACACGGCGACCGCCAGCAGGCCAACAGCGCGATCGCTGAGGATTGTTGCACTCTTCACTTGCGAGCTCATTCCTCGGTTACCGCCATCAAAGTTTTTTGCTCTGAAGCCAGCGGCGGATGACCTGGATGAGTTCTTCCTTGCGCTCCAACGGCAGCCAATGCCCGCAGGTCATACTCGCCACGGTAAGGTCTCGACAGGCTGCACGCATCGGGTCGCCCTGACGATTTCCGTTGATGCTGCAGATCTGATCGAAGTCGCCGTTGACGAATAGTACCGGCTGCGACAGTCGGCCTCCATTGGGCGCCTCGCGTGCGTAGGCAGTGTTGGCGTCACCGTTCAGATACAATGCGCAGGTAGGGAGGAAGCCGCGAAGCTTAAACGCGTGCACCAGCTCTTCGAAGTCCACCGGCGGCCACAGTGCCGGGTCAGACCGAGTAGGCGGAGCTCGGTGTGCGGCGCCGAAGCGCCCACCGTTGCGCGTGACTTTCGCGGATGGCGAAACCTCGCCGACGGTGGCAGGGCTGCCCGATCGAAAGATGGATGCCAATGATGCTTCCGCATCCGCGTCGAGGTCAGCCACCGCCGACTCGAAATGCGTCGTATAGTAGCGGTAGTAATCCCATTGGCCGTCCGGATACCGATCAGCGGGGTAAATCGTTCGGTCAACCAGTGGGACGAGCGTGGGCAGGGCGTTCCCGTCGGGAAAATACGCCCACGAGATCAGTACGACGCCACGGCAGCGCTTCGGCTCATGCGCGGCCAACGCACCGGCTACGATGCTGCCCCAGTCGTGGCCAACCCAGATTGCAGCCCTGCGCCCAAGGTGGTCATGGAGCTCCGCCATATCCGCAACGATTTCCTCGATGGTATAAGCATCGTTGGCTGCAGGTGCGAAAGAGCTGCCAAAGCCGCGAAGATCAGGCGCGATGCAGTGCCACCCGTCGGCGGCGAACGCGTCCATCTGGGCGCGCCACATCAAACCTATGCTCGGCCAGCCGTGGAGGAAGATCATCAGCGGTCCGTCGGCCGGCCCGCATTCGATGTAATGCGTTGTCTGACGGGGCGTGCTGAAAGTGCGTGAAACCAGCGTTGATGAGGGCATTCCCCCCGCTACGCCCGACAGGACGGCTGCGCCGGTCCCGAGGGGGATGGAACGTTGGCTGGGATGCCCGATCAGGATCGGACCTTCGGCTGGATGGTGTTGGATCGTAGGCATTCGCAACCGTATGCCGAACAGATGCTTGCGATTAGCCCTGAAATCACACATGAAGTATGAAGTAAAACTTCAAGGCGAATCACTTGCGACAGAAAAATATGCTCGAAGGCGTGGCTGTGTTTGTCGCTGTGGCCGAAGCCGGTAGCTTTTCCGAAGCAGCGAGGCGTCTCGGCATCTCTCCGTCCGCGGCCAGCCAGGCGATCCGAAGCCTCGAGGAACGGCTCGGTACCCCGCTTTTGCGCCGCTCGACCCGCAGTTTGAGTTTGACGGAAGTCGGTACCGACTATCTCCTCGCGGCAGCTCCAGCCCTGTCGCAATTGAGGCGAGCCGCGGAGGAGGCCGCACGGCGGGGCGGACGGCCAGCCGGCCCCTTGCGCCTCACCATGCCGCGCGCGCCCTTCGACCTGCTCATTGCCGCAGTGCTGGCGGCTTTCCAGGACACCTATCCTGACGTGGAGCTCGAGATCGCGGTTGAAGCGCGTATGATCGACATCGTCAAGCAAGGCTACGACGCAGGATTACGCTATGGCAATTGCCTTGAGAAGGACATGGCGGCAGTCCCAGTCGCGCCCGAATCAGAAGCGGTTCTCGTCGCTTCACCTGCCTATCTTCATGCTCGAGGGATGCCGAAGCTCCCAAGCGATCTGCTCAATCACCGCGCTGTGGTGTGCCGCAGTCAGACGACCGGCTTGATCATACCATGGGTCCTGCATTCCGCAGGCGAGACCGTACAGATCGCTCCGCCCGCGGCAACGATCGTTCACGATCTCGCCTCCCAGATCGAGCTGGCTGTAAGGGGGCTAGGAATTGTCAGCGCGCCGGCTGCGAGCGTGTCCGATCTCCTCGCCGCTGGAAAGTTGTCACGGGTCCTGCCTGAATGGTCTTCACTGCTCGAGGCGCTTTACCTCTACTTTCCAAGCAGGCACCACCAATCAGCGGCCTTGCGCGCGTTCGTCGCGTTTCTGAAGGGCCGTTCCTATCTTCCCCTCCACCTAAGTAATGGTCACGTTAAAAACGTAGATGGGCGGGATGAAACCCCATCCCGCCCGGCGTCAAATTCGCGACTCGGCCTCAAAACTGGTCAGTCTGGAGGCTAGCAAGCAGTATGGAGCACACCGATGCTATGATCCGGCTACCTTCGCTACGCTGCACTTTGATGGCGGGCCGAGAACGACGAAAGTGAGAAGTACGTCTACGCCTGATCGCCAGTATGCTCGGTGAGCCGGTTTGATGCACGGCACAGTATTCTTTTCATCCAAAGCATCAAGAGCATCTACCGAGTAGAGTACCCGGAGAATGCGACGTGCGCCGGGCCGGCCACAAGCCTCCGCCGCAACAGCCAGGCGATCAAACGAAAGGCCGACCTCCGCGGCGAAGATCTTCGTCATCGGCGTCGCGACCATGCGCCGGCCTTCTCGCGTGAAGAGAGACATCTGCCGCCTCTGCCTTGCGCCTGAAGCTGCCGTGCTGGGCGATAGCATCGCGTCGCGAAAGTGGCGGAGATCAAGCGTGAGGTCCGGCATGGCAGGGCGGGTTGAAGCGCGGTTGATAGCGCCCAGTCATCGGCGAGCCGATATGCGCGGTAGCAAAAGATAGGATGTATGCTCTCCGCCCGTCGCCAGCGTATCCGCCCCGCCATAGAGGGCGGGGTCGCGGTTAGGATGCGCGGCGAAGAAAAGCCCGGAGTTGCTGGAGTTCGGAAGATCGTAATCCTTGGCGCGAACGATGTTCGCGCCCGGACCGTACCCGAAATCCTTGCCCTGGATCGTCAGGGCCAGGCGATAGCCCTTCGAGATGACGATGCTCGTCGGGTTCGTGAATTCCACGTCCACCGGGTAAAGCTGCCCGGGCGTCATCGGCTCCGACGTCAGATGCGGATGGAATGGGATGTACTCGGTGGAGCGCGCCGGATCGACCGCGCGGTGCGACGCACGCAGATAGCCGAGGCCGAGCGGCACGTTCGGGTCACTGTTGCCCATGAAGGTGACGTCGCGGCCTTGCGGGTCGATCAGCCGCACAGCCGCGAAGATGTCCATGTCCGATGTGGAGGAACTGACCCAGAGCCTGATGCCGATCGGGCCGGTGAACTCCGTCTCCTCAGTGAACGGCGCGGAGGTGAACGTCAGCCCGTCGCCAAGACCGGGATAGGATTTCTCGGCGGGTGCGGCAGTTCCGAGCGCGGGGTCCATCGATCCGTTTGCCGCGTCGAGATAATAACGCTGCCACTGCGTTCCGGGGAGCGGCCACGCGGCGGCACTGCGCCACGTGGTTCCGGCGGGCCGACGGACCTGAACCGCCACCCGCGGCTCCTTCTCCCAGCCGTTGTTCACGCCCTTGAGGAAGTGATCGAAGAAGCGCTTCTGCAGCGCGAGCGCTTCGTCTGAATAGAAGGGCGTCAGATGATCGCCGGTCTGGATGCGCAGCCATTTCTGCTTGCTGGCGGCAGAGCGAAAGCCCTCCGTGCTCCAGTCGGTCCAGTTGGCGACGTCGAGCAGCGGCACCGTGATCCGGCTGCCCTCAGGGGTTCGCCGGCGATAATAGGTGTCGTCGAACGGGTGCTTGGCGAAGGCCTCGATCGGATCGACACGGTTCTGCTTCAAGACTTCCGGGGAGAGGGGCGCCCCGGTATCCTTGCCGCCATTGATGGAGTCGACCAGCGACGTTTCCGCATTGCCATTCTGGTTCGGCACCACCTGATGCGTCCACCAATATTCCCAGGCGACGTTGAGGATCCCGCCGTAATAGGCGATCTCGCGATATTGATCGTAGGCCCCCTCCCACGGCAGTATCGCCGCGAGGCCTTCGGGTTGTAGGGCGGCGACCTGATATTGGTTGATCGCCTGATAGGACGTGCCGAACAGGCCGACCTTTCCCGAGCTCCAAGGCTGGTGCGCCGCCCAGGTGATCAGCGTGGCATAGTCCTCGGTCTCCCGCGTGGAGAAGGGATCGAGCACGCCCGGCGATGCGCCGGCGCCGCGGACATCGGCATGGATGACGATATAGCCGTTCGCGACCCAGCGTTCGGGATCGGGCGCCTCGAAGCGGATGTAGCGGCAGGAGGATTTTTTGCAGAGGTCCGGATATTTGGCGATCAGCTTGGTCCAGGAGGTCTTGTAGGCGGGCGCATCGGCCAGGCTCGTATCCTTGCCATAGGGGCCCATCAGCATCAGGACCGGGTAGCGGCCCGGCTTTTCCGGGCGATAGATGTTGACGCGCAGCTGCAGGCCATCGGTCATGGTGATCGGCACGTCATGGTCGAAGAGCATGCCGGGAACGCCGGAGGCGAGAGGCGTCGCCAAGCTCGGCTGGGCAAAAGCGAGCGCGAGGGTGAAAGCAAAGGGCAGAAGTTTGGTCGACCGCATCGGAGGTTTTCCTTTATTGTCCGCAGGCCGAGCATCGGCGCTCTTCGGCGCGCGTCATTTTCCGCGACCGGAGCCATGCAGGAATATTTGTGTCTTTGGGTTCGCTTCAGGCGAGGGCCGGTGATGCCCCCGCGTCGGTGCTTTGAAGCGCGGTTGCGATATCATCCATGAGCCGCGGATGGGTCGGCTGCCAGCTCAGGCGCTGCTGCGTGAGCTCACGGGACACTGGATTGTCGGCGCCGACGAAGGGTGCGAGCCAGCCGAAATGCTTTGGAGCGTCTTTCGGAAACAGGCCTTCGACGCGGATTCCCAGATGGCTGCCGATCGCCTCTGCGATGTCGCGCACCGGGATGCCTTCTTCGGCAACCGCATGATAGCAGGCGGCGGCTTCGCCCTCTTCGAGGGCGAGGCGGAAGAGGCGCGATGCGTCGAGCCGATGAACAGCGCCCCACCTGTTTTCGCTATCGCCGATGACATAGGCGGAGACCCGCTTCTTGCGCGCGATAGCGATCAACTGGGTGACGAGGCCCTGCCGGGTTTCGTCGTGTACCGAAGGCGGTAGCCGAACGATCGTGGCCTTCACGCCGCGGGCTGCGAGCGCCAGAGCTGCCTCCTCGGATCGGGCTCTGAGGCCACCCACCGCATTCGGATCGGCGAGATCCGTTTCAACCGCCAGCTGTCCCTGCGCCATCGCCATTGTCGGAAAGGCAATGACCAGCGATCGCTGATCTCCGCGCAGCGCGTTGCCGAGCGTCTCGATCGCGCGCCGGTCCGCCTCGACGGCCAGGGTCGCGAAGCGTCTGACGATGCCGCCCGGGCGGCCGCCGAACAGGATTCGCAGGCGGACACCGGGACTGGCGTGCGAGAGCGCATGAAAGAAAGCTGTGTGAATGACGCCGTCGGCTTCTGCCGCCGCCCGTCGCAGGACGTCCAGATCCTCAATTGTCCCCCGACAGGCTTTCACGCCGGCCGCCTTAAGTTTCGCGACTGCCTCTGCTGAGCGGACGAGCCCGGTGACCTCGTGCCCGGCCTCGATGAGCTCGCGGACGATGGCGGACCCGATGAAACCGCTCGCTCCTGTAACAAAAACTTGCATTCCGGCTTCCTTTCCGGTCCAGCCATCGATGGATTGCCGGCTGCTCAGGCGCCGAAATAATCAGGACGGGCGAGATCCTCGAGCAGCTCCGGCTGCTCGGGTTTCCAATTCAGGAGCGCGCGCGTGCGGTCGCTTCTGGTTGGCGCATCGAAACCGACGAACGGCGCGAACCACCCGAAATGCTCGCTTGCCTCAGCGGCGGCCTTGGAGACCAGCGGCAGATCGAATCGGCGCGCGATCGCCTCGGCGATGTCTTTCAGCGCCACGCCCTGTTCAGCGACGGCGTGAAATGGCCCCTCGGCGGTGTGCTCCAGTGCCAGGCGGAAGATCCGCGCCGCGTCGAGCCGATGCACAGCCGGCCAGCGGTTTTGGCCATCGCCGATATAGGCGGATACCCCCTTGTCGCGGGCGATGCCGGCGAGACGCGGCACGAAGCCATGATCGCCGACGCCATGCACCGTGGGAGCCAGGCGCACCGTGGTGGCGCGGACACCGCGACCACGAAGTTCTTCGACGACCGCTTCGGACGCGCGCGGGAAACGCTCCGTGACCGGTGGCGCCATATCGGCCTCGGTGGCGAGGCGCCCTGGCGCGAGCAGGGCGACGCCGGACGTGACGATCAGCGGCCGCTCCGTTCCTTCGAGCTCCGCGCCCAACGCCTCGATGGCGTGCTTGTCGGCCGCGCAATTCTCCGCGAAGCGTGACCAGTCATGATTGAAGGCGGTGTGGATCACGGCATCCGCTGCCCGCGCGGCCGTTCGCAGCACGTCGATATCCTCGATCGATCCGCGCATCACCTGCGCACCGACTGCTGCGAGCGTCTCGACACTCGCGGGAGACCGGGCGAGCCCGGTGACCTCGTGCCCTGCGGCGATCAAGTCCTTCACCACGGCAGAGCCGACCCATCCGGTTGCACCGGTCACGAATATGCGCATGGTGCTTCTCCTCTATTTGGCTTCAAACCCAATTTAGGCGGTTGAAAGGGAACGATCCATGTCGCATAGTTCGAATATGGTTTTCGATCGTTCAGGAGATCATGGATGGACGCACTGTCGGATGTGCTCTCGCTCCTGAAGCTGCGCAGCTACGTATCAGGCGGTTTTGATGCTGGCGGCGATTGGGCGATCAGCTTCGGGCCACATGACGGGATCAAGTTCCACGCCGTCGTGACCGGCTCGTGC
This sequence comes from Gluconacetobacter tumulicola, assembly GCF_014174215.1. Taxonomy (GTDB): domain Bacteria; phylum Pseudomonadota; class Alphaproteobacteria; order Acetobacterales; family Acetobacteraceae; genus Gluconacetobacter; species Gluconacetobacter tumulicola. The sequence continues at coordinate 3,933 of NZ_JABEQL010000042.1, read as the reverse complement.
TGGATATCGGTGGAAGGGGAGCCCCCCGTTCAGGTCAACGCCGGCGAGTGTTTCCTGCTGCCACGTGGCCGGCCGTTCCAGATCGCGAGCAACCTCTCGGTCGAGCCGGTCCATGTCAGTCAGGTCCTGCCGCCAAAGCAGAGTGGGGGTATCGTCACTTATAATGGCGGTGGTGACTATCTCAGCATCGGTGGCTACTTCACGCTGTCGGAAGGGCAGTCAGAGCTGCTTCTAAATGTCCTTCCGCCACTCCTGCACATCCGTGATCGTCCTGGCAGCGCGACCCTGAACTGGTGCGTCGAGCGCATGCGGCAGGAGTTGTTGGAGGGACAGCCGGGCGATTTCATCGTCGCGCAGCAGCTGGCGACGATCGTGCTGGTCCAGGCGCTGCGGCTCTACCTGTCCGACCGAACTACCGAGGAAACAGGCTGGCTTGCCGCGCTCACCGACAAGCGATTGCGCGCGGCCATCGCGGCAATGCACGGAGCACCTGGCCAGAGATGGACGCTCCAGGCCCTCGCCAGTGAGGCGGGGATGTCGCGCACCGCCTTTTCGGTCACCTTCAAGGAGAGGGCTGGCCTCTCACCAATGGAATATCTGACCCGCTGGCGCATGATGCAGGCGGCGGACAGGTTGACGTCCACGCGCCAGTCGCTTGCCGAGATCGGATCGGCGCTCGGCTATGAATCCGAGAAGTCCTTCAGTACGGCGTTCAAGCGGGTGATGCACTGTTCGCCGCGCCAATATGGTCGTCGGCAAGGGGGGGCGGGAGCGACGGGGCTAAGCTTCGCACCGGAAATGGAAGGGTCCCCTTCGCTTCTTTGAGTTACAGCCTCGTCTACGGCGTTCTCATCCGTGTTCGCGCTCGACTTCGGACCTGTCGGTCCTCGGAGCCGGTCCCATCGGCCTATCATGGTCGGTGTCACCCGGCGGCACGGTCTGATGTTCGACGAGGTGACTTGAACCATTACCTGGCCCCATTGCCGCCGTTTCAAGTGACTTTTCTAGAACCACGAAAGAAAGATCGTCACGTAGTGGTCTCCCGAAGCGATCGTCACCGTAAGGGAACGGCACGATCTCACCGGTCCTTCGATAGCCTCGGCGGATGTACCAACTGATCAGGGCTTCACGGACGTTGGTGACCGACATGCGCATACGCTTGGCCCCGCGATCATGCGCCCATTCTTCCGCAGCTTGAAGCATGATCCGGCCAAGCCCGCCCTTCTGCTTCGTCGGATCAATTGCGAGCGATCCGAGATACCAAGTGTGGTTGTCAATTGGCTCAAACCAAGCACAGCCGACAATGCTCGCGTCTCGTTCATCCTCCCATTTGAGCATCGAGGCTGACGGCTTTCTGGCGAGGTCGCCGCGAAGAAGGGCCTCTGTCGTCCTGTCACCGTCGAGATAGGCTTCTTCTGTGCTCCAGCCCGAGCCGGTGTTGCCGCGGTAAGCCCGGTTCATCAGTGCGACGATTTCTGGGATGTCTGAATCAACCGCCAACGTGAACATGGCACCGATCTCTCTTTCCAGTCTCGGTTTAGACGAGCGCCGCGGACGTAAGCCAGCGTGCTATCGCTTCGTTCACGGTGCCGGGAGCTTCGAGCATGATCTCGTGGCCTCCTTCTAATGTCACTTCGGACAGTCGCTCGCAGTCCTCGCGCATAGGCTCGGCCAGCCGGCTCTGCATCGTATCACAGACGGTATCGTTGGTCGCGTGGATGAAGAGCGCGGGAAGCGTGAGCCGCCCGAAATTGGGCGCGTCTGCTGCATAGGCGATATTGGCGGCGTCGTTCATGTACCAGGCGTCGGCGCCTGCGAAGCCTGTCGCGGCGAAGGCTTTCACGATCGCGTCGAAGTCGTCCTGGCCCAACAAGACCTGGTCGAGCGGCATGGCCGGCGGGCGACCGGCCGCCCCAAACCAGCCCTTCCGGGCGCGGATATCGGCAGTGAAGGCCGGCTCTCCAGGTTTCCGCTCCGGCGCGGTCCGATAGACGAGTGCCAGCGTCGCGGCGACGTCCGCTTCGAAATCGCGTGACGCCTGAGCGAAATGCTCACGATAGAACAGCCAATAATCCCATTGACCAACGGGATAGCGTTCCATGGGATATACGTGGCGATCGACTAGCGGCACCAGATTCGGCAAAGCGAACCCCCGCGCGAAGTCGGGCACGCAGAGATTGGCGACACCCCGGCAACGTGTGGCATGATGCGAGGCCATGGACCAGGCGACCGCGCTTCCCCAGTCATGCCCGACCCAAACGGCGGGACCCCCGCCGAGCGCATCGTGTAAGTCGACCATGTCGGACACGAGTTCGCGAACCTCGTAAGCGGCCATGGTATCGGGCCTCGAAGATCCCCCATATCCGCGCATGTCCGGCGCAACGCATCGCCAGCCGAGCGCCGAGAAAAATTCGATCTGCCGTCGCCATACGAGTCCCAACTCAGGCCAGCCGTGAAGGAAGACCATCAACGGCCCCTGCGCGGGACCGGCCTCGATCCAGACCGTCCGATGACGATCGGTCTCGATACTGCGTTGCGAAAGGCCAGCGCCGGTCATGATCGATCCTTGTTGGGGTGAAGGTGCCCTGACGGGCGGTGAGATCATCGCGGCAACTCCGGTTGCGTCGTCGCAATGAACTTCCAGTCCCAGAGCGCCGCGCGCCGATGGGGCGCGGCTTGTTCCGCATAGGCAGCGCTCTCCAGGATGCGGCGCAGCACGGCGAAGCTCGCATAGCGGACGATGACGATGTCATCCCAGGCTTCCCCGTCAGACCCCACGAGCACGCCATGGACATTGCCCACCCAGAAGAGCCCGTAGTCCTCGCCTTGCGCGACCTTGTTGAAGGCGGGAGCGTAACGCTGGAAATAGGCCTCGCGTCCCGAGCAGGGCGGAAAGGTGCTACCCGCCTCATAGACCGCTTCGGTGCGGTAGCACACCAGGTTGACCATGTAGACCGGGCCAGCGTCGCCAAGAGCTTCGCCAGCGGCCTGCAACGCTGCAGGCGTACATTCGATCGTCGCCATGTTTCTCGGTCTCCTTGAAACCAGCCGGGGGCCATTGTGGGCACGGAGGGCAAGAGCTCGGGAAACCCCTCACTCAGCTAAGCCTCTTGCAAATGAATACGTCCAGCTGTATTTATATGTAATGGCCCGACCTTCACTTCGCGAGAAAATCATCGAGTCCGGCGTGCGGACGCTGCACGAGCGGGGCTTCGCCGGCGCCGGCGTCCGTGAGATCACCGGCGACGCCGGCGTTCCCCAAGGCTGCTTCACAAACCATTTCCGGTCGAAGAAGGCCTTCGCAGTTACGATCCTCGACCGCTATCATGAGCTTACCCAGGCCATCATGGACGAGACGCTCCGCGACGAGAGCAGGCCGGCGGCCGAGCGGCTGCATGCCTACTTTGACGCGATCACCGAATGGCTTGAGATGGCCGGTTGGCGATACGGCTGCCTTGTCGGCAACATGAGCCTGGAAGTGCCCGAGCATAGCGAGCTGCTGCGCACCCACCTGATCGAGATCTGCGGCGCGCTCACGTCATCCTTCGCAGAAGCCATTCGCGCAGGTCAGAAGGCGGGCGAGATTCGTAGCGACCTTGATGCCGATGACATGGCGGCGTTCATTCTCGCCTCGTGGGAGGGCGCCATGATGCGCATGAAGGTCGATCGCTCTCCACGACCGATTGAGCAGTTCAGGCGCGTCCTGTTCGCGACCGTGGTGTCGCCGTAAGAAGTGCGCGTGGCTCTCAGACCTCAGTCATTCCGATGCTGTTCTGATTGAAGGCGACGGCCAAGTCCGCCGCCTGCTCCCTCAGAGCCTGAATCAGAAAGCGGTCTGATTAATTTTCCGCAGAACTCTGCGGATATGGGCGATCATCAACCAGGCGTGGGATGACGAGATTGTTGCCTCGACATCCTTCGTGAGGCGGCGGC
>NZ_JABEQL010000041.1 GCF_014174215.1 Gluconacetobacter tumulicola | reverse complement strand
CCGGATTATGGGACGTCATCGGTCTCATCTCACAAAACTTCATGCCCGCCGAATGCGCAAACTACTTCAGGGCCGCAGGATATGATCCAAACAGATCGGATTAGACTCTAATGTGGGGAATACCCCCCATGGTCTCCGCTTCAAGAACTGAGAAGCAAATCCCGTCCAGCAAGTCGGAGGGAACCAGTTCTGGAAAAGCTTCATCCAATGTTACCCACTCGCCGCGATCCAGCCGCAGCTTTGCGCTGTTGTCCGTCATATCCGCCGCCCCACGCCGGCTACCCCCACGCATGAATGGAAGCGGCGCGGCGGGCCAAGCGTGGGGTCCCGGCGTTCGGCGGCCAAACCTAGCCGCGCCAGGGGCTATGATCTGGGACAAAGCAGGAACAGGCAAGCCTTGCGGTGGGGCGGCCATGTGCAAAAGGTGTCATACGCATGCCCCAGTAAATCGCGGGCCAACGACCAGGCCGGAAAATCCTGATCGCCGGGCGGAAGCACGTCATCGTCATCAAGCCCGATGGTGTCCAGCACCATCCGGGCCTTGGCGCGCAGGCCCGCTGCTGTTCGGGCTGGCATGGACATGGCTTGCCGTCGTAAGTCATCAGCGACCAGAAAGAGCCGGTCCTGTTCGGTCTCGGCGTCAGGTGGCATGTGAATGACACCGGACCACCGCTCTACGGACGCCACGAATGCCGCCTGCGCGTCCTGTGCGCAGGTGGCAATCCGCATGAATTCGGCATCGCCCGCAGCCTTCGGCGCCGGGGTGGCTGCCATGTGATCATTCATGGCGCGCCCCGTTTTTTGATGGTGACAGGGCTATCAACGTCGATGCCGCTGGCCGCCTCGCTGATGATGGCACAGCGCTCTTCGATCATCTGTCCGGCCCACCTCATGGCACTCCCGACTTCGGACATCGCAACGCTGTTGGGCGAGAGGCAGTCTGTCACGGCGGTACCGGCCCAGCGCAGAAGAATGGCCAACTGGGCCAAATCATCGGAGGCATGGGTGATATCGCAGACCGGGGACAGGCTCTTCGCGGGGCCTTTGCTGACGTTGTAATGGGCGTTCATCGGCCGTTCTCCGCCAGCACCAGCGGCGCAGAACGGATGGCCAGCGTCTCCGGCCGGGCGAAGCCGGCCAGGGCGACGAAAAAGAGGAATGTAATGGCAACCGATGTCCCAGTTGCGCGTACGAGTATCCATGCCCACGTTTGTGAGCATGTGCCATAGGCAAGATCAGCCATTGCCGAAACTCCGATTCGGTTGTGGTTAGGCCGGACGAGAAGGTCCTACGCTTCTCGTTCGGCCATTTGTTCATTGATGAACGGCCAATTCAGTGCCATAACGCCAAAATGGCCGCAAGCGAAAATGGCACCAAAATTTCCATAACCCCCGGACAGGCTCGCGCTGCCCGTGCGTTTATCGGATGGTCTCAAGACCAGATGGCTGTGAATAGCGGCATACCAAAACGGACAATTGTCAGATTTGAACTGGGTGAGGGTGCGCCACGAGCAGCAACCTTGTCAGCCATCCGCACAGCCCTGGAAACCGCCGGCGTTGAGTTCATTCCCGAAAATGGTGGTGGCGCAGGAGTGCGGCTGAGGAAGGATGCCCCCATCACGCCGCCCATGTCCGTCCAGGCCGATCCCGACGAGGCCCCGGACCTGACCGACGCATTTTTTGACCAGGCGGAAATCCGCGAAGGCGACCGGGTCATCCGTTCGGGCCGGGATCGGCGGGCGAACAGGAAGGATGGCGCATGACGCCGCGCGAGAAGCTGATCCACAACGAGACGACGAAGCTACGCGCCAATGCCGTCAACACGGTGGCAACCTATGCCCTCACCGCCGGCGTTGTGTCGCCTGTCTTATCCCTGGTGGCATCGTCCCCTACGCCAACGCAGCGGCTCATAATTCTGGCTGCCGGGTCTTTGTCTGCTATGGTGGCGTTCGGGCTGTATTGGGTGGCCGGAGCCTTGCTGAAAGGTCTGGAAGAATGAACACGGTGGTTTTCGCCCTTAGCGTCTTCTGGATTCCCGTGGCGTTCGGGCTGGCGGGGCTGGCTCTTTATGCGATGGGCCGGCGCGATATCTGATCTGTCTGGGGCAGAGGGGATCGGTCATGGCACATGCGAAAGCCGGGCATCTGGCAGTCTATGGCGGTTGGCGAAAGCACCTCCGCTGGCTCAAGCGCCCCTTCTGGAAACGGCACCGGGCGGCGGAACGCCGCGAGGCACGCGACCCGGCGCGTCGGTAGGGGTGCGCTGGTAGTTCGGTCCTTCGCCTTTGCACAGAACTGAATATCAAGCCTGTGGCCGCAGCGGCACTACGTTGCCGGCCTGCTGACCCTGCGTGCGGCCCTCCGCTACGGTCAGGACATGGCGGCCCCAGCTATCGAGCGCCGCCGCCCGCTCGGCTTCGAATTCGTGGCCCTGATAGACGGCAGCCACGCCCTTGATGGCGCCTTGCACATGGTTCAGGACGCGATCTGCCACATGGTGGCCGATCCCCAGCCGCGCCATGACCGTCACGCCCGTTCGCCGCAGGTCGTGTAGCCGCCAGTCCGTATCCGGCAGGGATGAGGCTTCTTTTCCCGGCGGCGTGCCCACCGCCTTGGCCATCGCCTGTTCCAGCCGGGTCTTGGCCTTGGAGAAGCCGCTGATGGGCGCGCGGCCGGTGGTGGTGAAGACATAGGGCGACAGGGTATCGGTCTTCGGGTCAGGCTGCCGGGGCAGGCCGGCAAGGATGTGCCTGGCGGGTTCCGACAGATGGACGATATGCGCTCGGCCGTTCTTTGCCCGCTCGGCCGGTAGCGTCCAGATGGTCAGGTCGGGGGAGAGTTCGGCCCAACTCATGCCCGCCACTTCGTCGCGGCGTTGCAGCGTCAGGGTCAGCAGGCGGAAGAACGGGCCGAACGGGTAGGGCAGCCGGCCGGCGGCGTTCCAGATGGCCGCCAGTTCCAGGTCTGTCAGCACCCGCTCCCGCGATATGTCGCGCCCTTCCGGGATTGCTCCGGTGAACGGGTTGGCGGGCACCAGACCCCGCTTTTCTGCCCAGCCGAACATTGATCGCCCCAGCGCATGGAGCCGCCTGGCCGATACCGGGTGATTGCGGGCGACGTCATCCAGTCGGGTCTGAATTTCCGCCGTCGTGATCGCGCGGGCGGGGCTGCCCAGCAGCTTGGGGAGGCTGGCACGCAGGCGGGCGGGGCCTTCTTTGGCGTAGGACGGGCTGCGATCCTGCAAGGGGCCTTCCTGCCACCGACCGATCAGCCGATCCAGCGTCAGGACGTAGGCCGCCGCTTCCGCCTTCCGGCGGATTATCTCGGCCTGTGCGGCCAGGGCATGGGCCTTTCTTTCCCCGACCGGATCGCCACCGGCCAGCACACGGCCGCGCGCTTCCTCGGCCAGCTTTCGGGCCTGGGCTGGGGTCAGGTCGCCATAGGGGCCGAGGACCAGACGCCGCACGCGCCCGGCGAATCGATATTGGAACAGGAAGACCTTCGAGCCGGTCTCGGTCACGCGAATCGCGAAGCCGCGCACTTCGTCGTCCATGAACAGCGCGTCCCGCTTCCCCGGCGGGCAGGCCAGAACGTCGATTTCCCGCTTTGTCAGCTTCATCGGCTGGCCCCGGTTACACCTGTTACACCATTGGAAATGGAAGGTGTAACCAGCATGAGAGGAAAAAAGTCAATAAAAACAGTATATAATATATGTGTGTTACACCTATTACACCTATACACCTGCAATTGTGTATCTCCCCAGATTTTTCAGCCCCTCGGACTGCCTTTTCGGGCCTGTCGGCCACCGTTCCGGACTCAATCCGGACTCATTTAGAATCGTAATACAGGCGTCTTCGGGCACCACTAGGCATCTCGTCGCCTTTTTCGTCTCACTTATCCCATTGTTTTTGCACGACTAGGCATCGTGAGGCACTTTGAGGGTATTTTATAGCACCTGTTTCGTAATGATGGGGTCGGGAGTTCGAATCTCTTCACCGGCACCACTTCAGTCTTCTGATGGTCGCAGATCATGGGCTGAATGGTTTGGCAGCATACTGCCCTCCCTGTCTTCGGGTTTCACCAAGACATTTTTCCATATGATGATATCGTTGGCGTTCGTGCCGTCTTTGCCCTCCTGAAGGGCTGATGCCTGTTTCCGTGGCGGCGGACTCAAGAGATCGTTATCGTATATCCCGTAGACGGGGGCAGGGTTGGGCGAGGGGGTGTCGCCAGCCTGCGGTGCCGTTGTCCAAATATTCTGGTTTTCACGTGATGACCCCGGAAGCGCCGGGTTGGTCATGCGATGGTGCGGCGGCTATTCGTGAGGAAAGATTTCCTCCATCCATCCGTCCTCCGGCTTTGGTCATGGCAGCAATATGCTGAATGACTATCGCCGGTCCGATTTTGATCTATAGTACGGTGGGTCATGAGCGAGACGATGTCAGCGCGGACTTCACGCATGTTCCGTCGGGCCGCATGGCCACGTCGGACAGCCGACCTGCGCCATGTCCGCACGATCGGCGATCTGGTGGAATGCCCCGGATGCGGCCTGTTTCAGCGCCGCCCGCCCTTGCGGGCCGGCGAATTGGCCGCGTGTGCGCGGTGCGGGCAGACGCTGGAATGGCGGCGCCGGACCTCGCCGCTCCAGACGCCGCTGGCGTTCTGCATCAGTTCCTGTGCCCTCTATCTGGCGGCCCTGGCGTCATCGCTGATGACGCTGGATGTGTATGGGCGCGAGCGCACGGTGGATCTGGTCACCGGGCCGATGGAATTGCTGCATGAAGGGTGGGGCGAGGCTGGGATTCTGGTCGGGCTGGTGACCGTCGCGGCGCCCGCGGTGGTGATCGGCATGATGTTCGCCATCCTCTATGCTGCCAGTCGGCGCCATATGCCCGACTGGGCGCCGCACCTGCTGATCTGGTACGAAAAGATGCGGCCCTGGTCGATGATCGAGGTCTATGTCCTGGGCATCTTCGTCGCCTACACCAAGCTGACCGATCTGGCCCATGTCGATGTGGGGCCGGCCGTCTACCTGATTTCGGCGCTGATGCTGACCATGGCGGCCACGGATTCGACGCTGGATACCGAACGGATCTGGCAGCACCGGCGCGTGGATGCCGTCACGCGCCAGGAAGACGGCGAGCGGGTGATGGTCAGCAATGTCCATATCGACGATATTCCGCTGCCGCCGGTCGATCATCTGGTGGCGTGCCAGTCCTGCGGGTTGGTAGGTGAGCTGGGCGCGCCGGTGAGCAATCTGCGCTGTGTCGGCATCTGCCCGCGTTGCGGCCATCGGGTGTGGCGCCGGGCCCCGGACACGCTGGCGCGGACCAGTGCCTTACTGATGGCGGCTGTCATCTTCTATTTTCCGGCCAATCTCTACCCGGTCATGACCTTCTTCAAGCTGGGAGGCGGGGGCGGCCATACGATCATCGAGGGGGCGATCGAGCTGTGGCAGGACGGGATGATCCCGCTGTCGCTGCTGGTGTTCTTCGCCAGCATCCTGGTGCCGATGCTCAAGATCCTCAGTCTGAGCTGGATGGTGACCAGCACCTGGCGCGGGTCGTCCTTCGCGCTGGTGCAGCGCACGCGGCTGTTCCGCGTCGTCGACATTATCGGCCGGTGGTCGATGATCGACGTGTTCATGGTTTCGATCCTGGTGGCGGTGGTCCGGTTCAATACGCTGGCGAGCGTCACGGCCAATGCCGGCATGGTGGCCTTCGCCTCGGTGGTGGTGCTGACCCTGTTCGCGGCATGGAGCTTCGACCCTAGGGTGATGTGGGATGCGGCGGGCCTGAACGGCCCGTCTCCCGATGGTGTGACGTCCGCCGCCGTGCGCGCGCGGCGTGGCCGGAACGCGGCAAGGACTGACAGGATGGAGCCAAGGCAGGCGTGACCGACGACCCACAAGATCATTCCGGCGATCGCGCTGCCTCGGCGCCCGAGGCCACGGCGCGCCGCTATCGTTTCTCGATCGTCTGGCTGGTTCCGATCGTGGCGCTGGGTATTGCGGGCTATCTGGGCTGGCGCGGCATCATGGGGCGGGGCCCGGTCATCACCATTGTCTTCGACACCGCGGACGGGCTGACCAGCGGCCAGACCCAGGTCAAGAACAAGGCCGTGCCGCTGGGCACCGTGCAGGACGTGACGCTGACGCGCGACATGCGCCATGTCGAGGTGCGGGTGCGCATGAGCGCCAACGCCTCACCGATGCTGACCGACCATGCGCGCTTCTGGGTGGTGCGGCCGCGTCTGAACGGTGCCAGCGTCACCGGTCTGGAGACGCTGATGACCGGGGCCTATATCGCGATGGATCCGGGCGTGCCGGGCGGGACCAGCACCACCGAATTCAAGGGGCTGGAGGCGCCGCCGGGGATGCGGTCGGACCAGCCGGGCAATACCTATACGCTGATCAGTCCCTCGCTGGGGTCGATCGGGCAGGGGGCACCGGTCTTCTTCCGCGACATCGATGTGGGTGAGGTGCTGGGCTATACCATGCCGCCGGGGGGCGAGGGGCCGATCCTGATCCAGGTCTTCATCCGCAAGCCCTATGATAGCTACCTGCGCACCGATACGCGGTTCTGGAACGTGTCGGGCGTTCAGGTGGGGCTGGGTGCGGGCGGTCTGAAGGTGAAGCTGCAATCGATCCAGGCCCTGTTTTCGGGCGGGGTCGCGTTCGGCCTGCCGGACAAGCGGGAGGGTACCTTCGCGCCGCAAGCACCCAAGAATTCGGTCTTCCGCCTGTATGACAGCAATGAGGCGGCGGATAATGCGGGCTATCGCGAGCGCGTGTCGCTGGTGACCTACCTGACCAGTTCGGTGTCCGGCCTGACGGTCGGGGCGCAGGTCACGATGTTCGGCATCCAGGTGGGGACCGTGACCAGCGTGAAGCTGGTGCTGGACCAGAAGGCCGGGACCGCCCGGGTGCGGGTGGGGATGGAAATCCAGCCCGAGCGTATCCTGCCGCTCAGCGAGATTCATCGCGACACCATGGCCGCGACCGTCCAGGCGCTGGTGGATAACGGGCTGCGGGCCTCGGTCGACAGCGCCAGCCTGCTGACCGGCGAGTCGATGATCAGTCTGAATTTCGTAAAGAAGGCCACGCCCGCCACGGTGGGGACCGAGGGGATGGCGCTGGTCATTCCCAGCAAGGCCGGCGGGATGAGCGGGATCATGGATTCGCTGTCCACCGTTGCCGACAAGATCGCGGCGATGCCGCTGACGCAGGTGGGCGACAATCTGAACAATCTGCTGGCCCATTCCGACGCGCGGATCGATTCGCCGGAGGTACGCCAAGCCATTGTGGCGCTGCGCGATTCGCTGCGCAACGTCCAGGCGCTGGCCGGCGACGCCCGCAGCGGCATGCACCCGCTATTCCAGCGCCTGCCGCAAATGAGCGCGCAATTGGACAGCACGCTGAAGAACGCGAACAAGCTGATGGGCAGTTATGGCGGCGATACCGACTTCCACCGCGACCTGCAGCAGATGCTGGTGCAGTTGAACGAGGCGGCGCGGTCGCTGCGCTTTCTGACCGATTTCCTCAATCGCCATCCTTCGGCGCTGATCACGGGACGCTAGTCTATGAGACTGCCAGGGCCTCTATCCTCCTTGCATCCATCCCGCCCGTTTGCCTCGCGCCGGGCGGTTCTGCGGGGGGCGGGCGGTCTGCTTGCCGTTGCCGCCGCCGGCCCGCTGGCCGCGTGTTCGTCGGACCCGAATGTCTATACGCTCGTGCCATGGCCCGGCGCCGCACAGGCGGGCGGGCCGGCGGTGATCGAGGTGCGGACGCCTTCGGTGGCGATGGCGCTGGATCGTGAGCGCATCGTGCGCAGCGAAGGCGATTACCGCCTGCTGACCGCCAGCGGCGATGCCTGGGGCGAGGCGCTGCCCGGCATGATCGGCCATGTGCTGACGGCGGACCTGCAGCAGCGCCTGCCGGGCAGCACCATCTTCGCCCAGAACGATGCGGTGGCGACGACGGCGCTGGCCGCCGTCGAACTGACGGTGACGCGCTTTTCGCGCGATGCCGGCGGGCAGGCGGTGCTGGGGGGTAGCCTGGCCGTCCACTGGATCGGGCATGATGGCGGGGCGTCGGAGGTGCTGGCGTTGAACCTGCCGGTCAGCGGTTCGGGCACGGGTGGGCTGGTGGCGGCGCTGAGTGCGCTGCTGGGGCAAGTGGCGGATCGTGCGGCGGCGCATCTGCGGGTGCTGGGGCCTGTTGCGCCGCCCGTCTGATGCTTAACCAGGGCTCTGCCCTGGACCCGGCAGGGCCTGAGGCCCTGCACCCCAATCATTTGATAACGAATGGGTTTTTAAAGGGCCTTGCCCTTTGCGAGGGATGAAACGAAAAAGGGGCGCCGCAAGGCGCCCCTTTTTGTATCCGAATGGTCGGACTCCTAGAGCTTTTCGACCTGGCTGTATTCGAGGTCGACCGGAGTGGAGCGGCCGAAGATCGAGACGCTGACCTTGAGGCGCGCCTTTTCCTCGTCCACTTCCTCGATCGTACCGTTGAACGACGTGAACGGGCCGTCGGACACGCGCACCTGCTCGCCGATCTCGAAGGTGACGGAGGGGCGGGGACGTTCCACGCCTTCCTGCGCCTGCTTCATGATCCGCTCGGCCTCGGCCGCGGTGATCGGCGAGGGACGCGTCTTGGTGCCCAGGAAGCCGGTGACCTTGGGCGTGTCCTTGACCAGATGCCAGGCCTCGTCGGTCAGTTCCATGTTGACCAGCACATAGCCGGGGAAGAACTTCCGCTCGGCATTGACCTTCTGGCCGCGGCGGACCTCGACCACCTCTTCGGAGGGGACCAGGATGTCACCAAAATGGTCGGACAGGCCCTTCTGGGCCGCCTGCTCGGTGATGTGCTGGGCGATCTTCTTCTCGAAGCCCGAATAGACGTGAACGACGTACCAACGTTTCGCCATGGTCGTTCCTCAGCCTCCAAGCCCAAAAAGTTCACGTACGCCCAGGCCGATGATCTGGTCGACGACAAAGAAGAAAACCGATGTCATGGTGGCCATTGCCAGCACGGCCCCTGTCGTCACCAGTGTGGCGCGACGCGTGGGCCATGTGACCTTGGTCGCCTCGGTACGGACATCTTGCACAAATTTCGCGGGACTGACCGACACGAAACACCCTTCTCGAACCGCCATGCCGCCGTCCGGACCGGAGCGCGGACGAGGCCGGATATCAACCAATACTGCATGTCGGGGGCACCGTCACGGTCCGGGCGGGAGAAATCCCGACCGGGGCGAGTGGCAGGGGTGGAGGGTCTCGAACCCCCAACCTCCGGTTTTGGAGACCGGCGCTCTAGCCAATTGAGCTACACCCCTGCAAGCCGCCTGCGGCGCCGACCAATGGAATAGCGGAAAGCTGTTCCCCTGGCCACCCGTGCGAACCCGGCGCAGGCAGCGGAAAAAAGTATGCCCGGCGGGCAAAGTCAAGAGGGGGGGGGCGATTCGTTCTTCCGGCCGGGGCGTATCGCCCGTCGCCGATGGCCGAGAGGGCTTGCCGGAGGGGCGGATTCGGCGGTAAGGAAGGACCATATGGGCGGGCGTAGCATAGTGGTAATGCAGTAGCCTTCCAAGCTTCTGAGGAGGGTTCGATTCCCTTCGCCCGCTCCATCCTCCCGATATCGCGCATATGAGCCATCCCTCTCCGGTCCGGCCGCATCTGGTGCTGGCCACCTGCTGCCTCAGCCTGTTCCTGGTGATGGTGGATGTGACCATCGTCAATGTGGCGCTGCCGGCGATTCGCGCCGCGCTGGGCGGCGGGCTGTCGATGCTGCAATGGGTGGTCGACGCCTATACGCTGGTGGTGGCGACGCTGCTGGTGCTGGCGGGATCGACCGCCGACCGGATCGGGCGGCGGCGGGTATTCGTTTGCGGAATCATCGTCTTCTGCCTGGGGTCCGCCTTGTGCGGGCTGGCGCCCAATGGCTGGGCGCTGGTGCTGGCGCGCGGGTTCCAGGGGCTGGGCGGCGCGATGCTGAATCCGGTGGCTCTGTCGATCATCGCCAATGTCTTTGTCGAGCCTGCCTTGCGGGCGCGGGCGATCGGCGTGTGGGGCGCGATGTCGGGGTTGGCGCTGGCCTTGGGGCCGCTGGTCGGCGGCATTCTGACCACGCTGGTCGGCTGGCGGGCGGTGTTCTGGGTCAATCTGCCGGTCGGGGCGCTGGCGCTGGGGCTCAGCCTGCGTTTTATCCCCGAATCGCGTGCGGTGCATGTACGGCCGATCGACCGGACGGGGCAGGCGCTGGTGGCGCTGATTCTGGCCGCTGCCACCGCCGCGCTGATCGAGGCCCGGGATTATGGCTGGCACGCGCCGGCGATCCGGGCCGGGCTGGCGGTCGCGGCGGTGGGGCTGGTGGTGCTGTATCGGGTGGAGCGGCGGAGTCGCCACCCGTTGCTCGACCTGCGGTTTTTTCGGGCGCTGCCGTTTTCGGGCGCGATCGTGATTGCGGTCTGTGCCTTTGCGATCTTCAGTTCGTTCCTGTTCCTTAACACGCTGTATTTGCAGGAAGCGCGGGGCCTGTCGGCCATGCAGGCGGGGTTGTTCACGCTGCCGTTCGCGCTGGGGGTAGTGGTGTGTGCGCCGCTGTCGGGGCGGCTGGTCGGGGCGCGTGGGGCGCGGCTGCCGCTGCTGCTGTCGGCGTGCGGGCTGGGGTGCGGTGCGCTGCTGCTGACGGGGCTGACGGCGGTGACGCCGCCTTCCGTGCTGCTGCTGGCTTACAGCCTGTGCGGTTGCGGATTTGGCTTGTGCAATGCACCGATCACCAACAGTGCCGTTTCGGGGATGCCGCGCGACCAGGCGGGGCTGGCGGCGGCCTTGGCCTCGACCAGCCGGCAGATCGGGGCGCTGCTGGGGGTGGCGCTGTCGGGGACGATGATGGGGGCTCATGCCGTGGGGGGCGGGGCTGCGCTGGCGCAGGCCACGCACCGGGTCTGGTGGTTGCTGGTGGGGTTGTCGGGGGTGGTGGCGGGGCTGGGCCTTGTTTCGACCGGGGAGCGGGCGCGGGCCAGCGCGCGGGTGGCGCGCGGGCTGTTCGACGATGCGCCCATCGTTGGTTACAGGACCGACAGCACCCCGCCATCGACATAGAGCGTCTGGCCGTTGACGAAGGATGAGGCGTCCGACGCCAGGAACACGGCGGCACCCTGCAGTTCCTCGACCTTGCCCCAGCGGCCGGCCGGTGTGCGCTTTGTCAGCCAGGCGTTGAAATCGGGGTCCGCGACCAGGGCGCGGTTCAGGGGCGTCTCGAAATAGCCGGGGCCGATGGCGTTGATCTGCAGCCCGTGCCGCGCCCAGTCGGCGCACATGCCGCGCGTCAGGTTCTTCACCGCGCCCTTGGTCGCCGTGTAGGGCGCGATGCCGGGGCGGGCCAGTTCGCACTGCACGCTGCCGATATTGATGATCTTGCCCATGCCGCGCGGGATCATGTGGCGGGCGACCGCCGTGCCGACGAAGAACACGCTGTCGAGGTTGGTGCGGATGATTTCGGCCCAGTCCTCGGGCGGGAAGACGTCGAGCGGGGCGCGGCGCTGGATGCCGGCATTGTTGACCAGGATGCGGATCGGCCCGTCTTCGGCCTCGATGGTGCTGATGGCGGCCTCGACCGACAGGCGGTCGGTCACGTCGAAGGGGCGGGTCAGGATGGTGCGGGTGGCGCCGGGCGGCGTGGCGTCGCGCAGGCGGGCGGCGGATTCGTCCAGCCTTGCGGCGTCGCGGCCGTTGAGGATGACATGGGCGCCGGCATCGGCCAGGCCGGCGGCGATGGCGAAGCCGATTCCGCCGCTGGAGCCGGTGACGAGGGCCAGCCGGCCGGTCAGGTCGAAGAGGGGGGAAGCGGGCATGAATGTCTCCTTGATCGTGCGCGGGCACATGGCGGGTTTGACGATATGTCTGGCGTCGGCCGCCGGGCGAGGTGACTATAAGCGCGTCGCCAGCATGTTGGGTTGCGACGCAGGGGCATGGGCGGGGATGACGGGCAGGCGGACGACAGGCGGGGAAACGGCGGCTTCGGGTGCTGCGCGGCGGGCGACGGAGCCTGACGCCGCATCGGCGGTGGCGCGCGCGGGCGCGCGGCCGACCATCATCGATGTGTCCGCGCGGGCCGGCGTGTCGCGCATGACGGTGTCGCGCGCGCTGCGGGCGCCGCATCTGGTGCGCCCCGACACGCGCGAGGCGATTGCACGGGCGATCGACGAATTGGGTTATGTGCCCGATCGCGCGGCCGAGGCGCTGTCGACCCGGCGCAGCGGATTCGTCGGCCTGGTGGTGCCGACGCTGACCAACACGAATTTCGCCGATGCGGCGCGCGGCCTGACCGACATCATCCGCCGGCAGGGATATGAGTTGCTGATCGGGTATACCGACTATGACGAAAACGCAATGCTGACCCATGTGCGCGACATGCTGGGGCGGCGGGCCGAGGCGCTGGTGCTGCCGGCGGGGCCGCGCGGGGCGGCATTGCGGACCCTGCTGGCGGGCGAGACGATTCCCATCGTGCAGATGGCCGGGCTGGCGCCCAGCCCGGTGAATTACATGGTCGGCTATTCGAACCACGAGGCCGGGCGGCTGGCCGCGCGGTACCTGATCGGGCTGGGGCACACCCGAATCGGGGTGCTGGCGGCCGAGGGCGACGGCCTGTCCTGCGACCATCGCGGCGGCAGGCGGCTGGAGGGGTTTCTGGAGGCGCTGCGCGAGGCCGGGTTGCGGGAGGACCTGGTGCAGCGGATGGGCAAGCCGCCGGTCTCCTTCACCCAGGGGGCGCAGGCCATGGGGGCGCTGCTGGAGCGGGCGCCGGACCTGCATGCGGTCTTCGCGGTGTCGGACCTGGTCGGGGTCGGGGCGCTGATGGAGTGCCGGCGCCGGGGCGTGCGGGTGCCCGAGGATGTGTCGCTGATGGGGTTCGGCGGATTCGAGATCGGGCGTGAAGTGGTGCCGGCGCTGACCACGGTGGCGGTCGATTACCGCGCGATCGGCGAGCGGACGGGGCGGATGGTGCTGGACCTGCTGGCGGGCGTGCGCGACGTGCCGCCCGTCGTGGATCTGGGTGTGACGCTGACCGAGCGCGAAACGACTGCCTTCCGGCCCGCGTTGGTGCCGGTACCGGCCTGATGCGTGTGTTGCGCGGGGCGGGTCAGCATGCTAGAGGCGCGCCATCGGCTCCGGCTTCGTTCCGGTGCCGTTGGCGCGCTGCAATGACCTAAGACACTGGGATGGAAAGACCGACCGTGGTTTCGGGTGGAACGACAACAATACCGATCGCCTCCGTTGCCAATGGCCTGCCCGGTCGTTACGCGACGGCCCTCTATGATTTCGCCGCCGAGCGCTGGCTGCTTGATGATGTGCTGGACCATGCGGCCTCGCTGCGGCGCCTGATCGCCGAAAGCGCCGAGCTGCGCAGCGTCCTGACGAATCGTACGCTGGATATCGCCGTGTCGACGCGTGCCGTGGACGCCGTGCTGGCGGCCCAGGGCTTCGGGTGGGTCATCCGCAATTTCGTGGGCGTGATCGCCCGCAACCGCCGCCTGTCCCGTCTGGGGGAGATCCTGGATGCGGTGGCGGCCATCGCGGCAGCCCGTCGGGGCGAGGCCGTGGCCGAGATTGTGTCGGCCCAGCCCCTGACGGACCTGCAACGCATTCAGATTCAGGCCCGCCTCGCCGAGGCCGGCTATTCCAAGGTCAATATCCAGGAACGCGTTGACGCGGCCCTGCTGGGCGGTCTGGTCGTGCGCGTCGGCGCCCGGCTCTATGACACCAGCCTCAATTCCCGCCTGACCCGCCTGCACCACGCCATGAAGGGAGCCGCGTGATGGAAATCCGTCCCGCTGAGATTTCGGATATCCTCAAGCAGCAGATCGCCGCGTTCGACACGAGCGCCGAAATTGCCGAGACCGGCACGATCCTGTCGGTCGGCGACGGCATCGCCCGCGTCTATGGCCTGCAGAACGTGCAGGCCGGCGAGATGGTCGAGTTCCCGGCCTCCGGCCAGCGCGGCATGGCGCTGAACCTCGAGAACGACAATGTCGGCGTCGTGATCTTCGGCGACGACTCCGAGATGCGCGAAGGCGACACCGTCGCGCGCACCGGCAAGGTGGTCGAGGTTCCGACCGGCAAGGCGCTGCTGGGCCGCGTGGTCGACGGTCTGGGCAACCCGATCGACGGCAAGGGGCCGCTGGTCGGCGACGTGACCATGAAGCGTGCCGACATCAAGGCGCCGGGCATCATGCCGCGCCAGTCGGTCGGCGAGCCGATGCAGACCGGCATCAAGGCGATCGACGCCCTGGTGCCGATCGGGCGCGGCCAGCGCGAGCTGATCATCGGTGACCGCCAGACCGGCAAGACCGCCATCCTGATCGACACCATCGTCGCGCAGAAGCCGGTCAACGCGCTGGGCGACGACAAGAAGTCGCTCTACTGCATCTATGTCGCGATCGGGCAGAAGCGTTCGACCGTGGCGCAGCTGGTGCGCACGCTGGAAGAAGCAGGCGCGATGGAATATTCCATCGTCGTCGCCGCGACGGCGTCCGACCCGGCGCCGATGCAGTATCTGGCCCCGTACGCCGCCTGCGCGATGGGCGAGTATTTCCGCGACAACGGCATGCATGCGCTGATCGTCTATGACGATCTGTCGAAGCAGGCCGTGGCCTATCGCCAGATGTCGCTGCTGCTGCGCCGTCCGCCGGGCCGTGAAGCCTATCCGGGCGACGTGTTCTACCTGCATTCGCGCCTGCTGGAACGCGCGGCCAAGATGTCGGACGAATATGGCGCGGGTTCGCTGACGGCGCTGCCGGTCATCGAGACCCAGGCCGGCGACGTGGCGGCCTATATCCCGACCAACGTGATCTCGATCACCGACGGCCAGGTGTTCCTGGAGACCGACCTGTTCTATCGCGGCATCCGCCCGGCGGTGAACGTCGGCGGCTCGGTGTCGCGCGTCGGTTCGGCCGCGCAGATCAAGGCGATGAAGCAGGTTGCCGGCAAGATCAAGCTGGAGCTGGCGCAGTATCGCGAAATGGCTGCGTTCTCGCAGTTCTCCTCCGACCTCGACCCGGCCACGCAGAAGCAGCTGGCCCGCGGTGCGCGCCTGGTCGAGCTGCTGAAGCAGCCCGAGACCTCGCCGCTGCCGGTCGAGGAGCAGGTGTGCGTGCTGTTCGCCGGGACCCGTGGCTTCATCGACGCCGTGCCGGTGGACAAGGTGACGGCCTATGAGCGCCAGCTCCGCACCGAGCTGCATGCGGCCGGCAAGGACATCCTGGACTCGATCCGCACCGAGCGGCAGATCACCAAGGACAACGAAGCCCGTCTGAGCGACTTCCTGACGGCATTCAGCCGCCAGTTCGTGGGCTGAGGGCGGACAGGCACCCATGGCATCCCTCAAGGACCTTCGCGCGCGGATCGGCAGCGTCAAATCGACGCGGAAGATCACCAGCGCCATGAAGATGGTGGCGGCGGCCAAGCTGCGCCGGGCCCAGACCCGCGCCGAAGCCGCCCGCCCCTATGCGGCCGCGATGCGCCGGATGCTGGCTGAACTGGGTGCCGGCACGCGGGGCCAGTCCGGCCTGCCGACGCTGCTGGCCGGCACGGGCAACGACCGCATCCACCTGCTGATCCCGCTGACCAGCGATCGCGGGCTGGCCGGCGGCTTCAACGCCAACATCAACCGCAAGACGCGTGACCTGATCCGCCAGTTGCAGGCCGAGGGCAAGACCGTCCGCCTGCTGCCGGTAGGCCGGAAGGGCCACGATTACCTGATGCGCGAATTCTCCGACCTGATCGTGGACCATGTCCATGGTTCGGGCGGCAAGGAAATCCCGTTCTCGGCGGCCGCCGAGCTGGGCGAGCGGATTGCCGCGATGGCGGAGAAGGGCGAATTCGACGTCTGCACGGTGGTGTATAACCGCTTCCAGAACGTCATGTCGCAGACGCCCACCGAGATGCAGCTGATCCCGCTGGCGCTGCCGGCGAACGATACGGCGGCCTCGGCCGACGCGCCTGTGTATGAGTTCGAGCCGGGCGAGGAAGAGCTGCTGTCCAGCCTGCTGCCGCGCAACCTTCAGGTTCAGCTCTACGCGACGCTGCTGGAGAGTGCCGCGGGCGAACAGGGCGCGCGCATGACGGCGATGGACAATGCCACGCGCAATGCGGGCAAGGCCATCGACCGGCTGACCCTGACCTACAACCGTACCCGCCAGACCAACATCACCAACGAACTGATCGAGATCATCTCGGGCGCCCAGGCGCTCTGAGACACGATCCGCTTCCCTCGTCGCAGGAGCTGACCCCATGTCGGAAACCACAGTAAACGAGGCTCCTGCCGCCACGCAGGGCCAGTCCAGCAACATTGTCGGCCGCGTGACGCAGGTGCGCGGCGCCGTTGTGGACGTGCAGTTCGAAGGCACGCTGCCGCACATTCTCGATGCGCTGCATGTCACCTTCAACGGCCAGACGGTCGTGCTGGAAGTGGCGCAGGAGATCGGCGAGCATGAAGTGCGCTGCATCGCCATGGACTCGACCGACGGCCTGACCCGTGGCGCCGAGGTCGTTGCGACCGGCGAGCAGATCACGGTGCCGGTCGGCCCCGGCACGCTGGGCCGCATCCTGAACGTGATCGGCGAGCCGATCGACGAGCGTGGCCCGGTGGCCTCGACCAAGCGCTACCCGATCCACCGCAAGGCGCCGTCCTTCGAAGAGCAGGCGGCCGCGACCGAGATCCTGGTCACGGGCATCAAGGTCGTCGACCTGCTGTGCCCGTACCTGAAGGGTGGCAAGATCGGCCTGTTCGGCGGCGCCGGTGTGGGCAAGACCGTCATCATCCAGGAACTGATCAACAACATCGCCAAGGCGCATGGCGGCGTGTCGGTGTTTGCCGGCGTCGGCGAGCGTACCCGCGAGGGTAACGACCTGTATTACGAAATGCAGGACGCGGGCGTGATCAAGCTGGGCGAGAACACGACCGAAGGCTCCAAGGTGGCGCTGGTCTATGGCCAGATGAACGAGCCGCCGGGTGCGCGCGCGCGCATCGCGCTGTCGGGCCTGTCGCTGGCCGAGTATTTCCGTGACGAGGAAGGGCAGGACGTCCTGTTCTTCGTCGACAATATCTTCCGCTTCACGCAGGCGGGTGCCGAGGTTTCGGCGCTGCTGGGCCGTATCCCGTCGGCCGTGGGCTACCAGCCGACGCTGGCCACCGAGATGGGCGCCCTGCAGGAGCGCATCACCTCGACCAAGAAGGGCTCGATCACCTCGGTGCAGGCCGTCTACGTGCCGGCCGACGATCTGACCGATCCGGCGCCTGCGGCGACCTTCGCCCATCTGGATGCGACCACGGTGCTGAACCGTTCGATCGCGGAAATGGGCATCTATCCGGCCGTCGATCCGCTGGATTCGACCTCGCGCTCGCTCGACCCGAAGATCGTCGGCGAGGAGCATTACCAGGTAGCGCGCGACGTGCAGCGCATCCTGCAGACTTACAAGTCGCTGCAGGATATCATCGCCATCCTGGGCATGGACGAGCTGTCCGAGGATGACAAGCTGCTGGTGGCGCGTGCGCGCCGCATCCAGCGCTTCCTGTCGCAGCCGTTCCACGTGGCCGAAGTCTTCACCGGCGCGCCGGGCAAGCTGGTCTCGCTGGAAGACACGGTGCGCTCGTTCAAGGCGATCGTGGCTGGTGAATACGACCACCTGCCCGAGGGCGCGTTCTACATGGTCGGTTCGATCGAAGAAGCGGTCGCGAAGGCCGAGAAGATGAAGGAATCGGCCTGAACGGTCGACTCCGGCGCAAGGAAGACAGCCCATGCCGATTGAGGTCGAGATCGTCAGCCCCGAGAAGGTTCTCTTCTCGCGCGCTGTCGAGATGGCGGTGATTCCGGGCCTGGAGGGCGATATCGCCGCCATGCCCGATCGCGCGCCGATGATGCTGCTGCTGCGCGGCGGTGTGGTCGAACTGTATGAGAACGGGGCGGTGACGGACCGGTTCTTCGTGGCCGGCGGGTTCGCCGACATGACGGCCACCCGTTGCACCATCCTGGCCGACCAGGCGATCGCGCTGGCCGACCTGTCGGTGGCCGACGGCCAGGCGCGCCTTGCCGCGCTGGAGGCTTCGTACGACGCCGCCGACAAGATGGACGTGCCGGCGCTGGATCTGCTGATGGCGAAGATGCAGTCCGCCCGGGCGGAGATCGAAGCCGCTGGTGGCGAGGCTGTGAAAGCCGCCTGAGTTTTCGTCAGCGGACTGGTTTCAGGCGGAACGCCCCCGGCTCCTTCGAGGCGGGGGCGTTTTGTATTTTCCTTTCAAAAGAAAGAATTCGCTCTGGCCGGGCGCCTGGTGGCGCGGTGCCCGGAGCCCCCGGGCCTGTCGATCAGCGGCGGCGCTGGCTCGCGCGACGTCGGCCATCAAGCGATAGCCTTCACCACTGGTTTGCCGGTTGGTGGCGAGGAGCATGTCATAGGCTTGCAGGCGCACCGTGCGGCTAAGCGTTTTAACCGAGCGCCTAGCCCATCTTATTCACAGGGTTGGTCGGGGCTGGGTGGCGGGTATCGCCTAAGCTTTTGATTGGGTTTACGAATTGGGTGTCGAGTCCCTCCGTTTCTCCGATCGCGCCGCGCCACACCCGCCATGTCCGACGATACGAGCCAGCCGTTCCTGTTTCCAGCCATCCGACGCAAGAAAATCACGGCTGATTTTGATGGTGGCCGGATCACCTCGGATGGTGGTGTCCTGTTGCTGGCTGCCGCCGAGCGGCGGATCGGCCTGGCTGATCGCCTCGCCCGGCTCATCGCCGATCCACGCACTCCGCGACGTGTGACACACGGCGTGGCCGATATTCTGCGCGCCCGCATGCTGGCCATTGCCTGCGGCTACGAGGACGCCGACGACCTCGATCACCTGCGGCGCGATCCGGGTTTCAAGCTCGCCTGCGGACGACTGCCCGATACGGGGCGGGATCTGTGCTCGCAACCCACGATCTCGCGTTGGGAGAACGCCCCGATGATCCGCCGCATTCGCAGCCACTGGCCCAATACCCGGCTGACCATGCGCGGGGATGGTCATTACGGACGTCCCGAAGTCATGGCCTGGTGCGAGGCGCATGACGTCGATTACATCTTCGGCCTTGCGGGCAACAGCGTGCTGCACCGGCTTCTCGAACCTGCGGCCGATGATATCCGCGTCCGGCGCGCCGAGACGCGGGCGCAATCCCTGCGCGGCCATGCCGAAATCCGCTATGGCGCGAAATCGTGGAAGCAACAGCGGCGCGGCGCCGCCCGGATCGAAGCCACGACGCTGGGTCTCGACATACGCTGCGTGGTGACCAGCCTGCGAGGCGGCAACGCCGAATGGCTCTACGATGCCCTCTACTGTGCCCGTGGACAGGCCGAAAACCTGATCAAGCTTCACAAGGGCCAACTGGCATCCGACCGCACGAGCTGTCGATCGCCACTGGCCAACCAGGTCCGCCTGGTCCTGCACACCGCCGCATACTGGCTGATGCTCACCCTGCGGGACGCCATCCCAGCCCCGCAGCCGCTCGCCTCGGCCGAATTCACCACGTTACGAAATCGTCTCCTGAAAATCGCAGGACGCATCCTGGAAACCGCGACCCGTGTCCGTATCGCCTTTGCCGCCGCCTGTCCCGAAGCGGCACTTTTCCGCAGTCTCGCCATCTCAATGCAGGCTGCCGGCCCGTGACAGACGGGGCTATCGCCCCCGAACCCGCCCCGTCCCCGCAACCCCAGCCGCAACCATCCACCATTTTAAAATGACGCCGCCTCAACTCGGTGCGATCCCGCGCGCACAAACCACAAAAGCAGAAAAATCCACGCAAAATACTCAATGCCGTGAATAAGATGGGTTAACGACGTGAACTTACCAATCCACCCTCCTACTCATAAGGCGGCCATGAACGGCCGGTTACTCTTCTCCCCGCGCCGGACGGACGGCTCTTCTCCTTCACCGACCGACGATTGAGCCCTGCATCCTTGAGGATGCGCCAGGCGCTGTCGCGGTTGAGGTGGGGCAGGGAAGTGCCGCAGCACGAAGGTCAGGTCATCGAGTCCGAACTCGGTGGCGCGACGCAGGTGGCAAACGATCGCGCGCTCTTCCTCGGTCGCTTTCCAAGCCAGCAACCGGGGCTTGCTGCTACGATCCGTGCATCCCCTCTACTCCGCGCTTGCGCCATTTGCGCACCGTCTCGTCGCTGATGCCGAAGCGTCGCGCCAACACTCCGGTCCCTTCCGTCGAGCGCGCGATTTCGGCCCGGACAGATGGGGTCGTCCGGGCTTGGGGATCGATCTGGTGCATCAGCGATCATTCGGGCGTTCAACGTCAAACCAGGGGGCGTAGGCAGTAATAGCCCACGATACCTGATCCTAATGACGTCTCACAACCTGACAGCAAGCGGGGTTGTAGAAGTCAGTTCCCCAGGATGACAATCTTCGCGGTCGCTTTCGGCGTTGGCCAGATCTTGGAGGTCAGGCCGGTCGATACCGCCACTTTCTGTCCGCTCCCGGCGTTATAGGTAATGATGCCGCCAGCGAGCGCGCCTCCCAAGTCGGTCTTGAACAGAAGGCGGCCGGTTTGGCTGTCCAGCACGAACAGATTTCCACCCATGTCGCCAAAAAGAACGATGCCGCCAGCAGTGGGGGTCACTGCAGCCATGATCGGGTTCGGAGCTTTGAAGCGCCAGCGTTGCTTGCCGGTCAAGGCGTTAACCGAGGTCAGCCACCCGGCCCATTGGGAAACCGGGTCTGGCTTGCCGAAACCATCCTGCGATGAGCCCGTCCAGGCCTGAGCGGCGGAGACGGACATGGTCTTGTCGTCGGGATCGATATGCACGGTCGAGCACCAATCGACCTGACCGGAAATGATCGCATCGTGCAATGGATCATAGGCCGGTCCGTTCCACTCCGAGCCACCCTGGGTGCCCGGGCAGAATCGCGTACCCGTTTCCACGAGCGGTGCGGCGGTGTTGAATTGGGTCGTCATGGCGCGTTTGTAGAGACGCTTTCCCGTTTTGTGATTGAACACATAGAGAAATCCGTCTTTCGGCGTGACGGCCATGATCGGCGTACCGTTGCGACTGGAGAACAGAGTGGGAGCCGAGGATACGTCATAGTCATGAAAATCTTCGGGCACGATCGAATAATGGCTGCGATAGGCACCGGTCTCGGCATCGAGTACGACGATCGAGCCGGCATAGAGATTGGAGCCTTTCCGCAAGCTCTTGATAAAGTCGGGAGCAGGGTTCCCGCCCGGAACATAAAGCAGGCCGGTGGCGGGATCGAGCGAATAGGACGTCCAAGTACCGCCGCCGGTGATCTCGACACCCGGAGCGTTCTGCCAGGTGGTCACGGGCGCGGCACCCTGGACCTGTGGGCCGCGCTCGACATCGCCGAGCTTCTTCGGAACGAGGTAGAACTCCCACACGATCTTGCCGGTTTTCGCGTCGAGCGCGTACATGCGTCCCTTAACGCCGCGATTGTCACCGCCTGCATTGCCAATGAACACGAGGCCATGCCAAGTGATGGGTGACGCTGGTGCGGTTTCTCCCTTCGACTGGTCGCCAATCTGTGTGTCCCAAAGACGTTCACCAGTCTTTTCGTCATAGGCATAGACATGGCCGTTAGCCGCACCGCGGAATACCCGGCTGTCGGCGATTGCGACACCTCGCTGCCCGCCAAGATACGAGTTTGGAAAGTCTTCATGCGCTATCCAGTTCACTGCGCATGTATCTGGGTTGATCGAGAAGGTATTATGCTCGGTCGTGGCGAACAGTGCGCCGTCCACCTGAACAAGACCTGACTGAAATGCAGTGGTTTCGCCGGTATCGAAGGTACAAATAGTTTTCAGGTTGGCGACGTTTGAGTCATTGAGATCGTTCAGAGGCGAGAATCTCTCGGACGTGAGCGTGCGATTGTAGCTGGGCCAGTTACTTTCTCCCCGCGCTTGCGCCTGTATCGGATACAAGCTAGTCGCGGCCAACAATGCCAGTATGGAAGCCCGCATTGTCACTCCTGTCATTGGATTCCCGCCTCCTGCAATCAACCCGATCCCATTCCAACCCATGTATCTCAGAACCGCACAGATTGACATCGGCTTCATCATTCGATCGTATCGCTCCTGAGCGTGTCCTACCCAAGATCCTCGACGAGCATAACCGAAGCGTGCCTGGCAAGCGCCTGAGTAGGGGCATTGGTGTTGGCGCTAGCCCATCTTATTCACGGGGTTGGTCGGGGCTGGGTGGCGGGTATCGCCTAAGCTTTTGATTGGGTTTACGAATTGGGTGTCGAGTCCCTCCGTTTCTCCGATCGCGCCGAGCCACACCCGCCATGTCCGACGATACGAGCCAGCCGTTCCTGTTTCCAGCCATCCGACGCAAGAAAATCACGGCTGATTTTGATGGTGGCCGGATCACCTCGGATGGTGGTGTCCTGTTGCTGGCTGCCGCCGAGCGGCGGATCGGCCTGGCTGATCGCCTCGCCCGGCTCATCGCCGATCCACGCAATCCGCGACGGGTGACACACGGCGTGGCCGATATTCTGCGCGCCCGCATGCTGGCCATTGCCTGCGGCTACGAGGACGCCGACGACCTCGATCACCTGCGGCGCGATCCGGGTTTCAAGTCTTCGACAGCTCGTCGGCATCGTCGGGGAGGCGCGTGAGCAACGCCGCCAACGCTGGTGGGCGGTATGATTCCGCATCAGAAGATAATGATCTTTTTAATATATCTCATCATTCAGATGAATGGTGGTGTGTTTTATTGATTTCTGTCAGAAATCTTGAATAAGAAGGATAAAAAATGAAAAACATGTTATATTTTGCAATTATGATAATATTCCTATCTGGGTGCAAAGATGATTTTGCATGTAATAAGGGGGATACTCATGCTTGTTATAATTTGAATTTTCCTCCCGTTGATGATGATCCGATTAAGTTTGGAAGGCCCCAAAATATGCTTTTGAATGCACCGAAGCATCCTGGATATTATCACAATTGATATCATTGTATATGTTGAAAATATTGGAATGGTATTTTTCAATAAGTTGACGTTATTCATTGCAACTATAAATTATTCTGTTCCTATCATTTTCCATTTTACCTCTTTGAGGTGAGTGGCCGGATCATAAAGGGTGACATCCAGAGCGAGATCGCGGGCAGTAAGGCGGCCAATGGCGGCGGCAAGGGCATAGGAATCCTGCACCGTGTTGGCTGATGTTCTGGATCAGCGTCCGTTGCTGCTGGAACAGAAGCTGCTGCTGTTGCAGCACCTCGAACGTCGTGCGGACGCCTAATAGTTCCTGTTGCTGGATGGCGCGGAGTGCGGCTTCACCCAGCGAGACGGCCTCTCGGTTCCTGGTCAGTTGATCGCGATCCGCCTGCCATTTGCGCCAGGCGCTGTCCGCCGCCTGAATGGCTGCTCTTCGTTGATCGTCCAGATCATGGCGGGCGGCGTCAACCGCGCGCCGGGCTGCGCGGATCGCGGCATATTCCGATCCACCCTGATAGAGCGGGATACTCGCCTGGATCGTGGCCATCTCACCGTCTTCGGTGAATTTCGCATCGTTCTGGTTGATCTGATGCTGGAAAGACGCCTGAGCAGCGATCTGCGGCATCAGGGCCGCGAAGGCGACCTTCACGGCATCCTGTCCGGCGGCAAGGGCGTATTGGGCGCCTATCACCTGGGGGGCGTTGGTCACGGCAAGATGCGCGGCGTCGGTTTCCTGCGCGACAGGCAGGACCAGGGACTGGGGTGGTGCGAGGTCGCGTGGAGGCGGCGTGCCGACCTGGCGCTGGAATGCGGCTTCGGCGACGCCGAGATCGCTTTCGGCCTGGCGGGTGGCGGCCCGTGCGGCCTCGTATTGCGACCGGGCCTGCAGAACGTCCGTCTGGGTGGCCTGGTTCAGTCCGAACTGGCTTGTGGTCAGGCGTAATTGCCCGGCCAGAGTATCCTCGTTGCGTTTTGTCAGGTCCAGAAGACGATGGGCCTGGGTCAGGGACACATAGGCCGAGACGACGTTCTGGAAAACCTGCTGTTCGATCTGCACAAGGCGGGCGCGTTCCTGCATGACCGAATGCATGGCCTGCCGGGTCGAGGCGACGGTCCTGCCGCCGGCGAACAGGGGCTGGGTGACGGTCACACCTGCGTTATAGCCGGGGGCAGAAAATTGCTGATTATAACGGAATGATCCACCAAATGGATAAGTGATATAGCTGGATTGATTGTAATTGGCGCTGGCAGCGACGGAAACTGTCGGCCGCCAACCTGACAGGGCTTTCGGAACCCCTTCGTCTGTCTGCTGGAGCAGAGCCCGTTCCCGCAATAATTGCGGGGCGGAATTATAGGCGACCGTCAAAGCATCATTCAGAGAATAAGTGCTATTCCGATCTTTTCCGGCGCAGGGGGATGGAGCTGAAATGATAGGTAGAATGGCCAAGATATAGAATCCGGACCATTTCAGTCTTGTTGAGGTGTTCTTTTGTTTCATCACTTACGTGCATGGCATGAATTTTCCAAACATATCAATATGTGTCGAAATTATGTCGGTATCCTTCTGGTCGGTAAGGCGAGTTGTCGCCGCGTGTGCCTATGGCGCTTGCGGAGACAGGAAAGGAATGAATCAAAGAATATGGATTAAAAGGCGGTTGCCACGACGTGGCAACCGCACCCAATCTATTCATTGAGATATAATGGAAAAAATTTAACCTTATATCTTTATCAGTCCAGCAACCCTGAGAAGGGATACTGATATCCCGGCGATGACTATCGCTGTTGCTACGATTTTGTTTGGAATGACACTAGCGACAATACCGCCGCTAATTATAAGCCCATTGATTTGAGAAGAGTCCATCGTCTCGACATCTCCAAGGCAGAAAATTCATAGTTCTATTTTATTCTTTTCTCGAAATAGCAGGGCAAAAAGCCTGACCGAGGCCTGCACCAATGCCAAGACCGACGCCACCTCCGGCAGCGCCACCAAACATGGACCCGAAAATGCCTCCGAATGCGGTAAAGGCACCTACACATTGTTCCTTACTCCAAAGGAGCATTCCCCCAGAGATAGCGTCCAATTCGGCGTCGGACAGGGACGACACAGCAGAAAATTTCTGTTTCATATCTTGCACCTCGATATTGTGACGAAATGTATCATGGGCAAAAAAGGCATGATGTCAATTTTCAAAATTCAATCGAACTCATGCTGATCCTGCATCAGGATTACGGATATTTCCGCGTGGCGTAGGCGCGTGGTTCGAAGGGGCCAGTTACCGGTTGCGTCAACACGCGGACCTGGTGCCGGAGCATACGCGGGCCCATGCCAATCTCACCCCGCCTCCGCTACCAAAACGCCGTGGACGGCCACCCAGGAGAGGAACCGAGGATCAAGGCCCTGGCTGATCCCCAGAAACCAGAAACTGGGGATTTTTCATCCAGCACTTTTGCGGACTTTTCATCCAGCATTTACAAAAACTCATCGTGCTCGCCAACGCGCTGTTGCGGGACAACCGCCTCTGGACGCCAAAAGCCGCTTGACCACAACGGATACTCTCAGGAATGAATATCGGTTCTATTGAGAAGTATTATAGATCCATGGGATACAAGGTTGGAACGAAAGAAATTCTTAGCGGAGATATCTATGAACCAGACTGGCTGGCCGATCCAAGCCATCGTATTTCGTAGAGGGACAGTTTTTATCGCGTAGTTTTTCTTTTATAAAAAGAGTTTTGGACAGAATTTCTATTCTGTCCAAAACTCTCTATGAAAGTCTATTCATGAAATTGGAGTAAGAAATATTGAAGAAAATATTTTTAATATTGATCTTTATGTGTCACATCCAACAGGTCTGGGCGGAAGAACGTAGATCTTGTGTTGCAGCCGCACTGATTCTCCCTCTTTTGGGAGGGAGAAATGATACACCTATCATCCCTGTAAAGGTGAATGGACGTGATGTTGCGATGTACGTCAGTCCTGCTTTCTTCGGTGGTCTCTATTTACGTGAGAGTCAAGATTTTACCCTAAGACCAGGCCGAATTCGAGGACGCATTACGGAAAATGCGGGTCACACTGTTCCTGCTGAGATTTCGTTTCTGGACAGCTTGGAAATCGGAGGAGCAAAAGTCGATTCACCCCAGTTTATTCGGATGCCGGGAGTGGTTACTCAAACAATCGATGGGAAGCCGCTCGTCGGAGTGATTGGTGATTCGATATTGTCGAATTTTCAGGTGCTGATTGACATGCCGCATGCGCGTCTCGCTTTGCTGAAGATCTCCCGGGATGATTCCTGTACCGATGTAGAGAAGAAACTCTTGGGTGATAAGGTGTACTCATTACCGATGAGGGGAGATCGGTGGAAAATTCCTGTTAAAATAGATGGAATAGAGAAATTATTTTCTCTGGATCCAGATACTGGTGTAACGGTAGTCCCATTAGGATGGACCATCATACCCGAGTTGAACCAGAACGCCGTGGCAAAAGGGGAGCGGGTGATGATCCGCTATACAAGTAGTTTCGGTGATGGAGTTATGGGAAGGAAGGTGATTGTCCATGACATGCATGTGTCGGATGACGAATTACCTGAAACGTCCGTTATAGTCCAAGACGGGACCGGTGACGCTGTAATCGGAACACCTTTTTTTGAAAATCATCAGGTTCTGATTGATTATGAAAGGAAGATTGTATTCTTCTCGGATTCAAGAAACTTGATGAAATCATCAGGTAATAATTTGCATTTCGCGCAGATATTTAGCGGACTTTCAGAAGTTAAAGAATGAACTGAACAACGGCCTGCCGGTGTGATCGTCCTCGATACCCTCAGTGCTTGTCGTGACCTTGCCCCCAACATGCCCTCAGTTCTGAGTTGGGGTCTGTGGGTTGATATATGCCTTTTTGGCGTGTTGGGCGAAAGCCTCTGGCGTCATGCCATTGAGGCTGGTGTGGGGCCTGACGGCGTTATAGAGCGCTACTCTGCAAGACCCATAATACCGACGAGCGGGAGGTTCTCTACCCCTGGCACCCTTGGTTTGGGCGTTGGGTGTGCGTCGAGGAGATGATTGAGCGG
>NZ_JABEQL010000040.1 GCF_014174215.1 Gluconacetobacter tumulicola | reverse complement strand
GGTCCATGGCAAAGGCCCAGTTCGCCATTCTCTTCGGTGAACGCTTCGCACGCGCCACCGTCTGATCAACAACGTGAACAACGCCTCGCACACGAAATTCCTGACAGTCCCGGTATCGGCCGCCGATCTGTGCATGGAGGACCCCGAACATGACGACATCCGACCGCCAGACCCTGCGAGGCACGGCTCTGCTGAACGATCCGTTCCTGAACCGTGGGACCGCCTTCACGACCGCCGAGCGCCGGGCCCTGGGCCTGGAGGGCCTGCTGCCGCCGCAGATTGAAACGCTGGAGCGCCAGGCCGAGCGGGTGCTTCAGCATCTGGATGCCAAGCCGACCGATCTGGAGCGTTATATCTACCTCTCGGCGCTGGTCGATCGGAATGAGACCCTGTTCTACAAGGTGCTGATGTCCGACCCGGCGCGCTTCGTGCCGATTGTCTATGCGCCGACGCTGGGCGAGGTCTGCAAGTCGTTCAGCCATCTCTATCGCCGCCCTCGGGGCATGTATATCAGCCTGGACATGAAGGGGCGCATTGCCGAGGTGCTGCGCAACTGGCCGGTGCCGGATGTGCGCTTCCTGTGCGTGACCACGGGCGGGCGCATTCTGGGGCTGGGCGATATCGGGGCCAACGGCATGGGCATCCCGATCGGCAAGTTGCAGCTTTATACGGCCTGCGGCGCGGTGCCGCCGCACACCACGCTGCCGGTGCAGCTTGATATCGGCACCACCAATGCCGCCCTGCGGGCCGACCCGCTCTATCTGGGCCTGCGGCGGGAGCCGCCGCCGGAAGCGGAGCTGGATGCGTTCGTCGAGGAATTCGTGACGGCGGTGCAGGAGGTGTTTCCGGCCTGCTGCATCCATTTCGAGGATTGGAAGGGCACGGACGCGATCCGGTACCTGGAGCGTTATCGCGAAAAAGTGCTGTGCTACAATGACGACATCCAGGGCACGGCGTCGGTGACGCTGGCGGGTCTGGTGACGGCGCTGCGGATCAAGGGCGAGCAACTGGCGGACCAGACTTTCCTGTTCCTCGGTGCCGGGTCTTCGGCGCTGGGCACGTCTGACCTGCTGGTGACCGCGATGGAGGCCGAGGGGCTGACGACGGCGGAAGCGCGCTCGCGCATCGTCATGATGGACGTGAAGGGGCTGGTCGAGCCTTCGCGCACCGACCTGACCGAGGAGCAGCGCCGCTATGCTCATGCGGCAGCACCCACGCGCGACCTGCTGGAGACGATCCGTCGGGTGAAGCCGAGTGTGCTGATCGGGGTTTCGACGGCCGGGGGTGCGTTTACCCAGCCGGTCGTGGAATTGATGGCCGAGATCAATGCGCGGCCGATCATTTTCCCGCTGTCGATTCCGCGCCCGGAATGCACAGCCGAGCAGGCCTATGGCTGGTCGGACGGGCGGGCGCTGTATGCTGCCGGCATCCAGTTTCCGCAGGTGATGCGTGGGGACATGGTGTTCCGGCCAGGACAGGCCAATAATTTCTACATCTTCCCCGGTCTGGGGCTGGCGGTTTATGCCACGCGGCCGCGCCTGATCACGGACGCGTTGATCATCGAGGCCGCGCATGCGCTGGCCGATCAGGTGTCGCCTTCGGCGCAGGCGCGGGGGATGCTTTACCCGCCGCAATCGCAGATTCTGGAAGTCGAGGTGACGTCGGCCTGCCGGCTGGCGGAATATCTGTTCGAAAACGGGATGGCGACGGTGCCGCGCCCGGAGGATATCCGGGCGTGGATCGAAGGGATGTGTTACAGCCCGGAATATGGGGTCTGACCGATAAAATGACGGGAAGATATAAGAAGAAAAAAAGATTTTTTTGATAAAAATAGGTAGATTGATCTAATATTCCATATATTTTTATTTCTCATGGAATCGATTTTAGGGTAATCAATCCTCTTTATATTATTTATGTGGTGTGTTTCCGGGATCTATTTCGATTTGAAGCGCGGATATGACGAGAGGTTTTCCATTTTTGGGGAGGAGGAAACATTGTTTGAGATCTATGGTCGCAGTATGATATTAAGATGGTTTGATGTTGTGAATATTATCGTATAAATTCAGACGTCGATCATATTGCTTGGCAGGAACAATTTTTAATTTTTCGGAGCCACAATGACTACTCTTAAGGAAGCGTTGCAGCATCTTAATATCGGTAAATCTGTTGCCGAGTTTGACGACGCATTAGAGAGATATTTTGTAGAGACGAATGCTTTCCGAGAATTGGTGACAGATCAGAGAGATATTATTGCCGGCGATAAAGGGACTGGAAAAACAGCAATATACAAGATACTTCAAAAGAAGTATACGACTCTTCCAGGTCTTGAAAACGTAGAAGTTATACCGGCATTTAATCCATCTGGGAATCCGATTTTTCAGCCGCTTACGCAAAGAGATCCTCTTACAGAATACGAATATAATCTATTGTGGAAAAGTTACATATTATCTTTTTCTGGAAATTGGATACTGGGAATTTATGAAGGCAATTTTACGTCATCTATGAAAATCTTAGATAAGGTTCTTCGTGGGCTAAATTTGCGGACCGAAGTTGATGCTCCTCGGAATGCTTTCTCGCGGGCCCTGCAATCAATCGGTTCTTGGTTCAAATGGGATTCGGCAGAGCTGGAGTGCTCAGTTGACGCAAATGGCTATCCGGTAATTACACCTAAAGTCCAGTTTTCGAAGGAGAGTGTGCAACGTATTAAAAGTGATGATATTCCCGTAGAATCACTTTTAAATCTTCTAAACCGATGCATGGAAGAAGCCGATATAACGGCTTGGATTGCATTTGATCGTCTAGATGAGGCTTTCGCGGGCCATCCAGATACAGAAGTGCCTGCTCTACGAGCGTTACTGAGAACTTATCTGGATTTTTCAGAATTTAATAGGCTTAAAATAAAATTAT
Organism: Gluconacetobacter tumulicola; assembly: GCF_014174215.1. Lineage (GTDB taxonomy): Bacteria > Pseudomonadota > Alphaproteobacteria > Acetobacterales > Acetobacteraceae > Gluconacetobacter > Gluconacetobacter tumulicola. Next base: position 24,546 of record NZ_JABEQL010000040.1, on the reverse strand, counting down.
TCGTTCGTAAGGATCTGTTTAGTCGAATTACTGCTGGGGGATTCGTTAATCTTACGCACGTTAATGCGAGAAAGCTTGATATCGTTTGGCGTGACCCAGATCTATTAAATCTTCTATCTAGACGTGTTCGAGAGAATGTTACATTTTGTAAAATGCTTGGGATCAAGGATTTAAGCGATCAAGGTATCTTTGACGTACTATTCCCTCAGCAAGTTGATGCCGGGACACGTAAACCTATTACGTGGGTATGGATGATGCGGCGCATACGCGACGGTAACGATGTAAAGCCGCCCCGTAATCTTATTGACTTAGTTCAACTTTCGCAGGATGCGCAACTCAAGAGAGAGGGCATTGAAGAGCGTCCTATTAACAGTCGACCGATTTTCGAGCCGGACGCACTACGTGATGGCCTCTCGGATTTAAGTGTACGACGTGTAGATGATACCCTTTTTGCTGAAGCTGGGTCTTCTGTACAAGCGATTGAAAAGTTTCGAGGCAGTAAGGCTGAACATAATCTTGCCTCTATTTGTGAACTTCTCGGGCTCACTCCTGATGAGGCGAGAGTGCAAATCAAGGCGCTAACCGCCAATGGCTTTTTAGAAACTATTAAAGACTCTTTTAAGGTTCCAAGCCTTTATCGCGAGGGGATGAAAATTACCCAAGGAAAGGCTTTCGAGGCGAATAGCGTTAACGATGAGCAAGACGATTAAAACGACTCAGCGATTGACCGCTACACTTATAATATGATTTCCTTCTTGGCTCATCGTGTAAAATTATTCTCTGACTAATATAAAAAGAAAACATAATATAATTCATGTAAGCCTCTGGCGGAACAATCCGCCAGAAGCCAACGAATAAAAGTCTTTTTGCTTCTTTTTCTTCAGAAAAAGAAGGTTCTTCCTTCAGTTCACTTTCGGCGGACGGCTGTTGGCGGCGGCGACTTTGGTGCCCCATTTGACCAGGGTTTCGGTGCAGTCGGTGCGGTCCAGGTCGCATTCGATCAGGGTGGGGCCACGGGTGTTGGCTTTGGCCTGTTCGATGGCGCCCGCCAGTTCGCCGGCGGTGGTGGCGTGGAGGCCCAGGCCGTGTCCGTCCTGGGCGTTGAAGGCGGCGATGAGGCCGGCGTAGTCCCAGTTCTTGATGTAGTTGTAGGGGCCGTCGTGGATCTTGATTTCGATGACGTAGCCGTGATTGTTCACGAGGAAGATGATGACCGGCAGTTCGTAGCGCACCATCTGCGCGACTTCCTGCGCGGTGAGCTGGAAGGAGCCGTCGCCGACCATCAGGACGTGGCGGCGGTCGGGGGCGGCGAGGGCGCCGCCGAGGGCGGCGGGGACCGACCAGCCGATGCTGCCCCACTGCATCTCGCTTTCGACCTTGGCGCCGCCGGGCAGGGTCATGCGGACGGCGTTGAACCAGCTATCGCCGGTTTCGGCCGTGAGCGTGGTGTTGCTGTCGACCAGGGCGTTGATCTGGCGGGCCATTTCGTCGTTGGTCAGGCGGGCGTCGCGGGCTGCCGTGGGGATGGTGGGCTGGGGCTGGCGTGGGGTTTCGGCGGAGCCGGCGCGGCGGGGGGCGCGGGCGGTGAGGGCCTCGACATATTGGCGGATGGAGAAGCCTTCGAAGACGCGGCCGTTGACGGTGATGCCGTGCAGGTCGGCCAGCAGCGTGTCTTCGGGACGTAGCGTGGCGCGCCAGCCGACGGTGGCGTAGTCGTTGAAGATCGGGCCGAGGCAGAGGATGCCGTCGGCGCCCTCGACGAGGTCCTGCGCGCCGGGGGAGCTGACTTCGCCCCAGTAGACGCCGCGATAGGCGGGGTGGTCTTCGGGGAAGAAGCCTTTGGCGGCGGCCATCACCGTGACCGCGCAGCCCATGCGGTCGGCGAGGGCGGGGAGGAGGTCGATGATGCCGGAGGCGCGCATGCGGCTGCCGACCAGAAGGACCACCTTGTCGCGGGCGTAGAGGAAGCGGCCGGTTTCCTCCAGCGCGGCATCCAGGCTGGCCTGGTCGGCGGCGGGTTCGGACAGCAGGCTGCTGACGGGGCCGGGGGCGGGGCAGGCGGCGTTGGCGAGGTTGCAGGGGATTTCGATATAGGCGGGCTTGCGTTCGCGCAGGGCGGTGCGGATGGCGTTGTCGATCTGGTGCGGGGCGTTCTCGGCGGAGAAGATCACCTCGGCGGCACAGGTGATGTGGCGCATCATCTCGGCCTGGTAGCCGTAATTGGTGTTGCCCAGCGTGTGGTGCAGCAGGTGGCCCGAGCCATGATCGTTGGTGTTGGGGGCGCCGGAAATCAGGATCACCGGCACGTTCTCGGCGTAGGCGCTGCCGATGGCGTTCATGGCGGAGAGGGCGCCGACGCTGAAGGTGACGACCATGGCGGCGGCACCGTTGGCGCGGCCGTAGCCCTCGGCGCTGTAGCCGCAATTCAGTTCGTTGCAGCTATAGATCTGCCTGGTGGAGCCTTCCGCCAGCAGTTCGTCGAGCAGGATGAGGTTGAAATCGCCGGCGACGGCGAAATGGTGCTTCAGGCCGATCTGGCCGAGGCGGGCGGAAAGATATTGGCCGACTGTGGTGGTCATGATGGTGACTCCCCCGGTGGTGTCCGGGGCGACCCGTTCGTCCCGGCTGCGTGGGGGGCAGACTGGAAGCCGAAAATTCTTCTGTCCAATATATGCGAACAACGTTATCCATATGTTTCAGATATGAACATCGAATTCCGCCATCTGCGCTACGTTGCCGCGATTGCCGAGCATGGCAGCTTCACGCATGCGGCACGGGCGCTGCACATGGAACAGCCGCCGCTGAGCCAGCAGATCCGTGCGCTGGAGCAGGCGTTGGGGCTGAAACTGTTCGTGCGCTCGCGGCAGGGGGCGGTGCCGACGGAGGCGGGGGCCGAACTGGTGAAGCGGGCGCGTATCCTGTTGCAGATGCGGCAGGAATTCGTGGATGTGGCGACCGGGCTGGGGCGTGGCGAGCGGGGCAGCCTGCGGGTGGGGCTGGCGGGTGCGGTGTCTCTGCTGCCGCTGATTCCGGCGGCGATCCGCCAGTTGCGACTGGCGCTGCCGCATGCGGTGATCACGATGGAGGAAAGCAATACCCCCGCGCTGTGTGCCGCGCTGACGGAGCGGACGATCGATGTGGCGATTATCCGCCCGCCGGCACCGGGCGGGGTGTTCACGATCGAGACATTGTTCGAGGAGCCGACGCTGCTGGCGGTGCCGGTCGGGCATCCGGCCGCCGGTCAGGCGACCGTGGCGTTGCAGGATGTGGCGCGCGATCCGCTGATCCTGTTTCCGCGTGCGCTGGGGCCGGGCTTTTTCGACGCCATCCTGGCGGCGTGCCAGAATGCGGGCTTTACCCCGCAACTGGGACAGGAGGCGCCGCAGATCACGGCCGCCGTGCCGCTGGTGGCGGCGGGGCTGGGGGTGTCGATCGTGCCGGCCAGCCTGGACCAGATTCATGCCGGTGGGGCGGTGTTCCGCCCGATTGCCGGGACCGCGCCGCGTGCGACGCTGGCGGTGGCGACGCGGCCCGAGCCGCCGACGCCGCTGCTGCGGCGCTTCGTGGAGACGGTGCGCGAGCAGGTGCGGGCGACGGTGCCGGTATGAAGGCGGCGTTGGTCAGAGAGAGGCGTTGGCCAGACGATCGTCATACAGGCGCTGTGCGTGCTGTATCTGCGCCATATGGCTTTCGGCCCAGTGGATCAGGCTGGCAGCGGCCTGTGTCAGAGTCTCGCCCAGCGGAGTCAGGCTGTAGGTGACGGCAACGGGGACGGTGGCATGGACCGTGCGCAGTACCAGCCCGTCGCGCTCGAGGTTTTTCAGAACCTGCGAGAGGACTTTCTGGGAGATGCCGCCGATGTCGCGCCGGATGACATTGAAGCGTGCCGTGTCGCGCCGCAGGCGGTCAAGGACCAGAAGCGCCCATTTGTCGCCGATGCGATCCAGGACCATGCGCGCGGGGCATTCGCGGGCATAGACGTTGAAGCCGGTGGGATCTGGTGTGTGGGGCGGTTTCCTCGGCGTAACCATGTTTCGAAAAAGTGCCTTCTTGCTGGCTGTTGCGCGGGTTTGTATCAGGAATCGAAACCTGGTTTCAATATGAAACCAGGTGAAGGCGACTCCAATCCGCGTCACCGCGAGGGAACGAGACATGAGCAAGACTGTCGTTATCTATCATTCCGGCTATGGCCACACGAAGACGGTTGCGGAGCATGTGGCGCGCGGCGCCGATGCACAGATCATCGCGATCGATGCGAACGGCGATATCACCGAGGCGGACTGGGCCACGTTGAACGCGGCGGATGCCATCATTCTGGGTGCGCCGACCTACATGGGCAACGTGAGCTGGCAGTTCAAGAAATTTGCCGATGCGACTTCGAAGATCTGGTTCACGCGCGGGTGGCAGGACAAGGTGTTCGGCGGCTTTACCAATTCGGCCAGCCCGAACGGCGACAAGCAGGTGGCGCTGATCACCCTGCAGACGCTGGCGTCGCAGCATGGCGGGATCTGGGTCAGCCTGGGCGTTCCGCCGTCCAACACCAAGGCCGCGACGTCGGACGATCCGAACAATCTGGGTGGGTCGGTCGGATTGCTGGCGCGCTCGCCCGCCGATGCCGGGGCGGATGAGGTGCATCAGGGCGATCTGGTCACCGCCGAGCGTTATGGCAAGCGGGTCGCGGAGATTGCGGCGCGGTTGAAGTAGGCTGTTTCGCGGGGCTCTGCCCCGCACCCCGCCAAAGGCGGTGTCTTTGGAAATGCTTGTTTGGGGTCAGGGGCCTCGGAGTTGGCTGATCTCGAACGGGGTGATCATCTCGGCGAGTGTGTAGCGGTCCAGCACGTCGGTCATGGCCCGTAATGCCTCGCCCAGAACGCCGCGCAGGCGGCAGGCTGGCATCAGCAGGCATTGGGCGCGTGGATCGGTGTCCGCGTTTTCGCCCATGCAGGCCAGAAGGGCCATGTCGTCTTCCATATAGCGCACGACGGCGCCGATATTGATGTCGGCGGCGGGGCGGCCGAGCCGGATGCCGCCATTGCGGCCGCGGATGGTGTCGATGAAGCCGCCCATGCCCAGCCGGTGGATCACCTTGACCATATGCGCCTCGGAAATGGCGTAGGCTTCCGCGATCTCGCGGATCGAGGACAGGCGTTCGGTCCGGCTGCCGAGATAGATCAATGCGCGAAGTGCATAGTCGGTTTGCAGCGTCAATTTCATGGTCGGAAGATGCGCGTTCTTGACAGGTTTTCCAATGTGCCCGAAAAGGTATATGTAAAATAAACCTTAAAGGATCGAGCCATGTCCGCTCCCCTTGACGAGACGACCCGTGCGATCATTCGTGCCACCGTTCCGGCGCTGAAGGCGCATGGCGTGGACATCACGACGGAAATGTACAAGCGCCTGCTGGCGCATCCGCAAATCCGCGACCTGTTCAACATGTCCCATCAGCGCGATGGCGAGCAGCCCAAGGCGCTGGCGCTGGCGGTGCTGGCCTATGCCGAACATATCGACAGGCTGGGCGCGCTGGGCGGGATGGTCGAGCGCATCGCGGAGAAGCATGTCGGCCTGAATATCCTGCCGGAGCATTATCCGTACGTGGCCGAAGCCCTGCTGGGGGCTATCGGGCATGTGCTGGGCGATGCCGCGACGCCGGACATCCTGGATGCGTGGGGCAAGGCGTACTGGTTCCTGGCCGACATCCTGATCGGCCGCGAGAAGCAGATCTATGACGCGCATGAAGCGGCGCCGGGTGGCTGGACGGGCTGGCGCGCGTTCCGTGTCCGCGCGCGGAAACAGGAAACACCCGCGATCGTTTCGTTCGAACTGGTGCCGGCGGATGGCGGCGTGATCGTGCGGCACAAGGCGGGGCAGTATCTCAGCTTCAAGCTGGACGTGCCCGGTCATGAGACGCAGCGCCGCAACTACAGCATCTCCTCGGCGCCCGGCGCGGACCACTACCGGATCAGTGTCCGGCGTGCGGACGGGGGCGTGGTGTCGCCGTGGCTGCAGGACCATGTGCAGGAAGGTGCGGAGCTTCTGGTCGCCAATCCGGCGGGCGATTTCGTGCTGGACGAGACGGCGAAGGGCGCGGTGGTGCTGCTGACGGCCGGCGTGGGGCTGACGCCTGCCGTCTCGATGCTGGCGGAACTGGCAGGGAATGCCGGGCGGCCGGTGCGCTATGTGCATGGTTCGGACACGCCGGAGACGGCGGCGTTCGTTCCCGAAGTGTGCGACCTGGCCGCGCGTGGCATGCTGGCGGCGGATTTCTTCTTCGCCCATGCGGATGTGTCCGCGCACGATGGCGGAGCGGGTGTGACGCGGCATGCCGGACGGATCAGCAGGGGCTGGCTGCGTGAGACGCTCGACCGGGGCGCAACCTATTATATCTGTGGCCCCGACTCGTTCATGCGGGACATGGTGGGCACCCTGCGGGAGGCGGAATTGCCGGCCGCGCAGATCCGCTACGAGTTCTTCGGTTCGGCGGCCGATCCCGAACTCGTCGTCTGATCGGCAGCCATGTGGATGTCCGGAGGCGGTGTCCTGCGGACATCCGATGAGAAGCGAAAGGAGCGGTCATGGTGGAGAAGAGCCATATGTCCGAAATCGGGCTCAAGCGCGTTTATGACGCGCCCGAGCCCGGTGACGGCGTGCGCGTGCTGGTGGATCGTCTGTGGCCGCGTGGCGTGCGCAGAGAGGACCTGAAGATGGATCTGTGGCTGAAGGACGTGGCGCCCAGCCCGGATCTGCGGCACTGGTTCGGGCATGATCCGGCGCGCTGGGCGGCGTTCCAGATCCGGTATCGTCAGGAGCTGGATGCCGGGAATCCGGAAATCGCGCAACTGGCCGCGCTGGCGGAGAAGGAAAAGGTCACGCTGCTGTATGCGGCGCATGATCTGGCGCACAACCATGCGCTGGTGTTGCGGGATTTTCTGCGCGGGGTCTGAAGCGCCGCCGGTCCGGTCCGCTAGGTGGCGGGTTGTATGCCGCGGCGGCGGTCGGCGGCGGCCTGTTCGGCCAGGGCCAGAAGCTGCTCGATGTCGCCCGGGACCACGTCGAGCGGGTCGGGCATGCGCTCCAGTGCCGTCTGGATGTCGGAATGGGTGAAATACGGCGCCGGAACCGCAGGGGCGGGTACCGGCACATGCGGATAGACATGGCCTGTCGCGCGGTGGAAGACGATCGCGGCCACCGTCAGGATGACGGAATTCAGCGCGACGGGGAAAAAGGGAAACAGCAGCGCGCCGCCCATGCCATGGGCTGCCGGATGGGCCAACACGGCCGTCAGCGCCGCGGCACCCCCCGGCGGGTGGAGGGCGCGCGCGGCGAACATCGCGGCGATGGCCAGCATGACCGCGAGTCCGCTGGCCAGCGGGAGGGGAATGCCCGGCAGGCATGAGACCCCGACGCCGATCGCTGCCGACAGCGTATTGCCCAGAATGATGGCCCGCGGCGTTGCCAGGGGGCTGGACGGTACGGCAAAGGCCAGCACCGCCGATGCCCCGATTGGCGCGACGATTGAAGATGCGGCCGCCGGCGCGATGGCGGCGCCCGCCAGGCAGGAGAGGGTGATTCCGATCAGACTGCCGCCTGCGGCGCGGAAGGAGGGCGTTTTCGTCATCTGTTCGTGCGATGGGCTCTCGTAAGCCCCGATCGTGGGGCCTTTTCAGGTCGTTTCGGAACCGATAATAAGGTATATTTTTTATGAACCTTATTGGGTGCGACCGCAAGCGCGGGTATGGCGCCCGCGCATCTGGTCGCGCTGTCAGGCTTGGCGGTTTTCGATCAGGCTGCGGCGGATGTGGCGGCCGCGTTCGATACGGTCGACGATGAAATCCTCGTCGCCCCAGCGGATGGCGCGGGCCATCGCCTGGGCGTCTTCCATGAAGCGGGCCAGCATTTCCAGCAGGGCCTCGCGGTTGTTGAGGAAGATGTCGCGCCACATCACCGGATCCGACGCCGCGATGCGGGTGAAGTCGCGGAAGCCCGAGGCCGCGAAATCCAGCACTTCGGAGCGGGTTTCGTCCGCCAGGTCGTCGGCGGTGCCGCAGATGGTGAAGGCGAGCAGATGCGGCAGGTGGCTGACGATGGCGCAGACGCGGTCGTGATGGGCCGGGTCCATGATGCGCGTGCGCGCGCCCAGGCGGTGCCATAGCGTCTCGATGAGCGTGGTGGCGGCCGGGTCGGTCTCTTCCAGCGGGGTCAGCAGGCACCAGCGGTCGTCGAACAGCGTGGCGAAGCCGGCGTCGGGGCCTGAATATTCGGTGCCTGCCATCGGGTGGGTCGGCACGAAGGGGATGTCGGGCCGCAGCGCCGGGGCGATGGCGGTGATGATCGACTGCTTGGTCGAGCCGACCTCGCTGAGGATTGCGCCGGGCTTCATGGCCGGCAGGATCTGCGCGCCGACCGATGCGATCGCGCCCACGGGTACGCACAGGATGACGCAGTCGGCGTCGGCGGCGGCGAGGAGGGGATCGGATTCCACCCGGTCGGCGATGCCCAGTTCCGCGATCCGCTGGCGGGCGGCGGGGTCGATGTCGCAGGCCACCAGTTCGGCGGCGATCGTGCCGTCCCGTTGGGCGCGGCGCAGGATCGAGGAGCCGATCAGGCCGGGTCCGATGACGGCCAGCGTGCCGAACAGGGGGGACGCGGGCAGGGAGGGCGTGGTCGGTCGGTCGGTCATGGGTCGGATCGGTTCAGCGCGAACGTTCGGAGGCGGGATAGCCGCTATCCTCGGGGGCGGTGTCCCGCCGGTTGCCGCGCAGGCGGCGCACCTCGGACGCCTGCCACAGCAGCAGGACGGGGATGCCGATCGCCAGGTCGCGGCCCCGGCGCAGCAGCGACAGGCCCAGCGAGACCGACGGGTCGATGCCGAAGGCCGAACCCAGGGCGATATAGGCGGCTTCCTGCACGCCCAGGCCGGCCGGGACCAGGAACGAGACGGACATGATGCCGCAGGCCACGCCCTCGATGGCGATGGCGCCGGTCAGGCTGAGATGCGCGCCCAGGAAATAATAGCCCACCCAGATGGCGGCGGCGCTGCCGATCCAGGCGACCAGATGGGCGATCGCGGCTTCGGCGATGCGGCCGGGATGCGACCAGACTTCGTCCAGCTTCTGTTGCAGTGTGTCGGCGCTGCTGAGCATCGCGCTGTGCCATTGCGAGGCGATGTTGCGGCTCAGCCCCCGCGCCATGCGCTTGAGGATGGTGCCGCCATGCTGCTGCGTCCAGATGAAGCCGCCGATGCCCAGTGCCAACAGCAGCGTGCCGATGATCACCGGCTTGGCGAACGGGCTGGATTGCTGGTGCGCCACCAGGAACACCACCGCGATCAGCACGAAGACGATCTGACCCAGAACTTCGGTCGTGAGGTCGACGATGTTGGCGCTGGCGGCCTCGGGCCAGTCGATCGACCGGCCGCCGGTACGGGGCGACGCCTTGGCACCGGTCGCGCGGATGCCGATCAGGATGCCGCCGAGCTGCGAGAAGGGCAGGCAGGTCGCCGCAGCGTCGCGGACCATGCGGGCCATTGTCAGGTGTCCCAGCCCGATCTCGCGGCAGGCTGCGTGCCAGGCAACACCCAGGATTGCATCCACTGCAAGCTGCGCGAGGATCGTGGCGCCGAATCCGACGAGGCCGATGGACAGGACGGCCTTCAGCACGGAGCCCGCACCGAGCCATGCGGTACATCCGGTAATCAGGGCCAGTCCCAGGAAGGCCAGCAGGATCGTGAGCTTTTTCAAGGATTGACCGCACTTCGTCTGCCGCGCCGTGGCCGGCCCGCGGGGACCGTGCCGACGCATGGGTTGGGCCTGACTTACACCAGAGGAGGGTCTGGCGCCACCATGTGGTGTCGGGATAAATGGTGCCCCGCCTTCCGCCGTCCTGGCGGCCCCCTGGGCCGTGTGGATGGAACCTGCCGGAGCATTTGATCGGATCATGACTGCCCCCACGCTTGTTACCGGCGCGACCGGATTCGTCGGTTCGGCCGTTGCCCGTACGCTGTTGCAACGGGGGCACAGCCTGCGGCTGATGGCCCGCAAGGGCGCCGACCTGACCAATATCCGCGACCTGCCGGCCGAAATGGTCGAGGGCGACCTGTCGGCCCCCGCGACCTTTGCCGATGCGGTGCGCGGCTGCCGCTATGTGTTTCACGTCGCCGCCGACTATCGGCTGTGGGTGCCCGACCCGGCGCCGATGATGACGGCGAACGTGGAGGGCACGCGGCGGCTGATGCTGGCGGCGCAGGAGGCGGGGGTGGAGCGGATCGTCTATTGCTCCTCGGTTGCGGCGCTGGGGCTGATCGGCGACGGCACGGTGTCGGACGAGGACACGCCGGTCCATGAACATGCGGTCATCGGCATCTACAAGCGCTCGAAATACCGGGCGGAGCAGGAGGTGCTGCGCCTGGTGCGCGAGCGTGGCCTGCCGGCGGTGATCGTGAATCCCTCGACGCCCGTGGGGCCGCGCGACATCAAGCCCACGCCCACCGGCCAGATGATCCTGGACTGTGCGGCCGGGCGCATGCCGGCCTATGTCGATACCGGCGTGAACATCGTCCATGTCGATGATGTGGCGGAGGGGCACGCCCTGGCGCTGGAGCGTGGGCGGATCGGCGAGAAATACATCCTGGGCAGCGAGAACCTGGCGCTGAACGAGCTGTTCGCCATGACGGCGCAGATCGCGGGTGTGAAGCCGCCGCGCATCAGCCTGCCGCAGGAGGTGATCTGGCCGGTGGCGGTGGCGTCGGAATGGCTGTCGCGCGGGTTCGGCATCGCGCCGCGCGTGACGCGCGAGATGCTGGCCATGTCGCGGAAGAAGATGTTCTTTTCATCCGCCAAGGCCGAGCGGGAACTGGGCTATGCCCCGCGTCCGGCGCAGGACGCGGTGACGGATGCGGTGGCGTGGTTCCGCCAGAGCGGCATGCTGAAATAAGACGGACGCCAAGACGATGCTCCTGCTGCTGACGGCGCTGCTCTGCGCCCTGGTCTGGCTGGTCCTGATCTGTTTCCATGGCCGTTTCTGGCAGGGGGGGCCGATTCTGGACCCTGTTTCCCCCGCCGGTATGGCCGACTGGCCGCCGGTCTGTGTCGTCGTTCCGGCCCGGGACGAGGCCGGGTCGGTCCAGGCCTGCGTGGGGTCTCTGCTGGGGCAGTCCTATCCCGGTCCGCTGCGCCTGATCCTGGTGGACGACGGCAGCACCGACGGCACCGGCGACCTGGCGCGCGCGGTGCCCGACCCGCTGCGCCGGCTGACCGTCGTGACCGGCCGCGAACGGCCGCCGGGCTGGAGCGGCAAGCTGTGGGCCGTTGCCCAGGGCGTGGCCGAGGCTCGGCGTCAGGTGCCGGAGGATAATGGCTACGTGTTCCTGACCGATGCCGACATCACCCATGATCCGGCCCATGTCGCGACCCTGGTGGCCAAGGCCCGGACCGACGGGCTGGACATGGTGTCGGAGATGGTGGAGCTGAACTGCGCCAGCGTGGCCGAGCAGCTGCTGGTGCCGGCCTTCGTCTTCTTCTTCGCGCTGCTCTATCCGTTCGCGCGGGTCAACGATCCGCGCAGCCGCGTTGCCGGGGCGGCGGGCGGGTCGATCCTGATCCATCGTGCCGCGCTGGCGCGCATCGGCGGCATTGAATCGCTGCGTGGCGCGCTGATCGACGATTGCACCCTGGCCATGCACGTCAAGCGCAGCGGGGGGCGGCTCTATCTGGGGCACAGCCGGCTGGCGCGTTCGATCCGGCCCTATCCGCACCCGGCCGATGTCTGGCGCATGGTGGCCCGTACCGCCTATGTGCAGTTGCGCTATTCGCCGCTGATGCTGGGGGGCACCGTGCTGGGCATGGTGCTGGTCTGGATCGCGCCGATGCTGCTGGCGCTGTTCGGGCATGGGTTGCCGCGCCTGCTGGGCGCCCTGGCCTGGGTCGCCTCGATGGCGTCCTTCGTGCCGACGCTGCGGCGCTTCCGCCTCTCGCCGGCCTGGGCCGTGCTGTTGCCGCTGGTGGCCGTATTCTATACCGCCGCCACCATCGGGTCGGCCGTCGACCATCATCGGGGGCGCGGCGTGGTGTGGAAAAGCCGCGCCTATCGTGAACCCACCGGGAACGCCCCGCCAAAATGACAGGACAGCATGTGAACGCGACCCAGAGCCGGCAGGACGCCCTGCGCACCGATCAGGACGTATGGGGGACCGAGGATGTGTCGTCCGGCAAGGGGGCGGCGGACGAGAATTTTCCCGTCGGTTCGCTGCTGATCAGCCGGCGGCTGCGCCCGCATGTCCATGCCTATTACGATTTCGCGCGGGTGATCGACGATATCGTCGACAATGACCGGCTGACGTCCGAAGCCAAGATCGCGCGGCTGGATGCGATGGAAGACGTGGTGCTGGGCCGGCGCGAGGCGCCGCTGCGCCGCGATGCCCAGACGGCGGTGCGTGTCCGCCGCACGCTGGCCGTGACCGGGGTGCCGGTCGAAACCGCGACCGACCTGATCGTGGCCTTTCGCCGCGATGCGGTGGAGAACCGCTATGAATCCTGGGAGGAGCTGGCCGATTACTGCCGCTATTCCGCCAATCCGGTCGGGCGTTTCCTGCTGGGGCTGCATGGCGAGAGCGCGGCCACCTTCGGCCCGTCCGATGCGCTGTGCACGTCCTTGCAGGTGCTGAACCATTTGCAGGATTGCGCGGACGATCTGCGCACGCTCGACCGCTGCTATCTGCCGCTGCCCTGGCTGGCGCGCGAGGGCGCGTCGGTGGACGATCTGCGGGCGGCTTATGCCTCGCCGGGGCTGCGGCGGGTGATGAATGCGCTGCTGGACCGCGTGGATGCGTTGAATGACGAGGCAGGGCGCCTGCCGGGGCTGGTACGCGACCGGCGCATGCGGCTGTATTGCGCCGTGATCGTCGGTCTGGCGCGTCGGCTGGCCGTGCGGCTGCGGCGGCAGGACCCGCTGGCCGGGCGGGTGAAGCTGACGCGCGGCGATGCCGTGGGCGCGCTGGCGGGCGCGCTGCGCGTGCTTCCCTGATGGGCGGGATTTTGTCTTGGGCGGCAATCCGCCCTAAACCGCTGCTGCGGAATGAACGGATGACGGAAACGGGAAGGTGGGAATGGCATTGACGCGGGCACGCACGGTTCAGGCTCCTCCCCTGGGATGCGATCCGGCCGATCTGGCGCAGGTCGAGGCTGTGGTCAGCGCGTCGGGCACCTCGTTCGGCAAGGGCATGCGCATCCTGCCGCCCGATCGGCGCTATGGCATGTATGCCGTCTATGCTTTCTGCCGGCTGGTGGATGACGTGGCGGACGATGAAGGTGCGACCGAGGACAAGGAAGCGCGGCTGGAAGCCTGGCGGCGGCGGATTGCCGGCCTGTATGAAGGCCGGACCCGTGATGCGCTGGATCGGGTGCTGGCGGTGGTGATCGCGCGCTTCTCGCTGCGGCAGGCGGATTTCGAGGCGGTGATCGACGGAATGATGATGGACGCGCGCGGCCCCGTCGTCGCGCCGGACGAGGCGATTTTCGATCTCTATTGCGACCGGGTGGCCTCGGCCGTGGGGCGGTTGTCGGTGCGGGTGTTCGGCGATGCGTCGGAGGAGGCCGATCAGGTGGCCTATCATCTGGGCCGCGCCTTGCAGATCACGAATATCCTGCGCGACGTGGCCGAGGATTCGCGGCTCGGCCGGCTGTATCTGCCGCGCGAATTGCTGGCCCGTTTCAACGTGCCGCTCGACCCCGCGCGGGCGCCGCGTGCCCAGGGGCTGGAGGGCGTGTGCCGGGTGCTGGCGGGGCGTGCGCGCGACCATTTCCGCGCTGCCCATCGGGCGATGGCGCGGTGCAACCGGCAGGCGATGCGGCCGGCGCGGCTGATGGGGGCGACCTATGGCGCCATCCTGACGGCTCAGGAGCGGCAGGGCTGGCGCCATCCGGAACGGCGCGTGTCGCTGTCGCGGCCGCGCAAGCTGCTGATCGCTGCCCGCGCGCTGGTCGGATAACGCGATGGCGGGGCATGTCCATATTGTCGGCGGCGGGCTGGCCGGCCTGTCGGCGGCGGTTGAGCTGGCGGGCAGCGGCGGGCGGCTGACGGTCTATGAGGCCGGTCCGGCCTGCGGCGGGCGGGCGCGGTCCTATTACGACCGGCATCTGGGCTGCCGGATCGACAATGGCAATCATCTGCTGCTGTCGGCCAACGATGCGGTGTTGCGCTATCTGGGCCTGGTCGGGGCGGAAAAGACGCTGGTTGGTCCCGACCGGCCGATCTTTCCCTTCGTCGATCTGGGCGATCGGTCGCGCTGGACGCTGGATCTGTCGCGGGGGCTGATCCCGTTCTGGCTGCTGTCGAAGCACCGGCGGGTGCCGGGCATGCGGCTGGGAGAGATCCGGTCGCTGACCCGGCTGATGCGGGCGGGGCCGGAGCAGACGGTGGCCGAATGCCTGTTGCCGGGCATGTTGTCGACCCGGCTGCTGGAACCGTTCGCGATCTCGGCCCTGAACACGATGTGCGAGACCGGTAGCGCCGCCCTGCTGGGGGCGGTGATCCGCGAAAGCCTGGCCAAGGGCGGTCGGGCCTGTCTGCCGCGCTTCCCCGCCGTCGGCCTGTCGGAAAGCTTTGTCGATCCGGCGCTGGACCATCTGGCGCTGATGAAGGCGGAGGTGCGCACCGGGTGCCGCGTGTCGGGCATCGTGGCGGCCGGTGGCCGTGTCACGGGCCTGCGCCTGCCGGATGGCGAGGTGACGGTGGATGAGGACGATATGGTCATCATGGCGGTGACCGCGCCGGTGGCGGCCGATCTGCTGGCCGGCGTGCTGCCCGGCCTGCGCGTGCCCGATGCGTTCGAGAGCATCGTCAATGTCCATTTCCGCCTGGACCCGGCGCCGAAGCCGCTCGGGGCGCTGGGCCGGGCACGCTTTATCGGCGTTGTCGGCGGGGTCAGCGAATGGGTGTTCGTCAAGGATGATATCCTGTCCGTGACCGTCAGCGCCGCCAACCGTTATGCCGACCGGGACAATGACGAACTGGCGGCCGTGATCTGGTCCGAGGTCCGCGCCGCGGTCGATCCGGCCCTGGCGCTGCCCCTTCCGGTGGACATGCCCCCCATGCGCATGGTGCGGGAGCGGCGGGCCACCTTTGCCGCAACCCCGGCGCAGGAGCGGCTGCGGCCGCCCGCGCGCACCGGGCTGGACAACCTGTTTCTGGCGGGGGACTGGACGGCGACGGGATTGCCCGCGACAATCGAAGGTGCGATCAGGTCCGGCGTGACTGCGGCCCGTGCCGCCCGCGACCCTATCCGGCGATGAGCCAGCCGCCGGAATTGTGAATGGCTGGCATTTTTGCACAGGTCCCGCCTTGGGGGCGGGAGACAATGGAATGATGGTGAACGCGACCGATACCCTTGAACGTCCTTCCGCCGATGTCGCGGACCTGGCCGTACCGATGATCGAGATCGACCAGGCGGTCGATGCCGGGCATGCGGCGCTGGGCCGCCGGCAGAACGATGACGGGCACTGGGTGTTCGAGCTGGAAGCCGATGCCACCATTCCGGCGGAATATGTGCTGCTGGAACATTATCTGGACCGGATCGAGCCGGCGCTGGAAGCGCGGATCGGCGTGTATCTGCGGCGCATCCAGGGCGATCATGGCGGCTGGCCGCTCTATCATGGCGGCAGGTTCGACCTGTCGGCTTCGGTGAAGGCGTATTTCGCGCTGAAGGCGATCGGCGACGATATCAACGCCCCGCATATGGCGCGCGCGCGCGCCGCGATCCTGGACCATGGCGGGGCGGAGCGCAGCAACGTCTTCACCCGTTTCCAGCTGGCCCTGTTCGGCGAGGTGCCGTGGCATGCCACGCCCGCAATGCCGGTCGAGCTGATGCTGCTGCCGCGCCGCGCGTTCTTCTCGGTCTGGAATATGTCCTACTGGTCGCGGACGGTGATTGCGCCGCTGCTGGTGCTGGCGGCGCTGCGGCCGCGCGCGATCAATCCGCGTGACGTGCATGTGCCCGAACTGTTCGTCACCCCGCCCGCGCAGGTGCGGGACTGGATCCGCGGCCCCTACCGGTCGCCGCTGGGCCGGGTGTTCAAATATGTGGACAAGGTGATCCGCCCCGGCGAGCGGCTGATCCCCGAGGCGACGCGCCGCCGCGCGATCAAGGCGGCGGTCGATTTCATCGAGCCGCGCCTGAACGGGGTGGACGGGCTGGGCGCGATCTATCCCGCCATGGCCAATTCCGTGATGATGTATCGCGCGCTGGGCGTGCCCGACAGCGACCCGCGCGCCGCGACGGCGTGGGAATCGGTGCGGCGCCTGCTGGTGGAGCATGGCGACGAGGCCTATTGCCAGCCCTGTGTCTCGCCGATCTGGGATACCGGCCTGGCCGGTCATGCGATGATCGAGGCCGCGTCCGGCCCCGAGGGTATTTGCCCGGAAGAGACGAAGAAGAAGCTGGCCGCCGCCGCGTGCTGGCTGCTGGACCGGCAGATCCTGAACGTGAAGGGCGACTGGGCGATCAACTGCCCCGATGTGGCCCCCGGCGGCTGGGCTTTCCAGTATAATAACGATTACTACCCCGACGTGGACGATACGGCCGTGGTCGGGATGCTGCTGCACCGCGAGGGCGACCCGGCCCATCACGAGGCGATCGAGCGTGCGCGCCAGTGGATCATTGGCATGCAGAGCACCAATGGCGGTTGGGGTGCGTTCGACATCGACAATAATATGGAATTTCTCAACCATATTCCCTTCGCCGATCATGGCGCGCTGCTGGACCCGCCGACCGCCGATGTGACCGCACGCTGCGTCTCGTTCCTCGCCCAGCTCGGCCGTCCCGAGGATCGGCCGGTGATCGAGCGGGGGATCGCCTATCTGCGCACCGACCAGGAAGCCGAGGGCTGCTGGTTCGGCCGCTGGGGCACCAATTACATCTATGGCACATGGTCGGTGCTGTGCGCGCTGAACGTCGCCGGCATGTCGCATGACGACCCCGCCATTGTGCGCGCGGTGGACTGGCTGCGTTCGGTCCAGCGCGAGGATGGTGGCTGGGGCGAGGATTGCGCGACCTATGAGGGCGCCACGGCGGGCATCTATACCGAGAGCCTGCCGTCGCAGACGGCGTGGGCGACGCTGGGCCTGATGGCCGCCGGCCTGCGCGACGACCCCGCCGTGGCGCAGGGCATGGCCTATCTGGCCCGCACGCAGAAGGAAGACGGCGAATGGGACGAGGACCCGTATAATGCCGTCGGGTTCCCCAAGGTCTTCTACCTGCGCTACCACGGTTATCGGCAGTTCTTCCCGCTGATGGCGCTGGCGCGCTATCGCAATCTGGAATCCAGCAACACCCGCCGCGTCGCGTTCGGTTTCTGATCGTGTCCGGACCTGACGTGGTGCCGGCCGTGCGGCTCGACGTTGTCGCGCCGGCCCCGGCGCGCCTGGGCGTCGTGGTCGGTATGGAAGCCGAGGCCGCGCTGGTCCGGGCGGCCTTGCCTGCCGCGCGGGTCGGTATCAGCGGTGCCACCGCCGCGGGGGCGCGGGCCGCTGTCGATGAGTTGGTGCGGCACGGGGTGGATGGGCTTCTCTCCTTCGGGCTGGCGGCCGGGCTCGATCCCGATCTTCGGCCCGGCGCGGTGCTGGTGCCCCGGCATGTGCGGCTGCCCGATGGGCGGATTCTGGCGGCGGCACCCGCCCTGCTGGCTTGGCTGGGCGATGGGCGGCCCGACCGGGTGGGTACCGACCTGCTGCATAGCGACGACATCGTGGCGACCGCCGGGCGCAAGGGTGCGCTATTCCGGACGACCGGCTGCGCCGGGCTGGACATGGAAAGCGGCTTCGTCGCCGAAGGTGCGGAACGGGCTGGCCTGCCGTTTGCGGTGCTGCGCGTGGTGTGCGACCCGGCGGGCCGGACTTTGCCGCCGGCGGCGGTGCTGGCGCTGCGGCCTGATGGTGGGATCGGGCTGGGGGGGATTCTCCTCAGCGTTCTGCGTCGGCCTGCCCAGATTCCCGCCCTGATCGCGCTGGGGCGCGATGCGGCGCAGGCGCGCAGGCGGGCTGTGCGGGTGTTGGGGGATGTTGCGCGGGGCGGGTCTTAAGGGTCTTCTTTTTCTGAAGAAAAAGAAGCAAAAAGACTTTTATCTGTTTGCCATCGTACGAAGCCCGTTGGATTTTTCCTTTAAAAATCAAAAGTTTTTTGGTTCTTTTTTTCAAAAAAGAACGGGAACGCTTGCCCAAGGAACCTTGATACGGGTCAATGATCCATGCCCCAGCCGGGCGTTAGGGTACGTGGCATAGCGGACAACACAGGGAACGGTGCTTCCATGGCGACGGCAATTCTTGCGCTCAATGCCGGCTCTTCCAGCGTAAAGTTCACCCTGTTCCATCAGGAGCCGGGGGCCGAGGCGCGCCGCATTGCGCATGGCCAGCTGGAAGGGCTGCATACCCATCCGCATTTCCGCGCCACGGGGGCTGACGGCTCGGTGCTGGTCGATCAGACCTGGCCGGAGCCGGCACCGGAGGGTGAGGACCCGCATCATGGCCCGGTGGCCAGCCTGCTGGACTGGGTGACGTCCCATCTGGGGGACGTGCCGCTGCTGGGGGTGGGGCATCGGGTGGTCCATGGCGGGGCCGAATACGCGGCCCCGATCCGCATCACGCCCGAGACCCTGGCGCGGCTGGACGCGCTGACGCCGCTGGCGCCGCTGCACCAGCCGGCCAGCCTGGGGCCGATCCGCGCCCTGCTGGCGCTGCGGCCCGACCTGCCGCAGATCGCCTGTTTCGATACCGCCTTCCACCACACGCTGCCCGCCACCGCGACGCGTCTGCCGCTGCCCGCCAGTTATGACGCCAAGGGTGTGCGGCGGTATGGGTTCCATGGCCTGTCCTACGAATATATCGCGTCAACCCTGCCTGGCCTGTCGTCCCGGCTGGCGGCGGGGCGGACGATCGTGGCGCATCTGGGCAACGGTGCCAGCCTGTGCGCGATGGCGGCGGGGCGCAGCATCGAGACCACGATGGGCTTCTCGGTCCTTGACGGGCTGGTGATGGGCACGCGCTGCGGCCAGATCGATCCGGGCGTGCTGCTGTACATGATGCGCGCCGAGGGGCTGGACGCGGCGGGAATCGAGAAGGTGCTGTATCATCAGGCCGGCCTGCTGGGCCTGTCGGGTGTGTCCAGCGACGTGCGGGACCTGCAGGACCGCGCGGCTGGCGATGCGGCCGCCCGCGAGGCGCTGGAGATGTTCACCTATCGCCTGGCGCAGCAGATCGGCGGCATGATCCCGGTGCTGGGCGGCCTGGATGGGCTGGTCTTTACCGCCGGGATCGGCGAGCATGATGCCGCCATCCGTCAGGCGGCCTGCGCCCGCCTGTCCTGGCTGGGCGTGCGGCTGGACCCGGTCGCCAACGATGCCCATGCGGCCGTGATCAGCACCCCGGACAGCGCGGTGGAAGTCCGGGTGATCCCGACGGACGAGGAGAGCATGATCCGCCGTCACGTCGCGGCCAGTCTGATGTAGGCCCGATCTGATGCAGGCATAGTCCCGGCACGGGCATGACGCCGGCCGGAAACGTCAAAGGGAAGGAACGAAAATGAACGAGCCCCTTTCGGAGGCCCCGTCGGTCGCGCCTCTTTCGGAAACCGAACTCGCCCTGTTCAATCGCTGGTGGCATGCCGCCAATTACCTGTCCGTCGGGCAGATCTATCTGATGGCCAATCCGCTGCTGCGCGAGCCGTTGCAACTGGAGCATACCAAGCCGCGCCTGCTGGGCCATTGGGGCACCACGCCGGGGCTGAATTTCCTCTGGCTGCATCTCAACCGCATCATCCGGGCGCGCGATACGTCCGTGCTCTTCATTGCCGGGCCGGGGCATGGGGCGCCGGGCATCGTCGCCAGCACCTATCTGGAAGGCACCTACAGCGAATATTTCCCTGAAGTGTCGCAGGATCTGGAGGGGCTGGGGCGGCTGATGAAGCAGTTCTCGTTCCCCGGCGGCATTCCCAGCCACGCGGCCGCCACCACGCCGGGTTCGATCCATGAGGGCGGCGAGCTGGGCTATTCGCTGTCGCACGCCTATGGCGCGGCGTTCGATAATCCGGACCTGGTCGTGGCCTGCGTGATCGGCGATGGCGAGGCCGAGACCGGGCCGCTGGCGACCTCGTGGCACAGCAACAAATTCGTCGATCCCGCGACCGATGGCGCGGTGCTGCCGATCCTGCATCTGAACGGCTACAAGATCGCCAACCCGACGATCCTGGCCCGCATCGCGCCCCGTGAACTGGCGGCGCTGCTGCGTGGCTATGGCTATGAGCCGATCTTCGTCGAGGGGCATGATCCGGACCCGATGCACCAGAAGATGGCGGCGGCCATGGATCTGGCGTTCGACCGCATCGCCGCCATCCAGAAGGCGGCGCGCGAGGACGGAAAGACCGAGCGCCCGGCCTGGCCGATGATCGTGCTGCGCAGCCCCAAGGGCTGGACCGGCCCGAAGGCGATCGACGGGCTGCGGACGGAGGGCTACTGGCGGTCGCATCAGGTGCCGTTCTCGGACCTGACGCATCCGGGGCATCTGCAGGCGCTGGAGAGCTGGCTGCGCAGCTACAAGCCGGAAGAATTGTTCGACGAATCCGGGCGGCTGTTCCCCGAGATCGCGGCCCTGGCGCCCGCCGGCACGTTACGGATGAGCGACAACCCGCATGCCAATGGCGGCCAGTTGAAGCGCCCGCTGCGGCTGCCCGACATTGCCGATTATGCGGTTGCGGTTACCAGCCCGGGGCATGAGACCGGCGAGAGTACGCGCGTGATGGGCGATTGGCTGCGCGACGTGATGAAGCTGAACCTGGAATCGCGCAATTTCCGGGTTCTGTCGCCGGACGAGAACAATTCCAACCGTCTGAACGCGGTGCTGGATGTGACGAACCGGGCGTGGAACGCCGAGACGCTGGATTATGACGACCATCTGGCGCGCGACGGGCATGTGATGGAAATCCTGAGCGAGCATACCTGCCAGGGATGGCTGGAAGGCTATCTGCTGACCGGTCGGCACGGTTTCCTGTCGTGCTACGAGGCGTTTATCCACATCATCGATTCGATGGTGAACCAGCATGCCAAATGGCTGAAGACCGCGACCGAGGTGCCGTGGCGGCGGTCGATCGCGTCGCTGAACTACCTGCTGACCTCGCATGTCTGGCGCCAGGACCATAACGGCTTCAGCCATCAGGACCCGGGCTTCATCGACCATGTGATCAACAAAAAGGCCGAGTTCGTCCGCGTCTATCTGCCGCCCGATGCCAATACCCTGCTGTGGACCACTGCCCACTGCCTGCAAAGCTGGGACCGCATCAACGTGATCGTGGCCGGCAAGCAGCCCGAGCCGCAATGGCTGGGGCTGGACGATGCGATCCGCCATTGCGAGGCGGGCATCGGCATCTGGGAATGGGCCAGCAACGACAAGGGCGGCGAGCCCGATGTGATCATGGCCTGTGCCGGCGACGTGCCGACGCTGGAGACCCTGGCGGCGGTCAAGCTGCTGCGCGAGCATGCGCCGGAGCTGAAGGTGCGCGTGGTCAATGTCGTGGACCTGATGACGCTGGATTCCCCCAGCCAGCATCCGCACGGGCTGGACGATGCGGGCTTCGATGCTCTGTTCACCGTGGACCGGCCGGTGATCTTTGCCTTCCATGGCTATCCGCAACTGATCCACAAGCTGATCTATCGCCGGGCGAATGCGCGGAATTTCCATGTCCACGGGTTCCGCGAGGAAGGGTCGACCACGACGCCGTTCGACATGGTGGTGCGCAACCATCTCGACCGGTTCCATCTGGTCTCGAACGTCATCGACCGCGTGCCGGGACTGGCGACCCGGGCTGCCTATGCCAAGCAGGCGATCCGCGACAAGCTGGTCGATCATACCCGCTATATCGCGGAACATGGCCGTGACATGCCGGAGATCGAGGCCTGGCGCTGGTCGTAGGCGGGCCTGTTAACGGCACGGCTAGCCCATCTTGTTCAGGAGATTGTGGTCGGTCAGGATCTCTGAACGCGGTTGAGCGATATGCGAACAGGCGCGATTTTGGTTCAGGGCCTGGTAGGCGCTTGGGTGATGGGACTGGGGGGGGGCGGGAGCGCCCCCTTTCTCAAGGGGCGGCGGCCGGCTCGGCTCTCGACCAGAGCCTTCCCAGCCAGAGAATCAGAGTCCATGCCGCTCGTCATTTCGCACAGGAGCCGGTGGCTACGTCTTTTGGTATCAGACCTTTTGAAAGGCTGTTGTGCTGACGGCTGCGGCGGCGTGTTTTTATAATATATATCAAGCCTCTGGCGGATAATCGCACCAGAGGCGCCAAACGTTTATGGGTTATTTGTAGAATCTCCCAATTGATTTTTTCAATGTATGAAAAAATCCTTTTTCCCGCGGATTATATTTTTGATCGTTGTAGTTTAATACTGCAAGAATGTTTAAGCCATCATGGTAATTCAGTTTTTCGTACAAAAAATCAACGGAACGCTCTGAGAAGTCAACAAACATACGATTTTCACTTGGAAAAGATGATAGGGTTTCAACCAATTCCTTGTTATCTATTTTTGTATATTTTTCATTGTAATATGCAAATGGATACTCCACATCGATGCCTTCTTTTTTAAATAAAACAGGAAGAGACTCTCCATCAAGAAATGGAGTTTCATACCAGCAATATCCGGCTTCTGATAAATTAAAGCAAAGTATATATCCATATTTATTCAAGACAAATCTATATTCTGAGACGTGTGGTATATATTCGCCTTTCAGCAGAAATTCGAAATAGCAAATTTTATCTTTTTGCTGTTTGATGTAGTAGATTTGATTGAGAACAAAATAGTTGGATTTTTTATCCGATATTTTTTTTGAATACCAAGTTAGTATTTCCAAAGCTAGGTCGTAAATATAATTTTTGTCTATATTTTTTCCTATGTTTTTAATCATATATTCTGAGAGTGTACGGCTTCGTTCGATCACATATAGAGATAAGTGCCCAATATCTGGGAGAAGTAATAAAAACATGCCGGGGAATTTTTTTGAAACCAGACTAAATAGTTTTTCATCTTCTTTTTGGTATGGGTCAAAAACAATAAAAAAGGAGTCCTCGTTTATATGGTTTATTGAAGACAATTTCACCAAAGATCTTTTTTTGTCTTCAATACGAAAATAATTAAGTTTCTTGTCTAAAGCTTCTATTTCTTCTGATTTCAGTGACAGCTCGTTACAGTCTAGGGAAAGGTATGGACTGCAAATAAAACAAAAGTCGAAAGCACATCTTTCATTCAACAAAAATCCCAAATACCCACCCATTGAGTGCGAGATTAGAATTTTTCTTTCGAATTTCCCCACGTATGTTTCTATGTATTGGAATAATTCTTCCGTGCATTCGTTTAAGAAAAAATCTCTTTTCTTATTCGTTATTCCGATTAAATTTGAAAAATTCATAGAATCTTCGAGAAGAATATAGGTTTCTGACTGATCTTCGTGCCCCACCCCACTTATTGTAACGACAATCATGTCGTTTTTTTCTTCTATTATTGAGTAATTTACAGAAACAAAATCGTTTTCTTTGAACTTATCGACCTTCATGATGGACCTGATATTTTTTGTGTTGCTTCTAAAGCGCCGTTATCTAGAATATTTCATAAAAATCTAATATTTAGTTAATTTATACTGATATTTGTCTCTGCTTGGGGAGACGGCAGCGCTTGCGCGGAATCTTCTGCGAGGAAGAGATGAAAGCCCTTCCGCGGTATTCCGTTGCATCGACGCAAGTGTCGCTCGGTTGGCTCCAGAAGCTGCTGCAACAGCATAGTTTCGTGCTATATATCAATCCGCTGTCGCCTTACCTCCGTCTGCTCTTTCGTATCCATCAAATCGTGTAGCATCAGACACTGCCGCGTTCCTGCATCGGCAGGCTGTGCGCGCCGACGGCATCAGGGAAGTCCTCGGCCAGTGGATCGAGCAGAACGAGGCGCCAAATTCTGACCCCGCGTCATGAACGCACTCTGCCATCGCGGCGTCGAGGATATCCTGCTGGCCGTGGTCGACGGGCTGAAGGGCTTCCCGGACGCTATCCGCGCCCTGCTTCCTCGAAGCTCTGGTGCTGCCCTGAGGGATATTTACCGGGCGGTACGGCGAGGTTGGAAAAGCTGCTCTGTCCGCCTTTACCGATAAGCCTCTGGGGCCGAAAATATGCGGCCATTGTCTACAGGGCAAAGGCCCAGTTCACCATTCTCTTCGGTGAACGCTTCGCACGCGCGACCGTCTGATCAACAACATGAACAACGCCTCTTACGCAAAATTCCTGACAGTCTCCCGGCGTGCCACACCGTCACGCTGCCAAGCCAGCTCGGCTCTCGACCAGAGCCTTCAATTCGGCCTGCTGTATCAGCCAGGTCCTCCCCGGCAAGAGAAGCAGAATCCACGCCGCTCGTCATTTCATAGGTAACCGGCCGCTCATGGCCGCCTTATGATCGGATTGGGTGATTGGTAAGTTCACGTCGTTAACGACGTCGTTATTGACGTTGTTTGGGAGGTGAGGATGCGGCAGGAGAT
>NZ_JABEQL010000039.1 GCF_014174215.1 Gluconacetobacter tumulicola | reverse complement strand
GGCGCCTCAGGGCAGCGCCAGTTGCAAATTCCCCATAACTGAGTCCCGGTGTCGCGGGTTCGGTCCTCCCCGACTTTCGTACGCCTCACGGCGCCCGAAACTCTTCAGGAAAGCGGAGTGTCCGACGTTGAGAAAAAGATTACAAAAGCAGCCATTCGCACCGTTGACGTTCACGACGGCTAATTGCTCAAAAATGGGCCAAAAGCATCTACCATCTGCAGCCTGAGCTGCACCAGATTGCGCAGGGCCTTGAGAAGCTTGCTGGAAGTGACGATCCGCCTTCGCCTGCATCGGCTCGCATGCGGCATCAGGGGATATGAGCCGATCTCATTCCTCGTGGCGTCACCACACGCAAGTGCATTTTACGTACGCTCGCTGTCAGGTTCCGTGCATGCTTTGCCCTGCTGAGTTGCAAACGCGAAGCTATACCGGGCTACCCTCGAACTCCGCCAGAACATCCATCGCGTCTGCAATCCGGCGCATGTCCTCTTCGTAAAGCATACGCTATGGGCCACGCATCACGATGCCCCAGTTGGCGCCATAATCGTGTGTCACCCGCAGACAGGCCAAAAGCGGTTTAATAGGGGCTGCCTTGGCATCCTTCAGATACTCCACATCGACACGATACGGATTGAAGTCCATCGCCTGTTCGAAGCGGTAAGGTATCGTCGAGGTGACCCGGCCGATGGTCGTGAACGCCTGCACCGTCGCGCCTTTTCCCATACCTTCACGTGGAGAATAATAGACGATCCAGTCGCCCTTCTTGAGAGATGTCACTGCGATGTGTTTGCCATGGCCGAGTTGAGCGAAGCCGCCTTTACGGCCTTCGCGCGCGTGTTCCGCCGATGCGACACCCATCCAGAACGTCATGATCCGATCCTTCAAGCACCGGCGGGTCGCCAAATCAGGATTTCACGACGGTATGGGCCGTGATCGTGTAGCCAAACGGATCGCGGAACGCGAAATAACGGCCAAATGGCCCGTCCTTCGGTGCGAATTCAATTGTGACGCCTTGACCGACCAGATGCTTGTAAAGTGCGTCCGCATCGTCGCAGCCAAACCAGATGGCAATACCCCAACCCAACTTATCCGTCGTCCCCAAATCGATGACGGAGGTACGGACAGCAAAGGGAATTGGCCTGGTATCAAACACGACGGCCCCGGGCGGGCTCCGGGGCGCGGGCTGCAGCCCGACGACGTCGGTATAAAAGGCGCGCGCGGCGTCAATATCTGCGACCTGGATGCCTATGAAATCGGGCCCGATCAGATGCGGCATGACTGGAGTTCCTTAATTATGTTAGATCTGATAATATCAGGACACTGATATAATATAAGGACCCTTATATGTCAATCGGGTGCGCTGATGGATGACCCCTATGCGACGATCGGCTTTGCGCTGAAGCAGGCGCAACAAGCGCTTCGGACGCGCATGGATACGGAATTGCGTCAGATCGGTCTGACCACGCCTCAATATGCGGTGCTTGCTTATCTGAAGGTCGAGCCCGGGGCTTCCAACGCCGCGCTGGCGCGCCAAGCCTTTATCACGCCGCAAACAATGCAGGCGATCCTGGTCACGCTCGAGAAGTCGGGATTGATCAAGCGCACGCCACATCCAGAGCACCGGCGCATTCAAACAACCTCGTTAACCCCATCTGGCCATTGCGCTGTGGAGGCGGCCTCCGCCATTGTTGCCGATGCCGAGAAGCGCCTTGTCGCTGCCGCGGCGCCACTCGATCCTCAGCTTGTCACCGCCATGCTGATGCGGCTTGCAAATGCCCTTCGCTAGCAGCCGATTCCGCGATATACCGCAGTGCTGATGTCGGCTTTGGGAGCGCGCTGATACAGTCGGCAGCGTCTCACATGAGGCGTCAGGCGACGAACGCCCCGATCGCCGCTGCCAGCGTAATGGGCTGTTCCAGCGGCACGAGATGGGCGCAGCCTGGAATGGCGATTTCCTGTAGATCTTCACAAATCGGGCGTAACTGCCCGGCCGTGGCGGTGCCGACGATCCCCCCCGCGATCGCCAGCGTCGGCGCGGCGATCCGCTGCACGGCCACCGCCTCGGCAAGCTGGCGCGCCCCGGTCGGAAACGCCCGGTAATGCTCGAAACCGCAGCGCAGGCTGGTCCGATCGGCATAGGCCGAGATGAAGCCGTCGCGGATGACGGGATCGATGCCGCGACGATCTGCCGTGCCGTTGATCAGGAAGAAATCGAGATAGGCCGCCGTATTGCCGTCGAGCACGCTCTCCGCAAGGCCCGGCACGCCGTGAAAACCGAACCACCATGGGGCACCGCGCGCAAGGAAGCCTTCCGCACCGGGCAACGTGCCGATCAGTCCTTCAGTGACGATCAGATGGCGCACGCGTTCCGGAAACCGCAGGGCCATCAT
Organism: Gluconacetobacter tumulicola; assembly: GCF_014174215.1. Taxonomy (GTDB): domain Bacteria; phylum Pseudomonadota; class Alphaproteobacteria; order Acetobacterales; family Acetobacteraceae; genus Gluconacetobacter; species Gluconacetobacter tumulicola. The sequence goes on along the minus strand of NZ_JABEQL010000039.1, from coordinate 27,701 downwards.
CGCCGAGATCTGCACGCCCAGATCGATACCGACCACGGTGGCCGTTTCGATCCCGAGGCCGTCCAGAACCCCGTTCGCGTCATCGGCGAGCGTATGCAGGTCGTAGCCCTCGGCCGCGCGGGTGGTGCCGCCCAACCCGCGCAGATCAGGCGCGATGACGGTATGATCGGCGGCAAGCAACGGCATCACCGTGCGCCAGATTTCCCAGGTATGCGGCCAGCCGTGCAGCAGCAGGATCGCGGGGCCGTTCCCCATAGTGACGACGTGAATGTCGATGCCGTTGGAGGCAATGATTTGCCGGGTCAATCCGGGTAGATCTTGTTTCGTGGTCATGTTTTTGAAGCTCCCTGTTTGACGCAGCTTGCAAAAACGCTCAGGAGGTTACAAGAAGATACCAGAATGTCCTTTGGTTACCTAGAGGAGACCATGCCCGATCTGTCCGGCCCGTTCAGCGCCACCTGCCCGACCCGCGTGCTGCTCGATCAGCTTGCCGATAAATGGTCGGTATTGATTCTGCTGGCGCTTGGCGGCGGCCCGGTGCGTTTCAACGCACTCAGGCGCCGGATCGAGGGTATCAGCCAGAAAATGCTGGGCCACACGCTCCGTCGGCTGGAGGAAAACGGCCTTGTGTCGCGTCATGTGTATCCGACGGTGCCGGTGACGGTGGAATATGCGGCGACCCCGCTGGGCACGTCCCTCGTGCCGATCGTCGATGCGCTCCGACACTGGGCGATCGCGCATATCGCGGAGGTCGGTGCGGCCCGGGCGCGCTTTGCCGTCCGGGACTGACATGGGCTTATGACCTACGGCTCTGTGGGATGACAGCACCCGCCCCGCTCGCCGAAAGCGCTCTTGTCGATGTCCGCTTCCAGGCAGAAGCCGGTCGATCGTTCACGTCCGCAAAGAGGCGAAAGCCGACATGGCTGCACACAGTGCAATCATCCAACAAATGGGGTGAAGGGGACGATTGTCCCCTTCCGGGTGCAGGGCAGAGCCCTGCGTCACCCAAACCGCCGCAGATCCAGCGTCCGCGGCTGTTCCAGCGACCGCCGCACGACCGGTGCCGGCATGGCCCCCACCGTATGGCCGAACGGGAAGAAGCGGATGCGGCGGCGGGCTTCGGCTTCGTTCGCGTTGACCGGACGGGTTTCGTAGTTGCGGCCGCCGGGGTGGGCGACGTGGTAGGTCAGGCCGCCGATGCTGCGGCCGGTCCAGGTGTCGTAGACGTCGAACACCAGCGGGGATTGCACGCCCACGGTGGGGTGGAGGGCGCTGGGCGGGTTCCAGGCCTTGAAGCGCACGCCGCCGACATAGTCGCCCTGGCGTTCGGTGCGGGTCAGCGGCACGCCGACGCCGTTGCAGGCCAGGATATAGCGCTCGTCCACCCAGCCGGTGACGCGGGCCTGGACGCGTTCGGCGGAGCTGTCGACATAGCGCACGGTGCCGCCCGAGCCCGGTTCCTCGGCCAGGGTGTGCCAGGGTTCCAGCGCGTTGCGCAGTTCCAGCGTCATGCCCAGCAGGGGTACGGTGCCGATCTCGGGGAAGCGGAAGGCCATGTGCGGGGCGAACCAGTCGGCGTCCAGCGGCGCGCCCAGGGCGCGCAGTTCGGCGATGGCGTCGGTGAAATCCTGGCCGACATAATGCGGCAGCATGAAATCGTCATGCAGGCGCGTGCCCCAGCGCACCAGGCGCCGTTCGTAGGGCTTGTTCCAGAAGGCGGCGACGGCCGCGCGCATCAGCAGCATCTGGGCCGCCGCCATCTGGTGATGGGGCGGCATTTCGAAGGCGCGATATTCGACCAGCCCCAGGCGGCCGGAGGAGGATTCCGGCGCGTAGAGCTTGTCGATGCAGAATTCGGTGCGGTGCGTGTTGCCGGTGATGTCGGCCAGCAGGTTGCGGAACAGGCGGTCGGTCAGCCAGGGCGGGGTCGGCTGGTCCGGGCGGACCTGGGCAAAGGCGATTTCCAGTTCCGCCACGCTGTCGTCGCGGGCCTCGTCCACGCGGGGGTGCTGCGAGGACGGGCCGATGAACAGGCCGCTGAACAGGTAGGACAGCGACGGATGATTGTGCCAGAACCCGACCAGCGATTTCAGCAGGTCCGGACGGCGCAGGAACGGGCTGTCGACGGCGCGGGCGGCGCCCATCACCACATGGTTGCCGCCGCCGGTGCCGACATGGCGGCCGTCGACCATGAATTTCTCGGCGATCAGTCCGGTCGCGCGGGCCTCGTCATAAAGCTGCTCGCTGCGGCCGACATGTTCGGCCCAGCTTGCGGCGGGGTGGATATTGACCTCGATCACGCCGGGGTCGGGGGTGATCGAGAAATTCAGCAGGCGCGGGTCGCGCGGCGGCTGGTAGCCTTCCAGCACCACCTTGCGGCCGAAGGCGCGGGCCGTGTCCTCGACCGCCGCGCACAGATCCAGCCAGTCCTCGGACGCGTAGAGCGGGGGTAGGAACACATGCAGGATGCCGCCGCGCGCCTCGACCGCCAGGGCGGTGCGCACCAGCTCGGGCTCTTCCCGCCCGACTTCCACCAGATGGGCGGCGATGGCGCGATCCAGCGGGATGCGCCCGGTGCCGCCGCCCGGATAGGGCGGCAGGGCCGGCAGGTCCGAGAGGGCGGGCTGTTCGCCAGGCTCGGCCGCGCCGGGGCGGGTGGGCACGCCCTGTTCCGACCAGCCGGGGGCGGTGCCGCCGGCCGAGGGGCCGGTGCGGCGGGCCAGGGCGGGATGGGGCGGCAGCGGCGGCACGGGCGCGAACGGATCGCGCTCCATGTCATGGTCGATCGTGTCTTCGCTGGCCCAGAGCAGGCTTTGCAGCGGCAGGCGGAAGCCGACCGGCGCGTCGCCGGGGACGAGGAACATCAGGTCGCCCCGGAAGAACCAGCGCCCGGACTGCCAGCGGCGCACGCCGTCGCGCACCACGACGCGCAGCGGCAGCACGCTGCCGACCGGCACGTTCAGCCCGTGGCCGTAGACGCGGGCCAGGCGCTCGCGCTCCAGCGGGTCGCGCAGCTTGGCGTCCTCGACGATCACGTTGGCGGGCAGCCGGTGCTCGCGCCACAGATAATAATGAATGTCCTCATAGGCCGGATTGACCAGGCCGGGATCGACCTGCAACCGCTCGGCCAGCGCGCGGCAGAAGGCGGCGGCGTCCTGTTCGGTCGCGGTGTCGCTGTCATCGTCCGACGCCAGCAGCGACGGATCGGTCCAGACCGGCTCGCCGTCGCGGCGCCAGTGGCACAGCAGGGCCCAGCGCGGCAATTGCTCGCCGGGGTAATGCTTGCCCAGCACATGCTGGATCGCCGCCCCTTTCGACCAGAGCGGCAGCAGGCGCCGCAGCAGCCGCCCGGCATAGGCACGCTTGGTCGGACCCAGCGCGTCGATGTTCCATTCGGGGGCGTCCATGTCGTCGGCGGCGATGAAGGTGGGCTCGCCGCCCATGGTCAGGCCGACATCGCCGGCCTCCAGCGTCGCATCGACCGCGCGCCCGGCCGCGAGGATCGCCTGCCATTGCGCATCGTTATACGGACGGGTGGTGCGGGGCGTTTCCAGCACCCGCGTCACCGCCATGGTAAAATCGAATTCGGTCTCGCATTTGCCGATCAGGCCGGAGATCGGCGCGGCGGAGGCGGGCTCGGGCGTCGCGGCCAGGGGGATATGCCCCTCGCCCGTCAGCAGGCCGGAGGTCGCGTCCAGCCCGACCCATCCGGCGCCGGGCAGATAGACTTCGGCCCAGGCATGCAGGTCGGTGAAATCCTCGGTCGGGCCTTCGGGGCCGGTCAGGGGTTTCTGGTCCGCCACGAGCTGGATCAGGTAGCCCGAGACGAAGCGCGCGGCGAAGCCCAGATTGCGCAGCAACTGGACCAGCAGCCATGCGCTGTCGCGGCACGAGCCCTGGCTTTTCTCCAGCGTTTCCTCGGGTGTCCAGACGCCGGGCTCCATCCGCACCACATAGGCGATGCGCTGCTGGACCCGCTGGTTCAGCGCCACCAGCATGTCCACCGTGCGCTGCCGGCTCGGGTCGACGCCTGACAGCAGTTCGGCCAGCAGCGGCCCCGGTTCCGCGCACACGCGGTAGGGCGCCAGTTCGCCGGCCAGCACGGGGTCGTAGGCGAAGGGCCAGTGTTCGGCCTCGGGCTCAAGGAAAAAGTCGAACGGGTTGATCGTGGCCATGTCGGCTACCAGATCAACGGCGACCTCGAAATGGGTCACGCGTTCGGGGAACACCACCCGGGCCTGATAATTGCCCGACGGGTCCTGCATCCAGTTGATGAAATGGAGTTTGGGCTCGATCCGCAGGGCGTAGGACACGATCGGCGTGCGGGCGTGGGGAGCCGGGCGAAGCCGGATGGTCTGTGGACCGAGCGAGACCGGACGGTCGTATTGATAGCGGGTACGATGCGTCAGTGCGACATGCAGGGTCATGCGTCGACCTTGAACCAGAGTGATATTCCGCACCGGGAACGGTAGCCCAGCATGGTCTGCCGCGAACAGGGGAAAAGCGGAAATTCACGCCGCCCCACTCCCGAATAATAGCAATACGGAGATCACGCCGATTGGGCCTTGGCGACGGCGCAAATTCTTGCTTGGCTGTAACGGAACACGGACCAGCAGGTGGGGTGGACATGAATCCTTCGCGCCTGATCTCCTGCCATGCACGGGAGAAAACGGGACAATGAGCGACTCTGGGAGCGACTTCGGAAGCGCCTTCGGGAGCGATCCGGGGCAGCACGACGCGCAACAGGGACCGGGCCTGTTCGTGTCCTACGATACGCCGGATTTCTATTGCGAACTGATGAACCGGCGGGACCCGGCGCCCGACAGCCTGACGCTGATTCGCGAGAGGCTGGCGCATTTCGGGCTGACGGAGTTGCGCCAGAGGGCCCGCGTTGCCGAGGCGGACCTGTATAATCTGGGCATTACCTTTACCGTCTATACCGATCGCGACGCGATCGACCGCATCCTGCCTGTCGATCTGATTCCGCGCGTGCTGACCGCCGCCGAATGGGACCATGTCGAGCGCGGGGTGCAGCAGCGGGTCGCCGCGATCAATCATTTCCTGTGGGATATCTATCACGAGCGCCGCATCCTGAAGGACGGCATCGTTCCCGCCGGGCTGGTGCTGGGCAATTCCAATTACCGGCCCGAGATGGAGGGGCTGGACGTTCCCGGAGGGGTCTACGTCCACATCAACGGCACCGACCTGGTCCGGGACGGTGCAGGGAACTTCCTGGTTCTGGAAGACAATGCGCGCACGCCCTCCGGCGTGTCCTATGTCATCGAGAACCGGCACATGATGCTGCGCAGCATGCCGGACCTGGCCGCAGGGCTGGACCTGATGCCGGTGGATGAATACGGGCCGCGCCTGCGCCGCGCGCTGACCGAAACGGCGCCCGGCGGCATCCGCGACGCGGAGGTCGTGCTGCTGTCGCCCGGCATCTACAACTCCGCCTATTTCGAGCATGTCTTCCTGGCGCGGGAGATGGGCGTGCCGCTGGTCGAGGGCCGCGACCTGATGGTCGAGAACGGGCGCGTGTTCATGCGCACCGTGGCGGGACCGCGCCCGGTCCATTCGATCTATCGCCGCCTGAATGACGATTTTCTGGACCCGCAGGTCTTCAACCCGGACAGCATGCTGGGCGTGCCCGGGCTGGTGGACGCCTATCGCCGTGGCAACGTGACGATCGCGAATGCGATCGGCACCGGCGTTGCGGACGACAAGGCCGTCTATGCCTACATGCCGCGCATCATCCGCTATTATCTGGGGGAGGAGCCGATCCTCTCCAACGTCGAGACCCATATCTGCGGCGAGCCCGAGGGGCTGGCCTATACGCTGGCGAACCTGGACAGGCTGGTGGTCAAGCCGGTCGGCGAATCCGGCGGCTATGGGCTGATCATCGGCCCCCACGCGACCCAGGCCGAGCTGGAGACATTCCGCGCCAGCCTGCTGGCCGATCCGGCCAATTACATCAGCCAGCCGGTCATCGACCTGTCGGTCTGCCCCACCCTGTGCGAGGCCGGGGTCGAGGCGCGGCATGTCGATCTGCGGCCCTTCGCGGTCACCGGCGAGTCGACCTGGGTGCTGCCCGGGGGGCTGTCGCGCGTGGCGCTGCGCAAGGGATCGCTGGTGGTCAATTCCTCGCAGGGCGGCGGGTCGAAGGATACATGGGTGCTGGCATCATGAACCCTCTCATGATCGATATTCCGCCGGGCGGCATCGCCATGCCCAACCTGCTGTCGCGCTATGCCGAATGTACCATCTGGCTGGCGCGCTACATGGAGCGGATCGAGAACCTGGCCCGCCTGATCGACGTGACCGAGACGTTCGTGCGGGCGCGCAGCACCAGCACCGGCTGGCTGTCGATCGTGCAGATCAATGCCGACGACGAGCGGTTCTTCGAGCGGCACGCGGTCGCGTCGGAGGAAAATGTCGTCGGCTTCTATGTCATCGACCGCGAGAATCCGAACTCCATCGTCTCGATCGCGCATGCGGCGCGCGAAAACGCGCGTTCGCTACGGCCGCTGATCTCGACCGAGATGTGGATGCATCTCAACATGTTCACCAACGCCATCAGCGCGCTGGGGCCGACCGATATCCGCCCGTCCAACCTGTCGGCCCTGTGCGCGCGGCTGAAACAGGATTGCCAGACCCATCACGGGATCACCGAGGGCACGTTCTATCGTGATCAGGCCTGGCTGTTCTACCTGATCGGCCGCAACCTCGAGCGGGCCGACCAGATCACGCGGCTGATCGACATCAAATATCACACGCTGCTGCCCAGCGTCGCCGGGGTGGGGTCGGAGGTCGATATCGGCCAGTGGGCCGCCGTTCTGCGCTCGGCCGCCGCCTATCACGCCTACCGCCGCACGGTGCCGGGCGACATGACGCCGGCCCATGTCGCCGGCTTCCTGCTGAAGAATGACGGCTTCCCCCGGTCACTCTCGACCAGCCTGCGCCAGTTGCACTGGGCGGTGGGCCATCTGCGCACCGATTACGGGCTGAAGAACGGCTACGCCGCCGCCGAGCGGATCGAGGAACTGCGCGCCACCCTGGCGGAACAGACCGTGGAGGACATCATCCTGCGCGGCCTGCACGAATTCCTCGATTGGGTGCAGCGGGAGCTGCATCTGGTGCAGGGCGAGATCGCCCGGGCCTTCTGGCCGCCGGCCATGCCGGCCGCCGCCGCCCATCCGGACCCAGATCCGGGCTTGAGTCAGGAACAGTCCCAGTCATGATTTTGCCGTTTCATCCCGGCCGCCTGCCCCACGCGACACAATTCTATATCGACGGAGCCTGGGTGGAACCCCTGGCCCCTCGCCTGCTCGATGTCATCGATCCGGCCACCGAAGCCCCCTGCACCGCCATCGCGCTGGGCAGCGCGGGCGATGTCGACCGGGCGGTGGCGGCGGCGCGGCGCGCCTTCGCCACATGGTCGGTCTCGACCCGCGCCGAACGGCTGGATGTGTTCGAGCGGATTCTGACGGTCTATCGCCGGCGCATGGACGACATGGCCGCCGCGATCTCGCTGGAAATGGGCGCCCCGCTGCCCATGGCGCGCGATGCGCAGGCCTGGGCCGGCATGGCGCATCTGGAGGAAACGGCGCGCGCATTGCGCGACTTCACCTTCGACCAGCAGGCCGACGGCATGATGATTACCCGCGAGCCGGTGGGCGTGGTCGGGCTGATCACGCCGTGGAACTGGCCGATGAACCAGATCGCCTGCAAGGTCGGGCCGGCGCTGGCCGCCGGCTGCACCATGGTGCTGAAACCCAGCGAGGTCGCGCCGTTGAGCGGCCTGCTGTTCGCCGAAATCCTGGACGAGGCCGGCGTGCCGCCCGGCGTGTTCAACCTGGTGAATGGCGACGGCCCCGGGGTGGGCGAGGCGATTGCCCGCCATCCGGATATCGAGATGGTCTCCTTCACCGGCTCCACCCGCGCCGGCACCATCGTCGCCCGGCTGGCGGCCGATACGGTCAAGCGCGTGCATCAGGAGCTGGGCGGCAAATCGCCCAACATCATCCTGCCCGATGCCGATTTCGCCGACGCCGTGCGGCGTGGCGTGGCCGGCTGCTTCGGCAATTCGGGCCAGTCCTGCGACGCACCGACCCGCATGCTGGTCCCGGCGGCAAGGATGGACGAGGCCATGGCGCTTGCCGCGCAGGCGGCGGCAGGTTTCGTCGTCGGGCCGCCGGATGGGGCGGACACGCGGCTGGGCCCGGTGGTCAGCCAGGTGCAGTTCGACAAGATCCAGCGCCTGATCCAGACCGGCATCGACGAGGGCGCGGTCCTGGTGGCCGGTGGAACGGGCCGGCCGGAAGGATTGCCGGTCGGCTATTATGTGCGCCCCACAGTGTTCGGCCGCGTCACGCCGGACATGACCATCGCGCGCGAGGAAATCTTCGGCCCCGTGCTGTCGATCGTCGCCTATGACGATGTCGAGCAGGCGATCGCCATCGCCAACGACACGCAATACGGGCTGGCGGCCTATGTGCAGGGCGGCGATCTGGCCCAGGCCCGCGCGGTGGCCCGGCGCCTGCGGGCGGGCAATGTGAACATCAATGGTGCCCCCTGGACCGTGGCGGCCCCCTTCGGCGGCTACAAGCAGTCGGGCAACGGGCGCGAGTGCGGCGAATACGGGTTGACCGACTTCCTGGAAATCAAGGCCATCCTGGGATACGGGCCCGACGCGTGAAAGGCCGGCCTGTGGGTACCACGCTGCCGGCCAGCCTGTATGCCGACACAGCCCGGCCACCGACACCGACCCCGCCGCTGGCGGGCGAAACCCGTGTCCAGACCGTCCTGATCGGCGGCGGCTTTACCGCACTGTCGGCGGCGCTGCATCTGGCCGAAGCCGGCCATGCCGTGGCGGTGCTGGAGACCCATGAGCCCGGCTGGGGCGCCTCGGGGCGCAATGGCGGGCAGGTCAATCCGGGCCTGAAGACCCTGCCGTCGGAGGTCGAACGCCATTTCGGCCGAGAGCGCGGCGCGCGACTGGCCGAGGCGGCCTGGTCAGCGCCTGACCTGGTGTTCGATCTGATCGCACGCCACGGCATCGACTGCGCCGCCGCACGCGGTGGCACCTTGCGAGCGGCCACGGCCGACTCCCAGATTCCCGCCCTGCGGCAACTGGCCGAGGAATGCGCCGCGCGTGGTGGGGATGTCGCGTGGCTGGACGAGGCGGAGATCGCCGCCCGCACCGGCACGGCCCATTATCGCGCGGCCCTGCTGGACCGGCGGGGTGGGCAGGTGAACCCGCTGGGTCTGGCGCGCGGACTGGCCGAGGCCGCCATTGCCCATGGTGCCGCGATTTATGGCGGCAGCCGCGCCCTGTCGGTGCGCCGCGATGGCGGACGCTGGCGGGTGGGCACGCGGCATGGCGCGGTGCTGGCCGATCGCGTGGTCTTTGCCACCAACGGCTATGCCGACCGGCTGTGGAACCGGCTCCGCCGGACCGTGGTGCCGGTCACCAGCGCCATCATCGCCAGCGCCCCCCTGCCGCCCCAAGCCCGCGCCCGCATCCTGGCGTCGCGCGAGGTGCTGTATGAACTTGGCGAGATCACGACCTATTACCGGATCGACGATGCGGGGCGGCTGCTGATCGGCGGCCGGTCGACGCTGGGCGAGCGCGACGGGCCGGATGCATTCCCGTTCCTGCGCCAGCAGGCGCTCGCCCTGTGGCCATTCCTGCGCGACGTGCCCTGGACCCATGGCTGGAACGGGCATGTGGCGGTCACGATGGATCACTACCCGCACTGGCACGAACCGATGCCGGGCATCATCGCCTGTCTGGGCTATAATGGCCGGGGCGTCGCGATGGCGACAGTACTGGGGCGCGAAGTGGCCCGTCGCGCGCTGGGCGCCAGTACCGAGGACATCCTGCTGCCGCCGGGACCGATCCGGCCGATCCCGTTCCATGATGCCTGGCCGCTGGGGGTGACGGCGAAGGTGTTGCAGGGGCGGGTTGTCGATGCGCTGGCGCGAAGGGTCTTCTTTTTCTGAAGAAAAAGAAGCAAAAAGACTTTTGATCCGTTCAGGGCCATCGCCTGCCCCAGCAAAAAACGCCTGAACGAATCAAAAAGTTTTTTGGTTCTTTTTTCAAAAAAGAACGAAGAATCCCGCCTCGCGCACCGCTGAAGAGCAGAGAGAACCGGGCTGCGACATGACCCCTCCGAGGCAGATCCCGACCGCCGACCCGCTGGCACGCTTCGCGCCCGCGACCCGCGCGTGGTTCGACGCGGCGTTTGCCGCTCCAACGGCAGTGCAGACGGCAGCATGGACGGTCATAGGCGGTGGAGAGAATGCGCTGGTGATTGCGCCGACCGGCTCGGGCAAGACCCTGGCCGCGTTCCTGCATGCGATCGACCGGCTGTTCCGCGAGCGCGAAGCGGAGATGACCGCCGAGACGGCATCCGCGTCAGCAAAGCCCCCGACCAAACCTGAAGCCAGGGCAGCGACACGCATTCTCTATATCTCGCCGGTCAAAGCGCTCGGTGCCGATGTGCAGCGCAACCTGCGCATCCCGCTTCATGGCGTCGAAAAGGAGAGGCAACGGCGTGGGGACCCGCCCGTCGCGATCAGTGTGGGCATGCGCACGGGCGATACGCCTTCGGCCGAACGGGCGGGGCTGCTGCGGCGCCCTCCCGACATTCTCATCACCACGCCTGAGTCCCTCTATCTGATGCTGACCTCCAAGGCGCGCGAGACGTTGCGTGGCGTGCAGGCAGTGATCGTCGACGAGGTGCACGCGGTGGCCGGCACCAAGCGCGGCGCGCATCTGGCGTTGAGCCTGGAACGCCTGGATGCATTGCTGCCGCAGCCGGCACAGCGGATCGGGTTGTCGGCGACCGTGCGCCCGGCCGAGCGAGTGGCGCAGTTCCTCGGGGGTGCGCGGCCGGTGATGATCGTGAATCCGCCCGCCAGCCGCAGGCTCGATCTGAAGATCGTGGTGCCGGTCGAGGATATGAGCAAGCTGGGGGCGCCGGTCGGCGAGGGCAGCGCCGGAGAACGCAGCACGCGCGCGGGCTCGATCTGGCCGCATGTCGAGGCCAGTATCCTCGACAGGGTCCTGGGCCGGCAGGCAACGATCGTCTTCACCAATTCGCGCGGCCTGGCCGAGAAGCTGACCGCCAGACTCAACGAACTCTACGCCGAACGATGGGCGCAGGACGTGCCGGACACCGGGTCGCCCGTCCATTATGCATCGGTCTCCGGCAGCACCGAAAAGCGATCGACCGGCGTGCCGCCGCTGATCGCGCGATCGCACCATGGCTCGGTCTCGAAAGAGCAGCGCCGCGAGATCGAAAGCGCCCTCAAATCCGGCGATCTGCGCTGCGTCGTCGCGACATCGAGCCTGGAACTCGGCATCGATATGGGGCTGGTCGATCTGGTGATCCAGGTCGCGGCCCCGCCTTCGGTGGCCAGCGGCCTGCAACGGGTGGGCCGCGCAGGCCATCAGGTCGGGGGCGCCTCGTCCGGGCTGGTCTATCCGCGCACGCGACGCGATCTGGTCGATGCCACCGTGACCGTCGAATCCATGCTCGCCGGCCGTATCGAAGCGATCGACCCGCCGCGCAACCCGCTCGATGTCCTGGCGCAGCAGACGGTGGCGGCGGTCGCCGTCGCACCCGTGGACGTCGAGGATTGGTACGCGACCGTGCGGCGTGCGGCGCCTTTCTCGTCCCTGTCTCGCGCCGCGTTCGATGCGACGCTCGACATGCTCGCCGGGCGCTATCCGTCGGACGATTTCGCCGCATTCCGCTCGCGTCTGGTCTGGAATCGCGAGACCGGGGTGCTGACGCCGCGTCCCGGTGCCTTGCAGCTTGCCGTCACCAGTGGGGGCACCATTCCCGACCGGGGGCTGTTCACCGTCATCCTCCCCGAAGGCGAGGAACGTGCCGGGTCGCGCCGCGTCGGGGAACTTGATGAGGAGATGGTCTACGAATCCCGGGTAAACGACATCATCACCCTCGGCACGACATCCTGGCGCATCGAACAGATCACCAACGACCAGGTGATCGTGACGCCAGCGCCGGGCCGCTCTGCCCGGCTGCCATTCTGGCACGGCGACGGCACGCGGCGGCCTGCTGAACTGGGGGAAGCGATCGGCGCCTTCATGGCCACGCTCGACGCCGAAACGCGCGAAGAGCGCGGAGACGACGAGACCCTCCCCCGACCGGAAACGAGGCTGCGGGCGGCGGGGCTGGACACGAACGCCATCACCAACATGCTCGCGCTCATCGGCGAGCAACGCGCGGCGACCGACGTGCTACCGACGGACCGCACGCTGGTGGTCGAACGCTGTCGCGACGAGGGCGGCGACTGGCGGATCATCCTGCACTCGCCCTATGGGCGCCGCGTGCATGACCCCTGGGCGCTGGCGGTCGCGGCGCGCATCCGGCGCCGGTATGGGATCGACCCTTCGGTGGTGGCCAGCGATGATGGTATCGTCGCCCGCCTGCCCGACACGGACGGACGCGTGCCGGGCGCGGAACTGTTCCTCTTCGATCCGGACAAGCTCCGGGGCATCGTGACCGAGGCGGTGGGCGGCTCGGCGCTGTTCGCCGCCCGCTTCCGGGAATGTGCCTCTCGCGCACTGCTCCTGCCACGCCGTGCGCCCGGCCATCGCTCCCCCCTGTGGCAGCAGCGGCTGCGTGCCGGGCAATTGCTGGAAATTGTCCGTGATCACCCGGATTTTCCGATCCTGGTCGAGACCGCCCGCGAATGCCTGCGGGACGTCTACGACCTCGCGGCACTCGACATTCTGGCGCGCCGCCTCGCGGACGGCGCAGTCGGGATGGTGGAGGTGACAACCGATATTCCCTCGCCTTTCGCGGCAGACCTGCTGTTCGGTTACGTGGCGGAATTCATGTATGCGACCGACGCACCGATCGCCGAACGACGTGCCTCCGTTCTGTCGCTTGATAGCGGGCTTCTCGCCGATCTTCTCGGCGAGGTCGATCTTGGAACGCTTCTTGATCCCGCGGTTACCGAGCAGGTGGAAAGCGAGTTGCAACGGCTGGCACCCCAATGGCGGGCAAAGGGGAAAGAGGGCACGGCCGACCTTTTGCGCGAACTCGGCCCATTGTCGGTGGACGCGGTCGCGCAGCGCCTCGCGGGTGGCGACGCGGAAGCATGTCTCGCCGCACTCGCGACCGAGCGTCGCGTCATCCGGGTGACGATCGCAGGCAGACCTTGCTGGGCCGCCATCGAGGACGCCGCCCGGTTGCGCGACGCGCTCGGCGTGACGCTGCCGGGCGATCTGCCCGGTATCTTCCTGCAACCGACCGCCGACCCGCTCCGCGAACTGGTCGCGCGATATGCGCGCACCCATGGGCCTTTCACGACAAACGCGGTCGCGACCCATTTCGGCCTCGGCGTTACGGTCGCCGACGCGACATTGGAACGGCTGCGCGATCAGGGCAGGTTGTTCAAAGGAAATTTCGGTGTCGAGCGCCGGTTGGAAGCGATGGAGGAATCCGCCGCAGATCCCCTCCTGTCCAATCCATCGACGCCCAATCCGCTGGCGCGCCACGAATGGGTGGCCGACGACGTATTCCGGCGCCTGCGGCTGCGCTCATTGCAGGCGGCGCGCGAGGCCACCCGCCCCGCTGGCCGTGACGCCTATGCATGCCTTCTGCTGGAGCGCCACGGTCTGGCCGCGCGTCATCCCGTGCATGCGGAAGGAGAGATCCGCACCGGCACCCACGGTGTCGCGCGAATCATCGAACAACTCGCCGGCGTGCCGCTGCCGGCCTCGTTATGGGAGAACCAGATCCTGCGTGCCCGCGTGCCTGACTACACGCCGGCCATGCTGGACGAATTGATCGCCATCGGCAGCGTCCTGTGGTGCGGCCATGGCAAGCTCGGCGGGGACGACAGTCTGATTTCCCTGCATCCACGGGAATTCGCCGCCGAAACCCTGCCGCCCCCGCCTGCTGCTGACGACATGGCGACCCTCTCGCCCCTTCAGCGCACGATCCTCGATATTCTCGCCGATGGCGGTGCCTATTTCGCGCGCCAGCTTGCAACATTGGCACCCGCCCGACTGGCGGCGGACCCGGCCGGGACCTGGGACGGCGGCCCCCTGCTGTCCATGCCCGACCTCGACGCGGCCCTGTGGGACCTCGCCCTGGCGGGATATGTCACCAGCGACAGTTGGATGCCGCTGCGTGCGCGCTCGGGCGTGCGCACACACCGTCCCCGCCCGGTTCACCTGTCGCGCCGGCACAGGGGGTTTCATGCGTTCGCGCGGCCCAGGACGGGCGGCGCTTCGCCATCCGGCGCGCCTGGCGATCCGACCCTGGCGGGCCGTTGGTCGCTGCTGCCTCGTGAAACGGTCAGTGACACGGCCCGCGCGCTGGCGCTGGCCGAGGGGTTGCTGGACCGGTACGGCATCGTCACGCGCGGCGCAGCCGTCGCAGAAGACGTGCCGGGCGGCTTTCCCGGGCTGCAGACGATTTTCCGCAGCATGGAGGATGCCGGGCAGATCTTGCGTGGCCGCTTCGTCGAAGGGCTGGGGGCTTCGCAGTTCGCCGAACGCGCGACCGTTGACCGGTTACGCGATCTCGCAGACACACGGTCTGCCGACCTTACGCCGGTCGGGCTCTCGGCTGGCGACCCGGCCAGTCCCTTCGGCACGATTCTACCATGGCCGCCGCACCGATCCGCGATCCGCCCGACGCGCCGCGCCGGCGCGTTCGTCGTGATCGCCGATGGACGCCTCGTACTCTATCTTACGCAGGGTGGCCGTCATCTGCTGACTTATCTCGATACGGATGATCCCGCGTTCGCCGACCTGCTCGGCACCAGCCTGGCAGCGCTCGCCACCGCGCTCAGGCGCGAGAAGCATCTCCTGTTCACGCTGGAACTGGTCGACGACCGCCCTGTGCTCACGACGCGCCTGAACGCGGCCCTGCGCGCCTGCGGTTTCTCGATGGTGCCGAAAGGGCTGAGCTGGCATCAATGACGCAGCGACACGCCGGTGAGGCATCTGGCGCGACTATACAAGCGCCATGTGGCTGAATCGCCCGACGCCGTATCGGCATGGACCTTGCGAAAGCACTCATCGCAGGAGCAGCCGCTGAATTCCTTGACGACTCTGCCCCTTACCTTACGCCGGCCGGTTTCTTGAGGCTGGCAGGCTGGCGAGCGCGGCCAGTCCCATGGCGATGCCACCCAGCACGAAAAAGGACGGCGCGATTTTCAGCCCGGTTGCCTGGATCAGCCAGGTGACGATGAACTGCGCGAAGCCGCCGACCAGCAGCACGACCAGGTTGTTGATGATCGCCAGCGCCGTGGCGCGCGCCTGGGGCGAGACGAGATCAACCAGAAACGTGCAGTAAGTGCCGAGGAACATGCCACTGGCGACCGACAGGGCGACCTGCAGCACGAGCAACCGCGCGATCGACGGCGCCGCGACCAGCCATATGTAAAGCGGCACGATCATGATGGCATAGGCAAGAAGCGACGCCAGCATGATTGCCCGCTTGTCGCAGCGATCGGACAGATAGCCGCTGAACGGCACGACCAGCATCATCGCGCCCGCGGCGACCAGTTGCACCTGATAGGAATGGACCATCGGCAAATGCAGGACGGTGGCGGCATAGGTCACGACATAGGCGTAGATGACATAGAACGACACCGTGCTGGCCACGACCAGCCCCATGCCCACCAGAATCTGCGGGCGCTGCCCCAGCAGGTGCGCCAGTGTCTCGCCGGTCGAGATGGCGTGGCCGCCGGGCGCGGGCCGATGGCGGGCATGGCGCAGCGTGAAGACCAGCGGCAGGATCATCAGGCCGAACAGGAATGGTATCCGCCACGCATAGGCATAAAGCTGGGCATGGGTGAACAGGCTGGTGACCAGGTATCCCAGCCCCGCCCCCATGATCTGGGCCATGACCTGCCCCGTGATCTGCCACGACCCGAAGAAGCCGCGTTGTCCCGGCGGCGCCAGTTCGATCAGCGCGGTGGTCGAGGTCGCGAATTCGCCACCTACCGAAAAGCCTTGCAGCAGGCGCGCGGCGATGACCATCGCCAGCGACAGCGCCCCGCCGACGCGATAGGGCGGCGCGCATGCCATCAGCGCCATGGCGCCCGCCATGATGCTCATGCCCAGCACCATTGCACGCTGGTGCCCGTACCGGTCGCCATACAGGCCCAGCACGATGCCGCCCAGCGGACGGGTAATGAATCCGGTCCCGAACAGCGCGGTGGTCAACAGCACCGCGTCGGCTTGGCCCAGCCCTTCCGCCGGAAAAAAGAGCGAACTGATCACGGGGGTCATGAACCCGAACACGCCGAAATCGTACCATTCGAACGCATTGCCCAGAATGGCGGCCAGCACCGCCTGGCTTCTGCTTCTCGTATCCATGTCTTGCGGGGCCGGGGTCATGGCGCGGAACCTTATGCCGGCTGCGGCAATGGCGTGTCCCGCCATTCGTCACCCAGCAGTTCGGGCGTCGCGAAATCCTGCAGATTGCGATAATGGATGGCCCGGTCCGCCACGAACAGGCTTTGCGCCAGATGCCGCGCCAGCCGGTCGGCCCCGTCGCTGATCGCCGGGATGTCGCCGCTGACCTTGCCGTGCGACAGCGTCGCCGGAAAACAGAAACAATGGATCTGGCGCAGGTAAGGGGCGCATCCTTCCTCGCGTTCCTGAAACGCGAATCCCGGCCCCAGGTCGGGCGCGCCGGCCAGTTCGGCATTGATGCGGCCCGAAGGCATGTCGGCGGCATCGGGACGGAAGCGGTCGCCCCACCGTCGTACCTTGTCCGCGAAAGCGGCGAATTCCGGCCGGCGCGTCATATCGGTGACAAAGCCGGTGGCAGCAATCAGGAAATCCGTATCCAGAACGCCGCGTGATGTCGCGATCCGCAACGCGCCATCCTGTTCGGCCACCGATTGCAGCGCGCAACCCAGGTGGAAATACGCATTGTCATGCCGCGACACCCGCAGCGTGCTGGGCCGCGGCGGGGGTGTTTGCGCCCCCAGCGTGTAATCCAGAAACCGCCATTTCCATCCGTCCGGCAGCCCGACAAAACCCTGCACCACGCCGGGACTGCCGATGCCGGTGAATTTGTTCACGCGCGGCAGGTCCTTGCGCCGGATCAGCAGATCGACGCGCGCCGCCCCGGCCTCCAGCGCCGTCGCCGCATTGTCCATCGCCGAGGCCCCGCCGCCCACGACCGCGACCCGCCGTCCCCGCAGCGCCGCGAAGTCGATCCGATCGGACGAATGGGCATACAGTCCGCGCGGCAGGGCGGCGATCGCCGGCGGCACATAGGCGCCGCCCAGCCCGTCACGCCCCGTCGCCAGCACCAAATGGCGACACAGCACCCGTTCCTCGTGCCCCGCGTGCCGCATGGTCAGCGCCAGCAGGCCGTCGTCGCGCGCCGCGACGGCGGTCAGTTCGCTATCGTTCCTGACCGGCAGGTCCAGCACCCGCCGCAGCCAGACCAGGTACTCCATCCATGTCGCGCGCGGAATCCTGACCAGCGCGGCCCAGGCTTCGTCGCCGAAGCGTGCCTCGTACCACGCGCGGAAGGTCAGCGACGGCACGCCCAGACAGGGGCCGGGCAAGCTCTTGGGCGAACGCAGTGTCCGCATCCGGGCGTAACCCAGCCACGGCCCTTCGGCCCCGACGCCTTCGCGATCATAGACGACGTGGTTGCGCACGCCGTAGCGCATCAGCGTGCCCGAAACCGCCAGACCGGCCATGCCACCGCCGATCACGACGACATCGCGCACCTGCTGCCCGTCCGACACCCGGCCGGGGACCCAGTTTTCGGCAGGCAGGTCCAACCAGGCCAGGTCCTGGCGGACGCGCGCGTCCAGGCGGGACAATCCGCCAGCGATCTCCGGCGGATCGCACAGGACGACATGCCGGTCCGCCTCGGGGTCCACGATCGGGTACGTCATGAATATTCTCTATGTCTGCAATGGTTGTTCACCGTACAACGCGTCTTCCAGCAGATCCGCGCCCAGCGTCTGATGCAGGCGGAAACCGGGAAGAAGCCGTTCGGCTGCCGCCAGGACGGCGTCGGAAAACACGCTCAGGGCCGGCGGCAGGGCACGCGACGCCCCCACGATGGCCCCGAAGAAAAACGGAATGCGCACATCCAGTGGGCGCAGCACCAGGTCGCGGAACGGCATTCCGTAAGCAGTAGCCGGATCGACGATCGCAACCCCCAGCCCCTCGCGCGCCAGCGACAACGCGGTCGCACCGGTATTGGTATCCACGATCGCGCAAGGCGCGATCCTCTCTTTTTCGAAAACGTGGTCCACACGGTAGCGAAGCTTGAAGGGGTTGGACATGGTAATCAGCGTGCAGTCGGCAAACGCGCGCAGCGGGATCAGCGGCTTGGCGGCCAGGGGATGGTCGTGGCGCAATGCCGCCACGCACGGGGCCTCGCCCACCCATTTCACGCCAAGCCCCGGATAGCTGACCGGAAAGCTGGCCAGCCCGAAATCCGACGCCCCGGTCGCCACCGACTGCGCCACTCTGTCCACGACCGCAGCCTGAACATGCAGCGAGCTGGGCATCAACTCCCGCGGGATGGCAGCCAGCGCCGGGGGAACCAGGCTGACGGCCAGCGCGGAAATGGCGCTGATTTCGAAAGACGGCGGCTGCCCGCTGCCGATCGCCTCGGCCCGTTCGCGGACATGATGGAAGACATTGACCAGCCTTTCCGCTTCGGGATGGAAACGCAGGGCATGTTCCGTCGGTGAAATGCGCGGCCCGTTGCGCACGAACAGCGCGAAGCCAACGGTGTTTTCCAGCTCCTGGATCAGGCGCGACACGTTGGGCTGCGAACGGTGCAGCAACCGCGCGGCCCCCGTGACCCCCCCCGCCGTCATGACGGCGCAGAATGCCTCGAGCTGCTTGAAATCCAAGGTTTCCACCGTCATGGCCGCCAACCTATGCCGAGCGACCGGCATGCGGCAAGGACAAAATGCTTTTTCGGCATTATAAATATGTTGCCATTACGTTTCTGCATGATACATTCCCCAGAACAAACTTACGGAGCCCGATAGAGCCATGACCATTCGGGATTTTGTCTCCACCCTGGCGGGGCGCGCCTTTTCCGGCCCCGTGGCCGACGCGCTCGCGCAACGTGGCGATATCTTACGCCTGTCCGAACGCGCGAACGAAGCCGTGATCGCACCGCGCGATCCCGGACGGCTGGATGGCATCATTCGCCTGGCGCTGGCCACGCGCATGGCCCGCCTTGTCCGCGCCGACGCGGCGGCGGCATCGTACCGCGATCGCCTGATGGCGGTCAGGCCGTCCACGCGGATGCTGGCGATCGCCGATGGCGCGCCGCCGGAGGACGCGTTCTTGTCCCTGATCGTCGCCTATGCCGACCTGGTGACCCAAACCCCACGCCTTGCCACGCGCAAACATGTCGTCACGCTGCAAAAGGCCGGGTTGACCGATACCGAAATCGTTCAACTGGCCGAACTGATCGCCTGCGTGAACTACCAGACCCGCCTGGGCCTCGGCTTGGCAGCCTTGCAGGAGACCCCATGAGCACACCGGTCCATCAATTCACGCTGGCTCCGCTGGACTGGCTGCCCTACGTGCGACCGGTCCGCCTGGCCGACGCCACGGACGCGCAGCGCGAAGCCATGCGGATAACCCCGTCCAATACCAGGGTTTCGGATTATGTGCTGACACTGGCGCATGACCCGGAAACGCTGGCCGTGCGGTCGCCGCTTTTCAATGCCATCATGTACGGTCAGCAGCGCCCCACGGGGCCGGACGCCACCCCTGGCGGGCTATCGCGCGCCGGACGCGAAATGGGGGCGATCGGCACGTCCGTCTTCAACCGGTGCATCTATTGCGCCAGCATTCACGCGGCGCGCTTCCTGCAACTGACCAGACGCCGCGATCTGGTCGAACAGATCCTGGCCGACGGCCCCGACGCGACGGTGGATGCGGACTGGCAGCCGATCTTCGCCTTTGCCGTGCGCATGGCCGAAAGCCCGGCGGACCTGTGCAAGGACGATATGGACCGCCTGCGCGCGATCGGCCTGGATGAGCTGGCGATCGTCGATCTTGTTTTATCGGCCGCCGTCTTCGGCTGGGCCAATCGCCTGATGCACACGCTGGGCGAGGCGATCACCCCGGACGATCCGGCTCCCGCCGGGTAGCTTATTTAACTATTTTTTGTCGTTATTTATATTTATAACCAACCTTACGTATTTTATATGGACGCACTTCATCCTGTCGTATAATTCTATTCGCGAATGGTAAGACCATAAGAATATGGGAATGAGATTATGAGCCAGGATGCAGAACTGTCATCGACCGGTCCGCCCGCCACCCCGTCCCCACACAAGCGGGGCACACGCGATGGCAGTGCCGTACGGAATGACACGTCATATCGACGCGGCTATATCATTACGATTAACAAATGATATTATCATATCTTCCATTATACATGTAATTATAAATAATTTTGTGCACATCAGTCATATAGTAAAACAACTCACGATGGATGCGGGCATGAAAACGTTATTCGCAGCATTTTCCGTTGCTACATTGACCCTGTGGCCGTTCCCGACCCCGGCCCGCGCCGGGCCCGATACCGCCGCATGGGAACCGCAGGGCGCCGTGGATTTTCCCGATGTCAAAAGCGGCCCATATTCAGATTATGTGACGACCGACCCCGAGCGGCATCGTGTCTTCACGACGATGCAGGCCAGTCATGAAGTCGTGGTCAGCGATTACGAAACGCGGACGGTCATCGCGACCATCCCCGGCTTCGGCAATCCGCACGGCGTCGTCTACCGTGCCGATACCGATCGGCTTTATGTCTCGGACGGCACGGGGAAGGTCGAAATCTTCGACGGGACGCATTTCACGCATCTGAAGACCATCGCCTTGCGCGCGGGCGTCGATGGCATCGTCGTCGATCCAGGCGACAAAAGACGGATCTATGTCGCCAATGGCGGCGATGATGCGGGCGATCCGCACGCCCATCTGACCGTCATCGATACCGATCGCGACAGCGTGGCCGGCGACATCGTCTTCGACACGCCGGTCCTCGAGCAGGGTGTGATCGACCATGATGGAGGGGCGCTGTACCTGAACCTGCCCCTGAAAGCCTCGGTCGCGATCGTCGATCTGCACAGCTTGCGCGTCACCGGGCAAAGAAAGGTGCCTTCCTGCGCCAAGAATATGTCGATCGCGCTGGCCCGCCCATGGGGACGGCTGTTCGTGGCCTGCCGCACCGATTCCATGCACGGCACGATCGTCGCGCTGGACCTGGCGAACAAGGCGCAGCCCACGGTGCTGCCCGCCCATGGCTGGATCGACAGCCTGTGGCTGGATAGTGGGCGGCGGCGGCTGATCGCTTCGTCGGGCGACGGGTTCGTCGAAACATGGCGATATGCGCCCGACGGCACGTTCCGGAAATATGCCGATACCGACACGTCCATCATGGCGAAGACAAGCTATTTCGACCCCGTGGCCGACCGGTTGTTCGTCTCCGTCCCGCATCTTGGCTTCCCGACCGATTATGCGCGGGTTCTGGTCTTCAGCCCTGCCCGCTAGCGCCCGCACGCCCCGCTTGGGGCCATCAGACCGAGGAATCCGTAATGTATACCAAGATATTACGCATGAAGTGGGTGGCCGCTGCCCTGGCCTGCCTGGCGGCCCTGCCGGCCCGCGCCGATGCCCCTCAACAGGACGGGCCGACGACGCTTGCCATCTTCTACCGCGCGAATCCGGCTGACCGGCCCGCTTTTCGCCAGTATCTTCGCGGCAACGAATTGGACCGCCTGGCCGGCTGGAAAAAAGGCGGCATCCTGAAAGCCTACCAGATTCTGTATAATCCCTATGTCGATGAAAAGACATGGGACGCGGCGCTGCTGCTGGAATTTCCATCCTACAGCCAGGTCGGACAATGGCAAGATATCGAACAGACCAGCCCCGGCGGCCTGGACAGGCGCGGCCTGGCCCTGGCCCGGCCGATCGAGACGTATTCGCTGGATCTGCGCTGGGCCGAAGGCGACGGCGACCCCGACCGGGGTGTCTATTACATCATCAATTATACGGTCGGCAACGATGAGAACTGGAAGAAATGGGACCAGTCCTTCATGGGCTACGGCCTGCCCCAGATGCACGGCTGGATCCGCGACAAGGTCCTTGTCAGCTACAAGATGTTCACGAACCGTTATGATTCCGGCAGTCGCTGGGACCAGCTTCTGCTCCTGCATTATCACGATCTGCCGGCGCTGGGACGGCGCGACGCGGAGATGGCAAAGGTCCGGGCCGAGCTGGCGAAAGACCCGAATTTCAAGCCGTTGATCGACCATACGCACGCCTTCCACACCGAAGGTAACGACATCCTGGCAGTTCCAGTCGTCAAATAGCGCCTACCTGCCACTTTCAGAAAACCGGAGTTCTTCCCATGATCGCGCGAAACGATCGAATTCCCAGTGCTGGACGGAACAGCCGCCCCATTCATGTCGTCAACGCCGTTGCGCTCCTGTTGTGGGGGGGCACGGCCTATGCCGCCACGCCGAACGCCGGCGACATGCCCCCGGTGCCGCCGGGGCGCGGCCATGCGACACCGACACATAGCCGGGCATCCGCCGAATCCATATCGGTTACGGGGTCGCACAACGTAACCGGCGGCGGATTGATGGCACGTGAAGTGCTCGCGAAATCCATCAGTTCGGTCGGGCAGGCCTATATCGCCACGCAGAACCCGGGCGCGAACTCGCTTCAGCTTGCCCGCCAGCTTCCCGGCGTCAACGTCGCCAGCGGGTCGCCACTGGGCGGGTCCAACGAAATCCATATGAGTTCGCGCGGGCTGGACCAGCCGGAAATCGGCTATCTTCTCGACGACGTACCGCTGAATTTCGTGCTGACCGGCAATCCGAACATCCAGAGCTGGACCGATTCCGAGAATATCGAACGTATCAGCTTCGCCCAGGGCGCATCGGATATCCAGGACGCATCCTATTCGGAAGTCGGCGGCTCCTTCGTGCTGAAGACGCGCGATCCATCGAAGAGATTCGGTGGCTTTTTCGATGCCTCCTACGGCAGCTACGACACCCATCGCGAATTCATCCGCCTGGATACGGGCGAACTCGGCAATAGCGGCGTCAGTGCCTATGCCTCGTTTTCCGACGTCATGGGCAACAACTGGCGAGGTCCCGGCGGGCTGGAAAGGCGTCATGTCGATGCCAAGCTCAAGAAAGTCTGGAATGATCGTGCCTTTTCGTCGATCGGCCTGACCTATGACAACACGCTTTTATATCCCTATATGAAACCCACGCTGGCTCTATGGAAACAGAATGGGATCAGCAACAATTATTCTGCAACCTATAAGCCTGGTTCTACAAATTATTACAGGGCGCTTCCCTACGACTGGGTTCCGCTGGAACTGTCGATGCACAACCAGGTCACGACCGGCCAGGGCGACCGGATCGAGATCAATCCCTATGTGGCGATCAGCCAAGGTTATGGCGATTCGTCACTACTGACCAACCCGTCGCCGAACTATGTCGGTAACCGGCGCTACAATGAAACGCTGTCCGGCCCATCGGAAACCGCGAAGGGGATCAACAGCGCCTCGGTCCAGCGGATCTGGGACGTGTACGAAGGCGCCAACATGTTCGGCGTCATGAAGCGGGGCATCAGCACCACCACAGTGGGCTACTGGGTGCAGAACCAGCATGGCAGCTTCGGTTTCCTGACCCAACCCGTGGGCACCAACGGCGTTGCGCTGGACCAGACGGGCCGGACCTCGTTCGTCTTCAGCGACGGCACCCGCTACTCCACGCAGAATGCCAGTGAAACAACTCTCCTGAACTCTCTTTATATTTCGGAAAAGATTTCCCTTCTTCAAAACCACCTGACGATAGAAGGCGGCTTCAAGGAAGTTTTCGTCAACCGCTCGTACCAGAATTACCTGCCCGGCGGCTCCAATGGATCGATGTTCGAGACACGCCACCTGCCGCGCGTGCAGATCCGCTGGGCGCCCAATGAACATCACCAGATCTTCGTCGACGGCACGACGAATTTCATGCTGCCGCCGGGAAATGGTTTCTTCGAGAACTGGCGCCCCGCATCGGGCACGAAGAGCAAGGCCGTCTCCATCCCGCCCGACGAATATTCGATCGCCGAGGAAATCGGCTACCGTTACACTGGCGCCTTCAATGCCACCGTCACGTTCTTCAATGCCAACATCACCAACCGGCAGGTCACCACCAGCACCGACCCGACCAATCCCAACGCACCGACGCAGACGGTCAGCGGCGGCGGCCAGACCAACCGAGGCATCGACGGCGAAATCGGCACGCGCCGCTATTACGGCTTCAGCGCCTATGTTTCGGGCGAATATCTTCATGCCTCGGAGGACAATAATATCCCGTCGGGTGGCCTGTATCTGCCAACCCGGGGCAAGAGCGCCGTCCGCAGTCCGAAATGGCAGCTCGCCTTTACGCTGAACTATGAGCATGGGCCCTTTTTTGCCGATTTCGACATCAAGCATGTCGCCTCGCAATACTCGACCTTCATGAATGACGAGAAAATGCCGGCCTACACGATCGCAGACCTGGGCCTGGGCTATAGGTTCAAAAATATCGGGCCGCTCCGTGTGCCCGAATTCAAGCTGAATTTCTCCAATATCGGCGACAACCACTATCTCGCGGGCATCAACAGCGTGACGGGGAACGCCAGCGGGCACCCGACCTATTTCGTCGGCTCGGGCTTCGGCATGTTCGGCACGATCGCGACGGGCTTCTGACCGCCGAGCCCACATGAGGGGAACAGATCCATGCGGTACGGGAGTGGCATTGGACCAGATGACGCGATGATCGATGGAGTGAAACAGCCCGAGCGGGGGCGGAGAACCATCCGTCATTCCGCCCCATTGCGGGCGGTCCATTGGTTGACGGTAGTTCTGGTCGGCTTTCTGTTCGTGTCGAACTGGCTGCGCGAGGCCAGTCCGCACGGCACGGACATTCGGAAATGGTGGTTGCAGAGCCATGAACTGGCGGGCCTGACGGTCTTTGCCTTGACGTTATGGCGGCTGGGGCTGGTCAAGGCGCCCGGGACCGGGCGGCTGGCACAAGGAGGACATGCGGTATTCTATGCATTTCTGCTGATTCTGCCGATATTCGGGTTCCTGTGGGCGTGGTTTGGTGCCTCGACGCGGATTGCCTTCTGGACCCTGTCGGCACCAATGCCGCGCAATATGTTTATGGTCCATGTCGCCAGCATGGTGCATAGCCACCTCGTGGCCTATGTGTTTCTGGCGCTGATTGCAGGGCATGTCCTGGCGGTCTTGTGGCATATGCTGGTGCGGCGTGACCGGTTGCTGTCTCGGATGTTGTGAACAGCGACGCCTGGTGGCCCGACCTGACCGGTATACGTACCGCGATTGAGATCACCACCCGCTGTGACATGGGTATGATAGAAACGAAAACCCGCTGGTCTGGGCAGAAAGGCGACCCTGCGCATGCCATGCGGCGGGATAATGGGTGTGCCCTCCTCCGCTGCACCATCGACGTCGCTCGGGATCATTTGCCCGTGCCAGTGCACCAGTTCCGGCGTGTCGGTATCGTTAAAGATATCGATAACAACCCGCTTGCCTGCCGTGAGGCGCAGAAGAGGGCCGGGAAACTGATCGTTATAGAGTGTGGTTGAGATGATGCGGTCGGGGGTAAGCTCCACGAGCCCCGGGGCGATCCGCAGCGTGTGGTCGGACTTTTCACTTGTGATGGGATCCGTGCCGACGGCCAGGCCCGGGATCGCGGCCGACAGCGTCGTTGACCCGGCCAACATGAGGAGGGAGCGGCGACCCAGCGTCATGGCGCTGTCCGATCACGAAGAAAGAGCTGGTTTCCTAACGCTCGTAGTCGCTAACGGGTTTCAGCGGAAAGCCCTGCGCCTCAGTGCAATTGATTGCGGGTCCGGCCGACCCGCTTTGAGCCTGCGAAATCAAACCATTGATTTTGTTTTGATTTATTTTCGATCATCCGCCCGCCCAAAGAAAAACCCCACGAACCTATTGGTATCGTGGGGTTTTGTGTGTGATTCATGGTTGCGGGGGGAAGACAACCAACGATACTTGCGATTGGTGGACCGCGAGATACCCCGTCTCGCCGCTTGACACCGAACAATGCCGGAACGCGCGGCCGCATCCAATCAGAATCCTTGTCGTAGGCGTGGCGCCCCATATACGATCCCGTAATGCGATCAATATATGCGACGATCCGCCATATCTGAGAGCCTGACCGTAAATGCGCGCTGGCGGCGATCCGACGCGCGTTTCCTGCGCTTTGGTGCTCACGGCCCACAAGGCCGCTCCGCTCCGATGCTCGGAACCACACGACGGGCGCGGCCCCGCTGGGGCCGCTCTCGCTCACCAGCCCACATTTTCGGTCAGGCTCTGAGACCACATTCCTCTCCGGCGCTTTCGATCCGTCAGGGTTGACCGCGGCGGAGCGACTGAGCAGCACATTCCACAAATTGCATGGTCGGAAAAACCGGGCACCTGCGGTTCGGCAACCGTCCACTTGCTCGATGGCCACCAAGAGGTCAGAAGCTCTCCACCGGCAGAAGGAGAAGTTTCGCATTGGCGCGGATATGCACCAACAAACGGCTAATAATCAGGCATACCTCACCGACGCTGCATGAAGGATATGTTGTCACCATCTGCCACGGCACATCGATGACCCAGGCCGGCGCCTGCCACAGCATCCCATGCTGACCGAAGGCGCCACGGCAGCAATGCTGGTCGCGCTGATGCTGGATGCCGCAGTCGGTTGGCCGCAAAATCTGTACGCACGCGTCGGCCATCCGGTGACATGGCTGGGCGCGCTGATCGACGCGGGTGATCGCCGCCTCAACCGCCCAAAAGCCAGCGACGTCTCGCGCCGCGTCGCCGGTGTGGTCCTTGCGGGTGGCGTGATCGTCCTGGCGGCGGGGATCGCGCAAGCGGCATCCCACCTGCTTCCCGAAGGCCGGATCGGGGTAATCCTGACCGGGATTCTGGCCTGGCCGCTGGTAGCCGCGCGATCACTGCACGACCATGTCAATGCCGTCGCCAGACCGCTGGCCGCCGGCGACCTTGCCGGTGCGCGCCGGGCGGTATCGATGATCGTCGGCCGCAATCCGGATCCGCTGGATGGCGCGGGCATCGCGCGAGCGGCGGCGGAAAGCCTAGCCGAGAACACGTCGGACGGCATCGTCGCCCCGCTTTTCTGGGGCATGCTGCTGGGGCTGCCCGGCATTGCCGCCTACAAGGCCATCAACACGATGGATTCGATGATCGGGCATCGGACGCCCCGTCACGAGGCCTTCGGCTGGGCGGCAGCCCGTATCGACGATGTGGTCAACCTGGCTCCCGCGCGGCTGACCGGCCTGCTGTTCGCACTGGCCTCGTCCCGCCCCGTGACAGCGTTGAGGGTCATGCTGCGGGACGCCCGCTCTCACCGATCACCCAACGCCGGCTGGCCCGAAGCCGCCTTTGCCGGCGCGCTCGGCATTCGCCTCTCCGGGCCACGCACTTATGCCGATCGCGTGGCCGACGAACCGTGGCTCAACGGCACCGCGCCGGAGCCGCAGCCGGCCGACCTTGCACGCGGACTGGCCTTGTATCGCCGGGTCATGGTGATGCTGGCCATCCTCATGGCCCTCATCATCCTTCTGAACGGCTTACCATGATGCACGATCAGGG
>NZ_JABEQL010000038.1 GCF_014174215.1 Gluconacetobacter tumulicola | reverse complement strand
CAAGGGAAAACCGCGGATTTCTACGATCCGGTCGAGTTCGCGACCGAGCCGTTCGCCTGACAACGACGTATCTGCCACCAGCGCCAGGCATTCGCGCGTGTAGTCGTCCACCACCGTCAGCACGCGGAACCGCCGTCCGTTGTTCAGCGCGTCCGAGACGAAATCCAGGCTCCAGCGCTGCTTTGGCCCGTCGGGCAGCATCATGGGCGAGCGCGTGCCCATCGCCCGTTTCCGGCCGCCACGCTTGCGGACCGACAGCCCCTCCTCGCGATACAGCCGGAACAGCTTCTTGTGGTTCATCGCCATCCCCTCCCGGCCGAGCAGGATCTGCAGCCGCCGATAGCCGAACCGACGCCTTTCCGCGGCCAATGCGCGAAGCCGGACGCGCGCATCAGCGTCGTCGGGCCGTCGCGATGCATAGCGCCAGATCTTCGGATCCATACCGATCAGGCGGCAGGCGCGCCGCTGTGAGTAATCTCGTTCGGTCATCGCCCAGGCCACGGCATCCCGCCGCAAACCGGGCGTCACGAGTTTTTTGCCAGCAATTCCTTCAGCGTCGAGACGTCCATGACGCTCTCCGCCAGGAGCCGCTTCAGCTTCGCGTTCTCTTCTTCAAGAGCCTTGAGCCGCCGCGCTTCCGACACCTCCATCCCGCCATATTTCGACCGCCAGGTGTAGAATGTCGCATCGCTGATCCCGTGCCTGCGGCACAGATCCGCAGCCGTTGCGCCCGCCTGATGCTCCTTCAGGATCCCAATGATCCGGTCCTGCTTGAAACGTGCTTTCTTCATCGCCTGTCTCCAATGGACAGACCTGACTTCAAATCGAGGGCATTTCAGGGGGCAAGGTCACTGAGTCAGCGCTCCCTGAACGGCGATCCAAGGGGAACCGCGGCGCCTCAGTGGGCACGCACACCGGCCGAGTCTTGTGGCCAATCCCCGTCACTTCGGCATCTGCCAACCGGAACGCATGGTAGTCAGCCGTGCCAGTGTGATCCACGGATGACGCTGCAGAAATTCCCGCGATGGAAATCGGGATTTTTGTCGGCGATGACATCCGCCTTGACGTTTCCAAACGTCGTTTCCGGCTTGTGCTTGATGCCGTCGTAGAAGGCCTGGATGATATCCTCCTTGAAATGCGGCGTGCGCGGAAATGCCTGCACGATCGCTTCACGCTCAGCGTCTGAATAGTCGCCGTACGTCAAGCCGAGCACATCCATCTCGACACCGGCTGTTACCAGGGCAACCACAGGATGCATGTGTTTCGGAATGCCGGGCGTCGTATGCAGAGCGATCGCCGTCCATACCGTGTCGATGTCCGCCTGCTCGATCCCGCGCTGCTTCAGGAAGCGACGCGCCGCATTGGCGCCGTCCACTTCGAAGCGTTCATCGTGACTGCTGTGATCCTTGGTCAGGCCTAAATCGTGGAACATGGCACCCGTATAGAGAAGTTCGGGGTCGAATTTCAGGCCCTGGTGCTCGCCAGCCAGTGCGCCGAACAGGTAGACCCGGCTCGAATGATTGAAGAGCAGTTCCGATGCGGTATCGCGTACGAATTCGGTCACCTCGCGCGTGAGCGGACTGTCAGGGATGTCGATAAGGTGTGTGTGGGTCATGGTGTGCGTCCTTTTGCGGCTTGACCAAGCCTAGAAAATTTGGGTTATGGCATCTATCGTCGTGCTATGACGAATGTGGACATTTAACCCCATGGCGAGACACGCATGCATCTCCAAGACAATCGGTATCCTCGCCCTGCCGGGGGTGCAGATGCTCGACGTCGCCGGCCCGCTGGATGTCTTCGCAGAAGCGAATGTCCAATCCGGTCGCCAGGTCTATCTTTCCAGCGTGGTCGCAACCGCTGAGGGGCCGATCGTCAGTTCGTCCGGTCTGCGTGTCCTGCCGGACATGATCTTCGACCTCGGCGCGCCCGTCGCCTTTGACACGCTGCTGATCGCCGGCGCGCCGCATCTCGGTGATGGTCCGGTCGACCCGGCGTTGCTCGACTGGTTGCGTCAGTCCGCGCCGCGGAACCGCCGGTTCGGTTCCGTGTGCAGCGGGGCCTTGGTGCTGGCCGCAACGGGCTTGCTGGACGGGCGGCGTGTGACCACCCATTGGGCCGTCGCCGAACAGCTCGCACGACAATTTCCGGAGGTTCGCGTCGAGGTCGATGCGCTCCATGTCCGTGACGGACCGTTGCGGACAGCCGCCGGTGTCACCGCCGGACTTGATCTTGCGCTTGCGCTTGTCGAGGAGGATCTCGGGCGCGAGATTGCAAAGAAAGTCGCCTCTCAACTCGTCATGTTTTTCAAGCGTCCGGGCGGCCAACTCCAGTTCAGCCGGCGTGGGGAGGCGAATCCAGTCGGTCGTTCGACGCTTCAGGAGATACAGCGCTGGGTGATCTCCAATCCCGCGATGGACGCGAGCCTTGCGGCGCTCGCCACGCGCGCCGGCCTCAGCCCGCGGCACTTTGCGCGGCTGTTCCGACAGGAGATCGGTTCGACGCCCTCCGTCTGGGTGGAAACTGTCCGAGTTGCGGCGGCACGTGCAATGCTTGAAGCGGGGGAGCGACCCAAGCAGGCTGCCGCGGCCTGTGGCTTCGGCGATATCGACACATTCCGCCGCGCCTTTCAGCGCCAAGTCGGCATCACGCCCGCCGAGTATCGGCGCCGCTACGAGACGGTGGGTGCGGCATGACCTCCTACCCGTTTGTCGGATATCGGCGCAGGGGCAAGCGGGGCTGGATCTCTACGCAATGCTCGATCGGGAGGTGCCGTACGGACTGATCATCGGTGACGGTCCTTGACGCAGCGGACTGGAGCGAGAGACAGCGGCAATCGCTCGCAGTCACGGAATGAGTCCCGTCCTCCGGTACGTTCGGATCGTTCGGTCGTAGATGGCGATGTCCTGGCCGCCACGCGCGACGAGCTGAGCCCCCTCGATGGCCGCGAAGATCGCCATTGCGTGCTCCTGCAATTGCAGCGCGCTCACCGCAGGCTTGGCCAGTTCCAGAACCTTGATGATCCAGCGGACATTCGTTTCGGTGAATTTGTCGATTTCGGTGCGTACTTCCGTGGGAAGGTCATCGAATTCCGCGCTCATGATGCCGCAGAGGCACATGCGATTGTCGTCGGCCAGGGCGGAGCGAAAGATCTCCATATATCTGTCCATGCACCACGTCGCGTCGTTGGAGGTGGCCAGCAGATCCGCCAGATAGGCTTCCCCATCCTCGGTATAGCGACGTGCCAGGGCGGCTCCGAGATCGCCCTTGGTGGGGAAGTGATAGTGCACGCTGGCGCTTTTGATCCCCACCGCCTTTGCGATTTCGCGAAAGCTCAGGGCGTTGTAGCCGTGTGCCTGTACCGTTGCCTTCGCGATCGCCATGACCGCCTCGCGCATATCAGATTTCGTTCTTGCCATCGCCGTCTCGCACCTACCACTCGATAGATAATCATTGACGCCGGAAAAGAGAAGAGGTAACTGGCGGCCTGTAATCTATCTATCGATAGACATATAAAGGTGCCTGCCATGAAAATCTTCGATCGCCCCGGCTTTCCCAATCCGGCCCGTATCCGCATCGTCCTGGCGGAAAAGGGGCTTGAAGCGCAGGTCGAGTTTGTTTCCGTCGACCTCATCGCGGCCGAACACAAGCACTCCGCCTTCCTCGAAAAGAATCCCTCCGGCGTATTGCCGGTCCTGCAGCTCGACGATGGCACCCACATCGCCGAGTGCACCGCGATCACCGAATATCTCGACAATCTCGACGGCAATCCGACGCTTACCGGGAAGGGGCCGAAGGAAAGGGCCGTCATCCATATGATGCAGAAGCGGGCGGAAACCGGGTTGCTCGACGCGGTCGGCGACTACTTCCATTACGCAACGCCTGGCCTTGGCCCTGACCTTCAGGCGTTCAAGAGCCCTGAATGGGGCGGCCGTCAGGAGTGGGGCAATCGCCAGCGCGATCGTGCGCTGGGCGGCATGAAGTATTTCGATGCCGTGTTGCAGAACCATCCGTTTGTTGCCGGCGACGCGTTTTCGATGGCCGACATTACCGTCTTCGCGGGGTTGATGTTCGCGGATGCCGCTGGCATCGCGGTGCCGGAGGACTGTTCCGCGCTGAAAGCCTGGCGAGGGAAGGTCACTGAACTCCCGAGCGTCAAGAACCGCAGCGGCCAGATGTTCGCCGCTGACGATCTGCGGCGGCTTGGCTTCTGATTCCCACACGAGCCGTGCGGCCGATTACCCAACAGACCGGCCCTTCATCCATCCAACACGTTTGCTCTCGCAAGCAGTTTTTTTAATGGAGTTCACGATGTCCAAGATCTCGACGCCTGATGGCGATGCCCGGCGCAAGCTCCTGAAGGGAGTGGCCGCCGCCAGTGCCGGTCTGGCCGCTGCTGTCGCCGGCGGCGCTGTAGCGGATGCGAAATCCGCAGCCTCTGAAAATGCCAGCAAGCTAACGGCGGACCGCGTGACCACGAAGGATGGCACCAGTCTCTACTTCAAAGATTGGGGCTCGGGACCGGCCGTCGTCTTCAGCCACGGCTACCCGCTTTCGTCCGACGCGTGGGAAGATCAGATGTTCTTCTTGATACAGAACGGTTATCGCGTCATCGCCCATGATCGTCGAGGCTTCGGGCGGTCGAGCCAGCCTGCTAAGGGATACGACTACGACACCTTCGCCGATGATCTTGCACAACTGGTCAATGCTCTTGATCTACGCGAGGCGACCTTCGTGGGCCATTCGATGGGCGGCGGCGAGGTGGCGCGCTTTGTCGCGCGTCATGGCCAGAGCCGCGTCGCCAAGGTCGCCTTCGTTTCTTCCGTGACACCGTTCCTGCTCAAGACCGCGACCAATCCGACCGGTGCGCCGAAGGCGGTATTCGACGGATTCCGAGCCGCTGTGCAGGCCAACCGGTCGCAGTGGAATCTCGACGTCACCATGCCGTATTACAGCTTCAACCGGCCGGGCGTCCACGTCTCGGAAGGCTTGCGGCAGAACTACTGGCGGCAGGGGCAGGCGACCGGCATGCTCGCGGCCTACCATGCACTCGGCGCATTCTCGGAAACCGATTTTCGTGACGATCTCAGGAAGATCACTGTTCCTGCCCTGATAGTGCACGGCAGCGACGATCAGATCGTCCCGCTTGAGATCTCGGCGAAATTGACCGCTCGGCTTCTCCCACAGGCTAAGCTCGTGGTTTACGACGGCGGCTCACATGGCCTGCTACATGTCGACAAGGACCGGCTGAACACGGATTTGCTGGCGTTCCTCCGCAGCTGAGACCGTACGCTCCGGGCGGCAGCACGGAACTCTGTTGTGGCAGCTTCTCAACGCTCCATAAAGCTTGACAATGTGTAATTGCACATATAGAGCACACATCATGCTGATGCCCAGTGGTCCTCGTCTCTGTTACGCTCTCGCCGCCCGCCAGAGCGCGCGGCATCTGAGCCGTTTATACGATAGTCATCTTGCGCCGGCTGGTCTATCCGTCTCGCAGTTCTCGATTCTTTCGCTGCTGCAGGCATACGGCAATCTCAAGATCACCAAACTTGCAGAGATGTTAATCATGGAGCGGACAACGTTGGTCCGCGCTCTGAAGCCGCTGCAAGCCGCGGGCTGGGTTGTCGCCGGCAGAGCCGGGAATGGCCGCGCCTTCGACGTCACCCTGTCCCGCTCGGGCTTGGACAAGGTGGCCGAGGCGACGCCGCTCTGGGCAAATGCTCAGGCAGCATTCGAGCACGAAGTTGGACAGGACCATGCCATTCGTTTGCGCAACGAGATCCTGGAACTGAACCTCGGACGGTAGTCCTTTTTTTTGAACTAATATGTGCAATTGCACATATAAGCGAGTGTTTCTCCATCCCACGCTGGAGAACCCTTCGCTTCCATGGAAACCCAACGATCCACACAGGAGAGAAAGATGAGTACAGATACGTTTCTGGTCACCGGCGCGACGGGCGAGACCGGCCGCTACACAGTCCAACGTCTCCTTGAAAAGGGGCACGCTGTCAGAGCGATGGTCCATAAGGAAGACGTGCGGGCCGAGGAGCTGCGGCGCACGGGGGCAGAAGTCATGGTTGGTGACCTCTTCGATCATGATGACGCGATCAGGGCTGCCACCGGCGCCACTGCCGCCTATTTCTGTTACCCCGTTCGCCCCGGCATCATCCAGACAACGGCGTATTTTGCCGATGCGGCCAAGCGTGCTGGGCTCAAGGCCGTCATCAATATGTCGCAGATTTCCGCACGCGAGGATTCCAGGAGCCATGCGGCGCGCGATCATTGGATTGCAGAACGGATTTTCGACGGGTCGGGTGTTCCAACCGTGCATCTGCGACCGACCTTCTTCGCGCAATGGCTGCTTTACCCGTTTGCGCGCAAGACGATCGTTGAGCAGGGCGTTATCGATCTGCCTTATGGTGTAGGACGCCATGCCCCGATCGCGGCCGAAGACCAGGCACGCCTGATCGCCGCGATGCTGACAGACCCGGCCACGCATGTCGGTAAGACCTATATGCTCCACGGCCCAACCGAGTTGGACCAGATGGGCATCGCCGCTGCCATCAGCGACGTGCTCGGTCGAACGATCAGTTACCTGCCGCTGACTATCCCTGAATATCGCGAGCGCCTCGAAAAATTTGGCTTGCCTGGCTTTCTGATCCAGCATTTCTGTGCGATCGCCATCGATTATCAGAATGGCATCTTCTCGGGCACTGACAAGGTCATCGCCGAGGTAACCGGTGTGTCGCCCATGACCGTGCAGGACTTCGTCGCGTCGCATCGGGCCGCCTTCGAGAGTGTCGACGGAGTGGCGGCGTGACGGTTCCCTTGGGCTATATCCGGGTTGTGGAGCCTACGATCAAAGCAGATCAGGCGAGACCCATGGCGATGGACTATGCCCTGTCCGATGGCTTCGGATTCGGCGGCGTCGATGCCAGCATTCTGTTTCGAAGATGGGCCGAAGCGCCAACCTTCCGAACACGACGCGACTGAACCGGCCAACGGAATCATAAGATTTTCTGAAACCGCCAACGTGGGTGAAGCAAGTTAGGTAGGAGAGGTACAATGTCGAATAAACGGGCACGAGTGGCGATCGTCACGGGCGCATCCACCGGGATCGGCCGGGCGGTGGCGAAAGCCCTCAAAGATAACGGCTTTTGGGTGTTTGGTACCAGCCGACGGGCTGCTCCCGAACAAATCGATGGCATCGCGATGTTGACCTGCGACGTCACCGACGACGCTTCGGTGGCGAAACTG
Source organism: Gluconacetobacter tumulicola (assembly GCF_014174215.1). Classification (GTDB taxonomy): domain Bacteria; phylum Pseudomonadota; class Alphaproteobacteria; order Acetobacterales; family Acetobacteraceae; genus Gluconacetobacter; species Gluconacetobacter tumulicola. The sequence continues at coordinate 24,416 of NZ_JABEQL010000038.1, read as the reverse complement.
ATCGAAGCCGTGCTCACGGAGGCAGGACGCATCGACGTTCTGGTCAATAACGCCGGGGTGGGTCTGCTTGGTGGCGCGGAGGAGTCGTCGATCGGCCAAGCACAGTCGCTGTTCAACGTGAACCTGTTCGGCGTAATCCGGATGACCAATGCCGTTCTGCCGTTCATGCGACGTCAACATACAGGGCGGATCGTCAACGTGAGTTCCGTACTGGGCCTGATCCCCGGTCCATACTCCGCCCTTTACGCGTCGACCAAGCACGCCCTCGAAGGTTACTCGGAGTCCCTCGACCACGAGGTGCGAGCATTTGGGATACGGGTCGTTTTGGTGGAGCCCGCCTATACTGCAACGTCATTTGAGGAAAATCTCACCGTTCCGGATCAATCACTCGATGTCTATGCGCTGGCTCGCGCAGGTATGGTCGCGCTCATGCGTCAAGTGATGCTAAAGGCTGATACCCCGGAAGCTGTCGCCGAGACAGTGGTCAAGGCGGTGACCGCTGGTAGTCCTAAACATCGTTATGCGGCGGGGAAAGTGGCGCGCCAGGTCAGCTTCCTGCGTCGCTTCGTTCCCGAAGGGGCTTTCGACAAAAGCCTGCGGAAGCAAATGCAGTTGCCAGTCTGAGGTTGGAGTTGGAACGCGCGTTCCGCGTCAATGCCTGCGTTACGTCTCTGCAAGGCGACGCTTGATGTCCTGGGGCGGCAGGCCGTACGCGCGGAGAAACGCCCGACGCATCCGGTTGCGATCATCGAATCCTGTCTCGCGCGCGATCACGTCGACCGGATGCCGTCCCTGTTCCAGCATCAGCCGAGCCGCCTCGATCCGCAACTGCTCCACCGCCTTGGCGGGTGATTGCCCGGTTTCGGCACGAAAGATGCGGCTGAACTGACGCGGGCTCAGGCGTGCTGCTTCGGCCAGTTTCTCGACCGACAATGTCTTCTTCAGATTGCGCCGCGCATAATCCAAAGCGGTCTGAATCCGGTCCGATTTCGGCTCGAGCTGCAGCAGCGTCGAATGCTGCGACTGGCCACCAGCGCGGCGATGATACAAGACCAGTTTCTGCGCGACCGACCGCGCGATCTCGCGGCCCAGATCCTTTTCGATCATCGCCAGCGCCAGATCGATTCCCGCACTCATGCCGGCGGACGTCCAGATCGTACCGTCGATCAGAAAGATGCGATCTTCCTCGACCTTGATGGCCGGAAAGCGTGTCTTGAGTTCGGGTGCCAGCAGCCAGTGCGTGGTCGCGCGCCGACCGTCCAGCAACCCGGCCTCCGCCAGGATGAAGGCACCCGTGCAGATCGATGCCAGCCGGCGTACCGTGCCGTGGGCCTCGCGCACATAGGCAAGCAGGCCGTGGGAGGGCCGTGGGAGGTCCGTCCCGCCCAACAGGATCAGCGTATCAAAATGCGTATCGTTCAGAATCGCGCTGCTGACCGAGACGGCGTCGGAACCCGGGATCGTCTCCCCCGTCTCTGAACGAACCGACACCTCATAGACTGGCTCGCCGTTGACCAGATTGGCGATTTCGAACGCCGTCGCGGCGGCGAGACCGATGATCTGGAAACCGGGATAGACAATGAATCCGACGCGCTGCATGGTCGCGACCTCCTGTGTCCTGAAACGACGCATATACGACATTCAGGACGGATGTCAGCATGCCTATGGTTCGCTTAGACGATGGCGCCTCGCCATCGCCTTTGAAGGAACCGCACCAAGGACAACGCAACATCCGGGAACCGCGCTCGTGACGGGCGCATCGTCGGGCATCGGCGCGATTTATGCGGATCGGCTGGCCCGACGCGGCTATGGCCTCATCCTGGTCGCCCGCAATCGCGCACGCCTCGACACACTGGCCGCACGTATCAGCAATGAGACCGGGCGGTCGGTCGAGATCGTGACGGCCGATCTCGGCCAGGGCGCGGATGTGCGCCGGGTGGCAGACATTCTGAAGATGGACCGCAGCATCACGATGCTGGTCAACAATGCCGGTGTCGGCGCCACGGCGCCCGCACTGCAGTCCGATATCGACGAGATGGAGGCGATGATCGGACTGAACGTTACCGCACTGACGCGGCTGACCTATGCCGCGCTGCCGGGCTTTGTCGCACGCGGCGCGGGCACGATCGTCAACATCTCGTCGATCGCTGCGGTGGGGCCGGAAATCCTGAACGGCGTCTATGGGGGCACGAAGGCGTTCGTGCTGGCGCTGACCCAGTCGCTGCACAAGGAATTGGCCGACACCGGGGTGACGGTGCAGGCAGTGCTGCCGGGCGCTACCGCGACCGAGTTCTGGGATGTGGCGGGCACGCCCGTCGACCATCTACCTGCTGCGATCGTCATGAAGGCGACGGAGATGGTCGACGCCGCCCTGGCGGGACTGGTTCGGGGCGAACTGGTGACGATTCCGTCGCTGCCGGACGTCGCAGACTGGATCGCTTACGAGGGCGCGCGTCAGGCGCTGATGCCGAACCTGTCCCATGCCCGGCCTGCCGCGCGCTATGCCGGTGTTCCCGTAGCCTGAGCAGAGCTATGATCGACAAAACCTGTAAAACCTGTCGGATCGGCAGGGACATGTGCGGTGGCGATATGGGCGGCCAGCTTCTGGTCGCCCAACGATCCTCCGCATGTGCTGATTGACACACCAGATCAGGTATTCGCGAATATACAGCCCATGCCACCACTACGGCGACCGGCCGCCTTATCCATTACCCGTTCGTCACCCGCCTGATCGCTAGGTTCGGCGGGGTCCTGCTGTTACGGGAATCGCTCAATGTGATTGCCGCTGCTTGGGCGTTGAACCCTAACGGGTTAACCGACGTGCCACCTGCTGGTGATGAGCTCCATTCGAGCAGCCGGTGATCGCACCTGATGCCTGAGCACCGGCAATGCCAGCCATAAGCGATCAGAAGATCTCGACGACGATCAGCACTATGCCGACCGCGCCCACGAGCCAGGCCAGCGTGCGGATACCCGTAATACCGGCAATGTAGCTCGCGGCATGCACGACCCGCGCGCCGAGAAACAGCCACGCGCCCAGCACGGTCATGCCGTTGGAAATGCCGGCGGCGTGCGCGACCAGCACGACGATGGCGAAGGGGAGCAGGTTCTCGACCAGATTGCGGTGCGCGCGCAGCCCCCGGCCGGCGGAGCCCGTTGGTTCGGGAACGCCTTCGCGGTTGCCGACTACGCTCGCCGACCCGATCTGACGAGAATAGAGCGGACCATACAGCGCAGGCAATGCAAGACAGAGGATGGCCGACCACAGCAGGGCCCAGAGTTCGGAGGTCATGGCGGGGGACTCTTGCATGAAGAACGGGAAGGCATCTCACCCGGCCCGTCATGGGCCGGGTGAGGGCAATGCTGTCAGACGACGGAGAGCTTCACGTCGATGTTGCCGCGCGTGGCGTTGGAATAGGGGCAGACCTGATGGGCCCTGGCGACCAAGTCCTCGGCGGCGGCGCGCTCGACGCCCGGCAGCGCGATTGCCAGGGCGATTTCCAGCCCGAACCCGCCTTCGGAACGCGGGCCGATGCCGACGGTGGAGGTCACAGTCGCGTCCGTGGGCACCTTGGCGGTGCCGCCCTGCGACGCCACGAACTTCATGGCCCCCAGGAAGCAGGCGGCATAGCCGGTGGCGAAAAGCTGCTCGGGGTTGTTGCCGTCGCCGCCCGGCCCGCCCAGTTCTTTGGGGGTGGTCAGCTTGACGTCCAGCGCGCCGTCCAGGGTGGCGGAACGGCCATCACGTCCACCGGTGGCGCGAGCGGAGGTGCGGTAGAGAACATTCACGGACATAGTTTCGATCCTTGTGACGAGGCGTTGCTTTCGGAAGCGCGGGCGGGAAGATCCGGCCCCGTTCGCTTTCGATGGATATTAAATCGCACACGACTAAATCGTTCGATATATGGAATTTTGCATGGCTGATCCGCCAGCTATGCGCTGGCGATAAAATCGTGTGCGATCTATATGGAGGGGTTCGAAGGAGATTTGCCATGCCCGGCGCCCCGACCCTGGAGCATTTCCTGTGCTTCGCGCTCTATTCCACCAGCCATGCCTTTAACCGCGTCTATAAGCCGCTGCTGGACGCGATCGGCCTGACCTATCCGCAATATTTGGTAATGACGGTGCTGTGGGAGCAGGACGGGTTGCTGGTGGGGCAGATCGGCGAGAAGCTGGCGCTTGAGAGCAGCACCTTGACGCCGCTTATCAAGCGGCTGGAGGCGGCCGGCTTGCTTCAACGAACACGCGACACGAAGGACGAACGCCAGGTCAGGGTGACGTTGACACCGCGGGGCAGGGCGATCAAGGCGCAGGCGGCATCGATCCCGGCCTGCATCCTGGAGGCGACGGGGCAGGCGCCGGAGCAGTTGATGCGTCTGAAGGGGGACATTGACGCCCTGCGCAACCAATTGGAACAGGCAGCGCAGGGTGGTCGGTCGGGCTCCAGCCGTGTGATTACCCCACGGGAAGAAACTGAGCACGGGTAGGCCTTCGCCCCGCTTCTGGCCGAGTCATTTCGTCAGGGTTGTGCAGAGGATCGGTTCTGCAGCGTAGCGCATCGTGTCGGCGAGGCGATGCTCGGCATGGTAAAGCTCGCCGGGCTGGAGGCGGCCGCGCGGAGCGCGTAGAGTCATAAATGTGTAGAGTCATAAATATATTGAATACCAGAAAATTACGCGACAGCTTGAAAGAGCAAGTCATGATGGTCGCGAGCCCCCGCAACCAGAAATCACACGCAAAACCCCATGAACCTATTGGTTTCGTGGGGTTTTGTGTGTGATCATATAACGGACAGAAAATAAAACACAATTAAATCAATGGTATAATTTCGCAGGTTCAAATCGGGGCCGCCAAACCCGCAACCAATTGCGATACTTGGTAGGAAGTGGCGGGCTTGTAAGAAATTCATGATTGGGAAGCCCAGGCAGGTTCAGACGGGGCTGTGTCCCGAGGCGTGATGTAGGAGCTCGGCCTTCCCGGTTCAATCTTACCAGTGGCTTGTTCCTGTAAAGGAACAACATGAACAGACTCTCACCGCCAACAGTTGCGGGGGGGGATAGTCGCTGACTAACTTCCGGACAATTCGCACGGAACCATCGACTTGGCGTGTTATAACCATTGCTTACGGCCCACATCAATACATAAGCGAATGAATCGGTGACCGGGCCGACTTTTCAAATGGCTGCGCAGCGTGTAACCTAACCGGACAGGGAAATCGGTGAAAGTCCGATGCGGTCGCGCCACTGTAATTGCCGCCACGCCATGCGTAGTGGAAAGCCAGACCCCTGCCTCCTTTTGTCCCGATCCGGAACGCGATTTTCCGAGTGGAGCCTGTCAATGAGCTACGGTTTTTCCTCGCCGGTTCCCGCATCTGCTGCGATGCCCGATGCCATCCCCCTACGCGCGCTTTTGCCCTGGGCGGTCTTCGGTCTGATCCTGTCCATGGTGCTGTTGTATTTTGTAGGCGCCGAGCAGGGCGCCACCGCGCTCCTTTCGGGTCATGCGGTGCATGAATTCGTGCATGATGGGCGCCACCTCTTGGGTTTTCCCTGCCACTGACGCAGGGATATCCATCATGGCGGGACGTCTTCTCGCGCGCGGAATGATCGCCGGCGTGCTTGCCGCGTGTCTTGCGTTCCTGTTTGCCCGTGTGTTCGGCGAGCCGCAGGTCGATTTGTCCATTGCCTTCGAAACGGCCCGGGATGCGGCTGCGGGCATGGCGGCCGAACCTGAGATTGTCAGTCGGAAAATGCAGGCATCGTTCGGCCTGTTTACGGCGGCGGCTTTGTATGGCGCGGCTTATGGAGGGATTTTCGCCATTGTCTTCGCGCTGGCCTATGGGCGGGTGGGGCGGGTCTCGCCGCGCGCGTTGGCGTTGTTGTTGGCGGGGGCGGGATTTCTGACCTTCGTGCTGATCCCTGATCTGAAATATCCGCCCAATCCGCCGGCGGTGGGGCAGGAAGGCACGATCGGGCTGCGTACAGTGACCTATTTCGAGATGATCGTGTTGTCGCTGTGTGTGATGGCACTGTCCATTCTGGTGGGTCGACGCCTGATACAGCGTTTCGGACAGTGGAACGGCATGCTGTGTGGGGTCGGGCTGTTCGTGGCTCTGACGGCGCTGGTGCAGAGCGGGCTGCCCAATATCAACGAGGTTCCGGCTGACTTTCCCGCGATTGTGCTCTGGCGGTTTCGCGAGGCGGCCATCGGGATGCAGGTCGTCCTGTGGGGCGCGCTGGGGCTGATTTTTGGGCCGCTGGCGACCGCTGTTCTGACACCGGGAGGAACCGGGCGGCATCGCGTCGGCTGATGGCCGGGGGGATATTCAGCCCAGCGGTACACCGATCGCCGAAACCCGCCAGCCTGTATGGCGGGAGAGTTCGCTGCGGGTTGATGGCGGTACGTCCAGATGCCGGACCATTTCTATGCCGCCGCCGAGAGCCCGGATCAGCAACATTCTGATCACCGCCGGGCGTGCGACGACGATCAGGGTTCCTGTGCCGTCGGGCAGATGATCGAGCCAATCGCCAATGCGTTCGCATGCCGCGCGACCGCTTTCGCCGTCGGGCGGAGCGAAGTCTGGATCGTCCACCCAGCGGTGGATATCGTCGGGGGGAAGGTCGCGCAGATTGCGCCCATGCCATTGTCCGTGGTCGCGTTCGCGCAGCGCCGGCTCGGTCACGATCGGGCGTTCGCCACCGGATTGCGCTGATGCGAGAGCGACGTCCGGTGCGGCGACAATCGGATGGTGATCGCCGGATGCCTGAAGCCATGCGGCGGTGGACGCGCCGGGACCGTCCGTGCTGTTGCGTGGCGGGATGATGCCGCGCCGGATGTCATCCGGCAGGCGGGATGCGATGCCGAAGAGCTTCATCCTGTTGCCTCGGCGTCTTCGCGTCTGTCGCCTTGTATCCGTCGTTCCAGGCAGGTGGGACATAGGCAGCCGGTGCGGCCATCCGTTGGAACCGGCAGGTTGTGCGCTGTCGTCATGCACCAGCATGTGGCCGTGGCCAGGCAGATCATGGCGGCTCCGCAGGCTGCGCAGTGGGTCTTTCCCTCGGTCATGGGCTTTTTGCGTGCCAGGCGCGCAGCGCGTGGTCGAGACGAGCCCATGCCTCTTCGTCTCCCGGCAGGCCAAGGCGCAGGGCATCCGGCTGCGTGCTGAAACGACGGGTGGCGATCCCGTGGCGGCAGAGATGGATCCATAGGTCCGGCGCGGCGTCTGTCCGGACCAGCGTGAACAGGCGTGCGTGTCCTTCATGGCGCAGGTCTGTTGCTTCCAGCAGTGCGGTCAGGCGGTCCTTCGCGCGGGACGCGGTCTGGCGGGCCAGATTCAGCCACCGGCCATCCCGTAGCGCCTGGCGGCCGGCAGCAAGGGCGAGGCTGCCGACAGGCCACGCACCGACCAGATCGCGCGTCCGTTTCGCCGTTTCCGGAGAAGACAGGAGAAATCCCAGCCTGATGCCGGGCAGTCCGTAGGTCTTGCCGAACGAGCGCAGAACGATCAGGCCCGGATGGGGCAAGGCCGGTATTAGGCTTTCGCCGTCGAAATCGGTAAAAGCCTCGTCCACGACGAGATGGTTCCCGTGAGATGCGCACCGGTCGGCGAACTCTCTCAGCATCGCCGCGGGGAGAATGCGCCCATCCGGATTGTTGGGATTGCACACGATACAGACGGTGCCGGGTTCCGTCGATTGCCGTGCGAGATCGTCGGAATCGACGACGTTCCTTACCGTCGCGCCTGATTGCTGCCATGCGATTGCGTGTCCGGAATAGGTCGGGCCCAATATGCAGGCGGACGATGCTGTGATGAGACGCGGCAGCAGGGAAATCAGGCTCTGGCTACCGGGTCCGGTCGCGACCATGTCCGGATCGACTGCGCCGTAGGCTGCGGCGGCCGCTTCGCGCAGGTCGTCTTCCTCATCTGCTTCCGGCAGCCGGGCAAATGTCTGGAGCGAAGGCATCGTCATTGGATAGGTCTGCGGGTTGATGCCCGTGGACAGGTCGATGAACGGGCGGGGGGCATTGGGGAAATGGCGCATGATGGCCCGCACCTGTCCGCCGTGCGCTTCCGGCCGGGCCGGTTCCTGCCTTGTCATCATCGGTCTTCCGTTACGCTGGCTGCGTGCCGCCGCAGCAGATAGATGTCCATGATCCAGCCATGGCGGGCACGGGCTTCGGCCCGGGTAGCGATAATGCGTGGCCCGGTCTGCGCGAGCGGACCGGAGAGCAGGATCTGCTCGGGCATGCCGACATAGGCGCCCCAGTGAATGGTGATCGCGTCGGCGGGGATGTGCTGGAACGAGCAGTCGCCATCCAGCATGACCACGATGGTATCGGTTCCGGGCGGCCAGCCATGGTCGCGCAACTGGCGCCCGGTCGTGACCAGAAACGGCGCGCCGATGTCGTTGAGCGCGATGGCGTGAGCGGCGGCCAGCATGTTCAGTGACATGATGCCGGGAATGCTGCGGACCGAATTGGGTACCGGGTTCAGTTGGGCGGCAATCCGCAGGGTACTGTCATACAGGGCGGGATCGCCCCAGACGAGGAGCGCGACCGTGCCGCCTCGGGGCAGGTTGGCATGGATCGCTTCGGTCCACGCATAGGCGATCGCATCGTGCCAGTGTGTGACGCCTCTCCGGTAGTGCGGGTCGGCGCTGTCACGTCGCGGCATGTCGAATTCAGCGATGCGGATGGCCGGGTTGGTCAGAACCCGTGCGCAGATGGCGCGGCGCAGTTCGGCGAGGTCGGCCTTGTCGTCGCCCTTGCGCGGTATGAGGATCAGGTCGGCAGCATTGAGTTCGCGAACGGCCTGGAGGGTCAGATGCTCGGGATTTCCCGTGCCGATGCCAACAAGGACCAGATCGATCATGGGGGCTCTCCCTCAGGCTGGTTGGCCAGCGCGCCGTAGAGGATGAGGGCAGGCGCGCCGCTGTCATGGGCGGCCAGCATTCCGGCCAGTTCGGCGACCGTGGTGCGCAGAAGACGCTGTTCGGGACGGCTCACGGCCTCGGCCAGCAGGGCAGGGGTTTCGCCCGGCAATCCGGCGGCGAACAGAAGAGCCGCCAGCTTCGGGAAGGTGCGCCTGCCCATGAACACGACAGTCGTGGCGTCCGGATCGGCCAGTGCCGTCACGTTCAGCTCTTCGGGCAGATCGCCCGTGACGTCATGGCCGGTCACGAACTGGACCCGCCGGGCGGTCAGGCGGCGGGTGAGGGGGATGCCGGCGGCGGCGGCCGCAGCGCAGGCGGAGGGCACGCCGGGGATGATCTCATAGTCGATGCCAGCCGCGTCCAGAGCGGTGAGTTCCTCCTCCAGCCGGCCGAAAATGCCGCTGTCGCCGGATTTCAGGCGGACGACCCGCGCCCCTGTCATCGCATACTCGACCAGCAGCCGGCTGATGCTGTCCTGCCGGGGCGACGGCCGGCCGGCGCGCTTGCCGACGCTGACCAGGTCGGCATCGGGCCGGGCATGGGCGAGGATCGGCCCGGAGGACAGATCGTCGAACAGGATGGCATCGGCGGCGCGCAGCCGGGCCACGGCCTTCAGCGTCAGCAGTTCCGGATCGCCCGGTCCGGAGGAGACGAAGGAGACGAAGCCGCTCATGTCGCGGGCGCGATCAGGTGGAAGAAGGTGCCGGTGGCCAGTCCGCGCCGCGACCCGGCCTCGGGCACGGCAGCGCCATTGGCGTCGATTGTGTGGGCCAGCGCGTCGTCCGGCTGACTGGCGATGGTGGCATAGTGGAATTCGTGCCCGCGCAGCCGGGCACCCGCCTCATGGCCGGGGATCGGGGCGAGAAGTGTCGCCAGACGGTAGCCAAGATGCATCCGCCGCTTGGCAAAGGAGGTTTCGAGGCCCAGCAGGCCTGTCATGGCGTGGCGTGTGCCCTGTGGATCGATCAGTCCGGCGCCCATTGCCATGTAGCCACCGCATTCACCATGCACCGGCTTGCGCCTGGCGAACTGCCGCAACCCGTCGTGGAAACGGGCGGCGGCGGCCAGCGTGCCGGCATGGAGTTCGGGATAGCCGCCGGGGAGCCAGCAGGCATCGGCGCCTGAGTCCGGTGCCTCATCCGCGAGGGGTGAGAAGGGCACGATCTCCGCCCCTGCCGCGCGCCATCCTTCGATCAGGTGCGGGTAAACGAACGAAAACGCCGCATCGCGGGCCAGCGCCACGCGATTTCCGGGCGGTATGACCGCGCATGGCCGGCTCTGGCTGCCGAAGCTGGCGGCCGCAAGAGACAGGATTGGCTCCAGATCCACATGCGCGGTGATGAAGGCGGCAAGTTCGTCCAGCAGCGCGGCAAGATGAGGCTGCTCTTCGGCCTGTATCAGGCCGAGATACCGTTCGGGCAGCGCGATTGTCGTGCGGCGCGGGAGGGCGCCCAGCACGCGCGTGCCTGCGGCCGCCATGCCGGCGCGGATCAATGCCTCGTGGCGGGGGCTGGCGACGCGGTTGAGGATCACGCCTGCCAGCCTGACCGTGGGCGACAATGTCGCAAAGCCATGGGCGATGGCGGCGGCGGACTGGGCCTGGCCGGAAACGTCCAGTACCAGCACCACCGGCCAGCCGGTCAGGGCCGCGAGATCGGCGCTGGCGCCAGTACCCGCTTCGCCCGCCGATGCCACGCCATCGAACAGGCCCATCGAGCCTTCGGCGATGATCAGGTCGGCATCGCTCCGGGCGCCGACCAGCCCTGCGATCCGCTCTGACGACATCGCCCATGTGTCGAGATTGACCGATTCCCGCCCGGATGCGGCACGGTGGAAAGCCGGGTCGATATAGTCCGGTCCGTTCTTGAAGGGTTGCACCCTTAGGCCGCGTGCCCGCAGGGCGGCCAGCAGGCCCAGCGTGACCATGGTCTTGCCCGCGCCCGAGGCTGGGGCGGAGATGATGAGGCCGGGGCAGGTCATTCCGTCTCCGGGAAGCGAGGGGTGGTGCCGACGGGGCGGAAACGGCGGTCGTAGTCGCCGGCATAAAGGCGACTTTCGCCGAATTCCGTCGCCCCGATCGCAGGGCCGACAAGGATCAGCGCCGTGCGTTCCAGTTCGGTGGCCAGCGCGGTTTCCAGTGTTTCCAGCGTGGCACGGACGATGCGCTCGTCCGGCCAGCTTGCGCGCCACACGACGGCGACGGGGCAGGCTGCGCCATAATGCGGGGTCAGTGCGGCAAGGACGCGGTCCAGCACGTGGATCGACAGGTGGATCGCCAGCGTGGCGCCTGTTGCGGCGAAGGCGGCAAGGGTCTCGCCCGGCGGTATGGAGGTGGCCCGGCCAGACGTGCGTGTCAGCACGACCGACTGGGCAATGCCCGGCAGGGTGAGTTCCGCGCCCAGTGCGGCAGCGGCGGCGGCGAAGGATGGCACGCCGGGGGTGATGTCATAGGGAATGTCCAGCGCGCGCAGGCGGCGCAGTTGCTCCCCCATGGCGGACCATACCGACAGGTCGCCGGAATGCAGCCGGGCGACGTCATGGCCTGCTTCGTGCGCTGCCGCGATTTCGGCGATGATGGCGTCGAGCGAAAGGGGGGCGGTGTTGATGATCCGCGCGCCGGGCGGGCAGTGGTCGAGCAGGGCTGCCGGGACCAGTGACCCGGCATAGAGGCAGACGGGGCTGATGGCGATCAGGTCCCGCCCACGCAGGGTGATGAGATCCGGCGCGCCCGGTCCGGCGCCGATGAAGTGAACCGTCATATGGTGTTTCCCTCCGCAATCGCGGCCACGGCCATCCCGTCGGTGGAGATTGCGCGGGGGGCGAGCAGGTACGCTTCCGCTCCGGCGGCGGCCAGCGCGACCGCTTCGGCAAGACTGCCGGTTCCGAAGCGGGCCATGACACGATCGGAGCGGGTCGGGGTGCCGACATGCGCCAGCGTTTCGGTGGCCAGCGCGCGGATCGGCAGCCCCATTTCCGCCGCCAGGGCCAGCAGCGCGGGCGAGGCGGCCTTTTGCGCGACCGTGGCCAGGGCATCGATGCCTTTGGCGCCACCCGCCGCCGCCAGGGCATCGCGCAGCGATGCGAGGCTGGCGGCCTGCCGGAAGCCGAAGCCTGCGACCCTCATCGTGTCACGCTCCACTGCACGACAGGACGCGCCGGGCGCCATCCGCGCATCGATCCCAGCGGCGCTGCGCTCGCCAGTTCGATACGCAGCAATTCGCCGCCCTTTTGCCCGTGCCATAGGGTCAGCAAGGCTTCGGTTTCCAGCGTGACGCCGTTTGCGACGATCCGCGTTCCGGACGGCAGCATGGCCCACAAATGATCCAGCAGGGCCGCATGGGCGCCCCCGCCGATGAAGACGGCATCCGGGTCGGGCAGGCCGGCCAGTGCGGTCGGGGCCGCGCCCTCCACGACCCGGAGAAGGTGGTCCAGGCCCAGCGTCCGGGCGTTGGCGCGGATAGTTTCGGCGCGGTCGGCGCGGATTTCGACCGCGATCGCCTGTCCGCCCGCCAGACACCATTCCGCCGAAATCGATCCCGATCCTGCACCGAGATCCCACAGGATTTCACCGGGGCGCGGGGCGAGGACCGAGAGCGTAAGGGCGCGGATCGGACGCTTGGTGATCTGTCCGTCATGGATAAACGTGCTGTCCGGCAGGCCCGACGCCCGGCTCAGCCCCGGCGGCCCCGACATGGCGATGGCAACGGCCACCGGTGCCGCGACGTCCGTGAACGCGAAATCCGCCGCGAGGACAGTGCGGATGCGTTCGCGCGGGCCACCCAGGGCCTCCATGACATGGAGCGTGGAGGCGCCGAACCCTCGGCCGACCAGCCACTGTGCCAGATCTCCGGCAGCGGGTCCGTGGCGCAGCAGACAGATCGCCCGCCCGTTGGCATGCAGTGCGGGTATCAGTCGTTCGAACGGCGCCGCATGCAGGCCCCGGCAGGATACCTGTTCAAGCCGCCAGCCCAGCCGGCCTGCTGCCAGGGAAAAGGTCGATGGCGCGGGGTGGGCCACCCACTCGCCCGGATCGAGGCGAGCGGCGAGACTCGCGCCTGCGCCGAACCAGAACGGATCGCCCGATGCCAATGCCACCACCCTGCGTCCGCGCTCGGCCAGCACCGGATCGACCGAGAAGGGCACCGGCCATGCGCGGCCCCGGTCGGCCGCTTCCACCAGCGCCAGATGGCGCGGACCGCCGAAAATCACCTCGGCACGGGCCAGTTCCGCATGGCATGAAGCCGACAAACCTGCCATGCCGTCTTCACCGATGCCGATGATCGCAAGCCAGGGCTCAACCATGACGCGCGTCCTTCTGCTGGGCGGCACCACCGAAGCCAGCCAGATGGCGCATGATCTGTCCGAAGCGGGGGCGGACGCCATCTTTTCCTATGCCGGCCGGACTGCGTCGCCGGCCCGCCAGCCCCTGCCGGTCCGGGTCGGCGGGTTCGGCGGGGTGGAGGGGCTGGCGGCCTATCTTCGCGAGGCGGCAATCAGCCATGTGATCGATGCCACCCATCCCTTTGCCGCCCGGATGAGCCGGAATGCGGTAGAGGCCTGTGCGGCCGTCGGCATCCCTCTGCTGGCGTTTGAGCGCGCACCCTGGGTGGCGGCGGAGGGCGATGATTGGTGTGCGGTCGCCGACATTGCCGACGCCGTCGCCGCGCTGCCCGATGAGCCGGCACGAATCTTTCTGGCGATCGGCCGGCAGTCGATCGACGCCTTCGCGGCCCGACCGCAGCATCACTACCTGCTGCGTCTGGTTGACCCGCCCGGCGCTGTCCTGCCCTTGCCCCGGGCGACGGTGGTGGTTGCGCGGGGGCCGTTCACCTTGGCAGGGGATCTCGCCTTGATGCAGGCGCACGGCATCACCCATGTCGTGGCGAAGAATGCCGGTGGCGTGGGGGCGCGGGCGAAGCTGGATGCCGCGCGCGCGCTGGGCATGCCGGTGATCCTGATCGACCGGCCCGTCATGTCGCCGCGCCCTGTCGCACGCACGGTTGGCGAGGTGCTGGCATGGCTCGGTCATCCTGCGCGCCTCGGCGTGTAGACATACCGCCCGACCCGTCGCGTCGCGTCGTTGCCGACGAGCACCACTGTCCGCATGTCGGCCATCTCGGCACGCGCTTCGGCCAGCGTCACCACGCTGATCCGCTCCTCGGGCGTCGTCACCGCACGGGCGAAGATGATCAGTCGGTCCGGACCGCATTCCTCGTGCAGGATCTCCAGCGCGCGGGCCAGTTGATGCGGGCGGCTGGCCGAGCGCGGATTGTAGAAGGCCATGGCGAAATCCGCCTGTGCCGCAAGGCGCAGCCGCCGTTCGACGATGTCCCAAGGCTTGAGATTGTCCGACAGGTTGATCGTGCAGAAATCATGGCCCAGCGGTGCGCCGACCCGCGCGGCGGCGGCCAGCATGGCGGTGATGCCGGGCAGAACGCGGATCTCGACATGGGCGAGGCGCGGGGACTGCTCCACCGCCTCGAACAGCGCCGAGGCCATGGCGAATACGCCGGGATCGCCCGATGAAACCACGACGACCCTGCGCCCGGCTGCCGCCAGTTCCAGCGCGTGGGTGGCCCGGGCCAGTTCCACGCGATTGTCCGTGGCATGCAGCGTCAGCCCGTCGCGTGCCGGGATGCGTGCCACATAGGGGATGTAGCCGACTACGTCGGTCGCGGTGGCCAGGGCGGCCGCCACCTCGGGCGTGATCAGTGCCTCGTCGCCGGGGCCGAGGCCGGCGACGACCAGCGTGCCGGTCATGATTCGTCCCCGTGACCGGATTCGGGACGACGGCCCTGGCCATGCACCAGCACGATCGCGAAATAGGGGCAGTCATCGTCGCCGGCGTCGGCAAGGCGGATCACCCGCTGGCCGGGCATGGTGCCGCGCTCCACCAGCCACGCTTCCTCCAGCCGACCAGTGGCGGCCAGGGCGCGGCGCACCTTGGGCAGGTTTCTGCCGGTCTTCATTACCACCAGCGCGTCGGCGGCCCGCATATGCCGCGCCAGGTCGGCCTCCTGCATCGTGCCGCTCAGCACGGTGAGCACGTCGTCGCCCCAGGTGATCGGGATGCCGGTGACGTTCCAGCAGCCGGTCATGCCGGTGATGCCGGGGACGATGTCCATCTCGACCCGGCCCTGAAGGCGCGCATGCAGATGCATGAAGGAGCCGTAGAAGAACGGATCGCCCTCACACAGCACCACCACATCCTGCGTTCGGGCCTGATCGGCCAGACGGTTCGCCCAGTCATCGTAGAAGCTGGCCAGCGCGTCGCGATAGGCAGGGCTGTTCACCGGCAGCTCGGTGGTTACGGGGTATTCCATCGGATATTCGATGACGCCAGGCGCCAGCATTCCCTCGACGATCCGCCGCGCCTGTCCAGCGCGCCCGGCCTTGCGGAAATAGGCCACATGGCGGGCGGTGCGGATCAGCCGGTCGGCGCGCACGCTGATCAGATCCGGGTCGCCGGGTCCGAGGCCAGTGCAGATGATCTTGCCGGGCATGATGCTATTCGGTCCGGCTGGCCAGGGCGTTGACCGCCGCGACCGTCATTGCCGAGCCGCCCAGGCGCCCCCGGACGGTCAGTGCGGGGGCGGGGGGCGCTTCCATTAATGCGTCTTTCGATTCCGCGGCACCGACGAAGCCGACCGGGCAGCCAATGATCGCCGCCGGCCGGGGGCAGGTGGCGTCTTCCAGCATGTTGAGCAGGTGGAACAGGGCGGTGGGCGCGTTGCCGATGGCCACGACCGCACCGGACAGGTAGGGGCGCCACAGTTCAAGCGCCGTGGCCGACCGGGTATTGCCGGTCTCGCGCGCCAGATCGGCCACGCCGGGGTCGTTCAGCGTGCAGACCACGTCATTGCCGGCGGGCAGGCGCGTGCGGGTAATGCCTTCGCTGACCATGCGCGCGTCGCACAGGATCGGTGCCCCTGCCTCCAGCGCCGCGCGTGCCGCGATCGCCATGCCGGGGGAGAAGGCGATATGCCGCTCCAGACCGACCATGCCGGCCGCATGGATCATCCGTACGGCGACGATCTCTTCTTCCGGAGTGAAACGGGCCAGATCGGCTTCCGCCCGGATAATGGCGAAGGACCGGCGATAGATGGCCGCACCATCGGTTTCATACAGGTAAGGCATCAGGGTTTTCCATCAGCGTTCCGGGGGCGGCCAGCAACTGTTCGACCGTGAGAGGATGGTGGACGGCAGAGGCGGCGTTGCCGTCCCTGACAAGATCAAAGCCATGGGCTTGTGCGACGAGGGTCAGCGATGCCGGCTCGGGATGCGCGCATCCTTTCGCGCAACCTGATACGTGCAGCATCTTGCCGGCGGGAACATACGGGGCGAGGGCGTGCGCCAGCGCCCGTGTGGGTTGCTGGGCCTGGGTACAGCCGGGCAGGCCGGTGCAGGCGATGACCCGCAGCAGGGGATCGTCGGGGCGCGTGATGATATCGTCTATGTCCGGTGCGCCCGTCCGGCCTTCGAGCAGTAGCATGCGCCATGGCGTGACGCGCAGGGGGGCGGTATCGGCGAGGGCGGACAGGGTACGCGTCTGCATCTGCCCGAAGGCGAAGCCGATCATGAACCCGGCGGCCGATTGGCCGGGGGCGGAAGGCGACATGCCGATCGTTGGCGCGGCCTCGATTGCGGTGAAGGCGGCGGACAGCGTCGCGCCGCCGGCCAGATGCGCCGCCATGCGCCCGCGACCGCCGCTGGCGATGAACCAGTGTGCGAGACTCAGTGCGGTGTAGATTGCGGTATCCGGCGTGACCCGTGCGCCTCCGGCGGCGCCATCGGCCCGGCAGAGCAGGGCGCCCGTGGTGTCGCGTTCGATCCGGATGTCGGCAGATATTTCCCGCAGGACTGGGGGCACGCCGGTATCGATGGCAAAGCCGAATTTGCCGGGCAGGTCGATCGTTCGGTCGTCCCGCAGGGCGGTGGCCAGTCGTTCGGCCAGTTCCGCGGTGCCGTCACCGCTCTGCCAGAAGGGGGTCACGACGATATTGCGCCTGGCCTCCGCTTCGGGCGTTGGGTCGATGAGACCCAGCGTTGTGAGACCCGCGAGAAGCGGGACATGGGTTGGGTCGGTGACGCCGCGAATCTGGATGTTGGCCCGTGCGGACAGGTCGATCAGCCCGTTGCCGTATCGTGCGGCCAGACGCGCGATGCCGGCTGCCTGCGGCTGGGTCAGCCGCCCGGCGGGGGGACGGATACGGACCAGCAGCCCGTCGCCGGATGGCATCGGGCGCAGGGCTCCGGGGCACCAGCCCTTGACCAGCGGTGCGCTCATGGCGCCTCTCGCAGGCTGGTGGCGATGGCATTGCGGCGGGTCGTCCACAGGCCGGCGTCGGCGAGGGCGCGGAAACGATCGTGCAGGGCGGCGAGGGCAGCGGGGTTCTCGCGGGCCATGAACGCCACCAGATCATCGCGGCCCAGCGTGGCGTCGTAATAGATGTCGAACAGATGGGCCGGTAGGTCGCGGGTCAGATGCGCGAAGGCGGCGAGAGTGTCGAGCGTGGCGGTGATTTCCGCGGCGCCGCGAAAGCCGTGGCGCATCATGCCGCTGGCCCAGTCCCGATTGCCGGCGCGGGCACGGACCACACGGGCGATTTCCTCGCGCAGGATGCGGGCGCGGGGGGCCTCGGGCCGGGTGGCGTCGATGTGATAGAGCGTGGGTGCCGGGGCGCCGATATGGGCGATGGCGGCGGCGGGGCCGGCCTCGTGGGCCGCGTAATCGGGCGACAAAAGCAGGTCGGTTTCGGGAAGGTCCTGCACATGCGCGATGCTGTCGGTCGTGCGGAGTCGGGTTTCCAGCGCATGGCGATCCCGCCTGATGTCACCGCCCGCGCCGATCGTCCATTCCGAGGCGCTGAGCCACGCTTCACCTGCGGCGTCTCGGCCCTGTCGGCTGTACTCTTCCAGCGTCGCGCCCATGCCGATCCCGTAATGGCCGGGGCGGGGGCCGAAGACCCGTGGGCCACGGACACTATAGGGGTTTTCCTCCGGCGGTTCCTCCCGTTCGGCCAGAGCTGAGGCGGCGGCCTCGAACATCTGCGCCATGCCGGGAAAGACGTCGCGGAACAGGCCAGACACCCGCAGCGTCACGTCGATGCGCGGGCGGCCAAGCAAAGCCGGCGGCAGGATTTCGAAACCGCATATGCGCTCCGATCCCGCATCCCATTGCGGCGCCAGCCCGGCCAGATGCAGGGCCATGGCGAATTCCTCGCCGGCGGTGCGCATGGTGGCCGATCCCCACAGATCGACGATCAGGCCGTGCGGCCAGTCGCCGTGATCCTGCAGATGGCGGCGCAGCAGTTCTTCGGCCAGGCGCACGCCCTGTCCATGCGCGACCCGGCTGGGCACGGCGCGCGGGTCGACGGCGTAGAGATTGCGGCCGGTCGGCAGCACGTCGGCCCGGCCGCGCAAGGGGGAACCCGCCGGGCCGGGCGGGACGTGGCGGCCGGATAGCGCCGTCAGCAGGCCCTCACGCTCGCCCGCGCCCTGACCGTAGATATGCAGGCCGTCGCCGAACTGGCTTTCCTTGATGTCGCAGACAAAGCGGTCGATCCGCACGATGGCCCCGGCGGCCCCCGCGTCCTGCGGAATGCCCAGATCCTGTTCGACACCGGCGGCCCGCGCCTCGGCGCGGATCGCTTCGATCAGGCGGTCGCGCCGGGCGGGATCGAGGCCTTCGGCGGTGGAATATTCGTCGAGCAGCCGTTCCAGCCGTAGCATGCCCTCCGGCACCGCGCTGCCGCGCTGCGGCGGCGGCAGATGCCCCAGCGTGACCGCGCCGATGCGGCGCTTGGCCTGCGCGGCCTCGCCCGGATCGTTGACGATGAACGGATAGATGAGCGGCAAGTCGCCCAGCAACGCATCGGGCCAGCAGGTGGCGGACAGGGCGACCGCGTTGCCGGGCAGCCATTCCAGCGTGCCGTGCGCGCCGACATGCACCAGCCCATGAAACTGCTGCGCCCTGAGCCACAGATAGAAGGCGACATAGGCGTGGCGTGGGGTGCGGGAGAGGTCATGATACTCTCCATCGCGCAGATGCGCCTCGCCGCGCTCCGGCTGCAGGGCGATCAGCATTGCTCCCCGGTGGATGGCAGGAAAATGGAAGGCGCCGTTGCGTACCGATGGATCGGCCGCCGGATCGCCCCATGCCTCGTGCAGTGCCTGCCGCAATGTGGGTGCCAATCCCGCAAGCGCGGTGCGATAGGCGTCCAGCTTCCAGCTTTGCCGAGTCTGCAACGCCTCGGTCAGCGGCCGATCGTCCGCCGAAACGGTATAGCCTGCGTGCCTGAGGTCGGCCAGGATCGCTTCGGTCGAGGCCAGCGCATCCAGCCCGACGGCGTGCGCCATCTGGTCGGGACGGCCGGGATAGGTCGACAGGACGATCGCCAGTTTCCGCTCGGGCGCCGGGGTGGCACCCAGACGATGCCATGCCGCCACGCGGTCCGTCACGGCGGCGATGCGATCGGCAGCGGCCCGGTGCATCAGCCGTGAAAACTGCAACTGGGGATCGCGCTTGTCGGCCGATTTGAAGCTGACGACGCCCGCGAATACGCGCCCGTCCACTTCGGGCAGGACGACATGCATGGCGAGGTCGGCGGGCGAAAGGCCCCGTTCGGATTTCGCCCAGTCGCTCTGTCGCGCCGTGGAAAGGGAGACCTGAAACACGGGACAGGAATTGGCATCGAGCGGCGATGTGCCGTCCTCCCCCCGCGCGGAGAAGGCGGTGGCATTGATTACGACGGCTGCGTCGCTATCGCGCAGGGCCTCTCGAACCCAGCGTGCCGGCCCCGGAGCCTTGAGCGAGGGGGCGAATAGCCCCACGGCCCGGAAGCCGCGTTCGCGCATGGCGCGGATCAGGGCGTCGATCGGGCCGGTGTCCGCCGCCGTCAGATACGCGCGGTAGAAGGCGATGACGGCCAGCGGCGCGCTGCCCTGCGGTGCCGAACTGCCTGTGCCGGTGTCCGGATCGTACCAGCCGCATTCGGGAATGGTCTTCAACCCGATGACCGGCGCCACATCCAGGCCGGACGCCAGAGCCAGTTGGGCCAGTGCCGCCCGCGCCGCCACCGCGCCACCGCTGTCGCACAGGGCCGCAAGACGCTGCAATGTGGAGTCCGGCACGGTGGAAAGGGTGCCGAGCCGTGGATCCTCGCGCCCGTCGGCCGGCAGCACGGCCAGCGCGATGCCTTTCCGGCGCGCCAGATGCTCCACCTGCGTCAGCCCGTAGGCCCAGTAGCCGACCCCGCCGATCAGCCGGATCAGGATGCCCCTGGCCTGGGCGAGCGCGGCCTCGACATAGGTATCGATCGACAGCGGATGCCGCAATGCCGCCAGATTGGCCAGTCGCAGGCTGGGCAGCGTGCCCCCGGCCGCGTGCCACCCGGCCGCGAACGCGCCGAGGTCGCTGTCGGAGAAGGACAGCACCACCAGGTCGGCTGGGCTCTGGCCGAGATCGACCGGCGTCTCCGTCTCTTCCAGACCGTGGCTTTCGCGGAAGACCACGTGCATGGCGGTTTATCCCTGCCGCGCCGCCTGGCCCGCCAGCACGGCATGGATCGCCCCGGCATCGACATGGTCGTGCTCGGCAATGACCACCAGCCGGGTCTGGCGCGCCTGCGTGCCCCAGGGGCGGTCGTACTGGGCCCGCACGCGCTCGCCCACTGCTTGCAGCAACATCCGCATGGGCTTGCCGCTGATGGCGACATAGCCCTTCACGCGCAGGATATGCTGCTCACGGGCGAGGGTGCGGACGGCCTCGGCCAGCGCTTCGGGCTCGGCGATTTCCGGCAGGTCGATGACGACACTGTCGAAATCCTCGTGTTCATGGTCATCGTGACCGTCGTGGTGCGACGGGCGGGCGCCGAGGTCGTCTTCCGCCGCGGCCCCCACGCCAAGGATGACCTGCGGGTCGATCAGGCCGTCGCGCATAGGCAGGATCGGCAGCGGGCGGGGCGCGATCCCGGCGATCGCCGCGCGCGCACGGTCGAGGCAGGCCTCGTCCACCAGGTCGGCCTTGGACAGCAGCACGATGTCGGCGCAAGAGAGCTGGTCCTCGAATACTTCGGCCAGCGGCGTATCGTGATCCAGGCTGTCATCCGCCAGGCGCTGCGCGTCCACGGCTACCGGATCGGGGGCGAAGCGGCCCTCGGCCACCGCTTCGGCGTCGGCCAGGGCAATGACGCCGTCCACCGTGATGCGTGACCGGATGCTCGGCCAGTCGAAGGCCTTGAGCAGCGGTTTGGGCAGCGCCAGACCGGATGTTTCGATGAGGATGTGGTCAGGCCGCTGCGGCAGGGCCATCAGTCGTTCGACGGCGGGGATGAAATCGTCGGCCACGGTGCAGCAGATGCAGCCATTGGCCAGTTCGAGGATGTTCTCCGCCGGGCAGTTCTCGTCGGCGCAGGATTTGAGGATGTCGCCATCCACGCCCAGCGTGCCGAATTCATTGACCAGCACCGCCAGACGCCGCCCCTGCGGGTTGGTCATCAGGTGGCGGATGAGCGTCGTCTTGCCGGCACCGAGGAAACCGGTGACGATTGTAACGGGAATTTTCGCAAGGTCGGTCCGGGCGGTCATGTCAGCGCTCCTGCGGCGGGATGCGGGCAAGGCTCTGCTTGCGGAAAATCTGCGGGCGCTCGCGCCAGGGTACCAGGCCATCGGGGGTGGTGGCATAGGCGGTAGCGCCGGCTAGGATCTCGGCCGCATCGCCTTCGCCGAGGCGGCCATAGACATAGCTCCAGCAGCCGGGCGCGCTCAGCGCCACCGCGCAGCCATTGCTGCAGGCGGACAGGCATTCCACTGATGCGATGGTGAGGCCTTCGGGGAGGGATGCCGTTGCCAGCGCGCTGTAGAGGCGGGCGCCCGGCACGGGCTGCCCCTCCACGGTCGGTTCACCGGCGCGGCAGGTCGTACAGACGAAGAGTGTCGCGTTCATGTCCCAGCCCTGTTCCGCAACTGGGGTGCCCGCGGCCAAGCCCCGGCCGCGATCGGGCAACGGGGAACGTCCAGCCGGTTGCAGCACACCCCGGCTGCCCGTTGTATCGATTGCTGGCAGGTCTCCCGGCTCGCGGATTCAGGGTTTCCCCAGCGATCGCCCACCTTCCCGACGATGCGTCAGTGGCATTGGGCGATCTTTCCGGTAACGGTCGCGGGGGCGGCTGTGCCTGGGTCGGCCCTTGCGGGCAGGCCCTGTCACATTCCCTCTTAGCCTCTCGATAGATACCTCTATAGAGCGGAACCAACAGACTGGCTGTTGCGACAATGCGCCCCTCATGTCAAGCGATGGAGCCCATCATGACCCTTGTGACCGATCAGGACGGGAACAGCCTGGACGACGCGGGCCGCTATGCCGAGAAAATGGCCAGGAAAAAGGCCGCGCGCGACAGGATCATGGCTTCGAAGCAGGGGGGCAAGGGGCTGGTGATCGTCCATACCGGGGCGGGGAAGGGGAAATCTTCGTCCGGTTTCGGCATGATCCTGCGGTGCATCGCCCATGACATGCCCTGCGCTGTCGTGCAGTTCATCAAGGGGGCGTGGGATACCGGGGAACGCCGCCTGATCGAGACCAATTTTGCCGATCTGTGCCAGTTTTACGCGATGGGCGAGGGCTTTACCTGGGAGACCCAGGACAAGGCGCGCGACATCGCCGCCGCGCGCAAGGGATGGGAAAAGGCGAAAGAGCTGATCCGCGATCCCGCGATCCGCATGGTGCTGCTGGACGAGATCAATATTGCGCTGCGCTACGATTATCTCGATATCGAGGAGGTGCTGGCTTTCCTGCAGGCGGAAAAACCGCCGCTGACCCATGTCGTGTTGACCGGGCGCAACGCGAAGCCGGAACTGATCGAATATGCCGACCTGGTGACGGAAATGACGCTGGTGAAACATCCGTTCCGCGCCGGGATCAAGGCGCAGGCTGGTGTCGAATTCTAGGAGCCGGACCGTGCGTGCGTTGATGATCCAGGGCACCGGCTCGAATGTCGGCAAATCGCTGCTGGTGGCGGGCCTGTGCCGGGCCGCGCTGCGGCGCGGGCTGTCGGTGGTGCCGTTCAAGCCGCAGAACATGTCGAACAATGCGGCGGTGACGGAGGATGGCGGAGAGATCGGGCGGGCGCAGGCGCTCCAGGCATTGGCCTGCCGCCGCGCGGCCCATACTGATATGAACCCCGTTCTGCTGAAGCCGGAATCCGACATCGGCGCGCAGGTGATCGTGCAGGGACGGCGCGTCGCCACGGCGCGGGCGCGCGATTATGCCCGGCTCAAGCCCCGGCTTCTGGCACCGGTGCTGGAGAGTTTCGCGCGGTTGCGGCAGGGCGCCGATATCGTTATCGTCGAAGGTGCGGGCAGCCCGGCCGAGGTGAATCTGCGGGCCGGCGATATCGCCAATATGGGTTTCGCACGGGCGGCGGATGTGCCCGTCATCCTCGTGGGAGATATCGATCGGGGCGGGGTGATCGCCCAGATCGTGGGTACGCAGGCCGTGCTGGATGCTTCCGACGCCGCCCAGATCGCGGGGTTCCTGATCAATCGATTTCGCGGCGATCCTTCCCTGTTCGATGATGGCTATGCGCTGATCGGGCAACGCACCGGTTGGCGCGGCTATGGCGTGGTGCCCTTTTTCGCCGATGCCGCCCTGCTGCCGGCGGAGGATGCGCTTGACCTGCGCCGGACCGGTGAGGACGGCCCCTTGCGGGTGTCGGTACCGGTCCTGTCGCGTATCGCCAATTTCGACGATCTCGATCCGTTGGCGCAGGAACCGGGGGTGACGCTCCGCATGATCGGCCCGGGGCAAGCCGTTCCCGGCGATACCGACCTGGTCATTCTGCCGGGAACCAAATCCACTATTGCGGATCTCGCTTGGGTGCGAGGCCAGGGGTGGGATATCGATATCCGGGCTCATGTGCGGCGCGGCGGCCATGTGCTGGGCATCTGCGGCGGCTATCAGATGCTGGGTCGAACAATCCGCGACCCGCTGGGGCTGGAGGGCACGGCGGGCGACGTGCCCGGCCTTGGTCTGCTGGACCTTGTCACGACGATGCGGCCGGACAAGCATCTCTCGGGCGTGGAGGCGGTCCATGCGTCCAGCGGCGTGCCGATGACGGGCTATGAAATCCATATCGGGGAAACGACGGGCGAGGCTCGTTCCCGCCCGTTTGCCCATGTCGCGGGTGCGCCGGAAGGGGCCATGTCCACGGACGGGCGGGTCATGGGCAGCTATCTGCACGGCATGTTCGCTGATGATGCGTTTCGTGGGGCATTCCTGCGCCAGCTCGGCGCCGCGCCCTCGACGCTGGCCTATGGCGAGGGGGTGGAAGCGGTCCTTGACGCACTGGCCGAGCATCTTGAAGCCCATTGCGATGTCGCCGGGCTGCTGGCGGTGGCGCGATAGAAAACTCAGCGTATCTCCCATGGGTGGGTATGGTTCTCCTGCCAGCCGACGCGGTGCAGCAAGGGCATGTCATCATCGCATTC
>NZ_JABEQL010000037.1 GCF_014174215.1 Gluconacetobacter tumulicola | reverse complement strand
TCGCCGACCTCCTCGGTCTATCTGGTGCAGGCGCCGGGGGCGAGCAATCCGCGCAGCTATAGCCCCGCCGCGCCGATCGGTGGGTTTGGCGGCGTGCGCGTGACGTTCTGAATGATGTTCGCGGACCTGATTCGGGTCTGCGTATCAGTGCGTCTCATCGCCGCGTGGCAAGGTGCTACCGGGGGGAGGGCGTGGCCCTGTCATGGCGAGGGCGGGTGTCGCAGGGTGCCTTTATCCGAGGCGTGAAGCCATTGCAGAGCGCGTCCTGATATCGGTGCGGGGCATGGCGACGGTATCTGGCGGGCGCTTGGCGCCGAAAGCCTGACGCTGGCAGGGATTGCGGGACCTGATACTGCGTAGATCCGATGGCCGTCTTGAGAATGTCGATATGGCTGGGTGACTGAAAGAGGCTGTTTGCGGAATCACCCTGCCGGCGATCCGGCGCGCATTTTCTGCGCTTCGGTGCTCGGGGCCCACAAGGCGCTCCGCTCTTGTGATGAGCATCGGCGGCCTTCGGCCGTGGGCGGTTCATATCGTGATTGCATGGGGCGGGGCCGGCATGGGACATGGCGGATGGGGGGCGTGTTCCGCTCCTGGCCGGAGGTGCATCATGACGGATCTGGTTCCTCTTCATTTCGTGACCCTGCTGGGAAGCCTGCGCAGGAAATCGCTCAATCGCGCGGTGGCGAAGGCGCTGCCCGCGCTGGCGCCCGAGGGGGTGACGATCAGCCCATTGGACTCGGTCGGTGCGTTCCCGCTCTATGACGCGGACGTGCAGGATCAGGGATTTCCGGCCCCCGTTCAGCTCATGGCGGAGCAGATCCGCGCGGCGGATGGGGTGATCATCGTGACGCCCGAATATAATTACTCGATGCCCGGTGTGCTGAAGAACGCCATCGACTGGCTGTCGCGCCTCGCGCCGCAGCCGCTGGCGGGAAAGCCGGTGGCGATCCAGACGGCCTCGCCGGGGGTGATCGGGGGCGCGCGGGCGCAGTATCATCTGCGCCAGACTTTGGTTTCCCTCGATGCCATGGTGCTGAACCGGCCCGAAGCCATGATCGGGCAGGCCGCGCAGAAGATCGATGCGGAGGCGCAGGAACTGACCGATACCGCGACGCGCGATTTCCTGGCGCGGCAGTTGGTGGCTCTGGCGGCTTTGGCGCGGAAGTTGAAGGCATAAAGGGGAAGACGTTCTTTTTTGAAAAAAAGAACCAAAAAACTTTGATTCGTTCAGGGGGGTTGTGTTGGGGGCGGAAGATGCTCCTGAATGGATGGGGGCTTTTTTGCTGCGGGTGGGGCGTGGTGGTCGCCCCAATCCTTCAGCGCCGTGATGACGGCGTGCAGGGTGCGCCCGCGCTCGGACAGGCTGTATTCCACCTTGGGTGGGACTTCCGGAAAGATGGTGCGGGTGATCAGCCCGTCGCGTTCCAGTTCGCGCAATTGTGTGGTCAGCATCCGCTGGGTGACGTTGGCCAGCCGGCGCTTCAGTTCGTTGAAGCGCATGGTGCGCTCGAACAGGTGATACAGGATCACGCCCTTCCATTTGCCGCCGATGACTTGGAGCGTGGCCTCGACGGCGCAGCCGGGCGAGCAATCCTGGTTGAGGTGGCGGGTACGGGTCATGACGGTATCATTTCCGACACTATGGGCGATAAATGTGCGTTCTTGCGTATAGCGCACCATAGGGGTTCACCTGACGGCACGACAAGGAAGGAACATGGCCATGCGCGCCGTCGGTTATCAGTTCTCCCGCCCCATCAGCGCCGATGACGCGCTGGTCGATCTCGATTTGCCGGTGCCCGTTGCCGCCGGGCGCGACCTGCTGGTCGCGGTTCGTGCGGTGTCGGTCAATCCGGTGGATACCAAGGTGCGCCTGCGCGCGCAGGCCGAGCCGGGCGAGTGGAAAGTCCTTGGCTGGGATGCGGCCGGGGTGGTGGCCGCCGTTGGACCCGAGGTGACGCGCTTCAGGGTCGGTGACCCGGTCTTCTATGCCGGGGCGCTGGGGCGGCAGGGGACGAACGCGGAATATCATCTGGTGGATGAACGCATCGTCGGGCACATGCCGCGCACGCTGGACTGGGCCCAGGCCGCCGCCCTGCCGCTGACCGCGCTGACGGCGTGGGAAATGCTGTTCGACCGGCTGGATATCCGGCGCTCGGTGCCGGGGGCGGCGCCTTCGGTGCTGATCGTCGGCGGGGCCGGCGGCGTCGGGTCGGTGGCCATTCAGCTTGTGCGGGCGCTGACGGGGCTGGAGGTGATTGCGACCGCCTCGCGGCCCGAGACGCGGGACTGGGTCGTGGAACTGGGTGCCACGCATGTGATCGACCATGCCCGTTCTCTTGCCCCGCAGGTGGCGGCGCTGCCCGGTGGGGCGCCCGGCTTCGTCTTTTCCACGACCCAGACCGACCGGCATCGGGCCGATATCGCGGAACTGATCGCGCCACAGGGCCATATGGGGCTGATCGACGATCCACCGGCTTTCGACATCCTGCCGTTCAAGGCCAGGAGCGTGGCGGTGCATTGGGAATTGATGTTCACCCGCTCGATGTTCGCTACCCCCGATATGGGGCGCCAGGGCGAGATTCTGGATGAGGTGGCGCGGCTGGTGGATGCCGGGACGCTGCGCAGCACGCTGGCCGAGCAGTTCGGGCCGATCTGCGCCGCCAATCTGAAACGGGCGCACGCATTGCTGGAAAGCGGGCGGGCGCGGGGCAAGGTCGTGCTGGAGGGGTTTTCGGACAGGCTCTGAGACTGGCGGCCTCGGGCGGCGGAGCTGCTTTTCCTGTCGCCCGAGATGGGCGGGTACGTCGGGCTGGGGAAACGGCTTGCGGTGTATGGGCGTTCAATCACGTGTGATGGTGCGTCTTCATATTCGGCCTCGACAGGCGCGGGGTCGGGCTTTACACGAGTTAACCTAACAAATGATTGGTATTTTGATTGGTGTGCGTTTGAGAGACTGAGAGTGGCTGTGCCTTCCGGAAACATGCGGTCATGACCGTCGGAAACCGGAAAAAAACAAGAACAAGAAGATGACGGGAGAACGCCATGGCCGAAGAGCGTGTCCACAATGCGGCGTTCAGGCACAGGATCATGGACGCGGATGAGGCGGCGTGCCTGATCGCGCATGGGGACGTGGTGGGGATGGGCGGGTTCGGCCCCGGTGGCACGCCCAAGGCGCTGCCCAGGGCGTTGGCCCGTCGGGCCATTGCGCGGCATGAGCGGGGCGAGCCGTTCGCGATCAGCCTGCTGACGGGGGCATCCACCACGCCGGATGTGGACGGGGTGCTGGCCCGTGCCGAGGCGATCAGTTTCCGCATGCCTTATATGGGGGATGCCGACCTGCGGGCGCAGGCCAATGAAGGCAAGGTGGCCTATGTCGACACGCATCTGAGCCGTGTCGCGCCCTGGGCGCGCGCGGGGTTCCTGGGCAAGGTCGATGTGGCGGTCATCGAGGCGGCGCTGATCCGCGAGGATGGCGGCATCGTGCCGACGCTGGCCATCGGCAATGCCAAGACCTGGCTGGAGATGGCCGACAGGGTGATCATCGAGGTGAATGGCTGGCATACGACCGAACTGGAGGGCATCCACGATATCTGGGCCGGTGACCGCGAGGCCGGTGCCCGGCTGCCCGTGGTGTCATGGGCGGGCGAGCGCATCGGCGGGACGGTGCTGCGGGTGCCGCCGGACAAGATCGCAGCAGTGGTGCGAACCGATGAGGGGGATCTGGGCCAGTCGTTCCGTGCCGTGCCCGATGCCACCCGTATTGCCGGCCATATCATCGAATTTCTCAAGCATGAGGTCGCGCGCGGCCGGCTGCCGGAGGCGTTGCCGCCCCTGCAATCGGGGGTGGGGAATATTGCCAATGCCGTGATGACCGCGCTGGCCGATGCGCCGTTCGAGAACCTGACCGCCTATACCGAAGTGATCCAGGACGGCATGCTGGACATGGTGCGCAGCGGCAAGATGCGCGTCGTCTCCGGCGCGTCGCTGTATCTGAGCCGCGAGCAGGCGGCGGCGGCGAAGGCCGACATGGCGGTGCTGCGCGACCGTCTGGTGCTGCGCCAGCAGGAGGTCAGCAACAATCCGGCGGTGGCGCGGGGCCTGAACTGTATTGCGATGAATGCGGGGATCGAGGCCGACATCTACGGCAACGTCAATTCCACCCGCGTCATGGGATCGCGGGTGCAGAACGGGATCGGCGGGTCGGGCGATTTTGCCCGCAGCGCGCTGCTGTCGATCTTCATGCTGCCGTCTGTTGCCCGGAATGGGACGATTTCCTCGATCGTGCCCATGGTGTCGCATGTCGATCACATCAATCAGGATGTTCAGGTGCTGGTGACCGAACAGGGGCTGGCCGATCTGCGCGGCCTGTCGGCGCGCCGGCGGGCGCGGGTGATTATCGAGAACTGCGCCCATCCGGATTTCCGGCCGCAATTGCGGGACTATCTGGCCCGGGCCGAGAGGGTGGATGGAGGCGGGGGCGATACGCCCCATCTGCTGGGCGAGGCGTTGTCCTGGCATCAGCGTTTTATCGAGACGGGCTCGATGCGGATCTGACAGCCTCTCAGGAGCTAGGCAGGGTGCCGGTTGCGCCGTATCGGACCTGTTTTTCCTTCAGCCAGCGGCGATAGGTGACCGAGAGGGAGTCGGCGCGGGTGGGGATTTCGGCGCGCGCATCCAATGGTAGCAGGCGGGGGCGCTGGTTTTCGAGAATGATGCGGTCCTGCAGGAAGATCTTCTGCTGGAACTGGATCAGGTCCGCCTGGGCCGAGAGTTCGTCGATCAGGAACATGACGGGGTGGGCGCGGCATCGTTCGGGTTCCGTCGGCTGGACGAACAGGGCGATGACGTCGGGGCGCAGCGCGTCGTTGGGGCAGGTCTTGTAGAGCAGGGTCACGAAAGGGGAGGCGACGCGGTAGATATAGCCCGTGTCCTGCCCGCCCTCGGCCGACAGGGCGGCCTGCGGCTGGTGGAAGCGGCAGTCGGTGGCCCAGATCTCGTCGACGTCGCGCCGCCATTCGGTGTGGTAGCGCAGGACCTCGGTCTGCGGTTCGGCGCCCAGGATATTGGTGTGGACGAACGGGAAATGCGCCATGTCGAGGAAATTCTCGACCACGCGCAGGCCGGAGGCGTGGACGTCGATCGAGCCGCAGCAGACCAGGCGGCGATCGGGCTCGTCGGCTTCCGGGATGGCGAGGGGCGTGGCGGGGGGCGTGCCGAGGCTGGTCCACAGGCAGCCATGGCGTTCGGCGACCGGCAGGGGGGCGTCGTGCCCCTCGGCCCGGACCTGTACCGTGCCGTCGGCGGTGCGCTGGATCGTCAGGCCGACGCCGAGCAGGCGCGTATGGGTGGGGCCCGCGCCCAGTGTTTCGAGAAAGCCGACCGCGTGCCAGGCATCGAGAACGGCGCGGTCGGTGGGGTCCACGCGATGGGTCATTGGGGGGCTCCTTACCTCACGTCACGATGATACGGTACGCCGAGCGCCGCCGGGGCGGCCATGATGCGGCGCATGCGGTGCCAGACGACCACCGGCACGATGATGAACGCGATCGTGCCCAGATAGGGCAGCATGTTCAGGAAGGCCGGCGCGATCGGCCAGTTGCGGGCCTGGCCGACGAAGGAGAGCGCGGTGATCAGCCCGAACAGCAGGCCCGACAGGGTGGCGCCGAAGGGCCGGTAGCCGGCGAAGATGACCAGGGCCAGGGCGATCCAGCCTCTTCCCGCCACCAGCCCCTCGGACCAGACGGGCACGTAGGTGAGTGTCAGGTAGCCGCCGGCGGCCCCGGCCAGGCCGGCGCCCAGCGTGACGTACCAGAAGCGCAAGGCGGTGACCGGCAGGCCCGCCGCGTCGGCCGCTGCCGGGTTTTCGCCCACCGCGCGCATCGCCAGACCGTGGCGGGTGTGGAACATCACCCAGTGGGCCACCGCCGGCAGGACCAGGTAGATGAGATAGACCGGCAGGTTCTGGCCGAAGAAGGCGGGGCCGATGACCGGCAGGGACGACAGGCCGGGGACGGGCACGCGGCCGAATGTGGCGGGCGAGGGCACGCCCGCGTAATCATGGCCGATACTGGCCGACAGGCCGAGGCCGAGGAAGGTGACGGCCAGCCCGCACAGCACCTGGTTGGCGCGGACGATGACGGTGGCGAAGGCGAAGACCATGCCGCCCGCGGCGCCGGCAAGCGTGGCCGCCAGCAGGCCCAGCCATGGGTTGGGGGTGGCGACCACGGTGATGATGGCAACCACCGCGCCCATCGACATCAGGCCCTCGACGCCGAGATTGGTGACGCCCACGCGTTCGGCCAGGACTTCGCCCAGCGCGGCCAGGGCGAGCACGCCGCCGGCGAGGATTGCGGTGGAGAGCATGCCGGTCAGCAGGTCGATCATGGCCGGACCTCCGCGCGGGTGGCAGGGCGGGGGGTGACGGGACGGACGGTCACCGGGCGGTAATGGGCGAGTTCGTCGGCGATGGCGATCATGAACAGGACCAGTCCGGTGATGGCCAGCACGGCGGAGCCTGTCAGTTGCTGGGTTTGCAGCACGATGCCGGCATTGAGGATGAAGGCCATCAGCAGGGCGGCGGGCAGCACGTTGAGGCACGATCCGCGCGCCAGCACCGCGACCACGATGCCGAAATAGCCGAAATTATTGGCAAGACCGCCTTGCAGCCGGTGCACCGTGCCCGCGACCTCGAACATGCCCGCCAGGGCGGCCAGGCCGCCGGAGAGCAGCATCACGCCCAGGATGCGGGCGCGGACCGGGATGCCGGCGTAGCGGGCGGCCTGTTCATTCGCGCCGCCGACGGTGATCTGGTAGCCCCAGCTTGTGCGGGTGGTGAGCCATGCCAGTCCCAGCACGATGGCGAGGGCGATGGGGAAGCCCCAATGGACCACGCCCCAGATTTCGGGGATGCGTACCGGCAGGCGGCCGGTCGAGGCCAGCGCGCCGGTGACGCGGTCATGCCATGGGCCGACTGCCAGATAGGTGGTCAGCAGACCGGCGACGAAATTGAGCAGCAGGGTGGTGATGATCTCGTTCACGCCGGCATAGGCGCGGGCCAGGGCGGGGACCAGAATCCAGCCCATGCCGCAGGCGATGCCGCTGGCGGCCATCAGCGGCAGCACCAGCCAGGACGGGCCGGGCAGGAACAGGCCGATGGCGGTGGCGCCGATGGCGCCGGCATAGAACTGGCCTTCGGCGCCGATATTCCATACGCCGATCCGCCCGGTCACGGTGACGGCCGCGCCGGTCAGCAGCAGGGGGGTGAGGAACAGGGCGAGGTCTTCCAGCCCGAAGCGGGAACCCACGGTGGAGCGCACCACCAGGTCGGCCAGCAGGCGCGGGTCGCGGCCCGACAGGGCGAGGAAGAGGGTGGTGATCGCCAGGGCGGTGACGATGGCGCCCGCGCGCCAGGCCAGCCGGCGGGCCGGGGTGACGGTGGGCTGGCGTTGCAGCGTGCCGGCCATCAGGCTTGTCCTCCGCTGTGAGCCGAGCCGCTGGGTGCCGGGCGGCCGCCCATCAGCAGGCCGATCGTTTCCATATCGGCCGTTGCGGCGTCGATCGTGGCCATCAGCCGGCCGTGGAACAGGACGCCGATGCGGTCGGCGACGTTCAGCAGTTCCTCCAGATCCTCGGACACCAGGACCACCGCCACGCCCTGGTCGCGCAGTTCGGTCAGGTAGCGGAGCACGGTGGCGATGGCGCCGATATCCAGGCCCCGGCTGGGATAGGCGGCGACCAGCACCCGGCTGGCGATGCGGATTTCGCGTCGTGCCACCAGCCGCTGCTGGTTGCCGCCGGACAGGTTGCGGATGGGGGTGGCGAGGTCGGGCACGCGGACCTCGGCGGCCTCGACGATCGTGCTGGCCAGACGGGCGGCGGCGGCGCGGTCGTACAGGCCGTGGCGGCCGATCGGCGGGCGGTCATATTCGCGCAGGGCCATATTGTCGGTGATGTCCAGCGACGGGGCCAGGCCGCTGCGCAGCCTGTCTTCGGGGATGTGGCCGATGCCGGAGCGGGCGAAGGCGGCCGGATCGGCCAGCGGGGCTGGGGTGCCGTCGAGCAGGATCTCGCCCGCCGAGAGGGGCATCATGCCGGTGAGGACCTGGGTGAGTTCGCGCTGTCCGTTGCCGGCGACGCCGGCGATGCCGAGGATTTCGCCGCCATGCAGGTCCAAGGTGACGTCGCGCAGGGTTTCCACGCCGCGCGGATCGCGGCAGGTGGCGCCGCGCAGGCTCAGGACGGGGGTGGTGGCAATGGGGGCGGCGCCGGGGGCGCGGGCGCGCAGATCGCGGCGAACGATCTCGCGACCGACCATGATGGTGGCGAGGCCGGCGGCGGTGCAGTCGGCCGTGCGGTAGGTGCCGACATTGCGGCCGGTGCGCAGGATGCTGATGCGGTCTGAGATGTCGATGACCTCGTCCAGCTTGTGGCTGATCAGGATCACGGCGTTGCCCTGGGCACGGAAGGCGCGCAGGGCGCGGAACAGGTCGCGCGTTTCGGCCGGGGTCAGCACCGCCGTGGGTTCGTCCAGGATCAGCAGGCGGGCCTGGCGTCCCAGCACGCGCAGGATTTCCACCCGCTGCTGCTCGCCCGCCGACAGGTCGGCCACGATGGCATCGGGGCGGACGGAAAAGCCGAACCGGTCCGACAGGGCGCGGGTGCGGGCTTCCAGTGTTTTCGCCGAGGCCCGGAACGGGGTTTCGCGCCAGCCGAGATGGATGTTTTCGGCCACTGTGAAGGCGGGGACCAGTTTGAAATGCTGGTGGACCATGCCGATGCCGGCGCGGATGGCATCCTGCGGGGCGGCGAAGCTCTGGCCGTAGCCGTCGAGGATGATCTCGCCGCCATCGGGCTGGTAGATGCCGGTGACGACGTTCATCAGCGTGGACTTGCCGGCGCCGTTTTCGCCCAGCAGGGCGTGGATCTCGCCCGGTGCGATGTCGAGGCTGACATCCTGGTTGGCGATCACGCCGGGGAAATATTTGCAGATTCCCTGCAATTGCAGGATCGGCGGCGTGCCGGGCGCGACCGGGGGCGGGGCGTCGGGCTGGGTGTGGCGCGGGTCAGTCAAGGCCGGTCACTCCCGCCACAGCCCAGTCCCACTGATAGATTAGCGCGTCGTCCATCGCCTGGCCCTGGGGTACGCGGAGGCGGCCGGCGGCGTCGTGGATCGGGCCCTGGAACGGGTTGTAGCCTTGCATGATGCGCGTGCGCATCGCGTCGGCCTGGGCCGCGACTTCGGGGGGGACGGTGCGGCCCCACGGGTCGCGGTCCACGCCGTGGCCGAGGGTCAGGAAATGGCCCTGGGGCTGCCAGGTGCCGGCCAGGCGGGCGCGGACCTGTTCGACATAGTAATCGCGGAAATCCAGCGTGACGGAGCTGACATAGGCTTCCGGCCCGTACTGGCGCATGTCGGTGTTCCACATCGCGGCCTTGATGCCGCGCTGTTCGGCCACGCGCAGATAGGCGGGTTCGTCCATGATGCCGCACAGGAAATCGCAGCCATTGTCGGCCAGCGCGCTGCCGGCCTGGGTGGCGGCCTGCGGGTCGAACCACGCATTGATCGAGATGGCCTGCAGGGTGGCGGCCGGGTTGACCGAGCGTGCGCCCAGCAGCACGGCGTTGGCGCCCGCATAGACGGACGGGATGGGAAAGGAGCCGACGAAGCCGATCTTGTTGGTGCGTGTCATCAGCCCGGCGGCGATGCCGATGACGTAGCTGGCGTACCAGTGGGTGATGTAATACCAGCCCAGATTGCCGCTGACGGCGTGGCCGTCGCATTCCATGAAGGCGACATCGGGCGCGCGGTCGGAGACGTCGCGGATGAAATCGCCATAGTTGGAGGTCGCGATGACCATCTGTGCGCCTTCGGCCACGAACTGGCGGAAGATGCGCGTGGCGTCGGCGGAGTAGGGCACGCTTTCGACATAGACCGTGCGCAGGCGTGGAAAGGCCCGCCGCACCGCCTGCACGCCCTGATCGTGCGCCATCGTCCAGCCGCCGTCGGTGACCGGGCTGGTATGGCCGAAGGCGACCAGCGCGTCGGCTTCCGCCACCGGGAGCAATGTCCGTGGCTGTGCCCGCAGGGCGGGTGGTCGGAGCAGTCCGCTGCCGGCTGCTCCGGCGGCCAGTCCCAGCATGTGTCGTCGTGATGTGAGCAGCCGCCTGATCGGCGCGTGCGTGGTCATACCTGACCCGGAATGGTCATGGTTCCGCATTCCCCCCTCGATGATCGCCCGGGCCGGTCCCACCCGGCGCCGGGTTGTTCCCCCCGGAACGGGCCGTGCCCCGTCCTACAGGCCGGCCAGATCGGCGGCGTGGGCACGTGCGATGCCGTGCTGTGCCAGGATCTGCCATGTGGCCTGCGGGTCGGAGCCGACCGCGCGGCATGCATCTTCGACCACGATCGTCTCGAAACCAAGGGCCTTCGCGTCGATGGCGGTGAAGCGCACGCAATAATCCAGCGCCAGCCCGGTGATGAAGACGCGGCTGATGCCCAGCCCCTTCAGGCAGGAATCCAGCCCCGTCCGGGTGGCGCGGTCGTTGTCCATGAAGGCGGAATAGCTGTCGACATCCGGGTCGCGGCCCTTGCGGATCACCATGCCGATCCGTGCCTGGTGCAGCGTGGCCGCCAGTTCGGCGCCGTGCGTTCCCGCCACGCAATGGTCGGGCCAGTGATCGGGCGTGGCTTTTCGCCCGTGAGTGCTGGCGAAGGAGACATGGAAGTGCGGATGCCAGTCCTGGCTGGCCGCCTGCTGGCCGAAGGGCAGGAGGGTCAGGTGGTTGATGACCGGAATGACCGCGTCGCCGTCCGGAACGGCCAGGGCGCCGCCGGGCAGGAAATCGTTCTGGAGATCGATGACCAGCAGCGCATCGTGGGATGTGACATGGATCATGGCCTCTCTCCGTTCGGTACGGTTTCGGAACAGGGATGGCACGTTTCGAACGGGCGGGCTATCGGGGATTAAGGGGCAGGAGGCGGGCATGAGCCGGTGGGAGCGGATGCGCCTGGAACTGGAGGGATGCACGGCGGTGGAGGCCATTCTGTGCCTCGCCCGTGAGCGTGCCGCCCTGATGGCGCTGGAGTGCGTGTTGGTCGAGGCCGGGCCGGTGCGGGTGGTGTTCGAGGTTGCGGGGCCGGAGCCGCTGGTGGGCGCGTTCGAGATGGCGTGCAGTCTGGGGCCGGCGGGGTGTGTGGTGCCGGTGGTGCGCTGCCTGCCCGTGCCCGGTGAGGACAGGGTTCAGGGGGAGAGGGAATGAGCGGGACATGTGATGGCGGATGGTATCCGCTGATGCTGTCGGCGGATCTGGAGCTGGGTACGGTGGCCGGCAGTACCGTGCTGGGGCGGGACCTTGCGGTCTGGCGGGACGGGGAGGGGCAGGCGCATGTGTGGGACGACCGGTGCCCGCATCGCGGCATGCGGCTGAGCCTGGGCTTTGTGCGGGAGGGGGCGCTGGCCTGCCTGTATCATGGCTGGCGCTTCGGGGTGGATGGGCGGTGCGTGCATATTCCGGCGCATCCCGACCTGTCGCCGCCGGGGACGATCCGGGCCGCGCCTTTGCCTGTTGCGGAATGTCATGGGCTGGTCTGGGCTTCGGTCGAGGAGGACGGGTCCTTGCCGGAGGGCGATCCGGCGATGGATGCGGCGGCGTGGGTACCGGTGCGCTCGCTGCGGATCGAGGCCCCGTGGCAGGATGTGGCGCGTGCGGTCGGGATGCCGGACGGGCATCGGGCCGCCGCGCTGGACCGGGATGTGGAGGGCCGGGTGCTGGCGGCGCTGCTGCCGGTGCGTGAGGGGGCGTGCATGCTGCATCTGCTGGCGGCGGCGTCTGCCGGGGTGGAGCGGCTGCATGATCTGGCCGATTGGGGGCAGGATGTGCGGGCGCGGGCGGAGGAACGGGCCGGGCAGGTTTTTCTGGCGGGGGTCGTGGCATGAGTGAGCTGGTGCTGCACGACGACGAGCTGGACGAGGATTGCTATCGGGTGCGGCTGTTCCTGTCGCTGCTGGGGCTTGAGGCGCGTCGGGTCGCGGTCGATGTCGTGCCTGGTGGCGCGCAGGACAGTCCGGGTTTTCGTGCTGTTTCGCCGGCCGGGTTGCTGCCGGTGCTGCGGATCGACGGGCAAATGGTCTGTGGGGCCGGTGGCGCGCTGCTGGCGCTGGCGCATGGGCGGCCGGCGTGGCTGCCTGAGGTGCGCGCGGATTTTGCGCGGGTGGCGCACTGGCTGCAGTTTGCCGCTGGGCCGTTGCGGGCGACGCTGCTGATGCGGCGGGCCTGTCTGTTCGGTGGGGCGGGGGATGGGCAATCCGCCCGCCGGCGGGCGGCGGTGGGGGCGCTGCGGATCATGGAGGACCATCTGGTCCATCGGCGGCTGGAGGGCGGTGCGTGGTTTGTGGGCGATGGGCCGACGGTGGCGGATATCGCCCTGTTTCCCGCCGCCGCGCTGTGTCGGGATTGGGGGGAGGAATATTCCGCCTATCCCGCGCTGCGGCGCTGGGTGCGGGCGGTGCGGGGGCTGCCGGGCTTCGTCACCATGCCCGGCATTCCCGATTACGGCTGATCGGCGTCCGGGCGGCGGGGGCGGCGCGTGACCAGGAGCTGGTTGATGCGGAAGCCCTCGACGTCCACGACCTCGAACAGGAAATTGGCGGCCTCGACCTTGTCGGCCTTGCGCGCCATGCGGCGCAGCCGGTGCATGACGAAGCCGCCGATCGTATCGAAATTGTGGCTGTCGGGCAGGTCCGGCACGCCGAGTTCGCGGATGACGTCGCCGATCGGGGCGGCGCCGTCGATCAGCCACGAATTCTCGTCGCGGCGGACGATGGCCTGTTCCTCGAACGGGTTGGCGAGCCCGTCCATCAGCGCGCCCATGATGTCCTTGAAGGTGATCAGGCCGACCACCAGACCGTATTCGTTGACGATCAGGGCGAAGCCCGCGCCATGCGTGTCGAACTGGGCCAGCGTGTCCCACAGGTTGAGCGTGTCGGGGAGGGACAGCACGTCGCGCCGCATGCGGGAGATCTGCTTGGCCACCGGCAGGATGGTCGCGGTCGGGTCGACATCCTCGGGCTTTTCCACCACGGCGGCCAGCACGTCTTCGGCGCGGATCGAGCCGATGACATTGTCCAGCCCGCCATTGCAGAGCGGGTAGCGGGAATAGGGCTTGGCCCGCACCTTGTCGCGCTGGCTTTCGGCACTTTCCTGCATGTCGAGGAACACGATCTCGTCGCGGGGGGTCATGGCCGAGGTCACGGAACGGTCCTGGAGGCCCAGGACGTTCTGGATCATCTGGTGTTCCTGCTCCAGCAGGACGCCCGAGGCGGTGCCGGCGGCCAGGATGGCGCGGAGGTCTTCCGGCGTCACCGGTTCGACGGCCGAGGCGGCGGGGATTTTCAGCGCGCGCAGGATGACGTCCGACATCTTGGAGAAGATCCAGACGAACGGGTACAGCACCTTCAGCGCGATGGCGGGGAACCAGCCGATGCTCAGCGCCACGCGGTCGGGCGCGTTCATGGCGATGCGCTTGGGCAGCAGGTCGGCGAACAGCACGAACAGGCCCGTGATCAGCACGAAGGACGCGGTGGAGGCGACGTGCCCGGCCAGACCCTCTTCCAGCCCGGCGCGGTGCAGGATGTCGGCCAGCGGCGGGGTGACCATGTCGCTGCTGATGACGCCGCCCAGCACGCCTACGGCGTTGAGGCAGATCTGCAGCACCGTCACCACCTGCCCGCTGTTGCGGCGCAGGCGCAGGAAGTTCACGGCCCGGCTGTCGCCGGCCTCGGCCCGGGTGCGCAGCCGCACCTCGCGCGCCGCCGCGAACGAGATCTCGGACAGGGCGATCAGGATGCTGAAGCCGATCAGGACCACGATCGCGACCAGCCCGGCCAGCAGCATCATGGCCGTGCCTCCGCCCGTGCGGCGAGGCCGGGGCAGGGGGCCGGGAACGCGGCGGGATGGCGGGTGGGGGCCGGGTGCCCCTGGGTGGGATGGGTCATGAGATCAGCAGCCTAGCGCATCCGCGCCTCTTTCGGCCAGCCGGATGGAAGGGTGGGGGCTCAGAGGGGGCGGGACATCACGGGTTTGACAAGTGCGTGTCGATTGCGATGCTGTCCCGCGTCCTCAACCGGGAGCGTCTGCGTTTATGAAAAGGGTGGCTGGATTTCGGATTGTTCGGGCCTGTTCGGCGGTGATCGCTCTTCTGGCGGGTGGCGCGTCGTGGTCGGTCCCGGCCTGGTCCGATGAGATGGTGCCCGCCATAGAGATCGATGCCACCGGGAGCGGGACGCCGTTCCGGCACAGTTGGGAGCAGGCATTCGGTTCGGATCGCGCCGACATGGCGCTGACGGAGAGTTATCTGCGGAACGCGGATCGGACGCGGGAGGCGACCGGGTTCCGCTATGTGCGGTTCCACGGCATCTTCGACGATACGATGGGCATCATGGCGCCGGATGCGGACGGCCACATGCATTACAATTTCCGCAAGGTCGATGCCGTGTATGACGGGCTTCTGGCGCATCATATCCGGCCGCTGGTCGAGCTTTCGTTCATGCCCAGCGCCATCGGCAGCGACGTGCTGCGCCGCGATGGGGGGCTGGAGCCGCTGGTTCACTGGAAGGCGGACGAACAGGCCAGGCCGATCACCGATTATAGCGGCGGGACGCTCTGGTATCGGGCCAATGTGACGTTTCCCGCGCATATGGCAGACTGGAATGCGCTGATCCGCGCCTTCGTCGCGCATCTGGAACAGCGTTATGGCGCCGAGGAAGTCCGGCAATGGCCCTTCGAGGTCTGGAACGAGCCCGATCAGGCGACCTGGGTGGCGCAGCCGAAAATGGCGACGTATTTCGCGCTTTATGACAATACCGCCCGCACCATCAAGGCGGTCGATCCGGCGCTGCGGGTCGGTGGGCCTGCGACGGGGGCCATTCACTGGGTTGGGGATTTCGTCGATCACGTCATGCGGGAGCATGTGCCGGTCGATTTCGTCTCCACGCATATCTATGCGAATGATCCGCCGGATCTGCTGCGATTGCCGAAATCGCCTGCGAATACGGGTAATATTGTCTGCGATGCGACGCGGACGGCGCGTCAGGCGATCGATCATGCCGGGCATCCGGACCTGCCGCTTTATATCACCGAGTTCGGTGCGGACTGGGACATTCATAATGGCAGCGCGGATCGTCCGTGGATCGCGCCGTGGATTGTGCAGACGGTCCATGATTGTGACGGGCTGGCGCCGATCATGTCCTACTGGACGTTTTCGGACGATTTCGAGGAACAGGGGGTGGTCGCCAATGAACTGCCGGGCGCCTATGGGTTGCTGACGACCCATGGCATTCCCAAGCCTGCGTTCAATGCCTTTGCGTTGCTGCATCGTCTGGGGAACCGGCGGCTGCCGGCCGGATCGGGCGATGGCGATGTGCTTGCGACGCGCCGGGAGGATGGCGTGATTGCGGTCGTGCTGTGGAACCGGGATGCCGACAGGGCGCGGGATGCGCATCTGGCGTTCAGGGGGCTGGCGTCCGTGGACGGGGCGACGGTGATCGTGATCGATCGGAATCATGGCACGCCGGCCGCGTTGTTCGAGGCCATGGGGCGGCCGGTCTCGCCGACCGGCCCGCAGGCGGCTGCGTTGATTGCGGCTGCGCGCTTGCCTGCGCCACAGCCTGCGGCGGACTGCACGCAGGCAACCCGATGTGACGTTACGCTTCCACCCGAAAGCCTGGCGCTGCTGCTGGTTCCGACCCGGACGGATTGAAGCAGGACGGGCTATCATTGCGAACGTTTAAAGCCGGAAGGCAATGATGCTAACAATAAAAACGTTCGCTTGACCCACGGCAGAAAACATATAATGCCGACCGCGATTGCGGGTACAGATCAAAACCAGAGAGAAGCGGCAGTGTCCAAGGTAGCGACCGGTGAGTAAATTGCGCGAACGTGACGCGGCCATACGTGCTGAGAATGCAGTCGGGCGTGATTTTTCCGAGGCCCTCGCCCGTGGACTTGCCGTCATAGAGGTGTTCAACGCGTCGCGTCCGGCCCTGTCGCTGGCGGATATCGCCCGTCTTGTCGATCTTCCGCGCGCGACGGTGCGCCGGACGCTTCTGACGCTCGTCCATCTTGGGTATATGGTGGAGAATGGGCGCCTTTACACTCTTCGTCCGTCCATTCTCAAGCTTGCGGCGTCGTATCTCGGGTCGGACCCTATCGCCACGATCCTGCAACCTGTCTGCGAACATCTGGCAGCGGAACTTCATGCGACATTCTCCGTCGCCGTTCTTGATGGAACGGACGCGGTCATGGTCGCTTACGCTTCGCCCAGGAAGGTACAGGCCCATGGTCTGCTGGAAGGGATAGGTCTGCGTCTGCCGGCATTCTGCAGTGCCGTCGGGCGGGTTCTTCTGTCGTCGCTGAGCCCGGAAGACGCGGCATCTTTCCTGAAGGCCTGCACGCCGGAAAAGGTGACGGCGTATACGGTCGTCGACAAGAAACGACTGAAGATCCTATGGGACGCTGTGCGGGATGACGGCTATGCTCTTGTGGATCAGGAAGCGGAAATCGGATATCGGGCTTTGGCGGTGCCGCTGTTCAGGCACGACGGCAGACAGGTCGCGGCGCTGAATGTCGGCGTCAGGATCGAACAGGCCGCCCCTGATGAGATGAAGCGGATCTTTCTTCCGCGCCTGCGCGAGGAGGTGGAAAATCTGCGTAGCCAATTGCTTTGAGGGATCACGGTCGGGAATCAGCGCATCAGGCCAGCCCGCTGTTCTGCCAGAAAGGCCTTGAGGCTGAAGGACGGTGAGGCCACCTGATCGCGGATGGGTAGAATGCCCGATGTCAGTGCCTGGCGGGCCTGCATGTGTTCTGCCGGCATATTGACTGTTTCGATGCACTGCAGGATTTCCGCCTTGCCGAAATGATAGAAGGCGCACGTGCCTGCCGCTGGGTTGCCTCGTACCACGCAGGTGGATGACGGGTCGAATATGCCTACCGTCTGGATCTTCATGTCGAACTGATCGGACCAGAACCAGGGTACCTGCGTGTAACGCGCGTCGCGGCCCATGATGACGGCGGCGGCGACGCGCGCCTGGTCGTGGGCATTCTGTACGCATTCGAGCCGTATCCGGTGTCCGGCAAAGCCGGTCATGTGCCGGGTGCAGTCCCCCGCCGCAAAGATCGCCGGGTCGGATGTCCGGCATTGATCGTCGACCAGAATGCCATCGTCACATGCCAGCCCGGCGGCCTCCGCCAGGTCCTGTTCGGGAATGGCTCCGGTTCCGAGCACGACCAGTGCTGCTGGAACAATCCGGCCGTCGGCAAGGGCGACACCCTGAACGGCTCCATCGTCGTTGGCCACTAATCCGGTCGCAGGCTGCTCGCTCAAAACGCGGACACCGTGCTCGTGATGACGTGCCATCACGAAGGCCGAAAGGTCCGGCGAGGCGGAGCGGAAGAGCAGGCGCGGACCGCTGTTGATGACCGTGACATCCCGCTGTGCGTACCGCCGCCAGGTCGCTGCCAGTTCCAGGCTGATATATCCGCCGCCGACGACGACGATCGGCCCGGCCGTATGGTCGGCTGCGTTCCGCAGCAGCCGAGCGTCGGCCAGCGTGCGGAGGACAAAAACGCCCTTCGGAACGGTGCCCTGCGGCCAGGGGCGGGGACGCGCGCCTGTCGCGAGCATCAGGACATCGTACGGAATCCTTTCGCCGTTGCCGAGCTGAACATGTCGTGCCTGGCGGTCCAGGGCTGCTGCCGGCATCGCTGATCGAAAATCGATCTCTGCCGACGTGAAAAAATGGGGGCCGCGGAGATGCAGAGCGTCTTCCGGCACGGCGTCCCGCATGAACGCTTTCGATAACGGGGGCCTCTGGCACGGAGGCCCGGATTGTGCGTCGACAAGAGTGATCCGGCCGGTGTGGCCGAGTTCGCGCAATGCCGCCGCGAACTGAACGCCTGCGTGCGACGCGCCGATGATCAGAACCGCCGGCGCCATCAGAACTGACGGTCCGGAATGCTTACGGTCAAACCGTCGAGCGCCTCGGTGACATGGATCTGGCAGGCAAGGCGGCTGTTGGGTAGACGGTCCGCGGCAACGCCCTCGAGCATTTCCAGTTCGTCCTGCTGTGCCGGCGGGATGCGGGTGACAAATGCCGGATCGACATAGACGTGGCAGGTGGCGCACGCGCAGGCCCCCCCGCATTCTGCCTCGATCCCCCGTACATCGCCGTAGATGGCCGCCTGCATGACCGTCGTGGGAATGCTGACCTCCACCTCCCTGACGGATGTGTCGGAGAGATGAAAGATTATTTTCGGCATAGGCAGGCTCCGGACGTAAAAAAGTTACGATCAGACAACGTAGACATATTGCATCGGCATCGGATTTCCTGCAACCATTGTTCGACTGATAACATATAGTTCGTTAATCGAACAGTTCCGTGTCATTTTTCGTTCTGAAAGGCAAATCTGTCCGATGCTGAGCGCAGCGCAAAACGATTTGATTACCCGCATCACGCCCGGCAAGCCGGCAGGAAACCTGTTGCGCCGTTATTGGCAGCCAGCCGCGCTGGCCGTGGAACTGGAGGGCGCCAGGCCGATCCGGCCTGTCCGTCTACTGGGGCAGGATCTGGTACTTTTCCGCGACGAGGCTGGGCAGCTTGGACTGCTTGATCGTGACTGTCCGCATCGCAACGCCGATCTTGCATTCGGGCGGCTTGAGGATGGTGGTCTGCGCTGTCCGTTCCATGGATGGCTGTTCGATCGGAACGGGCACTGCCTGCAGACGCCGGCGGAGCCGAAGGGGAGCCGGCTTTGCAAGAATATCAGACAGAAATCCTATCCGGTCGTTGAGAGGAGCGGCATCATCTTCGCCTATCTGGGTGAGGGAGAGCCGCCCGAATTTCCCGCGTTGGACTGTTTTCTTGCTCCGGAACCTTATGTTTTTGCATTCAAAGGGTTGATAGAATGCAATTGGCTGCAAGCTC
The DNA here is from genome assembly GCF_014174215.1 of Gluconacetobacter tumulicola. Lineage (GTDB taxonomy): Bacteria > Pseudomonadota > Alphaproteobacteria > Acetobacterales > Acetobacteraceae > Gluconacetobacter > Gluconacetobacter tumulicola. Next base: position 13,181 of record NZ_JABEQL010000037.1, on the reverse strand, counting down.
TGGAAGTCGGCATGGATCCGGCGCACGCCAGCTTTCTTCACAGATTCTTCGAGGACGAGAAGCAGGACGCGGCTTATGGACGCCAGTTCCGGGCCACGTCGGCTGACAGTGAAATTCCGATGACGCAGGTATTACGTGAATTCCCGTGTCCGGACATTTCTGTCGAATCAATGGATTATGGTCTTCGTATTATCGCCCTGCGGGAAATCAACGAACAGAAGACGCATGTTCGGGTAACGAATGTGCTGTTCCCCCAAGCATTCGTCATTCCGCTGTCGGGCACGATGACCATAACGCAATGGCATGTGCCGATCGATGACACGAGTTGTTACTGGTACGCGATTTTTACAAGTTTCGACCAGCCTGTCGACAAGGAGACGATGCGCGACCAGCGCCTTAAACTCTATACGCTTCCCGATTATCGACCGCGGATCGGGCGCTTCAATGATTACGGATTCGATCCGTATGAGCAGGCGCACCAGACCTATACCGGCATGGGAGAAGACATCAACGTCCATGACCAATGGGCCATTGAGTCGCAGGGACGCATTCAGGATCGCACGCGCGAACATCTGGGGCAGACCGACAAGGCCATCATCGCGTTCCGCCGCCTTCTGATGACAGCGATCCGTCAGGTCGAGGAAGGGGAGAAACCGATCATGGTTCTTGATGGCGAGCAGGCGATGTCGATGCGGGGGCCCGCCACGATGGACGGTGTCGGTCCAACCAGGGCGTGGCAGGAATACTGGCGCAATGTCGATCAGCGTCGGCGTGTCGGGGCTCCGTGGGCGTGTTCCGATACTGTGCGGGAGGGGTGACATCGTGGCATTCATCGAACGTCACGCTCTGTTCGACAGCGAGCAGAGGCGTCAGGCAGCGGAAGTTCTACGGAAAATAGAAACAGAGCATCTGAAGACGGTTCGTTTCTCCTTTCCGGACCAGCACGGCATCCTGCGGGGAAAAACATTGGTTTCCGCCGAGGTGCGCGGGGCGATCGAGAGCGGGATTTCGGTCGCATCTTCCCTGCTGATGAAGGACACGTCGCACCGGACGGTCATCCCGATTTTCGAAGGCGTCATGGACGCTGAGATGCAGGATATGCGTGGGTCGGCCGATATGATCATGGTGCCTGATCCGGCGACATTCCGCGTTCTGCCGTGGGCGCCGTCGACGGGATGGATGCTGTGCGATCTCTATTTCAGGGACGGTCGCAAGGTTCCATTTTCTACCCGCCATCTTTTACGCGACGTGCTTGGACGTCTCGCCGATGAGGGATACAGTTTCATGACGGGACTCGAAGTCGAGTTTCATGTCATGAAAGTAAAAGAGCCCAGGATGTCTCTTTCGGATGCCGGGCAGCCGGGAGTGCCCCCGGAAGTCGATCTTTTGCATAAGGGATACAACTATTTGACCGAGCTGTATTATGATCAGCTCGATCCATTCTTTGATCTTCTTCGTTCCAATATCGAGGATCTCGGGCTCGGGTTGAAGACGATGGAGATCGAGTTCGGTCCGAGTCAGGTCGAATTCGTGTTCAATGCCGCATGTGGTTTGAAGCCCGCCGACGATATGGTGCTTTTTCGGAGCGCCGCCAAGCAGATTGCCCGTCGGCATGGGTATCACGTTACATTCATGTGCCGTCCCCGCTTGCTGTCAGTCATGTCGAGCGGCTGGCATCTTCATCAGTCGCTATGCGACCTGAAGACACAGCATAATCTCTTCGTGCCGGATACGGATGAGCAGCCGCTTTCTTGCCTGGGAATGGGATGGTTGGCCGGATTGCTGAAAAATGCCGCTCCGGCAGCAGTATTTTCGACACCCACGATCAATGGATACAAGCGGTACAGACCGTTTTCTCTGGCTCCGGACAGAGCTATCTGGGGATGCGACAACCGCGGTGTGATGCTGCGGGTTCTCGGGGGGGCGGGTGACAAGGCGACGCGCATCGAAAACCGTGTCGGCGAGCCCGCGGCCAATCCTTATCTCTACCTTGCATCCCAGGTGATATGCGGACTGGACGGCATCAGAGGCAAGGATAATCCCGGACCGTCCGCGGACACGCCGTATTCGACGCCGGCGCCGTTTCTGCCCCGTACCCTGGAAGAAGCGGTCAATGCCCTTGAGGGTAGTACGGTCTTTGAAGACGGGTTCGGGAAGGCATTTCTCGACTACCTGATCAGGATAAAAAAAGCCGAGATAGAACGATATAATCTGGAGGTATCGGAATGGGAGCATAGGGAATATTTCGATATGTTCTAATATTGCATAAGAGAATTTTGTTCGGTCTTCTGGATGCGGGCCAGGAGATGCCGAGAGGGTGCGTGTTTAAAACGAGTCATGAAAATAAAATATATAGATAGCATTTCCTCGCTCGCTTCTTGACTCATTGCGATATAAAAACAATGATATTTTTGCAGTAATAAGTTCTTTAATCGAACAAATATGCGAACGCTGGAAACCCCCATCTTGTGCCGCACACTCCGATGTGCCGGAGGAGAGATATGGCTTACACTGGATCTGCAAAACGGTTGTTCTGTCTTTCCACGACGTCTCTTCTGTTCATGTGGGGGCTCGATGGCCATTCCGCGCGGGCCGATGCGGCGCATACGCAGGTTGGAAAGCATAAATCACCGCCACGGCGCATCGTTTCGAACAACGCGGGGCCGGCCGTGCCCGCGAAGCGGGTAGTCGGTAGCGCCAAGCGGCAGCCGGTGGCTCAGGCCCACGGAAGCCCGGAGAGTCTGAGCGTCGAGGCGCGGAGGATCCATCATGACGGCAGAAATGTCGCCGCTTCCACCACCTATGTCTCGCAGCAGGAACTGCGGGAACGAAACGTTACCAATACCGCGGAACTGGGGCGTATCGCGCCCGGCGTGATGATTTCGCAGATGGGGCAGGCGTCGACTTCGACCGTCATTACGATTCGTGGCGTTGCGAATCTGGATTTTTCAGACCATCAGGAATCGCCCAATACAGTCTATTCGGATGGTGCCTATATCAGTTTTCCTGGCGCGATCGGTGCGGCGATGTTCGACCTGGATCGTGTCGAAATCGAGCGCGGTCCCCAGGGCACCACCGGTGGGCGCAATACGACCGGCGGGTCGATTCGTCTGATATCGGCACAGCCGACGGACAAGCTGACGGGATATGGGCAGGCATCCTATGGAAGTTACAGCAGTTTTCAGGAGGAAGGCGCTGTCGGCGGTCCGATTAGTTCAACCCTGATGGGACGTCTTTCCTTTCAGACGAGCAGGCAGAACGGATATATTCATAATACGCTCGGGGGAGATTTCGGGAATGACCGCACATATAACGCGCGACTTCAGTTTCTGTGGCGCCCGAGCGGTTATTTTGAAGATCTGATAAATTTTCACGGCGGCTATGTCCCCAACGTCACGTCGGGAATTTACGCGGTTATTCCGACCTATACCGATTCGTCAAACGCGGGCCTGAGTACACCCGCCAACGAACAGCAATTTCAGGATTTCTGCGCCGGTGCCGGATTCGGTACGCCGCCTTTGGGATCGTTGACCTGCTATGGCGGGAAAGCGCCGAAAGGATATCCTTATACGGTTTCTTCCAGCACGCCCGGGTTTTTCCAGAGGCAACTTTATGGGGCGACCAATACCGCCACATGGCGTGGCGACCATTTTGTCCTGACGGCCATTTCCGATGTCTTTTCCATGAAAAAGCGTTATCAGGAAGATACGGACGGTACGGAACTCTCGATCCTGAATTACAACACGAGTGCGAATTCCTGGCAGGCTTCGCAGGAAATCAATATCGCGGGACATGAGGGACGATGGTCCTGGCTGGCGGGGCTGTATTATCTGCATATCGACGGCGATTACCGGCAGGGAATGTTCGGTGGGTACCCTGCGTCGTGGTCGACGGACACGTTCTATCAGCAGAAGGTCAATACGGGCGCGGTGTTCGCACAGACCGATTATCGGATCACGGATACGCTGACCGCGACCCTGGGCGCGCGATTCACCGTGGACAGCAAGTCGATCCACAGTTTTGCCTATTGCAGCATGCCAGCCGCATTGTGCGCCGCGGGACCGCATTCCGCGCCGAGCGGTTACCAACTGGGTGGCAGTTTTGCCAATGAGGATTGGAGCGGAAAGGTCGGGCTGACATGGAAGCCGACCAGCACGGTCATGGCTTACGGCACGATCACCAGGGGGACGCGTGGCGTGCTGCTGGAGGCACAGACAGCAATCGCGCCGAACGCACAATTCAAGGATATTGTCGTCAAGCCCGAGGATCTTTGGGATTTCGAGACAGGAGTCAAAACGAGCTTTTTCCATCATAAGCTCGATCTCGATGTCGGGGCATTCTATTATGATTATCACAATTACCAGGCGTACAGGCTGGATGTCCTGTCCGAGGCACTGTTCAATGCATCGGCCTATTCCTATGGCGGTGAATTGGCACTGACCGCCCATCCCATCGAGAATCTGAGTTTTTCGCTTGGAACGAGCATGATGCATGGTTATGTGCGTAACGTTTCCATGCCGGACGGATCGGTCCGCGATCAGAATATGGCCTTCGCGCCGCATTGGATGGTGAACAGCAATCTGCGATATGAGGTGCCTGTCAGCTTTGGGCATGTCTTCGTGCAGGGCGATATGAGCTATGTGGATTCCCGTTATGCCAGCACGGTCAATTCGCCTGCCTTGCATATGCCGTCCTATGTGCTGGCCAATGCGAGCGTTGGTTGGAACAGCGTGAATCGCCGCTGGACCGTGACGTTCTTCGTCAAGAATCTGGCGAATGCGTTTTACTACACCGATAACGTGGACATTACCGGGGCCGATGGATCGGCGACGCCGTCATTCTCGATGCCGCGCTGGTTCAGCGGTCAGGTCAGATACACATTCTGAGGGCGGCGCGGCGGGCCTAGATTTCCGGCAGGCCGGCCAGTTCGCGCCAGCCGGGTTCGTCGAGTGTGTCGAGGCCGAGTTCGGCGGCTTTGCGGGCTTTGGAGCCGGCGTCGGTGCCCAGGACGACCAGGTCGGTCTTTTTGGAGACGCTGTCGGTGACGCGGGCGCCGAGGCGTTCGGCGATCGCCTTGGCTTCGGGGCGGGTCATCGTGGTCAGCGTGCCGGTGAAGACGATGGTCTTGCCGGACAGGGTGCCTTCGGTCTGGGGTTCTTCGTCCTCGATCGTCGTCAGCATGGCTGTCAGGTCGTCGAGGGTGGTGAGGTTGTGGGCTTCCAGGAAGAACGCTGCCAGTTCGTCGGCGATGGCGGTGCCGATGCCGGTGATGGAGCCGAGGGCCAGCCGTGCGTCGGAGCCGATGGTGGTGGCGGCCAGCATCTGTTCGCGCCAGTTGGTGTACGAGCCGTAATGGCGGGCCAGCAGGCGGGCGTTGCTGGAGCCGATGCGCCGGATGCCCAGCGCGTAGATGAAGCGGGCCAGCGGGATGGCCTGGCGGGCGCGGATCGCGGCCGTGAGGTTGCGGGCGGAGAGTTCGCCCCAGCCTTCGCGTTTGGCGATATCATCTTCGTGGTTCGGCAAACGGAAGATGTCGGCTGGGGTTTTCAGCAGGCCGTCCGTATGGAATTCGGTGATCGTGCGTTCGCCCAATCCGTCGATGTCGAAGGCGTCGCGCGAGACGAAATGGATCAGCCGTTCCACCACCTGCGCCGGGCAGGTCAGGCCGCCGGTGCAGCGCCAGACGACCTCGCCGGGCGGGCGTTCGGCATGGGCGTGGCAGATCGGGCAGGTGTGGGGGAAGGCGAAGGGTTCGCCGCGCGGCGGGTCGCCTTCCTTGCGCGGGACCACGCCGAGAATCTGCGGGATGACGTCGCCCGCGCGCTGGATCTGCACCAGGTCGCCTTCGCGGACGTCCTTGCGCTGGATTTCGTCCTCGTTGTGCAATGTGGCGCGGGTGACGATGACGCCGCCGACATTCACCGGCTCCAGGATCGCCACCGGGGTCAGCGCGCCGGTGCGGCCGACCTGGATGTCGATGCGCGTCAGGCGCGTGATGGCCTGCTCGGCGGGGAATTTCCAGGCGATGGCCCAGCGCGGGGCGCGGCCGACGAAGCCCAGGCGATCCTGCAAGGCGAGATCGTCGATTTTATAGACGACGCCGTCGATATCGTATTTCAGCCCCGAGCGTTCACGGGCGATGTCGTCCATGAAGGATTCGGCTGCGGCGGCGCTTTCGACGATCTTCGATAGCGGGTTGACCGTGAAGCCCCAGTCGCGGAGCCGGTCGAGATAATGGGCGTGGGTGTCTGCCACGCGTTCCGACGAAAAGCCCTGGGCGTAGGCGAACAGGGACAGCGGCCGGCGGGCGGTGATCGACGGGTCGAGCTGGCGCAGGGAGCCGGCCGCCGCGTTGCGGGGGTTGGCGAACAGTTTCTGGCCGGCGCTGGCCTGGGCCGCGTTGATGGCGAGGAAGGCGGGTTTGGAGAGGAAGACCTCGCCCCGGATTTCGATCAGGGCCGGGGCGTGGCCCTCGAGGTGCTGCGGGAGGTCGTGCAGCGTGCGCAGGTTGGCGGTGACGTCCTCGCCCTCGGTGCCGTCGCCGCGGGTGGTGCCGCGCACGAAGCGGCCATGTTCGTAGGTGAGGCTGATCGACAGACCGTCGATCTTGGGTTCGGCGACGAAGCGCAGGGCGCGCGTCTTGTCCTCGTCCAGGCCCAGGAAACGGGCTGCGCGGGTCACGAAGGATTCGAATTCCTCGCGGTCGAACGCATTGTCCAGCGACAGCATCGGCACCAGGTGGCGATGCCGGGTGAAGGTGGGGGCGGCCGCGCCGCCGATATGCAGCGACGGGCTGTCGGCGCGGCGCAGGGCGGGAAAGCGGGCCTCGATCGCCAGGTTGCGGCGGCGCAGCGCATCATATTCGGCGTCGGTGACGGCGGGGGCGTCGTTTTCGTAATAGGCGCGGTCCAGCGTGCGGATCTGGTGGGCCAGACGCTCCAGTTCGGCGGTGGCCTGGGCTTCGGTCAGGTCTGTGGGGTCGATCGTGGCGGGATCGGGGGTGTCGGCTCGGGTATCGGGGGACATGGGGGCAATTACCCTTGCAGAAGGCTGTCGGCCGCCGCCCGCGCGGCCTCGGTGATGGTGTCGCCGGCCAGCATCCGGGCGATTTCCTCGCGCCGCTGTTCGGTCGATAACGGTTCGGCCCGCGTTTCGGTTCGGCCCTTGGCCACCGATTTGCTGATGCGCAGATGGGCGTTGCCGCGTGCCGCGACCTGCGGGCTGTGGGTGACGACCAGGACCTGGACATCCTGCCCCACGCGGGACAGGCGCTCGCCGATGGCCGAGGCGGTCGCGCCGCCGACGCCGGCATCGACCTCGTCGAACACCAGGGTCGGCACGGCGGAGCGGCCGGCCAGCACGACTTTCAAGGCCAGCATCAGGCGCGACAATTCGCCGCCCGAGGCGACCTTGGCCAGTGGGCCGGGCGGCTGGCCGGGATTGGCGGCGATCTGGAAGGCCGCCTGCTCGCGGCCCCGCGCGTTCCACGCCTCGGGCGGCAGGGGGGGGAGGGTGACGAAGAAGCGGGCGCGTTCCAGCCGCAGGGGCTTGAGCTCGGCCGTGACGGCGGCTTCCAGCCGGCGGGCGGTCTTTTCGCGCGCCGCCGACAGCAGGCCGGCCGCGTCCTCGAACCGGGCGCGGCGTTCGCGGACCATGGTCTCCAGCGCGCCGATGCGGACATTGCCCGAATCCAGCGCCGCCAGCCGGTCGCCGAGTGCCGCCAGCAGGCCCGGAAGTTCCGGCACCGAGACGCCGTGCTTGCGCGCGGCTGCGCGCAGCGCGAACAGCCGTTCCTCGGTCTGTTCCAGCAGGCGGGGGTCGGAATCGGCTTCGGCGGCCAGGCGGGAGAGCAGGGTTTCGGCCTCGCCCAGGGCCTCTTCGGCGCGTTCCAGGGCGGCCAGGGCCTCGTGCGCCAGCCGGTCGGCGCCTTCGGTCGCGGTGTCGCCGGCTGAGGGGAGCAGGCGTTGCAGGGTGCGGCTGGCGCCGCGCAGGGCGGCGGCGGGGCCGGACGAGCGGCGGTCGCGCGGCGAGAGTTCCGCCAGGGCGGCGGCGATGGCCTCGCCGCGCCGTTCGCCCTGCTGCAGGCTCTGGCGCATGCCGGCCAGATGGGTTTCCTCGTCTTCCTGCGGGGCGAGGGTGGACAGGTCCTCGACCGACTGGCGCAGCCATTCTTCCTCGCGCGCCGCGTTTTCCATCGTGGCGCGGGCGGCGGCGAGTTCGGCCGTGGCCGCCATCCAGGCGCGATAGGCGGCTTCGGTGTCGGCCCGCAGGGCGGGTGGCACGCCGAAGGAATCGAGGAGGTCGAGATGGGTGCCCTGGTCGGCCAGGCCCATCTGTTCGTGCTGGCCCTGGATTTCGACCAGCAGCGCCGCCGCCCGGCGCAGCAGGTTCACCCCTACCGGCTGGTCGTTGATATAGGCGCGCGACCGCCCGTCCACGGTGACGATCCGGCGCAGGACCAGCGGTTCGCGCGGGTCGTCGATGACGATTCCCTGTTCGGCCAGCAGGGTGGGCAGCGGATGGTCGGGCAGCAGGTCGAAACAGGCGGTGACGCTGGCCTGTTCGGCGCCGGCCCGCACCAGGCCGGCGCTGGCGCGTTCGCCCAGGGTCAGGCCCAGGCTGTCGAGCAGGATCGACTTGCCGGCCCCGGTCTCGCCCGTCAGCACGGTGAGGCCGGGGGAGAAGGGCAGGTCCAGCCGTTCGATCAGGACGACGTCGCGGATCGACAGATGGGTCAGCATCGGGTTGCCCCGGACGGCGGGAGGGGGGGCTCCACGCCCGTCAGAAGACGGAATGCCATACGCGCGAGAAGAAGCCGCGCTGGGCGTGCGTGGCCTGGGACGGCGGCGGCGGGGCCTTGGCCAGCGGCTTGGCCGTGTCAGCCGATCTGGCGGGGGCGTTGTCCGCGACCAGGCCCGGCACCGGGGTGCCGGCGGACAGCAGGTGCTTGCTGCGCAGCGTGTCGTAGGCGTAGCGGTACCATTTGCTGCCGGGATAATTGTAGGACAGCACGGATGCGGTGCGGCGGGCCTGGTCGGTCAGGCCCAGGTCCAGATAGACCTCGACCAGCCGCTCCAGCGCTTCCGGCACGTGGTTGGTCGTCTGGAAATCCTGCACCACACGCTGGTAGCGGTTGACTGCGGAATGATAGGCGCGCTGCTGCTGGTAGAAGCGGCCGACCAGCATTTCCTTGCCGGCCAGATGGTCGCGGCAGAGATCGACCTTGAGCTGGGCGTCGCGCGCGTAGGGCGATTGCGGGAAGCGGGTGATGACCTCTTCCAGCGCGTTCATCGCCTCGATCGTGCCCTGCTGGTCGCGCTGCACCTCGGCGACCTGCTCGTAATAGCAGAGTGCGCGCAGATAGAACGCATAGGCGGCGTCGGGGCTGGTCGGGTGCAGTTCCAGGAAGCGGTCGAGCTGCTGCACGGCCTCGGGATACTTGTCCTGCAGGTAGTAGGCGTAGCCCCCCATCAACTGCGCGTTCGCGACATAGGCGGAATAGGGGTAATTCTGTTGCAGGACGTCGAATTCCGCCGCCGACAGGGCGTAGCGCTGGTCGCGCAGGGCGTCGATGCCGTTATTGTAGAGCGTATCGACCGGAGGCACATGCGATTCCAGGTCGTTGATCGTCTTCTTGTCGCCGCTGCATGCCGCGAGCGACAGAATGACGGCGATCGAGGCGTATCGGGCGGCGTGGCGGCCGGCCGAACGATCAGCGGAATGGTTTCGAATGCTGCGCAGGGACATGCCGACTCTTCCAGTTCGTCTGCCTTATATCATGCGGCGGGCCGGGGTGAAGGCCATGGCGTCGTTTTCCCGGCGAATGAACGCCGAGCGGCGGCGGGGGGAGGGATGGCGGAGCGAGGGTCAGGCCGTCCCGGCCGGGTCGGGACGGGGCAGCGCGCGCAGCGTGGCGCCGGTCAGCCCGATCAGCAGCGCCACGTAAAGATCGGTGGTGGTCATCAGCCCCAGGCCGCGCACCGCGAATCCGGCGGCGAAGGCCGGGGCGCAGAAGGCGAGGTAGCTGAGCACGAAATAGCTTGCCATCAGGCCGGCGCGTTCGTGGACATGGGCGAGCGGGACCAGCATGCGGAGCGATCCCTGCACCACGAGGCCGAGCCCCGCGCCGGCGATCCCGCCCCCCAGCAGGAACATCGCCAGGAACCGGGCGTGGAGCCCCAGCAGCGCGACCGGCAGGCCGGCCAGGACCAGGATCGCGCCCCGCCGCAGCAGCGCGAGCGCGTCGCCCCGGCGATGCAGCATCATCGCCGCCAGGGCCGCGCCCATCACCGATGCGATCACCCACCCGCCCAGCAGCGGATCGGCCGCCCCGCCATCGGCCAGTCGCGCGACGGCCGGGCCGAGCGACAGCAGCAATCCGCTCAGCGCCCAGACGGCGATATTGGCCGGTGCGACCGTCAGCATCGCCCCCCTGGCGCGCCGGGGCACATGCACGCGCGGCCTGAGCGAGGCGAGCGCGCCGGGCATCGGCGACACCGTTTCCGGCAGGGAGAGAATGGCGGGGACGGCAAGCGCCAACGCCACCAGGATCAGCACGAAGACCAGCCGCAGCGGATGGGGGGCGAAGCGCGCGAGGACGGCCGAGGCCAGGGCGAAACCCGCCATCGATCCCATCGGCACCATGCCGCCGATCAGGCCGCCCCGCGCGCGGTCGGCATCCTGCAGCCCGGCGCTGAGCGCGCTGGTGGCGATGCCGGTGGCCAGTCCCTGGAGGGCGCGGCCGCGCAGGATATCGTCGATTCCCGTGGCGGTGGCGCATTGCAGCATCGCCAGCATCTCGATCGCGATCGCCGCCAGCGCCACGGGGCGGCGGCCGATATGGTCGGACAGCGCACCCAGGCAGAGCAGGGCAGCCAGGAGGGTCAGGGCATAGATGGCGAAGGCCGCCTGGAGCATCGGCACCGGCACATGCCATTGCGCCTGGTACAGGGGATAGAGCGGCGTCAGCGCGGCCGATGCGCCCAGGAAGACGAACAGGACCGCGCCATAGGTGCGGAGCAGGCGTTGGGTGGGTCGCGTCGTCATGGACGGCTCTCCGGTTAATGCCTAGAATATGCGTTAGCCGTATGGGCGCATGGCGGGATAAAAGCAATATATTTGCGTTAGGATTGGTTTCATGTCGGTGAGGCAGGCCGTACGGCCGGGCGGGCGGAGTTTGCGCGTGCAGCAGGCCGTGCATGCGGCGGTCGGCGAACTGATCGCGGAGGTCGGGCGCGACGCGTTGACCGTGCCGCAGGTCGCGCAGCGCGCGGGGGTGACGTCCTCGACGATCTATCGACGCTGGGGGGACCTGGCGACGTTGGTCAGCGATGTCGCCCGGCGTAGCTTGCGGACCGACTGTCCGATCCGGCTGACGGGCGATTTCGCCACCGACCTGGCTGCCTGGGCGGAGATGTACCAGGACGAAATGGATTCGACGCCTGGGCGGAACATGGTCCGCGACGTCCTACGCGGCTGGGACGGGACGACGGCGGCGTGCGCCCTGCTGGAGGCGGTGCGTCCTGTCGTCGAGACCATCCTGACCGCCGCCGGCCCGCCGGTCGGCCTGTCCGCCGACAGGGTGATCGACGCCGTCGTCGCGCCGGTGCTGATGCGCCTGATCTTTGCCGACGCGCCGCTGCCCGCCGGGCTGGCGCGCGAGGCGGCGTTGCGCGTGGCGGCCGTCGCCCGGACGAACGTGCCGCCGTCATAGGGCAGCGTGTAGGGAGGGAACCCGGCCCGGACGGATCGCCCGGACAGAAGGGGATCGATCAGGCCGCCGCGCGCAGGGGCTGGGGGCGCGGCGCGCGCGCGCGCGGCCGCCAGGCCTCGGCGTCGGCGAACAGGGTGCGCAGCAGCCGGTTGTTCAGCGCGTGGCCCGATTTGTGGCCGGTGAACGCGCCGTTGATCGCGGCGCCGGCCAGCGACAGGTCACCCACCGCGTCGATCATCTTGTGGCGCACGAACTCGTCGGGGCGGCGCAGGCCGGACGGGTTGAGGATGGTGGCGCCGTCGACCACGATGGCATTGTCCAGCGACCCGCCGCGCGCCAGGCCGGCGGCGTGGAGGGCCTCGATTTCCTGCCGCAGGGTGAACGTACGGCAATTGGCGAGCTGGTCGCGGAAGCTGCGGCGGTCCAGCCGGGCGGTGAAGCTCTGTTCGCCGATCGCGGCGGCGGGGAAGGCGATGGACATCGTCAGAGTCAGGCCGGGCTCGCGCGCCGGACGCAGTTCGGCAAAGGCGTCGCCGTCGGTCACGCGGACGGGGCGCAGGATGTCGATCCCAGCCCTGGGGGCGGCCTGTTCGGCCACGCCGGCGCAATCCAGCAGGAAGACGAAATCGGACGCCGAACCATCCAGCACCGGCAGTTCCGGCCCGTCGACGTCGATCAGCACATTGTCGATTCCGGCGGCCGAGAGCGCGGCCATCAGATGCTCGATCGTCGCGACCCGCAGGGCGGGGTTCGTGGGATCGCCGATGACGGTGGACAGCCTGGTATCGACGACATGATCGAAACGGCCGGGAATGGTGCGGCCGTCGAGATCGGTCCGGCGGAAGACGATCCCGGTATTTTCGGCGGCCGGATGGAGCGCCAGCCTGATCCGCAGGCCCGTATGCAGGCCGACCCCGACGCAGGAAATGCTCTGGCGCAGCGTCTGCTGGCGGGCGATGCGCGTGGGAAGGGGACGGGCGGAAACGGTGTCGCCGATGGATGAGGAATCCTGTCCCGACATCGTCAGCATACCGTCCATTACAGTCCCTCGCGGTTGTTACCGTTGCTTCTTGCCTGGCCGTTACAGAACCGACAGCACGAACAGCATGATCTGTAATGACCCGGAAGCGGGAGTGCGAGTCACTGTTTATTGCCGACTATTACGACTTAACAGTCTGAAACATAAGGACAAAATAAAGACACAAAGTGTGTTTCAGGGGAACTTTCCCGAAGCGTGCCTGAAACCGCGCGCCGGAAGGCCGGGCCCGGAAAAGGGAGACCCTGCTCGGAAATGTGGGCTGGCGAGCGAGAGTGCCGCGCAGCGGCACGGCCGGCGTGTGTTTTTGAGCACCGAAGCGGAGCGGCCTTGATGGCCGTGTTGGGGTGGACGGCCCCCACGGCATCATGTGCCAAGGTTCAGGGGGTCATCACACTGAACCCAGGAGCCGCCCATGAGCGAGTTTAAACG
>NZ_JABEQL010000036.1 GCF_014174215.1 Gluconacetobacter tumulicola | reverse complement strand
GCCAGAACCTGGTCCAGAACATCGTCAGGGATCACCGGCTTCTTGCGTCGGGCCATGATGCTTCTCCTTCCTCAGCATCACACCAAACACACGAAATTCAGGATAGGCCCGCGAGCGGGTGACTTCCATGCGCTCGCATCATCGGATCCCGGTCTATCGGGCCACACCTGAAGAAGAAAAGTCATGCCTCAATCTGGGTGAAGCCGCGAAGCTGCTCGGCATCGCCCCCAAAACCTTACGGCTTGCCGCCGAGGCCGGAAAGATCGCCGCCACGCACCCATTGCCCGACGGTCCCTGGATATTTGACCGATATATCCTCGATAGCGACAAAGCGAAGCTTATCGCCCGCCAGGCAAAAATACGACGCAGTCAGCTTGCAGGACAAACACATGCACAAGAAAACTTATTCGAAACAGTCATATAGACAGATGGGTGTTGTGAAGCAGGATTGTAGTCGGGCCGCCAATCCTCGATGACCGAGCGGGCGTGGGCATGACCGCATCCTTCGTGCATGAGGGCGCCATAAACGGCGAGATTTTTCAGGCCTATGTCGAGCGGGTCCTCATGCCGACGCTGAGCCCGGGCGATATCGTCGTGCTGGACAATCTGTCCGCTCATAAGATTCCGAGCGCGCGAAAGGCCATCGAACTGGCGGGGGCGCAGATATGGATCGGTAAATATTTCATCAATCGTTTTTGTAAAAACACAACAAAGATTTGTTAAGATCAATATATATATTATTTGCATAATATATATTCCCACCAATAATATATTGACTTTCGCGAGTTTTGTCCAAAATGTAGTCTCCTTTATATTTCTTTTCAGATCCTCCAGGGAGGTTTAGAGAGAAATATTTTGAATATGATCTCATATTTTCGTCAAATCCAAATGATTTTACAGTTATTTTTTCTGATTTATTATATTCTTCCTGCGAAAACCTGTTTTTGTACGCAAGTATGGTGCTGCTATTCAGCCCCGTATCTAATACAGATTGTTCAATTTTATCATTTATGGCCGCGTTGAAGATGATGTTTCTTTCATAGCCACCTTGTCCATACCCAAAATAGAAGTTGTTTTTGCATGATTCTTTATTGTCTGAGTGTAATCTCATGGAATTTTTTGAAATAAGAATTGGAGACAGTTTTGATAATAACATGTTTCCTACTGTTATATCACCTTTCGGCAGGATTACTGCAGGTAAATTGTATATATTAATATCATTAATTTTAATGTTTTTTATAATACCAAATGGTAGGCTTTCTGTGCCGCCAGTAGAAATTTTGAAGTTTTTTATTTCACCTATTACCTTAACATCAAATGATTCTACGTATTTTTGAGGGATTGTAGTTAAAAGAACTCCTGTATCTACGATGGCATCAAAGTTTTCATTTGATTTAGAGATTATTATATGAGGACTATATCCATATTTGGAAGTTTTGATTGGAATATCATTATTTGTTTTCTCTGTAATAGTAACAAATAGGTTTTCTGTAATTGGATTTGTTAATTCGACATTGTCAACTCCGTTAATGTGAAGATTTTCGACATCTGCGCTTTTTTCCAAGGACGGTTTCAATACGCTGTCTATGTATTTTTTCACAAAGTACCAATCTTTAGTTCGTCCTTCTGAGAACAGGTCTTCCGCATATATGTATTCTAAATACAATAGTACTTCTATGTTTGGGTTCTCTTGGTTTTTGAAATACTGCAATCCTGACTCGATATTTTTATCGGCGCAATTATAATCACCTCTTACTCGGCATTCAGATATATAATAGAGATTTTTTTCTAATGGTGTTTTAGCATTGGATAAACTAATTCTCATTGCATCTCCGAGCCCATGATATATCTTATACGATATATCGTATGGGTCTGATACATCTATGTAATATCCGTCGTCTGTTTTTGATTTCGTTATTGTGTTTATAATGTCGTTCGGAATTGAAAAATTCGGTACATTTTTTGTTTCGCACAATGCCGGTTTCTGTAGAGTGCAATCGAATAAAGACAATATTGCCAGTGTGCTGGATAATTTTTTCTTAAACATACTTATCCTTCTTCGTGATGAATGGAAGGTGAATTTGTATGAGGAACAATATATAAAGCTCAGTTATAGAACTGACGATGCGGCTAAGCGCATCGTCAGGAAATAATTTATTATTTTCAGTGAAAGGGTACATAAGTGCCAGGTGGCATCTGACCTCCGGTATTTCCTCCAATAGGATGAGATACCGTGACCGAACCACCTGTTGCTCCACCTTGGTTGCCGCTTACCGTTCCCGTTGCTGTCCAGCCACCCCCTACGGAGCCCGAGCCTGTAGCACTCCAAGATAAGGTCGGCGACCCGCCACCGCCGAACCCTCCACTTCCGGAGACACCACCGGATGCACCTCCCATTCCTGTCGTTGAATTTTGACCGCCCGGATTTTGATCCGGATTTGCTATTTCGCCACCAGTAACTTGGATAAGCTCCGCTTCAAGCAAATCACGCATTTTTCATCCTTTTGGAAAAATATACTGATTCAGTGGGAAGAGGCTCTCAACGCAAAACTTTGCAACAAAAGAGATGTTTTGCAACATTAACGTTTTGTCATTAAATTGGCGTTAATCAAGTCTGCGATCTCCTGTTTGGAAATATTGTTCATTCTCTGCTGCTGTTACATTATGGATAATAGGGTAACAGGCGGCGCCGGCTGAGCCGCCCCGAAGTCCGGAAAACCACCCGTCCGACGCCTTTTTCCTGCTACCGCGCCGCTCGGTCTGTTACAGTTCTCGGGAGAATATGCCCAAAGCGCCCTATCCGGCCCCGCCTCGCCCCCTGCGTCAGTTGGCCTTTTTCCCCGAGGCGCCGAACTGCGGCACGTCGTGCCGGCGGCGAACTGCTGGCGCTTCTACCGGCTGTGCCTGCGGGGCGATCTGTTCGGCGGCACCGCCCTGCTCCGCCAATGGGGGCGGATCGGTACAGCCAGGCAATGCCGCCTCGATCTCCATGCCGACGATGCAGCCCGCCGCAGCTTCGCAATCGGCATTCGCAAGACGCTGGGTGCCACGGCATTCAGCGTGATGGCCTGACCCTCATGCGCTTCCTGCGGCCGGTCTGGTCCGCGTGCCTGATCGGATCGGCGGCCGCCTTTCTCGTCATGCGCGGCTGGTTTGCGGGATAGGTCCTGCGGACGGTACTGACGCCCGCGCCGTTTCTGCCGAATTGAGAAAATCCGGTTGCCGGGGTGGCCGTGGCAGGCGGAACGGGGGAGGGGGGGGGCGCTCAGCCCCGACCGCGATATCCAGGCACGTCCTGCGCGGGAATCCACACATCCTGCGGCGGGGCGCCGGTCTGCCAGAAGACGTCGATGGGCATGCCGCCGCGCGGGTACCAGTAGGCGCCGATGCGCAGCCAGACCGGGGAGAGCAGGTCGACCAGGGTGGTGGCGATCTGGACCGAGCAGGCTTCGTGGAAGGCGCCGTGATTGCGGAAGCTGGTCAGGAACAGTTTGAGCGACTTGCTTTCCACGATCCACTGGTCGGGCACGTAGTCGATGACCAGATGGGCGAAGTCCGGCTGGCCGGTGACGGGGCAGAGCGAGGTGAATTCCGGCGCGGTGAAGCGGACCAGGTAGCGCCGGTCGCGATAGGGGGCGGGGACACGCTCCAGCGTCGCGTCCTCGGGGCTGGTGGGCTGGGGGGAGGCGCGGCCGAGCTGGGTGAGGGCCTGGGTGCCGTCGTCCGGCGGGGTGGATGCGCTCACGTTCCGTGATCCTTGCTATGCGGGGCTCTGTGAAGAAGGGTGATGTCAGAGCCGCCTTTCCCGCGTCAAGCGGCGCTTTTCCCCCGTGGGGGCTGTCGTGGGTGCTTTCGCACCGGCATGGGCCCATGATAACAGGACCGGATGGCGCGTGCACTCAAGGCGGATTTTTCCGCTCCTGTCCTGATGACCTCCACTGACGAGCTGATTGCGGTCGTCGAACGATTGCGGCGCGAGCCGTTCGTGACGATCGATACCGAGTTCGTCCGCGAACGGACCTACTGGCCCGAGCTGTGCCTGGTGCAGTTGGCCGGCGCGCATGACGTGGTGGTGGTGGACACGCTGGCGCCCGGCCTGGACCTGGCGCCGCTGGGGGAACTGCTGGACGACCCGGCGGTGACCAAGGTGTTCCATGCCGCGCGGCAGGACCTGGAGATTTTCCTGCATCTGTTCGACCGGCTGCCGGCGGCGCTGTTCGATACCCAGGTGGCGGCGATGGTGGCCGGTTATGGCGACCAGGTCGGGTATGACAATCTGGTCTCGTCGCTGACGGGTGCGCATATCGACAAGGCGCATCGGTTTTCGGACTGGGCGGCGCGCCCGCTGTCGCCGGCGCAGATTGCCTATGCGGCCGCCGACGTGACCTATCTGCGCACCGTCTACCAGCTTCTGCGCGAGCGGCTGGAGCAGGAAGGGCGGATGGAGTGGGTGGCGGCCGAGCTGGCGGTGCTGACCCGGCCCGAGACCTTCCGCCCCGATCCCGAGACCCTGTGGGAGAAGATGCGCCCGCGCACCAGCAACCGGCGCATGCTGGGCGTGCTGCGGGCCATTACCGCGTGGCGCGAGCTGGAGGCCCAGCGGGTGAACGTGCCGCGCCAGCGGCTGCTGAAGGATGAGAGCCTGCTGGAGATCGCGGCCACCGGGCCGGCCGATGCCGATGCGCTGGCCCGGGTGCGCGGTGTCTCGCGCGGGTTTGCCGAGGGGCGGAGCGGGGCTGGGCTGCTGGAGGCCATTGCGGCGGCGCATGCGCTGCCCGATGCGTCCTTGCCGCGCCAGAGCAAGGGCAAGGATGGTCCGCGCCCGTCGCCGGCGCTGGTTGCGCTGTTGAAGGTGCTGCTGGCGGCGTGCTGCGAGGAGCATGACGTGGCGCCGCGCCTGGTGGCGTCGTCGGAGGATATCGACCGGCTGGCGATGGAGGGCGAGCCCGACCTGCCGCTGTTGCAGGGATGGCGGCGGGTGGTGTTCGGCGAGGATGCGCTGGCGCTGAAGGCGGGCACCATGCTTTTGGGTGTGGATGGGACGCGGATTCGCCGCGTTTCGACCTGAACGCCCCCGAATGCGGACTCACCGGTTTTCCCCCGGGTTGTGAACAGGTTACTCCCAGCCTTGTCCACAAGATTTTGTGGTGGGAAGGTTGAGTCCACCACAAGATAAGCCTAATTTCCGGCTGTCCTTCGTCAGGAGAGATGGCATGGCTATGGAATGGACCGAGGAGACGATCGCCCGTCTGCGCGAGCTTTGGCAGCAGGGGTTGTCGACGGCCGAGATCGGCCGCCAGCTTTCGGTGACGAAGAACGCGGTTGTGGGCAAGGCGCATCGCCTCGGCCTGCAGGCGCGTCCGTCACCTATTCGCAGACCGCCGGCTTCGGCCCGCGCGGCGGAGTCGGCCGGGGCGGTTGCACCGACCCTGGAACCCGTCGCCTCGGCGCCGGTCGCGTCACCCGTTTCGCCGGCGGCACCAGTCGCCGCCGTTGCGGTGGCGCCGCAGGCGGCCGCGCCTGTGGCAGCGCCCGTTGTGGCGCCTGTTGCGCCGCATGTGGCGGAGGCCGCGCCGTCCGTGGCCCCGGTCCGGCAGGAGCCCGCGCCCCGGGCGCCGGTTCGTGCCGAGACTGAAACGGTGGCTGGGGTGGCGCCCCCGCCGCCCGTGGCCACGCCTTCCGTCTCGCGGCCGGAAACGTCCCGGGCGTCGCTGCGTGCGGTGTCCAGCCCCGCGCCGCGGCGCAGCGGCCTGAGCTGCTGCTGGCCGCTGGGCGATCCGGGCACGCCGGGCTTTCATTTCTGTGGGGCAACGCCTGTTCCGGGCAAGCCCTACTGCGCCGAACATGCGCAACTGGCCTATGTGAAGCTGCGCGACCGGCGGGATAACGTCGCCTGACGCGCTGGTTCTATCGGGAACAGGCATGAAAAACGCCGCGGATCATGCGATCCGCGGCGTTTTTTTTGGCGTTTTGGGAACGGCTGAGGAAAGCCGGTCTGGACATGTGGGCTGGTGAGCGAGAGTGCCGCAAAGCGGCACGCCCGTCATGTGTTTCCGAGCACCGAGGCGGAGCGGCCTTATGGGCCGTGAGCCATCGGAGCCCAGGAAACGCGCGCCGGATCGCCACCAGCGCGCATGTCCAGACCGGCGCTGCGCCCGGGCCTGGTTCAGTCGGCCGGAGCTTCTTCCGGGGCGGCGGGAGCCGCGACCGGGGCCGCGGGGGCCGGGGCGGCGCCGGTGATCATTTCCAGATGGCCGCTGACCTGGCCGCCATCCTCGACCTGCAGGCGGCGGCACTTCGCCTTGCCCAGCAGGCGCCCCGAGGAGCGGATGGTCAGGCTGCCGCGCACCGTCAGCGTGCCGTCGATGGTGCCGGCCAGATCGGCGTCCTCGACTTCGATCTCGCCACGGAACATGCCGCCATGGGCGACCTGGAGTTCGTGCGCGGTGATCATGGTCGATTCGACCGTGCCCTCGACGACCAGGCGCTCGGCGTCCTGGATCGAGCCCTGGACGCTGATTCCGCGCCCGACCACCAGCGTGCGGCGATCGCTGGTGTCCTTGCGGGGGGCCGGCGCCTGGCCGGGGCGGCCGGGCGGCTGGGCGGCGCCGGGAGGTGCGGTCGGAGCGGGCGGGAAGGGGGAACGGGCCATCGGGGCGGTCTCCTGGGACGACTGGGAGAGAGGGGGGGCGGCGCTGGCCGGCGAAGTGCCGGGGCGGACGGGAACGGCGCCGGCGGGCGGCGGCGGGAACGTCGTCTGCGGACTGGTCGGCCGGCCGGATGGCGACGAGGTGCCGACGGGCGGTGTTTCGTCTTCTGGCTTGCGTTTCTTGAACAAAAGCATACCCCGCTGCTGTCGAAGGTGAAGCCGCGCATGGCCCGGCGGTCTGGAGACGGGTGGTTCCCGGCCATGCTCCGGAAAACCGGTGTCTGGAACGATTAAGGATTACACGCGCGAATGATGCCGGAAAAGTGGGAAGCCGCAATTTTACGAACAAGACATGCTGGCATTGCGACCCCGTGCCCCCGGTGTTAGAGCCCGACCGCAAATGCGCGCTGGCGGCGATCCGACGCGCGTTTCCTGCGCTTCGGTGCTCACGGCCATCAAGGCCGCTCCGCTCCGATGCTCGGAAACACACGACGGGCGCAGCCCTTCGGGCCGCTCTCGCTCCCCAGCGCGTATTTGCGGTCGGGCTCTTGGTGAAGGGCTGTCTGTACGACGATTTTGGTGATTTGATGGCGCGCCGGCCTGGCCGTTTCGCCGGCCCGCGCGGGAGAGAGATGGAATGTCAGTGACGGGTGCCGGCAGTGCGGCCGAATGCCGCTTCGATCTGCTGGGGATCGGCAATGCGATCATCGATGTTCTGGCCCCGGTCGAGCCGGACTTCCTGGCCGAGCATGACATGATTCCCGGCAGCATGATGCTGATCGATGCCGAGCGGGCCGAGAGACTCTATGGGCTGGTGCGGCGCGAGCGCGAGATGGGCGGCGGATCGGCGGCCAATACCTGCGTGGTGGCGGCCAATATGGGCGCGCGCGTGGCCTATCTGGGCAAGGTGGCGGACGATGCGCCGGGCCGCAATTTTGCCGCCGACCTGCAGCAGTCGGGCGTCTATTTTCCTTCCGCGTTCCTCGACGGGCATGCGGGGCGCGTGCAGCCGACGGCGCGCTGCCTGGTGATGGTGACGCCGGACGGCCAGCGGACGATGAACACCTATCTGGGCGCGTGCGTCACCTTCGGGCCCGAGGACGTGCTGGCCGAATTGGTGGCCAGCGCGCATGTGACCTATCTGGAAGGCTATCTGTTCGACCCGCCGCATGCGCAGGAGGCCTTCCGCCAGGCGGCGTCGCTGGCCCATGCGGCCGGGCGGCGGGTGGCGCTGTCGCTGTCCGACCCGTTCTGCGTCGCGCGGCATCGCGATGCCTTCCGCGAGCTGGTACATGGGCATATCGACATCCTGTTCGCCAACGAGGAAGAAATCTGCTCGCTCTACCAGACCGAGGATTTCACCACGGCGATGAACCAGGCCGCCGCCGACACGCATTTCGCGGTGCTGACGCGCTCGGGCCAGGGCAGCGTGATCATCCGGGGCGAGGAGCGGATCGACGTGGCGCCGGTGGCGACGCAGGTGATCGACACCACCGGGGCGGGCGATGCCTATGCGGCCGGCTTCCTGGCCGGCTGGACCTCGGGCCGCACGCTGGCCGAATGCGGCCGGCTGGGCAGTGTGGCGGCGTCGGAGATCATCTCGCATTACGGAGCGCGGCCGCTGGTGAACCTTCAGCAGGATATGGAGCTGTAAGAGCCTGACCGCAAATGCGCACTGGCGGCGATCCAGCGCGTGTTGCCTGCGCTTCGGTGCTCATGGCCATCAAGGCCACTCCGCTCCGATGCTCGGCAACACACGCCGGGCGCGGCCCCCTGGGCCGCTCTCGCTCGCCAGCCCACATTTTCGGTCAGGCTCTATGAACCTGGTGAGACCGCCGGCTGGGGCATCGCCCTGGCCGGCGCATGGGCGCGGACTGATTTTCTGACCGGCGAGACAAATTTCAGTTTCGCAACAGGCAGCGGATCGTGGCATTCCGATACGACCACGAAAAGGATGCCGCGATGTCCCTCGACCGCAGACAGTTTCTTGCCGGGGGAGCCCTGTTCGCAGGTGCTCTCATGCCCCTGGATCGTTCCCGCGCGCAGACGGCGTGGACGGTTCTCGGGCAGCCGGTCGCGTCTGTGCCCTGGCTGCGCGACGTGCGCCGGGTGATCATCGACACCGATCCGGGAACGGACGACCTGCTGGCGATCATCATGATGCTCGGTTCCACGCGCATCACGACGGAAGCGATCACCGTGACGCCGGGCAATATCGGCTACGAGCAGGAAGTGCGGAACACGCTCTTCCTCGTGCAGACCCTGAAGAACGGGACGATACCGGTGCATCGGGGCGTCGATCATCCGCTGCTCGGCCGGTCCTATCCGGCTGCCGGGTTCATTCATGGCCGATATGGATTCGGCGACATGGTGGTGCCGGAGGTCGCGCTGAAACCGGCACCCGACCATGCCGCGATCGCCATTTCGCGCATCGTTTCCGCTCATCCGGGCGAAGTGGTGCTGCTGGCGCTCGGCGGATTGTCGAACATTGCCCTTGCCCTGCTGCTTGACCCTTCGATTGCCCGCAAGGCCCGTGGCATCGTGATCGTCGGCGGACGCTATGAAGGGATCGGCACGTCGGTCAGCTTCAATGCGATGGTCGATCCGGAAGCGGCCGATATCGTGCTGCGCTCGGGCCTGCCGATCGCCATGACGGGCAGCCTGGGTGAGACGGAGATGCTGACGCAGGCGGATTTCGACCAGATCGCGACATTCGGCACGGCGAAGAGCGCGCTCTTCCTGAAATCGAACGCGGAACGGCTGAAATTCGAGACCGAAAAGCGGCACAAGCCCGGTGCGACCTATGCCGATCCGTTTGCCGCCACCATGCTCCTTGAGCCCTCCGTCGCCCTTCAGTTCGAAGCCGTTCATGTTGCGGTGGAGTTGAGCGGCACCGAAACGCGGGGGTCCTACGTGTTCGGTGGGACGCATATCTATACGGGCGACGCGCTGCCGGCGAACGTCGCCATCTGTACCAGGGGATCGCACGAGATATTCCGCGAAACCGTCTTTCAGGCCCTGCGCGCGTGATCGGACGCGCCGCGACGCTGGCAATTGCGGCGGCCGCCTTTCTCCTGCCGGCCGCCACATGGGCCGCACCGGCCTGCACCGTGCAGCGCGGGACGGGCGAGACGGTGATCCGCGCGACCATTCTGGCGCCGGACCATGTCCTTGCGCCGGGGGAGGTGCGGATCGATGCCGCCGGGCGGATCGATTGCGTTGGTGCGCGTTGCGCGGCGTCGTCGTCCGCCACGCGCATCCTTTGCCATGATGCCGTGTTGTCGCCCGGCTTCATCAACACGCACGACCATATCGATTTCGACAATATCGGCCCCCGACCCGATAGCGGCGAGCGCTATGCCCATCGTCATGAATGGCGCAAGGGGCTGGACGGTCATCGGCTGTTGCAGGATTTCAGACCCGATCGCGATCCGCTGTCGTTGAGCTGGATCGAACTGCGTTTTCTGGTCGGCGGCACGACCTCGACCGTGGCCGAGCGCATGGCACCCGGCCTGCTGCGCAACCTGGATTTCCGCGACGGGCTGGAGGGGGTCGCCATCGCCCCTGTGACCTACACGATTTTTCCCCTCGACGATGCGCCGGGGATCATGCGCACGCAGGATTGCGACTATGGGCCCCATCCTGCCACGCATGATCTGGTCGCGCATGCGAGCGCCTTCCTCGCCCATGTCTCGGAAGGCCGGGATGAGGCGGCCCGCAATGAATTCCGCTGCGAGAGTTCGGAGACATACGACACCACGCCCCAGGCGGGAGGCGGCGGCACCAGCCATGACTGGATCATGCCGCAGGCCGCGCTGATCCATGCGGTCGCCCTGACTCCGCAGGATCTCGATCTGGTCGCTTCCCGGCAGGCAAGCCTCGTCTGGTCGCCGCGCAGCAACCTGTCCCTGTATGGACGGACGATGGATGTGCTGGCGGCCCGGCAGCGGGGCATCACCATCGCCCTGGGGTCGGACTGGCTGCCGTCCGGGTCCATGAACCTGAATCGCGAACTGGCCTGTGCCGTGCAGTATAATCACGGCCATCTGCATGATACCCTGGGCGATGGGGAACTCTGGCGCATGGTCACGCTCAATGCGGCACGCGTGGCGGGCGCGGAGAAGGAGATCGGCAGTATCGCGGTCGGCAAGCTCGCCGATCTCGTGCTGTTCGCCGACCCCGCGCATCGTGGTGTCCATGCCGTCGTGCGTGCCAGGCCGCAGGACGAGATGCTGGTCCTGCGTGGTGGCAAGGTGCTGCTGGGGCGTGGGGATCTGGTCGATCGGCTGCGCCCGTCCTGCGAAGCGATCGATGTACCGGGGGTCTCGCTCAAGCTCTGTCCGGAGCCGGGTCGCGTTTCCGCTGCGGAACTGGAAGCCTATGCCGCGCGCCACGCGCTGTATCCACTGGCATTCGACGGAACGCCGCCCGACGAACCGCCCTGCGAGACCGCGCCCTAGCTGGCGGCCATCAGTTTCCGGTCGAGGCGTGGCGGCGGACGGCTGCCTGCCAGTACAGCAGCATGATCGCCAGGAAGGCGAAGCCGGCGGCGGGGGCCAGTGTGGCGGCCATCGGGTGGGGGGATCGGCCGAGGATTGCCAGCATGGGTTCGTAGCTGACGGCGCCCAGCGGGATTGCGTATGTCATGAGCTGGCGGAACCAGCGCGCGTAGAGGTCGAACGGATATTGTCCGGCTTCGACGCCGCCATAGGTCAGGACGTTGACGATCTCCAGGCTTTCGATGGTGCGGAAGGACAGCGCCGCCTGGCCGATCAGCACGCCGAGGAAGAAGGCGACGCCGCCGGCGATGGCCCACAGCATCATCGGCAGGGTGAACAGGAGGGGGCGGACCGGCGTCATGGCCAGGCCCAGCGCCAGGATGGCCGCGCCCTGGGCCAGCCGGGCCAGCGGGCGCAGGCGGAACTGGTGGCCCAGCAGTTGCAGCACCGTCCAGCGGGGGCGCAGCAGGAGCCGGTCGAAGGCGCCGGTGCGCAGGAAATCGTCCCCGAAGCGCTCGAACCCGTAGCCGATGGTCTCGGTCAGCGCGAATTCGATATTCACCAGCCCGTAGAACAGCGCCACCTGGCCGACGGTCCAGCCGCGCACGGTGCCGAACCGGTGGAACAGCACCCAGATCGCGGCGAAGCCCATGAGGGTGGTGGCCAGATGACCGGCCATCTGCATCAGGAAGGCGCCGGGATAGCGTGTCTGGCCGGACAGGGAGGCGCGTGCGTAGCGGCGCCAGAGGGCGAATCCGTTCATCCGCCCTGGATCTCCAGCCGGTGCAGGGTCCGGCGCAGGGAAGCGCGGCCGATCATGGTCAGGGCCGCGATCCAGGCCGCCTGCTGGCCCAGTGCGAGGACTGCCCGGCCGCCATGCAGCGTGCCGAGCCAGAACCGGCAGGGCAGGTCGCCCAGGCCGGCGAAGGGTTGAAGGATGAGAAGTGTCTGGACCGCGCCGGGGAACAGCGCCAGCGGCAGCAGGTTGCCCGACAGGATCAGGGCCAGCGGCGTGATGACGGCACTGCCGCCGGCGGGCGAGAGGGTGCGGACGGTGACGATGTTCAGCAGCACGACGATGCTGGCCGACAGGGCCAGCCCCATCAGGATCGACACGGCGAACAAGGCGGCGTCGGGCAGCGAGGCCGGGGGGCGGAGCGCCCAGGCGCCGAGCCCGGCGAGAGGCAGGACCAGGCCGGCGAAGGCGACGATCAGCAGGGCGCGGGGGACCAGCCGGCCGAGGATGCGCGCGGTGGCGCGGCAGGACCACCACCACCAGAGGTCGATGGGGCGCAGCAGATCGTGCGCCACCGCGCCGCTGCGTACCGCGTCCGCGATCTCGGGGTCGCAGCTCCAGGGCATCAGGGCCAGGGTGCCCTGCATGATCCAGACATAGGTGACGGTCTGGTGCAGGCCGAGCGGCGCCGTGCCTGCCGCGTCATGGGCGCCGTGATAGAAGGCGGCGTAGATCATGATGTTGATCACGCCCCACCAGCATTGGGTCACGAACCCGGCCAGGGCCGCCGCGCGGTAGCGCATGGTGGTCTGCCAGCGGGCGCGGAAGGCGGCCAGGTATGGGGTTGCGGCGTGGATCATGGGCTGGACGCGTGGTGTTCGTAGAACCGGCTGATCACGTCCTCGATCGACGGGCGGGTGATCGTGACGTCGGCCAGGGGGGCTGTGCCGGCGGTGCCGCCGGCCTGCGTCAGGAGCTGGATGAGGTCGGGTGCTGCGATGCGGGCGGGGTCGAAATCCAGCGCCAGTGTCTGGCCGGTGGCGGGCAGGCGGGACACGCCTTCCGGCAGGGTGAGGGTGGGGGGCGGGCCGTCGAAGCTCGCGATCAGCCGGCGGCCGGAGAGGGTGGTGGCGCGCAGGGTCTCGAAGGGGCTGTCGGCCAGGACGCGGCCGTCGCCGATGACGATCACTCGTTCGGCCAGGGCCTCGATATCGTGCATGTCGTGGGTGGTCAGCAGGATTGTCGTGCCGTCCTGCCGGTTCAGGTCGCGGATGAAGGCGCGGATGGCCAGTTTGGAGGGGGCGTCCAGCCCGATGGTCGGTTCGTCCAGGATCAGCAGGGGCGGGGCGTGCAGCAGGGCGGCGGCCAGTTCGGCGCGCATGCGCTGGCCCAGCGAGAGCTGGCGCACCGGCTGGTCCAGGAAATCGGCCAGGCGCAGGGTTTCGACCAGGCGGGCCCGGCGGGCGCGATAAAGGGTGGGCGGCACGCGGTAGATGTCGCGCAGCAGGGCGAACCCGTCATCGACTGGCAGGTCCCACCAGAGTTGCGAGCGCTGGCCGAACACCACGCCGATGCGCCCGACATGGCGGAGCCGCTGGGCCCACGGCACCAGGCCCCCCACCGTGACCCGGCCGGACTCCGGCCGCAGGATGCCGGACAGGATCTTGATGACAGTGGATTTGCCGGCGCCGTTGGGGCCGATCAGCCCGGTGATGGTGCCGGGTTCGATGGTGAAGGTGACGCCGCGCAGGGCCGCGATGGTGCGCCAGGGACGGCGGGAGGGCAGCCAGGCCGCCAGCCCGGCCGGCCCGACCGGCGGACGGGTGGCGACGCGGTAGGATTTGCGCAGGTCCTCGACGACGATCCGGGCTGGGGAGGGGGGCATAGGCTGTTCCGTCGCTGTTCCGTGCAGGGCAGGGTTCGGCCGGAAGGGTGAAGTTTCGCGTGCAATCCGCGTGCGTCCCCTCTATCTACCCCGGTGAATAGAGAAACATCCGTCGGTTCCGACCATGGCGCAAGGGCGCGCGGGCGGCCGGCATGCCCGTCCGGGGCCCGCGAAGGAAGTCAGGTCACACACGTATGGACATTCGCAATATCGCCATCATCGCTCACGTCGACCATGGCAAGACCACGCTGGTCGACCAGCTTCTGAAGCAGTCCGGGTCGTTCCGCGAGAACCAGCATGTCGCCGAGCGGGCGATGGACAGCAACGACCTGGAGCGCGAGCGCGGCATCACCATCCTGGCCAAGTGCACGTCGGTGGTGTGGAAAGATACCCGCATCAACATCATCGACACGCCGGGCCACGCCGATTTCGGCGGTGAGGTCGAGCGTATCCTGAGCATGGTGGACGGCGCGGTGGTGCTGGTGGATTCCGCCGAGGGCGCGCTGCCGCAGACCAAGTTCGTGGTCGGCAAGGCGCTGGCGCGCGGGCTGAAGCCGATCGTGGTCGTCAACAAGATCGACCGCGGCGACGCCCGCCCGGACGAGGTGCATAACGAGATCTTCGACCTGTTCGCAGCCCTGGGTGCGAATGACGAGCAGCTCGACTTCCCGATGCTGTACGCCTCGGGCCGCCAGGGCTGGGCGGACGAGGAGCTGGAAGGCGCGCGCAAGGACCTGGCCCCGATGTTCGACCTGATCGTGCGCCATGTGCCGGCGCCGAAGGTGGACAAGGAAGCGCCGTTCGCCATGGTCGCCACCATCCTGGAGAACGACAACTTCCTGGGCCGCGTGCTGACCGGTCGCGTCGAGCAGGGCCGTGCGAAGGTGAACATGCCGGTGCGCGTGCTGCGCCCCGACGGCTCGGTGGTCGAGACCGGGCGCCTGACCAAGCTGCTGTCCTTCCGTGGGCTGGACCGGGTGCCGGTGGAAGAGGCCGAGGCCGGTGACATCGTCGCCGTGGCCGGCCTGTCGGAAGCGACCATTCCCGAGACCATCGCCTCGCCGGAAGTGACCGAGCCGCTGAAGTCGACCCCGGTCGATCCGCCGACCCTGTCGATGACCTTCCGCCTGAATGACGGCCCGCTGGGTGGCCGCGAGGGCAAGAAGGTGACCTCGCGCCAGATCCGCGACCGTCTGTTCAAGGAGACCGAGGGCAACATTGCCATCCGTGTTTCCGAGAGCCCGGAGAGCGAGGCGTTCGAGGTGGCCGGCCGTGGCGAATTGCAGCTTGGCGTGCTGATCGAGCAGATGCGCCGCGAAGGGTTCGAGCTGACGATCGGCCGTCCGCGCGTGCTGTTCCGCACCAATGAGGAGACCGGCGAGCGCGAAGAGCCGTACGAAGAGGCGCTGATCGATGTCGACGAGCCCTATTCGGGCGTGGTCGTCGAGAAGATGGCCATGCGCAAGGGCCTGATGCAGGACATGCAGCCTTCGGGCGGCGGCAAGGTGCGCCTGACGTTCCTGATCCCGTCGCGCGGGCTGATCGGCTATCACGGCGAATTCCTGACCGACACGCGCGGCACGGGCGTCATGAACCGTCTGTTCTCGGGCTATCAGCCTTGGGCCGGCCCGATCGAGGGGCGCCGCAACGGGTCGCTGATCTCGTCGGAAGATGGGGCGACGACGCAGTATTCGCTGTACTCGCTGCAGGAGCGCGGCACCCTGTTCGTCGATGCCGGCGAGAAGGTGTATGTCGGCATGATCATCGGCGAGCATTCGCGCGAGAACGACCTGGAAGTGAACCCGGTCCGCGAGAAGAAGCTGACCAACATCCGCGCGGCCGGCAAGGATGAGGCGCTGCTGCTGACGCCGCCGCGCAAGATGAGCCTGGAGCAGGCGATCGCCTATATCGAGGACGATGAGCTGGTCGAGGTGACGCCGTCGGCGGTGCGGATTCGCAAGCGCTATCTGGACCCGCACGAGCGCAAGAAGCGCGACCGCGCGGGCGCCTCGGCCTGATACGGCCGTAACCGTCCAGATGCGTGGGTCCGGACGGGCTGGCAGGGTTTGGGAACGGGGGTCGTGGTGGGCCCTGGCGAGCGGATGTTCGCCAGGGCCTGCCATGGCCCTGTTTCGTTTGAGGATCTGCCTGGGAGACCGGGCCCGGCGCCTGTGGGGAGGCCCCGCATCTGTCACCGGGCAATTTGCAGAATGTTAAGAATTCATAATGAATTCACAAAGGGCGTTGTCATCGGGAAGCGGAGCTGATAGCCGCGCCGGAACGTGGCGGGGTGCCGGATGCCCCTTTTCGGCATGATCCTGTTTTTCGATGGCGCAGGCTGTGGCCAGAAGAGAGAGACTTTTCCGCGAAGGGAGCTCATGTGTTTTTCGACGAGAATTTCGTGTCGCTGCCTGTCGAGGAGCAATGGGACTATATCATCGTCCATACGCCGGACCGGGTCAGGCTGGGGCTGAGTGACATCGTCAGCCGGCATGGCGAGACCTGTGTCGTCAATTTCTACGAGGCCCTGCTCAAGCGGCCCGATGCGGCGCTCTTCCTGGAACGCGAGACCGTCGAACGCCGCCTGAGGGGCAGCCTGCTGGCGTGGCTGAAGCGGCTGTTCCCGGCGCGGGAGACGGATATCCAGGAACTGCGCGCGT
The DNA here is from genome assembly GCF_014174215.1 of Gluconacetobacter tumulicola. Lineage (GTDB taxonomy): Bacteria > Pseudomonadota > Alphaproteobacteria > Acetobacterales > Acetobacteraceae > Gluconacetobacter > Gluconacetobacter tumulicola. The sequence continues at coordinate 18,701 of NZ_JABEQL010000036.1, read as the reverse complement.
TGCAGGAGCGGGTCGGGTCGGTCCATGCGCAGCTCGAGATTTCGCCCAATCTGGTATCGTATGGCTTCTATTTCATAAAGATGAGCCTGACGCTGCTGATCGTCGATTATTTCGACACGAAGGAAGAGCAGCTTCAGGCCTGTGTCTATTGTCAGTCCATGGTCGATTTCGCCATGACCTACATGAACAAGGCCTATAACACCGACTTCCGGAAGAAGGTGGAGCAGGACCAGTCCTTCAAGCTGTTCTCGCTGGGGCAGGATCTGCATTTCGAGAAGGAAACCCAGAAGGCGACCTTCTTCGACTGGAGCACCCAGGCGCTGTTCTGTCTGTGCGAGCAGCGCGTGGGAGAATTGCAGACGATCGGGGAATCGCAGTTCGGCCTGTGGCTGGCCCATAAGGGGCAGACGCTGTTCCGGGGTACCGAGGATTTTGCGCTGCTGCGGGACATGATCGGGGCCATCGACCGGCGCATTGCGGCGGTGCGCGCGGAGGATGGGGTGCCGGCCGGTTTCGCGGCCGAGCTGCGGAACGGCATCAGGGATGTCACGTTCCTGACCAATCGGCTGTTCCAGGCGATGGAAGCGCTGCAGAGCGGGCTGGACCCGCTGACCCGGACGCTGACCCGCCATTTCCTGGATGGGGTGATCCAGAACGAGATCGCCTTTTCCCTGACGCACGACAAGGTCTTCAGCATCGTGCTGCTCGATATCGATTTCTTCAAGAAGATCAACGATACCAGGGGGCATCTGGCCGGGGACGAGGCGCTGCGCCATGTCGCCGGCATGATCATGGAGACGGTGCGCGGCAACGATTACGTCTTCCGCTATGGGGGCGAGGAATTCCTGATCGTCCTGACCGAAAGCGCCAGCGCGGAGGCCGCCGCCTGTGCGGAGCGCATCCGGAGCCGGATCGAGAAGAGCGCCATTCCCTGTTCGACGGGAGACACGTTCTCGCTGACGATTTCGGCGGGGATTGCGACCTTTCAGGGCGGGATCAAGATCGGCACGCTGATCGAGCAGGCGGATCGGGCGCTGTACGCGGCCAAGGATGCGGGGCGGAACCGGATCGAAATCTTCTCCCGCGACAGGTGAGGGGACGGGCGGTGGCCCGCCGCCCGCGCAGACGTAATTCGTAACGATTTTCAGTTTGCGATTGCGTTGCAATTAAGGCAATGTGGCGGAGGCTGGACAGTCATTTATGAATTTTAATGCGAGACGAGATCGGGGCGGCGTGCTAGCAATTGCAGGCACGGTCCGTATGCCGCGTTGTATCGTCTGCCTGAAGACGGATGCATCCTCCGGTTACGGTTCCGGGTGTTGATTGGGATGACATCCTGATTCTGGAGACATTCAATGATCGTTTCGACACGTCGGTTCCTGGCCGCTCTTTCGACTGTTGCCCTGATGGGCGCCGCCGTTCCGGCCATGGCGCAGGAAGCACCGACCATGCCGGCGGCTCCGTCCGTCCCGGCGGCACCGTCCACCACCGCCCCGGCGGCCCCCGCAGCCCCGAGCACCCCGGAAGCCGCGCCGGCGACCCCGGCGGCTCCGATGACCTCGAGCGAGGCGCCGAAGACCCACAAGCACAAGCATAAGCACAAGAAGAAGACGACGACGGAAGCCAGCCCCTCCAAGTAATCGGGCGGTTTCATCCCGGCGCGGGCCACGGCCCGGCGGCCGGAAGGGAGCGGGGGTGGCTTGGCTGCCCCCGCTTTTTTTGTGCGCTGTGCGCCGCATGGGACGGAGAGCCTGAGCGGAAACGCGCGCCGGATCATCGCCACCAGCGCGCGTGCGGTCAGGCGGTGTAGCGGCTGATGGAGAGGTCGAGGTGGGGGATGGCGGGGCGGCGGCCGTCGATCAGGTCGGCCAGGAGCTGGCCGGAGCCGCAGGCCATGGTCCAGCCGAGCGTGCCGTGGCCGGTGTTGAGCCATAGATTGCCGAAGCGGCCCGAAGGGCCGATGACCGGCGTGCCGTCGGGGGTGTTGGGGCGCAGGCCGGTCCAGTAGGTGGCGCGGGTGAGATCGCCGCCGCCGAACAGGTCGGAGAAGGAGCGTTCCAGCGTGCGGCGGCGGTCGGGGCTGAGGCGCAGGCTGTAGCCGGTCAGCTCGGCGGTGCCACCGATGCGGATGCGGTCGCCCAGACGGGTGATGGCGACCTTGTAGCTCTCGTCATTGACGGTGGAGGTCGGGGCGCGGGTCTCGTCCGTGAGGGGTACCGTCAGCGAGTAGCCCTTGACCGGGTAGACCGGCAGCCTGATGCCCAGCGGGCGCAGCATCAGCGGCGAATAGCTGCCCAGGGCCAGCACGTAGGCGTCGCCCGTGATGCGGCCGGCGGAGGTGCGGACGCCCATGATCTCGGTGGCGCTGGCGTCCAGCCCCTCGATGCGGGTCTCATATTTGAAGGTGACGCCCAGTTCCTCGGCCTTCTGCGACAGGCGCTGGGTGAACATGTGCGCGTCGCCGGATTCGTCGCCCGGCAGGAACAGGCCGCCCTTCAGCAGGTGGCTGGGATGGGCCAGGCCGGGTTCGCGCGCCACGATCTGCGCTGTGTCGAGCAATTGGTGGGGCACGTTGCTCTCGGTGAGCAGGCGCATGTCGTCGCGTGCGTGGTCGAGCTGGGCCTGGGTGCGGAAGAGCTGGATCAGGCCTTTCTGGCGGTCGTCATAGGTGATGCCGGTTTCCGCGCGCAGTGCGGTCAGGCAGTCGCGGCTATATTCGGCCACCCGCAGCATCCGCGCCTTGTTGATGTCGTAGGCATGGGCGTTGCAGTTGGCCAGGAGCTGCGTCATCCAGCGCAGCATCGGCAGGTCCAGCCGGGCGCGGATCACCAGGGGGCTGTCCTTCTTCAGCATCCAGCCCAGCGCCTTCAGCGGCAGGCCGGGCATGGCCCAGGGGGTGGAATAGCCGGGCGAGACCTGGCCCGCATTGGCGAAGGAGGTTTCCATCGCGGCGGCGGGCTGGCGGTCGATCACCGTAACCTCGTGGCCCTGTCTGGCCAGGTACCAGGCGGTGGTGACGCCGATGACCCCGGCGCCCATGACGATAACCTTCACCTGTTGTCTCCCTGTGGTGATGTGTCCGCGCGATAGACGCGGTGATAGCGTCTGCCCAGGCCGGTCAGCAGTTCGTAGCCGATGGTGCCGGCGGCTTCGGCGGCGTCTTCCAGCGGGTGGTGCGGGCCGATCAGGTCCAATGCCGTGCCGGGCGCAAGCGGGGTGTCGCCCAGGGTGGTGACGTCGACGGCCAGGCAGTCCATGGAGATGCGGCCGACGATCGGCAGTCTGAGGTCCGGCCGTTCCGGCAGGATGGCGTGGCCGTGGCCGCCGATGGCGCGGGGGAAGCCGTCGCCATAGCCTACGCCCAGGGTTGCGATCCGGCTGGGCCGGTCGGCGATGAAGCCCGCGCCGTAGCCCACCGCCGTTCCGGGGCCGATCTGGCGGGTCTGCACGATGCGCGCCTGGAGGCGGACCACCGGTTGCATCGGGTTTGGCTGGCCTGGGGTGGGGTTGATGCCGTACAGCGCGGCGCCGGGGCGCACCATGTCGAAATGCCAGTCCGCGCCGAGGAACAGGCCGGAGGATGCCGCCAGGCTGGCCGGCAGGGCGGGCAGTTGCGCGCGCAGGCGCAGGAAAGTGGTGCGCTGGGCGCGATTGGCGGGATGGGCGGGTTCGTCGGCGCAGGCCAGGTGGCTCATGACCAGAAGGGGGGTGAGGCCGGCCAGTGGGGTGTCTTCGGACAGAAGCGTGGCCACGTCCTCGTCCGACAGGCCGAAGCGGGACATGCCGCTGTCGAGTTGCAGCGCGGCGGGGAGAGGGGTGCCGGCCTGATGGGCCAGGGCGCGCCAGTTTGCGATCTGCTCCAGGCTGTTCAGGACCGGGACCAGCCCGGCCTGCCGCATGGCGGCTTCAGTCCCCGGCATGGGGCCGTTCAGGACGAAGATCGTGCTGTCGGCGCCCAGCAGCGGGCGGATGGCGGCGCCTTCGGCCAGGTGGGCGACGAAGAAGGTCCGGCAGCCGGCGCGGTGCAGCGCCGGGACCACGCGGGCGGCGCCCAGCCCGTAGGCATCGGCCTTGACGGCGGCGGCGCAGGTCACGCCGGGGCCGACACGGTCGCGCAGCCTCCGGTAATTTTCGGCCAGGGCGGCGAGGTCGATGGTCAGGATGCCGCCGGCCGAGGCGGCGGGGTCGTTTGGTTCAGCGTCGACTGGCACGTTTTGGTGGGCTCCCGTCGGGATGGCTGACGATAGACCAATTTTGCCCTGGTGCAATGTGGCGGGGGGAAGATGTTCTTTTTTGCAAAAAAGAACCAAAAAACTCTGATTCGTTCAGGAATTTTGTGCTGGGGACACGCGATGGCCCTGAACGGATCAAAAGTCTTTTTGCTTCTTTTTCTTCAGAAAAAGAAGAACGCTTAACCGGGCACGCCCTTGCTGGTGGAATACTCGAAATGCAGTGCGGTATCGGGCCGCACGATGGGATGGATGGCGTGGGCGGCCATGGCGCCTTCGCTGAAGCCTTGCAGGATCAGTTTCAGCTTGCCGGGATAGGTGGCCACGTCGCCGATGGCGAAGATGCCGGGGAGCGAGGTCTCGCAGCTTGAGGGGACCACCGGGATGGTGCTGCGGATGGAATCGATGCCCCATTGGGCGATCGGGCCGAGATCGGTCGACAGGCCGAAGAAGGGCAGCAGGCGGTCGGCTTCCAGCACGCGGGTGTCGCCGTCGAGGGTTGCGACCTCGACGCCTTCCAGCTTGCCGTCGGTGCCGTGCAGGCCGTGGAGCTGGTAGGGGACGATCTTCTCGATGCGGCCGGCGGCCACGGCTTCGTCGAGCTGGCGCAGGCTTTCCGGCGCGGCGCGGAAACGGTCGCGGCGGTGGACCAGAAAGATCTTCTCGGCTTCGTCCTTGAGGGCCAGGGCCCAGTCGATGGCGGAATCGCCGCCGCCGGCGATGACGATGCGGGTGCCGGTGAAATCGGCGCGGCGGCGGACGTAATATTGCACCGCACCCGTGGCCTCGAACCCTTCCAGCCCAGCCAGGGGCGGGCGGTTGGGGCCGAAGGCGCCGGCGCCGGCGGCGATGATGACGGCGCGGGCGCTGATGACGTCGCCCTTGTCGGTGCGCAGCGTGAAGGCGCCGCGATGGCCGGCCAGGTCCTCCACCCGGCGGCCCAGCAGGCGGGGCACGGCGAAGGGGGCGATCTGGCGGTCCAGGGCCTCGATCAGCGCCGCGCCTTCGATCGCGGGGTGGGCGGGGATGTCGTAGATCGGCTTTTCCGGATAGAGGGCGGCGCACTGGCCGCCGATGCTGTCGAGCGCGTCGAGCAGGACGCAATCCAGCTTCAGCATGCCGCATTCGAACGCCGCGAACAGGCCGGTGGGGCCGGCGCCGATGATGGCGACATCGGTGGAAAGGGTGGGGGCGTCGGTCATGTCGGTTCCGTGATGCTGCACTGCTGAACGATCAGGGGTTCGGTTGTGCGGTCTGTTTTGGCTGAGTGCAAGATGGCGGATGCCGGGGTGGAAAAAACGGGGTCTTGTGCCTCTGCCGAGCCGGCGGGCATCATGAGCGGATGGAACCGCTGACCATCAATCTGCCGAGCCCCGAGGCGACGGGGGACCTGGCGAGGCGGCTGGCCCGTGCCGCGCGGCCGGGCGACGCCATTCTGCTGTCCGGCGTGCTGGGCGCCGGGAAGAGCGTGTTTTCCCGCGCCTTTCTGCGCGCGGCCTGTGGCGATCCGGAGATGGAGGTGCCCAGCCCGACCTTTACGCTGGTGCAGGCTTATGACGCGCCGGTGGCGCCGGTCGCGCATTTCGACCTCTGGCGGCTGGATGGGCCGGGAGGGCTGCACGAGCTGGGCTGGGACGATGCGTGCGAGGGCATCGTGCTGGTGGAATGGCCGGACCGGCTGGGGGCCCTGACGCCGGTGGAGGCGTTGCGGATCGAGCTGCTGGTGACGGGCGAGGAGACGCGCGCGGCACGGATCGCGGGGTGGGAGGATCGGCCGGTGTGGGCGGAACTGGCGGGGAGGGGGGCATGAGCATTCCGATGCCGCAGCGGGCGATGCTGTTCGCCGCCGGGGCCGGCAGCCGGATGCGGCCGCTGACCGAGGACACGGCCAAGCCGCTGCTGGCGGTCGATGGGCGCGCCATTCTGGATCATGTGCTGGACCGGCTGGACAAGGCCGGCGTGGCCGAGGTGGTGGTGAATGTGTGCTGGCAGGCCGGGAAGGTGCGCGAGGCGCTGCGCGTCCGTGCCGAGGCCGGGCTGGGGCCGCGTGTGATTGTGCGAGCCGAGCAGACGCTGCTGGAGAGTGGGGGGAGTGCTGCGGCCGCGTTGCGGGACGGGGCGTTGGGGCCGGAGCCGTTCTTTCTGCTGAATGGCGATTCGCTGTGGCTGAACGGGCCGGTGCCGGCGCTGCGCCGGCTGGCCGCTGCCTTCGATCCGGCGCGGATGGATGCGCTGTTGCTGCTGGCGCGGACCAGCCTGGCGGTGGGGGCGGTCGGGCAGGGGGATTTTGTCTCCGCGCCCGACGGGTTGCTGCGCCGGGCGGTGCGGGGGGCGCTGACGCCCTATGTGTTTGCCGGGGTGCAGTTGGCCACGCCGGCGCTGTTTGCAGAGGCGCCGCCGGGGCCGTTCAGTCTGAACCGGTTGTGGGATGCCGCTATCGCGCGGGGGCGGCTGTTTGGCATCGTGCATGATTCGGTGTGGTGCCATCTGTCTCGGCCGGAGGATCTGGCGGCGGCGACGCGGGCGTTGCGGCTGGCGCGGGAGCCGGATGCGGCTGAACGGGATGCCGCATTGTGAGCGTCATTGCGACCGTTCCGCCGCATGTGCCTTTTCTGGACGAGATTGCGGCCCGCTGGATGGACGGGGTGGGGGGTGATCCGCAGCTTAGCGGTGACGGGCTGATCCTGCTGCCCAGCCGCCGGGCGGCGCGGGCGCTGACCGAGGCGTTTCTGCGCCGGGCCGATGGCAGGCCGCTGCTGCTGCCGCGTATTGCGCCGTTGGGGAGCCTGGACGAGGCGGGGCTGGCGCTGTCGGGGGATATGGCGCTGGATCTGCCGCCTGCCGTGGAGCCGTTGCGGCGGCTGGCGACGCTGGCGCTGCTGATTTTGAAGGCGGGGGATGCGTTCGGGGAAATTCTGTCGCTGGATCAGGCCTGGCCGCTGGCGCGGGCCTTGGCCGAGCTGATGGACGATGCCGAATGGGCGGAGTGCGATCTGGCCGAGACGCTGCCGCTGGCGGCGGATGGGGATTTTGCCGAACATTGGCGGGAGACGCTGCGCTTTCTGTCGATCGTCACCAGCGTGTGGCCGGCGTGGCTGGCCGAGCAGGGGGTGATGAATCCGGTGGCGCGGCAGGTGGCGCTGCTGCGGGCGCAGGCCGAGCGTTGGCATGCCGCGCCGGATGCGGAAACCCGTTTATGGGCCGTTGGTTTTACCGATGCGGTGCCTGCCGTGCGCGCGGTGCTGGATGCCGTGCTGGGCCGGGCGGGTGGGCGGCTGGTGCTGCCCTGGGTGGATCTGTCGCTGGATGAGGAGATCTGGGCGGCGCTGCCGGATGGGCATCCGCAGGCGGGGTTGGCGCGGCTGCTGACCGGGCTGGGGCGGGTGCGCGCCGATCTGGCGGTGTGGGATGGCGGGGCGGATGGGCCGGCTTCCTGCCCGGCCGGGCGGGGTGGGGTGCTGGCGCGGGCTTTGCTGCCGGCGGCGGTGCTGGGCGACTGGCTGCGCGATGAGGGCGTGGTGGCGGTGGATGGGTTGTCGGTGCTGCGTGCCGCCGATCAGCAGGAGGAAGCGGCTGCCATTGCGCTGGTGTTGCGGCAGGCGATCGTGACGCCGGGGCGTCGGGCGGCGCTGGTGACGCCCGACCGGGGGTTGGCCGGGCGGGTGGCGGTGGAGCTGGCGCGCTGGGGCGTGGTGGCGGATGACAGTGCGGGCGAGCCGTTGCATGCCACGCCGCCGGCGGTGTTTCTGCGTCTGCTGGCGCGGGCGGCTGCCGGCGGGTTGTCGCCGGTGGCGTTGCTGTCGCTGTTGAAGCATCCGCTAGCGGCTTGTGGGTTGGCACCGGGCGCGTGTCGTGCCTCGGCGCGGTTGTTGGAGCGGGTGTTGCTGCGGGGGCCGGCGCCTCGGCCGGGATTTGAGGGGCTGCGCGACCGGTTGGCGGCGGCGCGGGACGATGCGCATGGGGCGCTGGCGGATCGGCCGGATGCGCCGGAGGATCTGGCCGGGTTTGTCGATCGGCTGGAGCGGTGTCTGGGGCCGGTGCTGGGGCTGTGGTCGGCGGAGGCTCGGCCGGTCGTGGACCTGCTGAGCGGGTTGATCGAGGCGGCGGAGGCGCTGGCTGCGACCGACGAGGCGTCGGGGGGCGACCGGTTGTGGGCGGGGGAGGACGGGAATGCGCTGGGCCAGCATCTGGCGGGGCTGGTGGCGTTCTGTGACGTGTTGCCGGCGCAGCCGGGGCGGGTGCTGGAAGGGTTGCTGACGGCGTCGATGGGCGGGTTGTCCGTGCGCTCGCGGCGTGGGTTGCGGGGGCGGAGCGAGAGTGCGCTGCATCCGCGCATCTTTATCTGGGGCCTGATGGAGGCCCGGTTGCAGTCGGTCGAGACCATGGTGCTGGGCGGGTTGGTGGAGAGCGTGTGGCCGCCGGCCACCGATCCGGGCCCGTGGATGAGCCGGCCGATGCGGGCGCGGGTGGGGTTGCCCTCGCCGGAGCGGGCGATCGGGCAGGCGGCGCATGATTTCGTGGCCAGTGCCTGTTCGGCGGGGGAGGTCGTGCTGTCCGTGCCCGGTCGGCGGGATGGGGCGCCGACCGTGCCGGCGCGGTGGCTGGTGCGGCTGGATGCGTTCCTGGCCGGGCGGGGGCAGGCGGTGCCGGCGCATGAGGCGCTGTCGTGGCTGGCACGGCTGGACCGGCCGGCGGAGGCGCCGCGGCCGGTGGCGCCGCCGCGGCCCTGTCCGCCGGTGGATCTGCGGCCGCGCAATCTGACGATTACCGAGATCGAGACCTGGATGCGCGATCCGTATGCGATTCATGCGCGGCATATTCTGGGGTTGCGCCGGTTGAAGGAGATCGAGGAGCCGGCGGATGCGGCCGATTACGGCACCATCGTGCATGCGGCCCTGGATCGGTGGTTTCGCCTGTCGCCGGAGATGCGGGGCGGTGAGGCGGGCTTGCGTGGGCTGTTTGCCGAGGCGCTGGCGGAAGCGCGGTTGCGGCCGGCGCTGGCGGCGTGGTGGGCGCCGCGCCTGGAGCGGATCGCGGCGTGGGTGGTGGCGACCGAGGCTGCGCGGGCGGCGGGTGATGGCGCGCCGATCATGCTGACGCGGACCGAGCAGAGCGGCAAGGCGACGCTGAATGACCTGCCGGGCGGGCCGTTCCTGCTGCGGGGGCGGGCGGACCGGATCGACCGGGATGTGGCGGGGGCATTGCTGCTGATCGACTACAAGACCGGGACGCTGCCGAACCGCAAGACGGTGCTGGCCGGCTGGTCGTCGCAACTGGTGCTGGAGGCGGCGATGGCCGAGCGGGGGGCGTTCGGGCCCGAGCTGGCGGGGCCGGCGCGCGAGCTGGCCTATTGGCGGCTGACCGGAGGGCCGGAGGCCGGGCAGATCCTGCCTTTGGCGGAAGGGGATGCGCTGGCGGAGCTGATCGCGGCGGCGTGGGAGAGCCTGCGCGGGTTGATTGCGATGTATGACGATCCGGGCCAGCCTTATCTGTCGCATCCGCATCCGGGGGAGAGCCCGCGTTTTGCCGATTATGCGCGGTTGGCGCGGGTGGCGGAATGGAGTGCGGCGCGTGATGAGGCGGCGCCATGAATCTGACCCCTCGGGATGCCATCGGGCTGGCCAATGCGCGGCAGGCGGAGGCTTCTGACCCTGAAGCCTCGGTCTTCGTCTCGGCTTCGGCGGGGAGTGGCAAGACCAAGCTGCTGATCGACCGGTTGTTGCGGCTGATGTTGCCGCGTCTGGGGCCCGATGGGGTGACGCTGGCCGGGTCGGACCCGGCGCGGATTCAGTGCCTGACCTTTACCAAGGCGGCGGCGGCGGAAATGGCGATCCGGTTGCAGAACCGGCTGGGGCGGTGGGTGACGCTGTCCGATGCGGCGCTGGACCGCGAACTGGCGGCGCTGTCGGTGCCGCCGGGTGAGGGGGCGCGGCGGGCGGCGCGGGAATTGTTCGCCCGCGTGCTGGATCTGCCGGGGGGGATGCGGATCGGCACCATCCATGCCTTCTGCCAGTCTCTGTTGCGCCGTTTTCCGGTCGAGGCGGCGATCAGCCCGCATTTCACGCTGGTCGAGGATACGGATGCCCGTATTGCGCTGGGCGAGGCGGTGGAAGGCGTGGTCGGCGCGGGTGGGGATGCGGTGACGCTGCTGGCCGGGCAGGTGATGGTCGGGGCCTTTGCGGCGCTGGTGGGCAGCTTGCAGACCCAGATGCGGCGGTTGCGGCCGGTGGTCGACCGGCTTTCGGTGGATCGGGCCGGGGTCGAGGCCGCGCTGATGCGTGTGCTGGGGGTGCGGGGCCGGGATGAGGCGGCGCTGCGCCATGCGGGCTGCGTGCCGCCGGATGAGGCGGGGCTGCGCGGTGTGTTGCGCGTGGTGTCGGAAGAGGGGCCGCCCGGTGCGCGGCGGACGGCGGCCGCCATGCTCGACTGGCTGGCGTTGCCGCCGGAGGAACGGGCGGCGCGGTGGGGCGTGTGGCGCGCGGCGCTGGTGACCAGCGAGAATGCGCCGCGTAAACGTGGCGGGCTGAGCGCGAAATTCGATGCCGAGCATGAGGGTGTGTGTGACGCGCTGGTGGCCGAGGCCGAGCGGGTGATTGCCGTGGATGAGGAATGCCGGGCGATTGCCCTGCTGCGGGCGACCATGGCGCTGCTGGATGTCGCGGTGCCGGTGCTGCTGCGGTACGGCGACCGCAAGCGCGGGCAGGGGCTGGTCGATTATGACGATCTGATCGAGCGCACGCTGGATCTTTTGAAAGATCCTGGTGCGGCCTGGGTGTTGTACAAGCTGGATGGCGGTATCGATCATCTGCTGCTGGATGAGGTGCAGGATACCTCGCCCGATCAGTGGGCGATCGCGGGTGGGCTGACGTCGGAGTTCTTTGCCGGGGCGGGTGCGCGGGAGCCGGATGCGGCGCCGCGCACCTTGTTCGCGGTGGGGGATTACAAGCAGTCGATCTATTCGTTCCAGGGGGCCGATCCTGAGGCTTTTCGCCTGTGGCGGGCACGGTTTCGCCGGCGGGTGGAGGAGGCGGGGAGTCCGTGGAAGGAGCCGGCGCTGACGGTTTCGTTCCGCTCCACCGCGCCGGTGTTGAATCTGGTCGATGCGGTCTTTGCCTTGCCCGATGCGGCGCGGGGGCTGGTCGAGCCCGGTGGCGAGGTGCCGGTGCATCTGTCCGCGCGGCCGGGGCAGGGTGGGCGGGTCGAATTGTGGCCGCTGACGCCGGTGGAGGATGATGGGGGGGCGCCCGATCCCTGGCGGGCGCCGCGCGAGAATGCGGGCCAGTCCACGGCCGCGCAGCGGTTGGCCGATACGCTGGCGGCATGGATCGTCGCCGAGCTGCGCAGGCCGCCCGAGCCGGGGCAGGTGCCGCTGACGCCGGGGGATGTGCTGGTGCTGGTGCCCCGGCGCTCGGCGTTTGTGCGGGCGCTGATCCGGGCGTTGAAGACGCATGACGTGCCGGTGGCGACCCTGGTGCGGACCGGGCTGGTGGACCAGGTGGCGGTGCAGGATCTGATGGCGCTGTGCGATGCGCTGCTGCTGCCGCAGGATGATCTGACGCTGGCCTGCGTGCTGACCTCGCCGCTGGGCGGGGTGTCGGATGACAGTCTGCTGGCGTTGGCGGCCGGGCGGGGGGAGAGGCCGCTGTGGGCGGCGCTGCGGGATCGGCAGGCAGAGCGGCCGGAGTGGCAGGCGGCGTGGACGATGCTGGGGACGCTGTTCCGCCGGGTGGATTATGCCTCGCCCTATGGGTTGCTGTCCGAGGCGCTGGGGCCGTTGGGGGGGCGGGCGCGGCTGCTGGCGCGGCTGGGGCCGGAGGCGGCCGAGCCGGTGGATGAGCTGCTGTCGGCCGCGTTGCGCTATGAATCGCTGCATCCGGCGTCGCTTCAGGGGTTTCTGCACTGGCTGCGGGCGTCGCAGGAGAGTGTGAAGCGCGAGCCCGATGCGGCGGCCGACATGGTGCGGGTGATGACTGCCCATGGCGCCAAGGGTTTGCAGGCGCGGCTGGTGATCCTGCCCGATACAGTGGGGGCCGCGAAATTCGATGGCGGCATTGTCTGGGGGCGGGACGAGAAGTCGGGGCTGGAATTGCCGGTGTGGGTGCCGCGCGTCGATATGGGCGTGGGTGTGACCGGTGAATTGCAGCGCACGATCCGCGAGGCGGCGGCGGAGGAATATCATCGGCTGCTGTATGTGGCGCTGACGCGGGCCAGCGACCGGCTGGTGGTGTGTGGCTGGCAGCAGAAGCGCAACGTGGCCGAGGATTGCTGGTACAGCCTCTGCCGGCAGGGGTTCGAGCAGGCGGGGGCGGAGGAACGGCCCTTCGACCTGGGATGGGAGGGCACGCGGCTGGTGCTGGAGGCGCCGGCTGCCGCGCCTTCGACGGAGGTGCGCGTGCCGCGTGCCGAGGCGGTGCCGGCGCCCTTGCCGGGGTGGATGGGGCGGGCGCCCGATTGGGTGGCGACGGCGCCGCCCGTGGAAGCGGCGCTGCTGCGGCCGCTGGTGCCCAGCCGGCCGGACGATGCGCCGCTGGGGCCGCAGCCGGCCGTGCGCTCGCCGCTGGCCATTGCGCAGGCCCGGCGGCCGGCTGCGCGGGAGCAGGCGTTGCGGCGGGGTGAGATCGTGCATGCGCTGCTGCAATATCTGCCCGATCATCCGCCCGCGCGGCGGCGGGATGTGGCGCTGGCGTGGCTGGCGCGGCCGGGCAATGGGCTGGATGAGGCGGAACAGGCGCGGATTGCCGGGCAGGTGCTGGCGGTGATGGACGAGCCGGCGCTGGCCCCCCTGTTCGGGCCCGGCAGCCGGGCGGAGCAGCCGGTGGCCGGTGTGGCGGGGGGCAGCGTGATCGTGGGGCAGGTGGACCGGATGGTGGTGTGCCCCGACGCGGTGCTGCTATGCGATTTCAAGACCAACCGCCTGCCGCCGAAGGATGTGGAATCGACATCGGTGCTGTATCTGCGCCAGATGGCGTCGTACCGGGCGCTGATGGCTGCCCTCTATCCTGATCGGCCGGTTCGATGCACCCTTGTCTGGACCGAGGAGGTCCGGGTCATGGCGTTGCCCGATTCGCTGCTGGCGCGGCATGCGCCGGGCGCGGTAGCGGATGGGCAGGCGGACGGACCATAGCTTGAATCCCGGTGGTCCGGCGCTATGTGCAGGCAGAGGGCCGCCAACGAAGCCCGAGGAGTGATGTGATGAGTGAAAACACCGTGGCCGTCAGCGACGCCACTTTCGAAAGCGATGTCCTGAAGGCCGAAGGCGCCGTTCTGGTCGATTTTTGGGCCGAATGGTGCGGCCCGTGCAAGATGATCGCCCCCGCGCTGGAAGAGATCGGTGCCGAGTTCAAGGGCAAGCTGAAGGTTGCGAAGGTGAATATCGACGATAACCCGAGCACGCCCAACGCCTATGCCGTGCGCGGCATTCCGACGCTGATCCTGTTCAAGGACGGCAAGCCGGCGGCCACCAAGGTCGGTGCGCTGCCGAAGAGCCAGCTCAAGGAATGGGTCAAGAGCAGCCTCTGAGGCTTTGACCGGCGGGGAGATTGGGGCTCTGCCCCAAACCCCGCCAAAGGCCGGGGGCCTTTGGAAACCGATTCGTTATTCTTTTGCCTGTGGGCGTGTGGTTACCAGGGGGCGCGGCCTGTGTTCTGGGCGCGGCGATAGCCGACGAGGACGACCACGACGACGATCGCGATCATGATCGGCAGGGGAACGTGGCGCATGATCCGGTAGAGGGTCGAATAGAGCATCGCGTTGTACATCGTGTGGACGATGCGGCCGGCGAACACATGGGACGCGACATGGCCGGCATAGCTCGACGCATGAAAGAGCGTATTTGCGGCGGAATGAAAGCGCATCGTCATCTCCCTGGCGGGAGACATCATAGCATGAATGCGTGATTGCCTGCCTCAGGCGGACCAGCTTGTGGGAATGGCGCGGCAATGGGCCAGCCCGGCGCGGAAGCCGGGGCTGCACAGGGCGGCCAGTTCGCCCTGGTGGTCGTAGGTCGGCATCAGCCGTTCCAGCAGGGCGTTCCTGGCCGTGGCCGGGTGGAAATAGATCTCCGACAGGCCTTCGGGCAGATGGGCGGCCAGGGCGGCGACGCGGTCGGCGGTCATGTGGCCGCTCCAGGCGATGCCGAAGCACCAGTCGTTGGTGCGCAGGCCGGCCTTGCGGGCCTGGTGGCGCAGTACGTTTGTCCAGCGGCGCAGGGCGGCCGAGCCCAGCGAATCGTTGTAGGTGCCGGCGGCGATCAGCGGTTCGGGCGGTTCCAGGGGGACGCGGACGGCCTGGAGGCCGTGGCGGAGGCCGCTTTCGATCAGGTATTTGCCCACCGTGGGGTGGAGGTGCATGTGCTTGTGGGCGTTGGCGTGGTCCAGGCGCAGGCCGGTGCGGGCGAAGGCGGCGAACTGGGCCTCGATTTCCGCCGCCAGTTGCAGGCGGACGTCGGGGCGGAAGAAATAGCGGATGCCGAGATCGAGCTGGTCGGAGGGGAACTGGCCTTCCGCATTCACCAGCAGGGGGATTTCGGAGGGGGGGAGGACCGCCGGCCCTTCGATGACCACCAGGTGCAGGCCGACATTGAGGCCGGGCAGGCGGCGGGCCCGCGCGATGGCGTCCTCCGCCGCCGGACCGGCCACCATCAGGCTGGCGGTGGAGAGCAGCCCGTCGCGATGGGCGATCTCGATGGCTTCGTTGGCTTCCTCCGACAGACCGAAATCGTCGGCGGAGATGATCACGTGCTTCATGGTGTGACCCGGGAGGCGCTTTGAGATTGAAGCAGAGCCAGGGCGCTGCCCTGGACCCGGCAGGGCCTGAGGCCCTGCACCCCACGAATGGGTTTCCAAAGGGCGACTGCCCTTTGGTGGGTCAAGGGCAAAGCCCTTGGATCACGCGGCGCGGCGATCCTTGAGGAACTGGAAGAACTCGACGCCTTCGCGCAGGCGGCGCTTCATCATCTGCGGGCTGCGCACCATCTCGTTGACGATGGAGGCGATCTTCGGGACGCGGAAATAGAATTTCCGGTAGAATTCCTCGACGCCGTTGAAGATTTCGCTGTGCGACAGGTGGGGATAGTGCAGCGGGGCCATCTGCACGCCGTTTTCGTCGATCAGCTCGGCGTTGCTCTCGTCCAGCCAGCCATTCTCGGTGGCCTGCTTGTGCAGGAAGGTGCCGGGATAGGGGGCGGCGAGGGAGACCTGGAGCGTGTGGGGGTTGATCTCGGTGGCGAAGCGGATCGTCTCCTGGATCGTCTCCCTGGTCTCGCCGGGCAGGCCGAGGATGAAGGTGCCGTGGATCTTGATGCCCAGCTCGTGGCAGTTCCTGGTGAACTCGCGCGCGGTTTCGACGCGCATGCCCTTCTTGATGTTGTGCAGGATCTGCTGGTTGCCGCTTTCATAGCCGACCAGCAGCAGGCGCAGGCCGTTGGCCTTGAGCACTTCCAGCGTCTTGCGCGGCACGTTGGCCTTGGCGTTGCACGACCAGGTGACGCCCAGCTTGCCCAGTTCCTTGGCGATGGCTTCGGCGCGGGGCAGGTCGTCGGTGAAGGTGTCGTCGTCGAAGAAGAATTCCTTCACCTGCGGGAAATACTGCTTCGCCAGCCGGATTTCGGCCGCCACGTGCTCGGGGCTGCGGGTGCGGTAGTGATGGCCGCCGACCGTCTGCGGCCACAGGCAGAAGGTGCAGCGCGATTTGCAGCCGCGGCCGGTGTAGATCGAGATATACGGGTGCATCAGGTACCCGATGAAATAATCCTCGATCTTGAGGTCGCGCTTGTAGACCTCGGTCACGAACGGCAGGCTGTCCATGTTCTCGATGATCGCGCGGTCGCGGTTATGGACGATCTCGCCGGCTTCGTTGCGCCAGGAGATGCCGTCGACCTCGGCGAAGAGGCGGCCTTCGGCGATTTCCTTGATCGTGAAATCGAACTCGTTGCGGGCGACGAAATCGACGGGAGGGGCCTTCAGCAGGCTTTCTTCCGCCTGGACCGCGACCTTGGCGCCGACCATGCCGATCTTGAGCTTGGGATTCTCGTCCTTGAGCATCTGCGCCACCTTCACGTCCGAGGCGAAGGACGGGGTGGAGGTGTGCATGATGACCAGGTCGCGATTGCGCACGTCCTCGAGGATCGGCTCCATGCCCATCCGTGCCGGGGGGGCGTCGATCAGGCGGCTGCCTTCGACCAGGGCGGCGGGCTGGGCCAGCCAGGTCGGATACCAGAACGACCGGATCTCGCGCTTTGCCTGGTAGCGGGAGCCGGCGCCGCCGTCGAACCCGTCGAAGGAGGGGGGCTGCAGGAACAAGGTTCTCAACATGGTCATGGTACGCTGATCCTCGGACGTGGGGAGAGTGGGCCCGGCACGGCCGTTTCCCGGTCTGTCTGTTGATGTCGTGGCGGGCGGTTATTCGCCCGGCACGATCGGATGGGTAGGTGGCGCTATAGCCGAATGTGGTGTGATATGCATCGTCTGTCCACGCCAGGCAACGCGTGTGCCGCTGACGCTGCCCACCATGATGGCGGCGGACAGCCAGTCGCGTGCCGGGAGCAGCAGCAGCGGAAGAAGGCTGCGCTGGGCCAGCAGCCGGTCGGTGAAGAAGGCGCAGACCGCCCGGACAGCCCAGACGGTGAGGAAGACCCACCATGTCCATTGCGCATGGGGACAGAGCAGGACGCTGACCCCGGCCCAGAAGAGTGGGAGCTGGATGGCTGAGGCGGCATAGCCCGCCGGTTCCAGCGTCTTGACGGTGCGGCCCCAGCGCAGTTCGTGCGTCAGCACGTCGCCGAAGCCGGCCTCGCCCACCGTGGTCCAGGTCATGCACGGCGCGATGGCGATATGCAGCCCGCGCTCGCGCACCAGGCGGCCCAGCACGGCGTCGTCGGCGACATGGGGCACCAGGGCCTGCAGCCCGCCGACGGCGTCCAGCGTCTCGCGCCGCAGGGCCATGGTGGCGCCCAGGCAATCCTGCCGGCCCAGATAGCGCGACAGCATGACGCCGGGCAGGAAATTATGGTTGATCTGGCAGGCGGCCAGCAGGCGGGGCAGGCTGTGCGAGGCCGGCAGGCCCGCATAGAGCGTGGTGGCCAGCCCCACGCCGGGCTGCGCCAGCGCGTGGACGACGTGGCGCAGATAGTCCGGCGCCACATGGATGTCCGAATCGGAGATGACCAGCAGATCGTGCCGCGCCCGGGGCAGCATGTTGATCAGGTTGCCGATCTTGCGGTTGACCCCGTGCATGGTCGGATCGACCACCAGGTCGATGTCCAGCGTGGGGTGGCGCTGGCGCAGGCGGCGGACGATCGCGATGGCCGGATCGCCGGCATCCTGGACGCCGAAGACGATCTGGAAATGCGGGTAATCCTGGGTGCAGAAGCTTTCCAGCGCCTCTTCCAGCAGCGGCTCGTCGCCGTGCAGGGGCTTGAGGATCGTGACGGGCGGGGGCGAGCCGCCCGGGGGCACCCGTTCCTCGCGCCAGCGGAAGCGCGCCAGCAGCCCGGTGCCGAGCCCCGCCTGCACGCAGCCGGCCGCCGCGAGCAGGGCGGCGACACTGGCGGGAGAGGCAAGGGCGTGCAAGGCAGACATCAGCGTTCCGGCAAGGGGGGCGGCGTGGTCGGGCGGGGCGAGGATCAGTCCTCGGAGAACGCCCGGACCTTTTTCTGTAGCAGGGCGATGAGGTTCTGGACATTCCCAGATGAAAGCGTCGCGCTGAAATCGGACCGTTGGGCCGCGACCTGGCTGATATGCGCGTTCAGCAGCACGTCCACGATCCGCCAGCCCTGCGGGCCGGAGCGCATGACGTAATCGATTTCGGTGCCCTCCGCATCCTCGGCCGAGCCGATATGGGTGGTCACGATCTGGTCGCTGCCGACCGGGGAGGGGCGGGGCGTCGGATCGATGGTGAAGCGCGCGTCGCCGCCCGGCTTGAAGCTGGAGACGTAGCGGGCCACCGTGAACTGGCGGAACACATCGCGAAGCTGCTGCTTGTCGGCATCGCTGAAGCCGGCATAGCGCAGGCCCACCGAGGCGCGCAGCACGGTTTCGAGGTCATAGACCCTGTCCACCACCGGGCCCAGAACCTGCGTCCGCTGCGCGAAGCTGCCGCTGTTGCGGGCCTGGACCTGGCCCAGGCCGGCATAGAGCGCGCTGACGGGCCCCGTGATGGCTGCCGCCGGGGCCGACTGGGCCAGCGCCGGGGGCGCGGACAGCAGCGGGAGGGCCACCGGGGCGGCCGCGAGGGCGGTGCCGAGCGCGAGGGAGAAGGCCAGGGAACGGGGAAGGGTCATACGTCGTATAACAATCATGCTTTCGGTCCGATCGTCGCCTTTAGCAGGGGTTGGGTGCTCTGTTCGAGCCCCAATGCGTGCAGGGCGGTGGCTGCGATGGCGGTGGCGTCGAGCCCGGCCTCGCGATACTGGGCGTCCTGGGTGTTGTGGTCGATGAAGCGATCCGGCAGCGTCATCGGGCGGAAGCGGACGCT
>NZ_JABEQL010000035.1 GCF_014174215.1 Gluconacetobacter tumulicola | reverse complement strand
GAATGCGATGATGACATGCCCTTGCTGCACCGCGTCGGCTGGCAGGAGAACCATACCCACCCATGGGAGATACGCTGAGTTTTCTATCGCGCCACCGCCAGCAGCCCGGCGCCGGACCAGCGGATGTCCGGACGCCAGGAATGGAACCAGTGATTGGCGTTGACGCCAAGGACGAAGCCTTTGCCCGCGGGGCGCACCGCACGATGCAGAACCCTTCTTGAGGAAACCGGTCTCGTCGACCACCAGCACCGCGTCCGCATTCCCCAGATGCTCGACAACATGATCGCGCACCACGTCACGCAACGCATCCGCGTCCCAGCGACCACGATCCTATCAAAGCGCGATCGGGGGATGCCGCGGACGACGGATTAACAATGCCCAATCTTTCCGGGAGCCTCTTGTGTCCCTTATCCTCACGTTCATAATCATGGCCACGTCGGAAATCAGATTGTGACCATCCCATGCCGATCGGCTGCATGACCAATGAATGGGCCGCTGCCGCTCCGGAAATCCTTTGGGTGGAGGACGATCGGCAGACCGTCGCCTATGTCATTGGATCCGCGCATCTTGCCCATATCGCGATCACGGTGGCCGAGGACGGGAAACGCGGGCGGGCACTGGCGCTGACGGGCGGGTGGGACTGCATCATTCTGGATCGCCGCCTGCCTGGCGGCGACGGTCTGGCGATCCTGGCCGACCTGCGCGCTATGGGAATGCTGGTGCCCGTCCTGATCCTGACGACCATGGACGGTATCCAGGACCGTGTGACGGGACTGCGACGCGGGGCTGACGATTATCTTGTCAAACCGTTCTCGATCCGCGAATTGTCGGCCCGCCTGGACGTCCTGATGCGCCGGTTGCGGCCCCCGTCCCAGGCGATGCGGCTGATTTTCGCGGATATCGAGGTCGATCTTGTCGCACGCCAGGCGTACCGCGCGGGAAAAAAACTGTTCATTCAGGATCAGGAATTGAAACTCCTCGAATATTTCATGCGCCATCCGAATATTGTCCTGTCGCACGAGATGCTGTTGCAGGCCGTCTGGGACATCGATTTCCCGATCCGCACCAACCTGCTGGAATCGAATGTCAGCCGTCTTCGGGACCGGCTGGGCCGGGACGCTCCGCCCCTGATCCATACTGTACGGGGACAGGGTTACATGCTGCGAGGCCAATGACATGGATGGACGGGCAGGCGGATGGAACCCCGTCGAGGCTGTCCGTCCTGCGCAGCTCGTCCTTCCGCATCGTCGCCCTGTTCGCCGCTTGCTGCTTTATCTGCGGAATGACGGTCACCGCGCTGTCCGGCTATCGCAGCCTGCATTCGCTGACCCGGCAGATCCACGAGGCCATCGCCAATGAACGGGATGAGGCACTGTCGGGTGTATCCAGCCGTGACGTCGCGCATCTCACGTCCGCCATCCGCTCGGCGATCCGGTCCGATCCCACCGTCTATTATCTTCTGCAGGACGCGCACGGGCGGACCGTGGCCGGCAACATGCGCGATCTGCCGCGCATCGACGGCCCGCGTCATCTGTCCTGGACCTGGTTTCCGCTGCCGCCGGACGGACATCCGGTCGTTGGCCAGGGACAGGTGCTGGACGACGGCGGATATTTCTTCGTCGGCATGGACGGCGCGTCCCTGCGCTCCATGCGGCGTGACGTATGGCTCACACTGGTCTGGAGCGGCGGGGGGTTCCTCCTGATCGGTCTTGGCGGCGGCTTCGTCCTGAGCCGCCTGGTGTTGCGGCGGATCGAGACCATCAGCCAGACTGCGCGCGATATCATGCGCGGCGACATTTCGCGCCGCATCGTCCTGAACGCGACGAACGACGAATTCGAACATCTGGCCGGCAGCCTCAACGCCATGCTCGACAGGAATGAGGCGCAGATCGCCAGCATCCGCCAGGTCACGAACGATATCGCGCACGACATGCGTCGTCCGCTGGCGCGCCTGGGCGAGCAACTGGACATGGCCGCCGAGGCCACGGCGCCGCAGGACCGCGTGCGCGCGATCACGCGGTCGATGGCCTGTCTCGACGAGGCGCTGGAGATCTTCTCCACGCTGCTCAAGCTGGCGCAGATCGAGGCCGACGACAGGGCGCCTGACCCCCAGAGACTGCCGGTCGCCGATCTTCTGGCGTCTCTCGCCGGTCTCTACGGCCCGGTGGCCGAGGATCACGGACAGATGCTGGTCCTGGTCCCGCCGGAAGGCGGACTGGAACTGGACGGCAACCGCGTCCTGCTGACCCAGGTGCTGGCGAACCTGATCGAGAACGCGATCAACCATTCCCCCGCGGGAACCAGGATCACGGTCACTGCGCGGCGGGCGGGTGGGAAGGTCGTCCTGGCCGTCGCCGATACCGGCCCGGGCATTCCGGCGCATGAGCGCGAGCGTGTGTTCGGCAAGATGGTCCGTCTGGACGGCAGCCGTGCCACGCCGGGAACGGGCCTGGGGCTGAGCATGGTGCGCGCGATCGTCCGTCTTCATGGTGGTGAGATCAGGCTGCTGGACAATGCGCCGCATGGCCTGCGCTGCGAAGTGACCATGCCGGCCACCACAGGCGCGCACCGGAATGGTTGGTAAGTTAATAATACCCAACATAGATTAAGTATTGCTACACTTTGGACTGTAACCCAATCTTCATGCGCAAATATTGTAAAAAAATGTAATTGGCTGTTCGCGGATATGGTTTTGGCGGAGACCGGTAAGGCGCCGTCAGAGAGCGCCGCACTCTATATTTACCGGTTAAAAGGTGTTTTATGCAGTATTCTGCTCATCGCAAGGCGTGTCGGTACGGTAGTCTCGCCATTTCTTTGACTTTGATGGCCGGAGTTTCCATGCCGGCATCCGCGCGCGCCGGCGACGGCACCAGTCACCAGGACCCGCAGGCGAAGGGCGGCAAGGCCGGGACGCGCAAACATATGGTGGCCCGCCATGCCCACCGCACGGCCCAACCCGCCGCCGCTGCTCCAGCCACGGCTGCCGCCATCCACGACGATGCGCCGGCCCGCAATGGAGGGGCGGGCGAGAAGTTCGACGTGATCGGCGCCTTGACCGGCATTGCGGCATCGAATGCGTCCGAACGCAACGCGCCGAATGCGATCACCGTCCGCACGGCGGAAGAAATCCGCAAACTCCCTGACATCAACATGGCCGAGGCAATTTCGCGCATGTCGGGCGTCTCGCTCCAGACCGATACCGGCGAAGGGCGATTCGTCAATATTCGCGGTCTCGACGCGGATTTGAGCGGCGTCACGTTCGGCGGCGTGCGCGTGATGCCGTCGAACCAGGCTTCGGTCTTCGGCGGTGCCCGCGCGGTCGCGCTGGACGCGATTCCGGCCGGCATGGTGGCCTCGGTCGTCCTGACCAAGACGATGCGTCCGGACCAGGATGGCGAGGCCATGGGCGGTACGATCGACCTCGTGCCCCGCACGCAGGAACCCAACGGCAAGCCGTTCGTCGAATTTGACATCGGCGGCGGCGCCGAACCCCTGCGCGGCACGCCGGTGGTCAACGGCCAGATCACCGCCGGAGCCAGCTTCGGCTTCGGCGGGCATCCGGGCCCCTATGGCCAGGCCGGGTCGGGCGTGGGTGGGGGCTGGGTTTCCAACCCGCGGCCGTTTTCCATCTTCGCCACGGCCGGCATGTATAACGACCAGCGCGGCGTCGACGATGTGGAAGAGGCCTATTCCGACCAGCAATCCTTGGGCTATCCGGACAAGCTGCTCTCGACGATCGACATGCGGCGCTATCAGTATTTTCGCCGCCGCTACAATCGGGGCGGCGAACTGGATTTCGATCCGAACCGAGACAATCATTTCTTCGTCCGGTTCGCGGAATCGGGCTATCACGAAGGGTATCACCGGTACAGCCTGATCGCGAACGGCCTGGATTCAGGCGCCGGGGACGGCAATTGTCCCGCGCCCTATAATTGTCTTGCCGGTACGAACCAGGCCGGATTCGTCGCCCCGCAGGCGACCTTTCAGAAACAGGCTGTCGAACGCCTGAACACGGTCCAGAACGACATGGCGACCTGGGGCGGGCGGAACACGATCGGCCGGGTCAGGATCGACTATCATGGAGCCTGGTCGCATGGCGACGGCAATTTCCCGCTGGCCCGGACGGCGACCTTCACCGACATGTCCGGCCCGACCGCCGTCGCCTACAACAATATGGCCACTCCCAACCAGCCGACGCTTGCCGCACTGGATGGCACAGGCTACGCGAACCGCGATTACAGGCTGACCAGCCTCGCGGACACTATGCAGAAAAATTCCGACAATGAATGGTCGGGCGGTGCCAACGCCCTGATCCCGCTGGACGTCCTGCGCAATCAGAGTTCGTTGAAGGTCGGCGTCCTGGTCCGTCTGCGTCGTCGCACCACGTCCCAGGATAACAGGAACTGGACCGGCGACGGCACGATCCCGCTGTCCAGCTTCGCCTACGGTCCGAACAATCTTTATTACAAGAACCAATATAACATCGGCCCGTTCGTGGACAGCGCCGGGATTTACGCCCTTGCCGGCACGCCCGCCCTGCCCCAGTCCGACCCGGCGGGCGACGCGATTTCCAGCCTGCAGGGAACGCAGCTCGACCACGAAAATGTCTATGCCGGCTATTTCCAGTATGAAGGGAACATCTCCGAGGCACTACATGTCATGGCCGGCATGCGTTTCGAGGCGACGAACGGACATTACCAGGGCGTTCTGACGACGATCGACGCCAATGGCAATACAGTGCTCTCCCCGACGACAGTCAGGCAGAATTATTTCAATTACCTGCCGGATGTCGAATTCCGTTATACCTTCATGCCGCGCCTGATCGGGCGGCTGTCCTATTCCACCGCGCTGGCGCGTCCCGGATTCAACCAGAATACCGCCTCCACGACCGTCGATGCCAGCACGGGCACCATCTCGCGCGGTAATCCCGGCCTGCCGGCCATGACGAGCGACGCCTTCGATGCATCGCTCGAATATTATACCGGCAACGGAGGGCTGATCTCCGTCGGTGCCTTCGACAAGGAAATCAGCAACTACATCATGCCGCGGCAGGATCGTTACGTGAATTACGGCGGCCTGTCCGGCATCGTGAACGTCGTCAGCTGGAAAAATATTCCTCATGCCCAGGCCTACGGTTTCGAGGCCGTCTATAACCAGAAATTCGCGTTCCTGCCGAGCATCCTGAAATATACGGGGTTCGAGGGAAATTATACCTGGATCAACTCGACCGGGCAGGTCCATCCCGGTATCGACGCGCCGCTGCCATCCACCTCGAACAACAATATCAATGCGGCGCTCTATTACGAGGACCCGAAATTCAGCATCCGCGTCGGCGTCAACTATGTCTCGCGCAACCTGTTCGCGATCGGCGGTTCCCAGGCCACCGATATCTGGACGGCGGACCGCCTGCGCGTCGACATGTCGGCGTCCTATTCCATCACGAAAAACCTGGCGCTCTATGCCTCGGTCAAGAATCTGACCAATACGCCATTGAAGTTCATCGAAGGCACCAGCGACAGCCGGCCCATCCAGCGCGAGGTCTATTACGAGACCGTGCTGGGCGGCGTGCGCGGACATTTCTGAGCCGGGGCGTCGGTCGACGCGTCACGGTACAGCAGTATATCGGAAATCTGGAGAATATGACATGAAGCGTGGATTGAAATCGATCGGATGGGGCTTCGTGGCCGGCATGGTCGCGGCATGCGCCTGCGCGGCGCCGGCTGCCCGGGCCGGCGACCTGCCGGGGCCGGACGGCAATTACGACTATGCGGCATTCGATCGCGGGACGGGCCACCTGTATGTCGCGCGGGCGACCTCCGTGACGGATTACGACCTGAAGAACGGGAAGGCCGCCGTCAGCATCGGGCAGATCCAGCATGGCCATGCCGTGCTGCCCTTGAAGGGCCGCACGGATCTGCTGGTGACGAGCGGTGACGACGATACCGTTCGTTTCATCGACAGGACGGACGGACATGAAACGGGCCGCGTCGCCGTCGGCCGCAAGCCGGATGGCGCCGTCATCGACGAGCGACACGGACGGGCATTCGTGATGAACGCCAAAGGAGGCACGGTGTCGGTCATCGACCTGGCATCCAGGGAGGTCACAGCCACCGTGACGCTGAAGCCGGGGCTGGAATTCCCCGCGCTGGGCCAGGATGGGACGCTTTACGTCAATAACGAGGACGCCAACGAGATCGAGACGGTCGACACCGCCGCCATGGCGGCGGGGCCGGCCATCGCGCTGGGCGCGTGCGCCGGGCCCAGCGGCCTGGCGTACGACAAGGCATCGGACCGGCTGATCGCGGCCTGCGCCAATGGCAAGGCCGCAATCGTCTCGGCTGGGCGGAAGACGCTGGAAGGCCTGGTCGCCATCGGCGGCGGGCCCGATGCCGTCATCCTTGATGCCATGCGGCGGCGCGCCTACATCCCATGCGGCGCCAGCGGGGAATTGGACCAGATCTCGCTGGCGGGTGCCGGCGTGCCCGGGGGCGTGAAGCGCATTCCGACCGAAACGGGCGCACGCACCGGCGCCCTGGACGCCCGGACCGGCACGCTGTATCTGCCCGCCGCGCGTTTCTCGCCCCCCGCGCCCGGGCAGGCGCACGGGGCCATGATCCCAGGCAGCTTTCACGTTCTGGTCGTACGCGCCGGCTGAACGCCGCGCGCCGGCGTGCCGCGTTCAGCCGGTCGCTGGCGCCGGAACCTTGGGCGCCATACCGGCACGGTTCCCCCGCGGGGCCGCGCCGGTATATGGGGCGGCGGCTTGCAGACATGGCGCCCGTGCGGGATCAGCCAATGGCGAGCCGGGCGCCCGGGTTCAGCCGCCGGCGATCAGGTCCGCGATCATGGCGGCTTTCTCTGTACGGATATGGCCTTTTCCGCTAGCCGTTGCCGCCCAGCCGGGGTTCGCGCTCAAGGTCTTGCGGGTAGCGGCGATGACGTCGTTGCGCTGGTCCAGCCCGTTATCGCCGTGATAGGCCAGCACCAGCATCGACATCCAGTTCCGGCCGGCACCGTAGCGGGCGGCATAGAGTTGGTAGGCATTGAGAGCGCCGGCCGCGATCCACCCGTCGGTCTGCGGAAAGACATAGGATCGGACATAGGCAGTGTAGTCCTTCGTCGGCACGAAATAATCGTATGGAACCACCATGTAGACCGCGTCCGGACCGTCATCGGCAGGGCCGCCATGGCCGACCGGATCGGAGAGCGTGCTTTCCACGGCTGTGACATTCGTCAAGTCAGTCGCGCTCAGCCCGGCGGGGGTTCTGGCATCGATCGTCCGCCAGGAGGTGAGCTGTGCATCGTTGCGCAAGTCGAGGATCAGCAATGCGTCCCAGGTGTTCGCGTCGACAAGGCGGCTGAACAGGATGCGGTAATGTGCCAGGCTGCCTTGGGCCTGCAACGCATGCAGGCGTGGTGCCAGTTGGGTACGCAGCGTGTGCAGCAGGGCCGGTCGCCCGGCAGGAGTGCTGCGATAGGAAATGATCAGGGATTGCGTGGACTGGGACTGTACGTCGCTTTCGGCGGCATACGCCGCGTCATCTGTGGCTACCGTTGCCAGGGCAAGCAAGGCCGCCGCCATACGGGTGCCCCATGCGCTTCTTCTGCCGACGGGGAATGCACTACCAACCATGGAGATATCCTCTTCCAGTTCATGTCTTGTACGCGCGCGAACAGGCCATGAAAATGAGATGCCCAGAATTAAATAGTTGGTATGCCTCCGCCGGGGTTCATGAGGGTGGCGTCCGGTCGTCTCCGCCAATCCCGGGGCGGTTCACTGCCGATCCCTCGGGGCGCCGATGAGAGCCTGGAAATGTGGGCTGGCGGGCGAGAGCGGACTGAATGGCCGGTTGCGGTCGGGGATGGCAGGTGCATGATGCTGACGCAGGTCCGCGGCGCGGCGCGGGCGCCCGTCAGGCCCGGCTTCTCGCCTCCGGCGCGGTCAGGCGTATCCAGGGATGGCGGGCACGCAGCAGGGCGACCACGCGTTGCTTGTGGGCCGCGCGTTCGGTCACGCCGTCGGTCATGGCGGCGTCGTGGACGCGGTATTCGGCCAGGATTTCGGGCACATGCGCCCCGGCGATGCCCCGTTCGGCCAGGCTGCACCAGAGATCGTAATCCTCCCACCCCATGGCGTCGCGGGACACGTAATAGCCGCCGGCCGCCGCCCACGCCCATTTTGCCACCATGGCCATGGCATCGACGACATTGCCGCCGACCAGGCGCCCCGGATGCCAGGGGATATCGCCCATCACGCCGTCCGCCCGGCCGAAGCGGCGAATGATGGGATAGGCGAAGCCCGCATCCGCCTGCCGGATGGTATCCAGCAGGCGGGCGCACGCGTCGGGCAGCAGGCGGTTGTCGGCATCGAGCTGCATGACATACGGGGTTTCGGCGGCGGCCATGCCGATATTGCGGGCGCCGCCCAGCCCGGCATTGTGGCGCGCGCGCAGCAGCAGCAGGCGGTTGAAGCGCCTGCCGTGCCGGGCCATCCAGCCGCTGACCAGGGCCGTCGTATCGTCGGTCGAGGCATCGTCCACCACGATCAGGTCCAGCGGTTCGAGCGTCTGGTGGCGGACCGATTCCAGGGCCTCGATGACATGATCGGCATATTGGTACGTGGTGATGACGATTGTGACGGCGGCATCCTGCAACTGGTCCTGGTGCAGCAATGTCTCGCTGTCGGGGATGGTGGGCACGGCGCGCACGCGGGTGGCGCCGCATGCCAGCGCCAGCGCGCCGGCCTGCGCGGCGGCCTGGCCGCCTGCCAGGCCCGCGATCGTCAGGCCCAGCAGGGTGGCCTGGCGCTGGGGGCCGTATTCCCACAGGACCGTATGCAGCGCGTCGCGCGCCATGCGGGCGCGCAGGGGTGGATCGTCCACCAGCCGGAGCAGTGCCTCTTCCCATTCCGCGTCGCTGTCGGCCTGCAGGCCGGTGACGCCATCGCGGATCGCCGCCCGGAAGGGGGCGGTCGGGGAGGCGATGGTGCAGGTCCCGGCCAGGGCGGCCTCGAAGAATTTCAGTTCGCTCTTGGCTTCGCAGAACGGATTGCCGGTCTCCAGCGGAGCGATCGAGATGTCCAGCCGCGCCAGTTCGTCGGGCAGGGCGTCCAGCGCGACCATGTCGCGCCATTCGATCTGCGATGCGCGGGCGTGCAGGGCGGGGAATTCCTCGGTCAGCAGCAGCGGGCGGCCGCCCCCCGGTTCGCGGAACAGGACCAGCCGCACCTCCGGCCGCCGGGCCATGACCGCCAGCAGCCCCGGCAGGGCGCGGGCGAAATCGCGCTGGTGGGTACGCGATCCGGTGGCGTAGCCGATCCGCACCAGCCCGTCGGATGGGGTGGCCGCGCGGCGGCGGGCGGCCCGGCGCGACCGCGCCAGCGTGCCCTGGTCGTGGATGTTGGGCACGATCACCGTCAGGGGCGTGTAGGGGCGCATCCGGTCGCCCAGGGTTTCGGTGGTGGCGATGGCGAGATCGCACTGGCGGAGGGTCCGCTGCATGTCGGCATACATGCGTTCGATCCGCGCCACGGGGGCAGGGCTGGTGCGGATGCCGTCGATCAGGTCGCCGCGGGCCAGTTCGGGTTCGAACACGATATCGTCGGCGTCGAAGGCCAGCAGGGCGCCGCGCGCGCGCGCCAGCCGGATCAGCGTATCGACATGGCCGCTATAGTCCACGCGCCACAGGACGATCAGGTCGGCCCAGAGAATGTCGTCGGGGCCGACGGCGGCGCAGTCGCGGCTTCTTGCCTCGTACCCGGCTGCGCGGCAGGCGGCTGCGTTGCGGTCGACACGGTAGATCGTGCCGGGTGTCGCCGGTTCGCCCGAGATGAACAGGACCGTGCGGATGGGCCGGCGGGCGGGTGCTGGTTCGGGAGGCGGTGTTTCCGCCGGGATGGGCTGCGGGCGTGCCAGCCGCCGGGCCAGCCGGGCCCGCAGGGCGAGTGTGGGCGTGGGCGTGGGTGGTGACGCGGAGATGGTTGGTGTTGGACTGTCGGGAGGAGGGGAGGCCGGCGGATCGGCGGGCGGTGCGTGCCGGTTCCGTTCGAGCCGCAATTCCATGGCGTCCAGCCGGGTGCGGCTGAGGGAGGCGCGGGTCTCGGCCAGTTCCGCCCGCGCATCGGCCAGGGCGCGCCGGGTTGCCCAATGGGTGCCGATGGCGGCGAAGCGGCTGGCCAGGTTGGCGGCCACGCTATCCCCCTGCGCGCGGTTCAGGGCGTCGCAAAGGCCCGCGAGCGGTGCGCCCGGCCCGGGCAATGCTAATGTCAGCCCGCGACCCAGCGGCATTGTGGCGCGCGGGATTTCGGCCAGCCAGCGGGACCATGCGGCATGCCGGTCGGTTGCGCCATCCAGCCCGTACAGCAGCAACGCACCGTGCGGTGACAGGAGCGGGACGAGCCGATCCGGTGTCTGGTCGCCGATATCCGCCGGCGGCAACGCCACCCACAGCAGGTCGCAGGTGCCGGGACATGGACGGTCGGTCATGGCGTGGACGGTCAGATTCAGGCGCAGGCGGTGGGCCTGTTCCGTCAGGAGCGCGTGCAGGGCGGGGCGGCCGGGGGCCAGGCCGATGCCGTGGGGGCGGGCGAGGGTGACTATCCAGGCCAGGAACGGCAGCACCATATTGATGGCGGGATCGGGGTCCAGGTCCGGCGGCGTCACGAAATAGGGATCGAGCGCGTCGCATCCCAGCAATCCGGGCGCGTCCGGCAGCGTGTGGGCCATGGGGAGCCAATCGTCTGCATCCATCGGAATGTCGTGCGTCCCTCTTGCGGTGGCCGATGATTTTTTGATCCTGCACGACAGGATGTTAATATTTTGGGAAGGTCTCCACGCTTACATGGTCCCGTCATTCCGGGCGGCCATCGTCATGCGATGCGGTTCCGGATCGGTTTGTAATGGCTGATGACATGTCGTCGTCCGGCCAGGCAACGTCGGGGAGCGGGCTGTGGCGATTGTAACCGTGATGGGTGCGGTGGGTACCAATGTGAACGTGACGGTCGATGGCGGCGATACGCTTGCCCTGGCCAATGCCTATGCGCAGACCCTGCGGGCAAGTGCCGCGGGCAAGAATTTTTCCACTCAGCAGAATGGCTTCAACGCCGCCGGCAGCGCCAATGCGGTCGGGATGATCACGGTCGGCGGCGCCTATGCGCTGGATGGCGCCTATGTCAACATCGTGGCGGGCGCGCTGTCGGGCAGTGCGCCCGATGCCGTGCAGATGGCGCCTGTGGCCATCGACGCCCACAAGGTCACGACCTCGGTGGATGTCATTTCCGGCACGCTGGGCGGCACGACCTTCCTGGGCGGGCCGGCAGGCGGAAGCTTTCTGGCGACGGCCGGTGACAATGTCTTCATCGGCGGGACAGGTAACTTTACCATCAATATGGGCGCGGGCAACGATCTGGTCGTGACCGACGGCGGGAACGATACCGTCAATGCGGGAGGGGGTGAAAACCGGATCTTCCTCGGTGAAGGCAACAATGATGTCGTTTCGATGGGAACGGACACCATCGTCGGCGCCCTCGGTACCCAGTCGGTGACCATCAATGCCGGCAGTTCGCTGGTCCTGCTGGGGACGAATGCGACCGTCGTCGACAATGCCGCCGGCAGCATCGTCTCGGTGGGCGGTGGCAGCACCGTCTCCGGCGGGGCGCAGGACCGGGTTTCGTTCACGGGGTCGTCGGGCACCATCGGCGGAGCGGTTTCCGATACGATTTCCGCAGCCGGAGACCTGCAGGTTGTCCAGGGTGTCGGCAATACGATCAGTGTGACCGGCAGCCTGACCTTCCTGAACGGCACCGGCATGACGAGCGTGGTGGCCGGCCAGTCCACCATCTTCGGCTCGGCGGGCCTGAGCATGACGCTGGGGGCCTCCGGCCCGACCCTGTTCGTGGCCAATGAGGGCAACGAGACGCTGGACGGCGCGCAGGCCAGCAACCCGCTCCATGCCTTTGCGGACGGCGGCGATGTGACGTTTGTGGGCGGGACGGGCAACGATACGCTGGTGGGCGGCACCGGCAGCGCGACGATGACGGGTGGCAGCGGCGACAATCTGTTCGCCTTCACCAACGGGCCCGGCAGCGGCGGCAACAATGTCATTACCGATTTCGGCAGTGCGGCGGGGAACCTGGTCGCGCTCTATCAATATGGCTACCAGAACAATAATGGATTGCAGGGGATTCTGTCCGCCGCGACCATTGCGGGTGGCAACAGCACGATCCAGCTGAGCGACAATACGCGCATCACGTTCGTTGGCATTACCGACCTGAAGGCCAGCGACTTTACCCTGAGCTGATCGCAGCACATGGACGGTTCCGCTTCCGCTTCCGGCCTGTTGCCTGCCGACGATCCTGGCCTTGCGCAGGCCGGTGTGCGGCTACAGGCCGCGCGGGCGGCGGATCTGCGGGCGGAACTGGACCGGTTGCGCCATCTGGTGACGCTGCAGGATCGGGCATTGTCCGGTCGTCTCCTGCGTGTGGCGCGGATCGTCCGGGCGATGACGCTCGGTCGCGATCCGTTTGGCCGCCCGTTGGGCGAGGCGGCGGCGCGCCTGTGGGCCCGGGTCGGGCGTGACGGAATCGGGCCGGCATTGGGCTATGTCGGGCGCGCGCTGTTTCCGCGCGCGTCCGGCGCCCCATCGCGCCGGGGGCAGGAAGAGATCCTGCCCGTGGTGACGCCGGCCGACTGGACGCCCGTGATCCTGATCATCGCGGAAATCAGGCTGGCCCAATGTGCGAAATATCGTGTCTGGCAGCGCGTCGAACAGATGCGGCTTCTGGGCTGGGAATGCCGGGTGGTGGATTGGCGCCATACCGAAGAGGCGCTCGGTGCGCTGCAATTCTGTTCCGGCGTGGTGTTCTATCGCGTGCCGGCCTTCGCGTCCGTGCAGGGGATGCTGGAGGAGGCGCGTCGTCTCGCCATTCCGTCCTGGTGGGAGGTCGACGATCTGATCTTCGACCGTGACCTGTATGCCCGGAACGGCAACCTGGCGATGCTGTCGAAACAGGAGCGTGGGCAGCTTCTGTTCGGGGCGGGACTGTTCCGTGCCTGCATGCTGGGATGTGAAAAGGGAATTGCCTCCACCCCCGTTCTGGCACAGGCGATGCTGGATGCCGGCGTGGTGGACGTGGCCGTTATCGACAACGCACTTGATGCGGAAACGCTGGATGCGGCGCGGTCGGCTCTGGCATCCCTGCCGCGCCGGGCGGACGATGAGGGCGGGCCGGTCGTCGTGATCTACGGATCGGGCACGCGCACGCATGATGCCGATTTTCTTGTGGCGGCGCCTGGGCTGATCGCGGCAATGGCGGAAGATGCGCGGCTGGTGCTGTGGATTGTGGGCGAGCTGGCATTGCCGCCCGCGATACGGGCGCTGGGTGAGCGGGTCGTGGTGATGCCCGGCCGGCCCTATGCGGATTATCTGGCGCTGATGGCGCGCGCGGATATCGCGATCGCGCCTCTGGAAGACAGTGTCTTCAATGATGCGAAGAGCAACATCAAATATCTGGAAGCTGCCGCTGTCGGCGTGCCGCTGGTCTGTTCGCCCCGGCGGGCTTTTGCCGATGTGATCGTCGATGGCCACACCGGTTGTCTGGCCGCGCGCGAAGCGGACTGGACGCGTGCGCTTCTGGTGCTGGCGGGCGATGGGGCGCTGCGGCGCGCCATGGGGGAGCGGGCGCGTGCCGATGTCATGGCGCGCTATGCCCCCGCGCGGGTGGCGCAGGCGCAGGTGCGGGCGGCATTCGGTGCGCCGCCGCCCGTGGTCCGGGACGGGCGGTTGAGGGTGTTGTGCGTGAATGTCTATTACCCGCCGAGGGCTTTCGGCGGGGCGACGCATGTTGCCGTGAAAATGGTCGAGCGGTTGCAGGCCAGCGGGCGGGCCGCGCTGTCGGTTTTCACCGCCCGGCCGGGCCATGCGGGCGATCCGGACCGTCCGGCGGCGGCGGCGCGCTATACGCATCGCGGCGTGCCGGTGGTGGCGGTCGATCTGCCGGCGACGGCCGATGGCATCATGATGTTTCATCATCCGGCGGCCGCCGCGCTGTTCGACCAGCATGTCGCGGCGTTTCGTCCCGATGTGGTCCATCTTCATGCCACCCAGGGGCTGGGCGTGGGGCTGGTGGATGTGTGCCGGGCGCGGGGCATTCCTTATGTCATCACGCTGCATGATTCCTGGTGGTTGTGCGACCGGCAGTTCATGGTGCGCGCGGATGGGCGGTTCTGCGGCCAGAAACAGATCGATCTTCGGACCTGCCAGCGCTGCCAATCGGAGGCACGGCATTTGGAGGATCGGGCGGCGCTGGCGGGGGCCGCGTTGCGCGATGCAGCACTTCTGCTCAGCCCCAGCGCCACGCATCGCGACCTGCATCTGTCCAATGGTGTCGATCCGGCGCGGATCGTGGTGCACCGCAACGGCTTTCGCTGGCCGGTCGGGCGCAGGTCGCGGCGGCCGGCCGGCAGCCCGCTGCGTTTCGGCTATGTCGGGGGTGTGGAGGCGGTGAAGGGTTATCCGCTGATCCGTGCTGCGTTCGAGGCACTGGGGCGGGGAGACTGGGTGCTGCGCCTGGTCGACAACAAGACGGTGCTGGGCATGAACACGGTCGACGTCGCCGACTGGCGGACGCAGGGCACGGTCGAGGTGGTGCCGGCCTATGATGACGGGACGATCGATGCCTTCTTTGATTCGATCGACGTCCTGCTGTTTCCGTCATGCTGGCCGGAAAGCTATGGCCTGACCGTACGCGAGGCCCTGGCCCGCGACGTATGGGTTGTTGCCTCGGCGCCGGGGGGGCAGGCGGAGGATATCGTCGCCGGCGTGAACGGCACCTTGATCGGGCTGACGGCCGATGCGGACGCGCTTGTGGCGGCGGTGACGGAACTGCTGGACCGGCCGGACCGTCTGGCGGGCCATGTCAATCCCTGCAAGAGCCAACTGGTTACCTGGCAACAGCAGGCGGAGACATTGCTGGAACTGCTGCGGGGGGCCGCCGGGTCATGGCCCGAAGGATTGCCGGCCGGTCCCGGCTGAGCAGCAGGAACAGCAGGCGGCTTTTCCACCCGGCCATGCAGGCGGTGTCGGGCCGGCCACGCAGCATGTCGTCGATCCAGGCGGCGGGGAAATGATCGCGTTTTGCCAGCAGGCCGCGCCAGGCGCCTGTCCAGCCGATTCCACAGGGATTGTCGCGCAGAAGCTCGATCTTGATGAAGGGGGTGTCGGGCGCGCGCGCGATCGACAGCCAGTCGATATGCATCGGATTGACGGGGACGAGGCGGCGCGGCCCCCGTGCAGTGTCGGCCCAGGCCGAGGCCGTGCGCAGGCCCGCCGCGCGGATGGCGGTGCCCAGGCCCATTTCGCCGTGCAGGATGATCTCGTCCTTGTTCATCTCGGCGAATGGCAGGGTGAGGACGCGCTGGATGGCCGGGTGGGCGAGTGCATCGGCGCCGAAGCACAGGAACCAGGATTGCAGATGCCAGACCGGAAAGCGGGATTCGACGAGGCCCCAGACATCGGCGGGGCGCGCCATCATGCGGTCCAGGATCGGTGCCAGGGGACGCAGCGGGCCGAACACGCTGTCATTGGCAAGGACGACCCGTTCGGCGCCCCTGGCGCAGCCGGCGGCCAGAAGATCCTGCCATGCGCCGAAATCCATGCCGCGATTGGGCCGGAGATGCGGCGTGATGCCCCGCTCCGCGCAGAAGCGGGCGATGTCCGCCGACAGGTCGCGGGCCCCCGAAAGCGCGAGATGGACCGTCATGCCGCAGGCGGCGAGCTCGCCCAGGTAATGGCGGACATGTGGGCGCAGCAGGCCTGCCGGGTCGTATTGGGC
Organism: Gluconacetobacter tumulicola; assembly: GCF_014174215.1. GTDB lineage: Bacteria > Pseudomonadota > Alphaproteobacteria > Acetobacterales > Acetobacteraceae > Gluconacetobacter > Gluconacetobacter tumulicola. Next base: position 22,120 of record NZ_JABEQL010000035.1, on the reverse strand, counting down.
GAACAGGCAGGTGACGCGCGGCCGGGTCATCGGACGAAAAGTGGTGCGAGGCCGTTATCTTTCATCGTCTCTTGTCCAGTTTTCCGCGAAATCGGGCAGTTTCGGGAAGGGGTGGCTATTTCGCAGTGCGTGTCAGCAAGAATTCGCATGCATCAAAGAATTTTGTGGCATAATATTTAACAGCGCGCTAAAAGCCGCGACCGCTGATTCAGAGCGTCGCAACGGTCCGCCCCGTTGCGAATGTATTTCCAGGACCTGGCAGGAGAAGAGAGAACACATGAGCAAAGCCTTCATTGCAGCCGTCATCCAGGATTCGATCGACTGCACGGGGGTCGCCGCCAACCAGGCCGCGTCCGATCTGATTGCTGCGATCGTCAAGGAACTGAAGAAGGAAGGCGGGTTCACGCTGCCGTCTTTCGGGACCTTTACGGTCAAGAAGACCAAGGCGCGCAAGGCGCTGAACCCGCGCACCGGCGAGCCGGTGAAGGTGAAGGCCGGCAAGACCGTTCGTTTCAAGGCCAGTCCGAACCTGAAGAAGGCGGTCTGAACAGCCTTCCCGCCACGGCCGCCTGTCGGCCGTGGCCCGCGCCCGCGTGACGGGCGTGAAAAGATCCGCTTTCTCTGCCCGATCGGAGAGGGCGCGCCGGTTCTGTTCTTCAGGGGCCCGGTCCTGACGCGATCATGGCGTCGTCAGCGCAAGGAATGGCCAGGATTTCGGTCTGTCAGGGTCGAGGTCGGAAATATCCTGCGCATGTCTTCCTGATTATGAAATCCCGGCATCCGGGTCCACTGATTCATCTGTTGCGGACAGGCTGCGCGCGGCCGGCATAATTGTCATGACCGGCTGACGATGCGATCGCGCAACGGAAATCTTCAATACCTTATTTTTTTCGAAATCAATATGAAGAAGACCCGTGGCGACGATGGGGATGGGCTCCGCTGCGGATGCATGGCCGGTCGCGCCCGGCCCCTGCGTTCGAGGGGGCAGCGGCGGGGGAGCATGGCATCGCATTGTGAGACTGGCTGGGGCGGGAGGATTCGAACCTCCGCATGGCGGAATCAAAATCCGCTGCCTTACCGCTTGGCTACGCCCCATTTGGACCCGATCGTGTCGGCCACGCCCTTCTAGAGGGAAGGACGGGGCCGCGTAAAGGGGGTTCTGTATCGCGGGTTTAGAACTGATCGGGCTGCGGGTCGAGCGGCAGGTCGATCGACGGATCGATCGGCTCCATGGGCTGCGTGATCTCCGGCGTGGCCGCGCGGCGCCGGGTCAGCATGCTGCCCAGGCGGGCGGCGCGGTCCAGCGCCTGGTCCAGGGCCGCCATGGTGCGGGACATGTCCTCGCTGTCATCGCGTTCCCACGCGCGCATCGTATAGGCCCAGACGCCGATCAGGCCCTGGATGCGCAGCGCGCCCGCGGGGCCGGAGATGTCGAGGCCGGCGGCGCCCGCCATCCAGCGCATGCTCTCGGCCGTCGTGGCGGCCAGGAACAGGGCCAGCGCGGGGTCGAACGGCAGGGCGCGCATGACCGCGCGCACGCCCTCGCGATATTGCTGCAGGACGTCGAAGCGGCGCATCAGCACGTCGAACAGCCGTTCCCGCACGTCGCCGGTGCTGCCGTCATCGACCAGGGCGGATTCGTCGGCCAGCCGTCCCAGCTTCAGCAGGATGGCGGTCTTGACCGGAAAGCGGCGCCTTGCCTCGTCCAGCGGAACGCCGGCATCGCGCGCGGCATCGACGACGCTCAGCCGTCCCCAGCCGTAAAGGGCGGCACGCTCCATGGCGGCGCGAAGCAGGGCATCGTCGAACTGATCGTTATCCATAAGCTTTCTGACGGTCATCTGGTCTGTGGCCTGGTCCGGCCGATCCGGAAGGCTTGGTCTTCATTGCGGTTAAATTACGGCGCAGGCGCGTGCAAGTTCGCTGCTCAGGATGCGAGTTCGCGCGCGCGCCGCGTGGCGGCGGCGATGGCCTGCTCCATCGTCGCCGGCCAGGCCTGCGGGGCCATCAGCACCTCCAGCGCCTGCTGGGTCGTGCCGCCGGGGCTGGTGACGCGGCGGCGCAGTTCGGCCGCGTCGATGCCGGACTGTTCCATCAGCGCGCCGGCGCCCGAGACGGTGCGCCGGGCGATCCGCCGGGCCAGGTCGGCGGGCAGGCCCTGGGCGATGCCGGCCTGCTCCATCAGCTCGGCCAGCAGGAAGACATAGGCCGGGCCGCTGCCGGATACGGCGGTGACGGCATCCATCTGGGCCTCGTCCGCCACCCAGGCCACGTCGCCCACCGCCGAAAGGAGGCGGGTGCAGAGTGCGCGATCGGCCTCGGTCGCCGTGGGAGGGGCGAAGCAGACGGTCATGCCCTGGCCGACGGCGCTGGGGGTGTTGGGCATGGCGCGGATGACGGTCGCGCCCGGAGTGCCGGCTTCGGCAAGGGCTGCGGTGAGGCCGCCGACCGTCTTGCCGGCCATGACCGACAGGATTGGCGCGTGGCGGGCGAAATGCGCGATAGAGGGCAGGATCTCGGCCGCCTTCTGCGGTTTCGTCGCCAGGATGATCAGGGCGGGCGCGAAATCGTCCGGCAGGTCGGAGGCCTGCCGGACCACGCTGTGCGGTGCCGGGATATCGTCGCGGTGCCGGTCGAGAATGACGGACGGGGCCAGCCCGTCCGCCAGCCAGCCGGCCAGCATCGCTCCGCCCATCTGCCCGCATCCGACGAGCAGCAGCGGGGGAAGCGAACCCGCCAGGGTCTTTCCCTCGGTCACGCCTCGCCCGCGCAGTCGAGCATGGCGGCCTCGAGCGCCTCGGTCGGGGTCTTGCCGCCCCACAGCACGAACTGGAAGGCGGGGTAGAAGCGTTCGCACTCGGTGATGGCGATGTCGATCATGTCTTCCAGGCTTTCCATCGACGCGCCGGGTGCGCCGCGCAGCAGGACGGCGTGGCGAAACAGTGGCATCCCGCTTTCCAGGTCCATCCCGAAATGACCGATCCACAACCGCTCGTTGGCCAGCGCCACCAGTTCGAACAGGGCCCGGCGCTGCTGGGGCGGGACCTTGAGGTCGAACGTGCAGGTGAAATGCATGGCGCTGACTTCGCGCGACCAGGAGAAGTACAGACCGTAGTCGCACCATTTCCCGGGGGCCTCGGCGGCCATTTCCGAATCGTTGCGGCGTTCGAACGCCCATTCGTACCCGCCGACGATCTGTTCCATCAGGTCGAGCGGGTTGGCGTCATGCTTGGGAGAGGAGATGGAGAGGGCAGGCATGTGGGACTCCCCTAGGCCGTGGAGGGAGGGGGCCGGCGTCGAGCGTCGGACCCCGTACGTCTGCAGAACGGACCGTGTGCCGTTCCCGCCACGGGTGGGAACGCGGTCACACCCCAACCCTATGGGCGGTCTTGCCATGCTGGCAAGCGCACGCGCATGCGTGCGGACAATGGAGACGAAAAATTTATTTTTCAGGCGTAATTGCCGAACGGGCCGCCCGGCGGTTCAGGGGCCTGGAAGGGCTGGTCCGGAGTGATGATGGCTTCCAGCGTCGCGACTCGTGCTTCCAGTGCCGCCAGACGGGCGTCGGAATCCTCCTGGGCCGCGCGGGCGCGGGCGGCGAGTTCGCGCACGACCTCGAATTCCTCGCGCCGGACCAGGTTCAGCGTCGACAGCACTTCGTCGACCCGCACGCGGACGATGGCGCCGACCTCCTCGCGCACGCCGGCCAGGGCCGAGAGCGCGCCGCCGGCGACACCGGCGAGATCGTCAAAAAAGCGTGGCCTGTCGGACATGGCGGGTCCTCCTGTGTTCACTGCCGGGTCTGCGCCCGCACCCGCCGGGGCGGCACGGACAGGGAATTGCATGCGCAGCATATAGACAGTCCGGCGCCGCAAGGCCATCCGCCAATGCGGATGGGTGGGTGGCTGACGTGGCGCCTCTTCGAACGCGGCGCGATCTGTTTTATAGAGTAGGGCATGATCATCATCACCGGAGGGGCCGGTTTCATCGGCTCGTGTCTACAGGCGGCGCTGCGGGCGCGGGGCGAGGAGACGGTGGTCGTCGACTGGCTGGGGACGGGCGACAAATGGCGCAACGTGGCGCGCCATGCGCCCGACCGGCTGGTGGCCCCCGAGGCGCTGGACGCGTTCCTGGACACTCGGCCGGACGTGTCGGCCGTGCTGCATATGGGTGCGATCAGCGAGACGACCGCCCGGGATGGCGACCTGGTCTGGCGGACCAATGTCGATCTGTCGGCGCGCCTGTGGCAGTGGTGCGCGCGGGAAGGGGCGCGGTTCATCTATGCGTCCTCGGCCGCGACCTATGGCGGCGCCGACCGGCCGGAGCCGTTTTCCGACGATCCGGCGCGGCTGGAGGCGCTGCGGCCGCTGAACCTGTATGGCTGGTCGAAACATGTGTTCGACCGCCATGTGCAGGGCTGGGTTGCCGGGGGGGAGCCGGCGCCCGCGCAATGGGCCGGGCTGAAATTCTTCAACGTCTACGGCCCCAACGAGTATCACAAGGGCGGCATGATCTCGGTCGTCAAGGTGAAGTACGACGAGGTGCGTCGTGGCCAGCCGGCCACGCTGTTCCGCTCGAACGTGCCGGGGCTGGCCGATGGGGCGCAGGCGCGCGACTTCATCTGGGTGGGAGACGTGGTGAACGTCATGCTGTGGCTGCTGGACAATCCGCAGGTCAGCGGGCTGTTCAATTGCGGCACCGGCGTCGCGCGGACCTATCTGGACCTGGCCCATGCGGTGTGCGATGCGGCCGGGCTGCCCCGGCAGGTCGCGTTCGTCGACATGCCCGAGGCGCTGCGGGGGCAATATCAATCCTATACCTGCGCCGACATGACGCGGCTGCGGGCGGCGGGATACACCAGGCCCTTCACGTCGCTGGAGGATGGCATCCGCCGTTACGTTCACGATTATCTCGCCACCGACGACGCGTATCTGTGACGCCCGCCCGGTTTCTGCCCTTTTCGACGTCGAAGGACGCCGCATGCTGCCTGTACTGATCTTTCCGCAATTCGATCCGGTCATGGTGCATGTCGGGCCGCTGGCGATCCGCTGGTATGCCATGGCCTATATCACCGCGCTGGTGGTCGGCTGGCGGCTGGTGCGCCGTCTGGTCACGCTGACGCCGCAGGCCGGCACGCCGGAGCAGGTCGACGATTTCCTGACCTGGGCGACGCTCGGCGTCGTGCTGGGGGGGCGGCTGGGCTATATCCTGTTCTATCAGCCCCAGCTTTATCTGGAGCATCCGCTGGCCGCCCTGCAGGTGTGGCATGGCGGGATGTCCTTCCATGGCGGCGCGCTGGGGGTGGTCTTGGCGCTGGCCCTGTTTGCCTGGCGCAACGGGCTGAGCTTCCTGGCCTTTTCCGACCGGGTGACCATCGTGGTGCCGATGGGGCTGGGGCTGGGCCGGGTCGCGAACTTCATCAACGGGGAATTGTGGGGCCGTGCCGCGCCGGCCGACCTGCCCTGGGCGATGGTCTTTCCGCAGGCGGGGCCGGAGCCGCGCCATCCTTCGGAACTGTATGAGGCGCTGCTGGAAGGTGCGGTGCTGTTTACGATCATGTGGCTGGTGGCGCGCAGCGAACGGATTCGCGAACGGCCGGGCTTCCTCGCCGGGCTGTTCCTGTTCGGCTATGCGGTGGCGCGCAGTTTCTGCGAGTTCTTCCGCGAGCCCGATGCGTTTATCGGGTTCCTGCCCTTCGGGACCACGATGGGGCAGATCCTGTGCATTCCGATGGCGATCGCGGGGGCGGGACTGATGGCGCAGGCGATGATGCGGCCGCCGCGTCCGGTGCTGATGCCGGCCGCAATCGGGACGGAAGAGGCGGAACGCCCGTGAGCGGTACCGCGCCGGAGCGGCTGGACCGGTTCATGGCGCGGGCCAATGCGGCCTATTATGCCGGGCGCGACCCGTTCGCCGATTTTGTCACGGCGCCCGAGATCTCGCAGATGTTCGGTGAGATCCTCGGTGCCTGGGTGGCCATTGCGTGGCAGGGGATGGGGCGGCCGGACCCGTTCATCCTGGCCGAGGCGGGACCCGGGCGCGGTACGCTGATGGCCGACATGACGCGGCTGCTGGCGCGGGTTGCGCCGGATTGTCATGAAGCGGCGCGGGTGCATCTGGTCGAGACCTCGCCCCGGCTGCGGGAGGTGCAGCGCGCGGCGCTGGCGGGGCGGACGGCGCAGCCGGTGGCGTGGCATGACCGGATCGAGGCGCTGCCGGACGGGCCGATGATCCTGCTGGCCAATGAATTTCTCGATGCGTTGCCGATCCGGCAGTTCGTCAGGACCGGGGCGGGGTGGAGCGAACGCTTTGTGGACGGGGTGGGGTTTGTGGCCCTGCCGGCAGAAGACCTGCCGGAGGCGCCGTTCGACCGGCCCGTGCCCGAGGGCGAGATCCTGGAATGCTGCCCGGAGGCGCTGGCGGTGGCGCGGAGGCTGGCGGCGCGGTTTGCCCGGTCGCCCGGCACGGCCCTGTTCATCGATTACGGGTATGACGGCGCGCTGTGGGGCGACACGTTGCAGGCCCTGCGGGATGGCCAGCCGGCCTGGCCGCTGGCCGATCCCGGGCTGGCGGACCTGACGGCGCATGTCGATTTCGCGGCCTTTGCCCGCGCGGCGGCGGGGGCGGCCTGCCATGGCAGCGTGACGCAGGGGGCGCTGCTGGCCGGGCTGGGCCTGTTCGCGCGGGCGGAGCAACTGGCCCGCAACCGGCCGCCGGTGGAAGCCCATGCCATTCGTGACGCCGCCCAGCGGCTGGCGGCGCCGGACCGGATGGGGCGCCTGTTCAAGGCACTGGCGATCACGTCGCCGGGTCTGCCCGCGCCCCCCGGTTTTGCTGTCGAGCCGGCCGGAGGCGATGCGCGATGAGGGAGGATGCCATGATCCGTGATGATATCGAGGGGATGATTCCTTCGGATGCGATCCTGCGCCATGATCTGCTGGGCGGTGTGCCGCACGGGTTCTTTACCCGGTTGGGCGGCGTGTCGGAGGGGCCTTATGCCAGCCTCAACTGCTCGACCCGCTCGGGCGACGATCCGGCGGCGCTGGCGGAAAACCGGCGGCGGGTGGCGCTGGCCATGGGTGTGGCGCCGGAATATTTGCTGGGCGTGACGCAGGTGCATGGCGACGGGGTGGCGACGGTGACGGTGCCCTGGCCGGTGGGACAGGGACCGGCCGCCGACGCGATGGTGACCGACCGGCCGGGTCTGGCGCTGGGGGTGATTACCGCCGATTGCGGGCCGGTCCTGTTCGCCTCGGCGGATGGCAGGGTCGTTGGGGCGGCGCATGCGGGGTGGCGCGGGGCCGTCGGCGGTGTGCTGGAGGCGACGCTGGCGGCCATGGTGGCGCTGGGGGCGGCGGCGTCTTCGGTGCGGGCGGTGGTCGGTCCGTGCATTGCGCAGGACAGTTACGAGGTTGGGGGCGATATGCGCGCCCAGGCGCTGGCGGCCGATCCGGCGGCGGCATCGTTCTTTGCCGCTGGCCGGCGGGCGGATCATTTTCAGTTCGATCTGGCGGGGTATTGCGTGGCGCGCCTGCGCCGTGCGGGCGTGGGACAGGCGGTGGCGCTGGGTGTCGACACGCTGGGCGACGAGGTGCGCTTTTTCAGCCATCGGCGGCGGACGCTGGCGGGGGGCGGGCCGATCGGGCACCAGATTTCGGTCATCGCGCCGGCTGGTGCTACAGGTCTGGCATGATTCGCGTGCTTCCTGTTCGTCGTCTCGCTGGTCTGGCCGGTGCCGCCAGTCTGCTGCTTCTGTCCGGATGTCTGGACGTGCCGCACCCGTTCCGCGATCCGGGGCGGGTCGGGCGGTCGCTGGCGCGCAATGCGCCGCCGGCGCGGCTGGCGATTCCGCTGCCGGCGGCGGCCCTGCTGGGTGACGATGCCGCGCGGGAATGGAGCCGCGACATGGCGGCCGCCCTGCTGGAGCAGACGGTGCCGGCCCTGGCCCAGCCGGTGCGCCCCGGCGATTGGTGGCTGCGGCTGGGGGCGGAGGCGCGTGGCGGGCAGGTGGTCCCGACCTACAGCATCATGACGCCGGCCGGTGCGGTGCGCGGCTCCGGGGAAGGGGTGGGTGTTCCCGCCGCCGTCTGGGCGGCCGGCGATGCGGAGGCCCTGCGGCAGTCCGCGCGCCAGCTTGCGCTGGCGATCGCGGGTGCCCTGACGGGCATCCAGGCCGATCAGATGGCGCAGGACCCGCACAGTCTGAAGCATCGGGCCGCGCGGATCTATTTCGCCGGGGTGAAGGGGGCGCCGGGCGATGGCGACGTGGCGCTGGCCCAGGCCTTCGTGGCGTCGCTGCGGGATGCCGAGGATGCGGTGCAGGAGAGTCCGCGCGAGGCGGATTTCACCGTTTCCTGCGCGGTGAGTGTCAGCGAGGTCATTCCCGGGGGCTCCGGCCATCCGCAGCAGCATCTGCAACTGGTGTGGCGGGTGGTGGACGCGCAGGGCAAGGAATCGGGGGCTGCCACGCAGCTGCATGACATCGATGCCCATTCGCTGGATGGGTATTGGGGCGAGGTTGCCATTGCCGCCGCGCAGGAGGCGGCGGGTGGGGTGCGGCAGGTGATTTCGCGCTATTCGGGGCGTGACAACACGCCGCTGCCGCCGCCCGCCGGGGCGCCTGCTGTGGCGAAGGCGCAACGCCAAGGATGATCCCGCGTTCGCGGCATGGCCGACATGCGCGATCGATACGCGAGACGGATGACAGGACGGGGCGCGATTGCTAGAACCCGCGCGCCAGCCATGAGTGCGCCGTCCGGGAGCGTTGCCAGATGAAGATCGTCGCCTGTAACAGCAATTTGCCCCTGGCCGAGAAGGTCGCGGCGGAATTGCGGATGCCGCTGTGCAATGTCTCGGTCCGGCGCTTCGCGGACATGGAAGTGTTCGTCGAGATCCATGAGAATGTGCGTGGCGAGGACGTCTTCGTCATTCAGAGCACCTGCTCGCCGACCAACGACAATCTGATGGAGCTGCTGATCATGCTCGACGCGCTGCGTCGCGGGTCGGCGCGTCGGGTCACGGCGGTGATGCCCTATTTCGGCTATGCGCGGCAGGATCGCAAATCCGGGCCCCGCACGCCGATCAGCGCCAAGCTGGTGGCGAACCTGCTGGTCGAGGCCGGGGCGAACCGCATCCTGACGATGGACCTGCATGCGATGCAGATCCAGGGCTTCTTCGACATTCCGGTGGACAATCTCTACGCCGCGCCGCTGTTCACGCGCGACATCAAGGGGCGGATCGAGCCCGGTTCGCTGCCCTATGCGGCGCCGGCGCTGGAGATTCCCGGCGGGTTCGAGAATCTGATGATCGTCTCGCCCGATGTCGGCGGCGTGGTGCGCGCCCGGCAACTGGCGCAGCGGTTGAATGTGGACCTGGCGATCATCGACAAGCGGCGCGAGCGGGCCGGCGTGTCCGAGGTGATGAACGTGATCGGCGACGTGCGCGGCCGCTATTGCATCCTGGTCGACGATATCGTCGATAGCGGCGGGTCGCTGTGCAATGCCGCCGTGGCGCTGATGAACGAGGGCGCGGTGGCGGTCGAGGCCTATGTGACCCACGGCGTGCTGACCGGCAGCGCGGTGTCGCGCGTCGCCCAGTCGCCGATCCGCATGCTGACGCTGACCGACAGCATCGCCGCGACCGAAGCCGTGGCGAAGGCGGAGAATATCCGCCAGATCAGCACCGCCAACCTGCTGTCGCGCGCCATGCGGGCGGTGTCGGACGAAAGCTCGGTCTCCTCGCTGTTCGACTGAGGGGACACGCATCGGATTGACCGGTGGGGGGCCGGCGACCTATCCGGGATGGGTGGATCGATAATAGGAGCCCCCGGACATGACCCGGATGATCGCCCGGCCTTACTGGTATCTGCGTCATGGCGAGACGGACTGGAACGCCGAGGGGCGCTCTCAGGGGCGGTCCGATATTCCCCTGAACGCGCGCGGAATCGCCCAGGCCGAGGCGGCGGGTGCGCTGCTGGCCCGGGACGAGGCCGCGTATGCGCCGGTTGCGCGGATCGTGTCCTCGCCGCTCAGCCGTGCCCTGCGTACGGCGCAGATCGTGGCGCGGGCGATGGCCGGGCCTGGGGCGGAAGCCGTGCCGGTTGCGGTGGATGACGGGCTCCAGGAAGTCTGCTTCGGCGATCAGGAAGGTCAGCCCATGGGCGACTGGTACGATAGCTGGATTGCCGGAGAGTATACGCCGAAGGGCGCCGAACCGTTCGCCGAGCTGCGGGCCCGGGCGGTGGCGGCCGTGAACCGCGCGCTGGATGGCGAGGGGACGGTGCTGATCGTCTGCCACGGGGCGATGTTCCGGGCCCTGCGGTCGGCGATGGGCCTGCCGGCCAATGTGCGCCTGCCCAATGCCACGCCGCTGTGGGTTCAGCCGCCGGCGGATGGCGCCGCGGTGTGGAGCCTGGACGTGATGGGCTGAGAGGCTGTTTCAAAAACCCCGCTGGCGGCGGCCTGACGGCGGTTTCCTGCGCTTCGGTGCTCTCGGCCATCAAGGCCGCTCCGCTCCGATGCTCGGAAACCACCGCCAGACGCGTGGCGGGCGCCACGCTTCCACTCACCATCGAAGCTTTTGAAACAGCCTCCGAGAGCGTCGGTTGGTGCCGAAATATTTGCCTCGGCCGGGCTTTTCCGTTAAACGCCCCCACGCGCGGGCACCCCTGGAGGCCTGCGTGAACAGGTTTTCAGGAGCATTACAGTGACCCAATTTACGAAACTCGAGGCTTCTTCGCGCGCGAAGGCTGGTAAGGGGGCAGCGCGCGCGACGAGGCGTGCCGGTCAGGTGCCGGCCGTTGTCTATGGTGCGAAGCAGGAACCGACGCTGATCGCGCTGGACCCGCGTCTGGTGCTGCGCGAGATGCACAAGGGCGGCTGGCGTTCGCGCGTGTACGACATCACCGTCGACGGTGTGTCGTCCACCGCGCTGATGCGTGAAGTCCAGCTTCACCCGGTGACCGACCAGCCGGTCCATGTCGACTTCCAGCGTCTGGCCGCCGGCGAGCACGTGCATGTCGAAGTGCGCATCATCTTCACCGGTGAAGACAAGTCCCCCGGCATCAAGCGCGGCGGCGTGCTGAACATCGTCCGCCACAGCGTGGAAGTCAGCGTCGATCCGGCGAACATTCCGTCCTCGTTCACGGTCGATCTGTCGCAGCTCGACATCCACGACAACGTGCGCTGGGACGATCTGCAGGGCACCGCGGATGTGACGCCGCTTCTGCAGATCCCGAACTTCGTCATCGCCACCGTCGCGGCGCCGAGCGTCGACGACACGGCTCCTGCGGAAGCAGCGGCGGCCCCGGCCAAGGCGGCTCCGGGCAAGGGCGCGGCGAAGAAGTAAGAACGGCCAGACGGCCAGACGACAGGAACGCGTAATGCTGCTCTGGACCGGGCTCGGTAATCCTGAGCCGGGAATGAGCCGGCATCGGCACAATGTCGGTTTCATGGCCGTCGACCGCATCGCGTCCCGCCATGGCTTCACGCCATGGCGGAAACGCTTTCGCGGCGAGGTGGCCGAGGGGCGGGTGGGCATGCACAAGGTGCTGCTGCTCAAGCCCATGACCTATATGAACCTTTCGGGTGAAAGCGTTCAGCAGGCGGCTGCCTTCTACAAGATACCGGTCGAGTCCATCACTGCCTTCCATGACGAGCTGGACCTGGCGCCCGGTCGGGTGCGGGTGAAGCGGGGCGGTGGGGCGGCGGGCCATAACGGCCTGCGGTCGATGGACAGGATGCTGGGCAGCCAGGATTACTGGCGGGTACGCCTCGGCATCGGGCACCCCGGCGCGCGGGAGCGTGTGACGGGCCATGTGCTGGGCGATTTCTCGAAAAGCGATCAGGACTGGCTGGAGCCGATGCTCGACGGCCTGTCCGACACGGCGCCGGTCCTTGCGGACGGGAAGCCCGAACTGTTCATGACCAAAATGGCCATGCTGGCCGGGGAGAAGGGCTGATGGGGTTCAATTGCGGTATCGTGGGCCTGCCGAATGTCGGCAAGTCGACCCTGTTCAACGCCCTGACCGAGACGGCTTCGGCCCAGGCCGCGAATTATCCGTTCTGCACCATCGAGCCGAATGTCGGCCGGGTGGCGGTGCCTGACCCACGCCTGTCGGCGCTGGCGGCGATCGGCAAGTCGCAGAAGATCCTGCCGACCAGCCTGGAGTTCGTCGATATCGCGGGCCTGGTGCGCGGCGCCTCGCGCGGGGAGGGGCTGGGCAACCAGTTCCTGGCCAATATCCGCGAGGTCGATGCGATCATCCATGTGCTGCGCTGTTTCGAGGATGACGACATCACGCATGTCGAAGGCGGGGTCGATCCGATCCGTGATGCGGAGATTATCGAGACCGAGCTGATGCTGGCCGACCTGGAGTCGCTGGAAAAGCGGATCGTTGCCCTGCAGAAGAAGGCCAAGGGCAATGATCGCGAGGCCGCCGCTCAGGTCGCGCTGATGGAGCCGCTGATTGCGGCCCTGCGCGAGGGGCAGCCGGCGCGCAAGGCGATCCCGGCCGGGCAGGAGGAGGCCGTGCGCCGCCTGCAGCTGATGACCAGCAAGCCGGTCCTGTATGTGTGCAATGTCGAGGAGGCTTCGGCGGCCACCGGCAATGCGTTCTCGAAGAAGGTGCAGGCCCGCGCGGAGGCTGAAGGGGCAGCCGCTGTTGTCGTTTCGGCGGCGATCGAGGCGGAAGTCAGCCAGTTGGGGGCCGAGGACCGCAAGGAGTTCCTCGAAGGGCTGGGCCTGACCGATAGCGGGCTGGATCGCGTGATTGCCGCCGGGTACGGGCTGCTGGGGCTGCGAACCTATTTCACGGTCGGGCCGAAGGAAACCCGCGCCTGGACGATTACGGCCGGCACCCGCGCGCCGCAGGCCGCCGCCGTGATTCATAACGATTTCGAGCGGGGCTTCATTGCCTGCGAGACCGTCGCCTATGAGGATTATGTCCGGTATCAGGGCGAGGCCGGGGCCAAGGAAGCAGGCAAGCTGCGGATCGAAGGCCGTGATTATGTGGTGCAGGATGGGGATGTCCTGCTGTTCCGCTTCAACGTGTAAGAGGCCCTTCTTCTTTTTCTGAAGAAAAAGAAGCAAAAAGACTTTTTTCCGTTCAGGAGCCTCCTACGGTGCAAGCGCAAGGCTCCTGAACGAATCAGCGTTTTTTGGTTCTTTTTTGCAAAAAAGAACGGGAAATGATCGCCCGGCTTTTTTCTCCCTTGCCCATGCCGGGCGTGCGGTTCGAAAATGAGCCGTTATCGAGGCAGGGAGGCCGGCTATGAACGCAGTCACGTCCGTCATGGAAGCAGAGGGCCAGTGGGCCCCGGCCATGCCGGAGCTGGCCGCGCGGGCCCGTGCCGCCGCCCGGGTTCTGGCGCAGAGTTCGTCCGAGACGCGCAACGCCGCCCTGCGCCATGCGGCGGCTGCCCTGCGGGAGCGGCAGGACGAGATCCTGGCGGCGAATGCGCTTGATCTTGCCGCATCTACCGCGACCGCCGCGTTCCGTGATCGGCTGACCCTGACCCCGGCGCGGGTGGAGGCGATGGCGGCGGGGCTGGAAGATATCGCGCAGCTGCCTGATCCGGTCGGGCGGGTGCTGGCGGAGTGGACTCGGCCCAATGGGCTGCGCATCAGCCGGGTGGCCACGCCGGTGGGCGTGATTGGCATGATCTATGAAAGTCGCCCCAATGTCGGTGCCGATGCGGCGGGCCTGTGCATCAAGTCGGGCAATGCGGTGATCCTGCGCGGCGGGTCGGAGAGCCTGCATAGCGCGCGGGCCATCCATGGGGCGATGGCGGCCGGCCTGCGTGCCGCCGGCCTGCCGGAGGCGGCGGTGCAGATCGCGCCCGATACCGACCGGCGCCATGTGGCGGATATGCTGGGGGCGGCCGGGCAGATCGACCTGATCATTCCGCGTGGCGGCAAGTCGCTGGTCGAGCGCGTGCAGCGCGAGGCGCGGGTGCCGGTGCTCGCGCATGCCGAGGGGCTGTGCCACACCTATGTCCATGAAGCCGCCGATCCGGAGATGGCGCGGGCGTTGGTGGTCAATGCCAAGATGCGTCGGACGGGGATTTGCGGCGCGACCGAGACGCTGCTGATCGATGCTGCGGTGGCGCCGGCGCTGTTGCCGGGCATTGTTGCGGATCTGGCGGCCAAGGGATGTGCCTTCAGGGCGGATGCGCGGGCGCGGGCGATTCTGCCCGATCTGCCGGCGGCCAGTGAGGCCGATTTCGGTACCGAATGGCTGGATGCGATCCTGTCGATCGCGGTGGTCGATGGGGTGGACGATGCGCTGGCGCATATCGCGCGGTTCGGCAGTGCGCATACCGAGGCGATCGTGACCGAGGATGCGGCGGTTGCGGCGCGGTTCCTGAACGGCACCGACAGCGCGGTGGTGATGTGGAATGCCTCGACCCAGTTCTGCGATGGCGGGGAGTTCGGATTCGGGGCGGAAATCGGCATCGCGACCGGGCGCATCCATGCGCGTGGTCCGGTCGGGCTGGAGCAGTTGACGACCTTTCGCTACGAAGTCATCGGGACGGGCCAGCTTCGTCCCTGACCATGACAGCGCTTCCGGTGTGGGGAGACGGGCGGCGCATCCGGGTCGGTCTCCTGGGGGGATCGTTCAATCCGGTGCATGTCGGCCATCTGCAACTGGCGCGGCGGGCGTTGCGGCTGTTGCGGCTCGATCAGGTCTGGCTGATGGTCTCGCCGGGCAATCCGCTGAAACCTGCAAAGGGCATGGCGCCGCTTGCGGCCAGGCTGGCGGCGGTAGCGGCACAGGTCGATGGGCGGCGCATCATCGCCACCGATATCGAGCGGCATCTTGGAACCCGCTATACGGTCGACACGCTGGCTTTGCTGGTCAGGCGTTTTCCCAATGTGGAATTCGTCTGGCTGATGGGGGCGGATGGGCTGGCGGAATTGCCCCGCTGGCGGTGCTGGCGGCGTATCGTCTCGATGGTTCCGTTCGCGGTGCTGCCCCGGCCCTCTTACAATCCGGCGGCTTTGCGGGGGCGGGCGGCGCTGGCGCTCGGCCGCTGGCGGCGGCCGGCGCGGGAGGCGCCGATCCTGGCCGATTGCGCGCCGTGTGCCTGGGCCTTTCTTCCTGCCCCGCAGATCGGTATATCAGCAACGGAATTGCGTGCCGGCGCGTTGAAGAGCGCGATGGCGCGGCAAGGTGATCCCGCACAGGATGAAGCAGGAGTAAGAGTCATCGCCAGGAAGCCTCCGGCCGATACGGGTACCACTCGTCGCACGGCACCCAAGAAGACAGCCGGCACGACCGGCAGAAAGACTCCGGCCGGATTGGCCGCGGTACCCGGTGCCGCACGGGCGCCGGGCACGCCGCGCAAGAAGGCGGCCGTTGCCGGCCCCGGCAAGGCGGTGAACCGCGAACCGGCGGAAATCAGCAAGCTCGAAAAATATCTGACGGTCATCACCGAGAGCCTGGCCGACGACAAGGGCGAGGATATCGTGGTGCTGGACCTGACGGGGCGTGCGTCGTTCGCCGACCGGATGGTGATCGCGACCGGCATTGCCGACCGCCAGATTTCGGCGATGGCGACGCATCTGGAGCGCAAGCTGGGTGAAGCGGGGCTGAAGCGGGTGCTGATCGAGGGCGCGAATGGGTCCGACTGGGTGCTGATCGATGCCGGGGACATTGTCGTGCACCTGTTCAAGACCGACGCGCGGGCCCAGTACGGTCTGGAGCGCATGTGGGGGGCCGATCTCGACGTGCCGCCCGGCGGGGCCCCGGAGGCCGAATAGGACGCGGTCCGATGATGCGGCTGATCGCTGTCGGGCGCATGAAGGACCGTGTGGAACGCGACCTGTTCCAGCGTTATGCCGAACGGCTGACGCCGAAGCTGGACATGGTCGAGGTCGCCGAGGGCAGGGGGGCTGCCGCGGAAATCAAGCGGCGCGAAGGGCAGGCTCTGCTCTCCGCCCTGCCTGACCGGGCCTTCGTCATTGCAATGGACGAAGGCGGGCGGGCGCATGCCAGCCTGGATTTTGCCCGGCATGTCGAGCGCTGGCTGGGCCTGTCGCGGCCGGTCTGTTTCCTGATCGGGGGAGCGGAAGGGCTGGATGGGCCGGTGCTGGCGCGTGCCGACGATACATTGTCGCTGGGGCCCATGACGTGGCCGCATATGCTGGTGCGGGGCTTGCTGGCCGAGCAGCTTTACCGCGCGCGGGCGATTGCGTCAGGCCATCCCTACCACCGCGCCGGACGCCCCTGAAAAGCCTGCTTGTAAATGCGGGCTGGTGGCGATCCGACGCGCGTTTCCTGTGCTTCGGTGCTCACGGCCATTGAGGCCGCTCCGCTCCGATGCTCGGAAACACACGACGGGCGTGCCGCTTTGCGGCACTCTCGCTCACCAGCCCACATTTCCAAGCAGGCTTTTGGAGCCCGAATGTTATGCGCGGCGGCGGTGATCCATCAGTGTTTCGATCAGGTTCTTAACGAATGGAACGGTTCGGGGCGTCTTCGCGGAAGGCGTGGCCGTAGGTGACGCTCGGCAGGCTCTCGGGCGCTTCGGCCACTTCGGTCGTCCGCATCGGGTGGCGCAGGTCGCTCGGTGCGCTGTTGAGGGGCTGCGGGATCGAGCGCTCGCTGCTGGCGGTCATGATGCGGCCGCTGCTGTCCGGGCGGGAATAGATGAACCCGTAGGTCGGATAGATGCTGCCATAGGCGCCGTTCTGGTTCAGCGCGACGCGAACCGCCGTCCAGTCATTGTTGGGCGAGACGTCGATCACCGCCACGTTGCGGCTGATGCCGCGCTGGGCCCAATGCGACTGGTCGATCACGATGGTGCGGCTGTCGACGATCTGGCGGACGACCGCGACATGACCCAGCGGCATGCGGCGGTTGGCGCGGAAATTCAGGATGCTGCCGGCTTCGGGCGCGGCACCGCGGGCGTAGACGCCGGCGGCGTTGTACCACCAGTTGGCGGCGTTTCCGCGCAGCATGACGTCGGATGCCGACTTGGCGAAGGCCACGCACTGGATGACCCGGCCTGCTTCATGATGCCTGCCGGTGCGGAACGCGACGTGGCGTCCATGATGCGCGGTGTAGGCCGTATGATTGGCATGGGTGATATGCGTGGCGCGATGAACCGACTGGCGGGCATCTGCGTTGGAGGAGAAGACGAGGCCCAAGGACGCCGCTGCTACAGAAAAGAGGAACGCACGTCCCAAACCACCTGCCCGCATCCCACAAGACCTCATACGCACTGTCGTTGCCCAAACAGGGGTAGCAACGAGGCCGCAACCCTGACAAGACGCCGCCGCATTTCTCGTGCGCGATCGATGACATTTTCAGAAAACCGGCAGTTTGGATTCAAAAAATAGGAATATATTCCTTATGGAAAAATGCAGACCGCAGTTTTTCAATGAAAAATGGAAATTGAGGGGAGCCGGGTGGACGAAAGGTCCGAGGCAGGCGGCAGCAGAATCGGAATCGGGACCCGTTGCATAAAAGCGACAGCCTTTGTGGCTGGCGGGTCCCGCTCCCGAGCGGGTCGAGGGCTTACTTGGTGCAGATCAGCATGATCTCGACCAGGACGTCCGGGCTGGCCATCGTGGCCTGGACGCAGGCGCGGGCCGGGGCGCCATCCTTGGGCAGCCAGGCGGACCACAGGACATTCAGGGCATCGCGGTCGGTGATGTCCTTCAGCCAGATCTGGGCCTGGAGCAGGCGGGTCTTGTCCGTGCCGTGCAGTTCCAGCGCTTCGTCGATCTGCTCCAGAATATCGCGCGTCTGGGCGGAGACGTCGCCCTTCAGGTCGCGCGCGACGAAACCCTGGGTAAACAGGAAGCCGTGATATTCCACGACCTTGGACAGGATCGCGTTCGGTTCCGTGCGGATGATCTTGCTCATTGGGCCAGTCCTTCATGTTGGCGGCCACCCGGGCCGCGCCTGCCCTTCTCCGACACCGGGCCGGGGGCGGTCAACCGCCCTGGGGTGTGGCTCCGGGGGCGGCCCAGGGGGCGGCCCGGGGGATGGCCCAGGGGATGACATTGTCACGGCGAACCGTTCCAGCCGGGCGGGCGTGTCGAAATCCTCATGGATCGTCTCGTCGCCCGGCACGATGGCCGCGCGGGCGCCCAGGGTGCGGATCAGGGCGCCGCCGCCCCGGTCGCCGTTCAGGGTCCTCAACTCCGGGATCATCGTCCGGTCCCACAGGACGGGATGGCCCTGTCGCCCGGCGTGAACGGGGATCGTGACGGGTGGCGTGTCGCGCCGATGGCGGGTGATCAGCCGGTCGATCAGGTCCGGGCGAAGGTTCGGCATGTCGCCCAGGCAGACCAGCACGCCTGCGGCGGGTCGGTCGGCGATTGCCTGCAGGCCGGCGCGCAGGCTGGCGGACAGGCCGGTCGCATGGTCGGCCGCGACGGTGATATTCACGGGCCGGGCATAGGGTGCGTGGGCGTCGATCGCGGCCTGCAGCTCTGCCGCGCGGTGGCCCAGCACGATGACGACATGGTCGACCGCGCCGATGCATACGGCCTGCAGGGTGCGGACGATCATCGGTGTGCCCGTAGCGTCGGCGACCAGCAGCTTGTGGTGCGGGGCCGAGCGTGACGACTGGCCGGCGGCCAGAATCAATGCGGTGATGGGGGCTGGAGCCGGAATCATGTCCAGCCGGGGTGGCGGCCCAGGGTGGCGTCGCGGCGCACGGCCACGATTTCCGCCAGGATCGACAGGGCGATCTCGGAAGCGCCGATCGCGCCGATGGCCAGCCCGACCGGTCCGTGGATGCGTGCCGTTCGTTCGGGGCCGATACCGTCGGCTGCCAGCCGGGCCAGTCGCGATGCCTGCGTCTTACGCGACCCCAGCGCACCTATATAGAAGGCAGGGCTGTCCAATGCCGTCCGCAGGGTGGGGTCGTCCAGCTTGGCGTCATGGGTCAGGGTGACGATCGCGGTATGGGTGTCGATGGAAAGGGTTTCCAGGGCTTCGTCCGGCCATTCGGTGACCAGTGCGATGCCGGGAAAGCGTTCCGGGGTGGCCAGTTGCGTGCGCGGGTCGATGACGGTCACCGCGAAGCCCATCGTTGTCGCCAGCGGGGCCAGGACCTGGGCGATATGGACCGCGCCGACGATCAGCAGCCGATAGGGTGCCGTCAGCAGGTGCAGGAACCAGGATTCGTCGTCTGCACAGGTGACGCGGCGGCTGCGGCCATCGCGGAACACCTGCTCCAGCATCGGAGCCAGGTGCGGATCGATCGGGTCGTCGGCGACGCTTGTGGGTTCATCGCCGGCCGTGCGTGTGATCAGGACGTGGTGCATGTCGGACAGGCGCGTCGCCAGCAGCGCCGGTTTCCGCTGGTGCCGCAACGCGACCGCCGTGCGCAATATGGCCATGGGCAGGGTGCCGCCTGGTCCGATCGCTTCCACCAGCACGTCCAGTTCGCCGCCGCAGGCCAGGCCGACTGTCCATGCCTGTTCCGATGTCACGCCATAGGACAGCAGGTTGGGCCGGCCATCATGCATAGCGGTCATCGCCGCATCGAGGACGGACGCCTCGACGCAGCCGCCGCTGACCGATCCTTCGATGCGGCCGCCGCCATTGACCGCCATCATGCTGCCGGAGGGACGCGGGGAACTGCCCCAGGTGGCGATGACGGTGGCCAGCGCCGCCGGCTGCCCGGCTTCGGCCCAGGCGATGGCCAGGTCCAGCGGATCGTGAAGGAGGGGCTGCGACATCATGTCGGCCACTCTATCAGCGCGGATATAGACAGGCCAGCGGTGCCCGCTGCGGGGCAGGGCAGTCTTGCTCCACTGGCCGCCGGCTCGTACACAACGGAAACCTTTGGTGCCGGGTGCGGGCCGGAGGTCGGAAACCAGCCCGGAACCCGCCTTCGCGGCGCGTAAGGCCAGGAGTCGTCATCATGTCTTTGTCTTCCACGCCGGATCTGGCCGGGCTGGAACTGGCTGTCGTGCCGGTGACCGCCTTCGGGCAGAATTGTTCGATCCTGTGGGACCCCGTCACCCGCCATGCGGTGGTGGTCGATCCGGGCGGGGATGTTCCTGTCCTGCTGCACGCGCTCGCGGCGCGTGACCTGACGGTGGACTGCATCCTGCTGACGCATGGCCATCTGGACCATGCCGGTGGGGCGGATGCGCTGCGTAACGAACTGGTTCGCCTTCAGGGTGGAACGGTGCCGATCATCGGGCCGGATGAGCGCGATGCGTTCCTGCTGTCCGATATCGCGGCGCAGGCGGCCCGGTATGGGTTGACCGGTATGGGCAACGTGACGGTGGACCGTTATGTGACCGATGGTGAAATCCTGCCGGTGCTGGGCCGGTCGCTGGCGGTGCTGCATGTTCCCGGTCACACGCCTGGCCATGTGGTGTTCCACGACCCGAAGGCCGGTTTTGCCTTCGTGGGGGATACGTTGTTTCGCGGATCGGTCGGACGCACCGATTTTCCCTATGGAAACGGTCCTCAACTGCTTCAGGCCATTACCGATCGTCTTCTGCCGTTGGGCGACGAGGTGACGATCCTGCCCGGCCATGGGGACATGACCACGATTGGCGCCGAGCGGCGTACCAACCCGTTCCTGCGTTGATGCCGCCGACAAACAGAAGAGAGCAATGAATGATGTGGGATATGCGCATGTGTGCCGCTGCGTGCGGTCTGGTCGTGGCGCTGGCCGGAGGGCAGATGGTCGGAACGGCCCGGGCCCAGGATGACACCCCGACCAAGGCGCAGTCCGAACTGCCGCGCGAAAACCTGACCATCACGAACGCGAAGGGGGCGAAGCACGTCTTCTCCGTCGAACTGGCCACCACCCCGGGCCAGCAGCGCATCGGCGAGATGTTCCGTACCTCGGTGCCGGCCGATCGCGGCATGCTGTTCGTCTGGCCCTATCCGCAGCAGAGCGACATGTGGATGGAGAATACGCTGGTCTCGTTGGATATCGTCTTCATCGGCGAGGATGGGCGGATTTCGGCGATTGCCGAGAATGCCGTGCCGCAGAGCCTGGCGCGGATCAGCAGCCATGGGCCAGTGCGCGCAACGCTGGAATTGCAGGGCGGCTTGACCGAAAAGCTGGGCATCGTCGTTGGTGACAAGGTGGACAGCAAGACGCTCACGGCCCCGGCAGGCTGAGAGACAGCTGACACGGCTGTTCTGCCGGCGATTCGGTGGGTGTTTCCTGCGCTTCGGGGGCTGCGGTCGATCGGGCCGCTCCGCGCCGCGCCGATGTTGGGAGGCATGCGTCGAATCGCTGCGCTGCGGCAGGCCTTCGTCCGAAGCGGTGAGTAGAGCGATGGATGTCGCTCCGTTCCCAGCGGAGGATACGGTTCAGTAGCGCGTAGAGCCGAAAATTCCGATGGTGTTGGGGCTGGTAACGATCTGCGATCAGCCTCATGTGCTGCCGCTATAGGTTTTGGCGGGATTGGTGGTCCGTCTGCAATGGGTTGCCCTTGAGCTACGACGAAGGACGGTATGCTGAGCATGCTGCTGCATGCGACGATCAGGCCTTGTGCCTCTTATGCATGGCATCCTGGCCTCGGGCTTGGCGGATCCAGGTTCGGTGTGCGGTCGTGTTGCTTCTGAAACTGGCGTGACCGTCCCCTTCTGCAATCCGGCGGATTGGGATCATGGTGGCGTTGATGCTGCCGATCTCAATGTGGGCCATCCCGTCTGGCTGCCTGCCCTTGTCATGAGGGTACCGACGGGACGTCGGCCCAAAAGATGCCGGAGCGCGGTCCTCTCGTAGGGTTGGATCCGATGGGGCAGTCTCCATGATCGGTCATGGACCGACAGCCGGGAGGCGACGGTGGCGCCGCTGATCGCCTGATTCGCTGTTTTCTTCAGCTATGAGTCGCGTGCCGACCGCAGAATGTTGCGGATAAAGGCGGCGGGGCGAATCACGGGTGGGCGTATCCGGGGAGTTCTGAGTCATCCACGTGATTTTTTTGAATCGGGAAAAAACCCGGTTTCCTGCGCCTTGCGGCGGCCTGGGAGGCGCAGGGGTGAATTTTTTATGCCCTCGGATGAAAGTCGGCTGTTGACGGTGTTAGGGGTGGGGTGTAGATCGCTCTTCACCGCCGGGGCTGAGGTTCTTGACCTGGTGGGGATGACCTGCTAGTTTCTTTGGCCCTTCTGGGGTGTTTG
>NZ_JABEQL010000034.1 GCF_014174215.1 Gluconacetobacter tumulicola | reverse complement strand
AAGCCAGAGTGCGGCGGACCATCAGGTCAGCTTCAAATAAAACACCTGTTTCACGCCGTGGTGACAGACAGCCACGCTACACCATTCCCGCGCAGCGGGTTCGTTCTTCCCGCCATAGCCGCCTGCCAGGTCCATATGGGAATTGAGCAAACGACACGTCACGTCATCATCGCCGTCTTTGCAAACGGTATAATCGTCAAAAAAAAGCCCCCGCCGTAGACACGGCAGGGGCTGAGTTTCGTTATTCCAGCGTAGAGCGCGATTGTTCGCGTTACTGGGCAGCCGTCCCTTCGGGAAGGGCATAGGCGATCACGTCGTCGGCCACGTCGGGCGAATGGCTGGCGCCGCCGACCGAGATCACGACATATTCCTTGCCCGTCTTGGGGGATTTGTAGATCAGCGGAGCCGCGACCGCGCCGGCGGGCAGCGGGGCCTTCCACAGTTCCTTGCCGGTCATGCTGTCCAGCGCGCGCAGATAGTAATCCTGCGTGCCGGCGAAGAAGACCAGACCGGAGGCCGTCGTCGTCGGGCCGCCCAGGGTAGGCATGCCCATCGGCATCGGCAGGTGGCTCTTGATCCCCATCGGCCCGAGCTGCTCCGCCGTTCCCATCGGCACCTGCCACAGCAGCTTCTTGGTGCGCAGGTCGATGGCGCTCATGGTGCCGAAGGGCGGCGTGTTGCACGGCACCTGCAGCGGCGACTGGAGGATGTCGATGCGCACGCCGGAATAGGGGCCGGCGATCTGCGGACGCAGCGTGCCCATGAAGCCCGGGACCTCGTCGGTCGAGATCTTGTAATGCTTGGCGTCCTCATGGTTCACCAGCATCATCCGCAGCGGCATGCGCATGTCGTTGACGAACATGATGTCGTTCGCCTCGTCGATCGAGATGCCACCCCAGTTCATGCCGCCCAGCAGGCTGGGCCACTCGATATAGGGCTTCTCGCCGGGCGGCGTGAAGGGGCCCTCATAGACCGAGTTCTTGAACATGATCCGGCAATAGAGCTGGTCGAAGGTGCTGACGCCCCACATCGACTGCTCGGACAGCGGATCGGCGCCGATGGTGGGCATGCCGACCGAGAAGGGCTGCGTCGGCGACAGATGTTCACCCTGCGCGGCCGGCGTGGTCGGGACGGCGCGCTCCTCAACAGGCGTCACGAATTCGCCGGTGCGGCGGTCGATGACGAAGATATGGCCGGTCTTGGTGGTCTGGACCAGCGACGGGACCTTCTCACCCTGCGGGTTGGTCACGTCATACATCACCGGCTGCGACGGCAGGTCGAAATCCCACACGTCGTGATGGATCAGCTGGCGGACCCATTTGGTCTTGCCGGTCGTGGCGTCGACGGCGATGACGGCCGCACCGAACTTGTTCTTCACCGCGTCGCGGTCACCACCCCAATAGTCGGGCGGGCCGTTGCCGGTGGGCAGGTAGACCTGGTTCAGCGCCTTGTCATAGGTCGGGATGGCCCAGACATTCGGCGTTTCCAGCGTGAACTGCCTGTCGGCATCGGGCGGAACCGGGCTGTCGGGGTTGCCGACATCCCACGCCCAGGCCAGGGCGCCGGTGCGGGTGTCATAAGCACGAACGACACCCGAGGGTTCGCCATGCACGATGTCGCGCACCCAGCCGCCGATCACGGCCAGATGGCCCATGACGACCGGCACCGCCGTCGGATGATAGCGCTTGCCGTTTTCCGTCGGGCCCATGTTCTTCTTGAGGTCGACATAACCGTTTTCGCCGAAGCCGGCGCAGAGCTGGCCGGTATGGACGTCCAGCGCGAACAGGCGGGCATCGACGGCCGAGACCAGGATACGCTGCTGGCAGGGCTGGTCGGAAGCGGCCTGCCTGTCCGCGTCGGTCAGGCTGTCATCCTTGGCGATGTCGTAATAGCCGACGCCACGGCACGAGACATGCTCGGCAGTGTGGGCGTGCGGGTCGAATTTCCAGATCTGCTTGCCGCTGTCGGCATCGATCGCGGAAATCACGTCTTCCGGCGTGCAGGAATACAGGACCGAGCCGATCTGCGCGGGCGTGTTTTCATCGACGCCGGCACCGGGACCCTTGGTACGGCGGCCGGTGTGATACACCCAGGCCACCTTCAGGTCGGTGACGTTGTGCGGGGTGATCTGCGTATAGGGCACGTAGCGCGTGCCGCTGGCGTTGCGCCCGTAGAACTGCCAGTCGTCCGGCTGGGCCGGCACGGCGGAGGCGACGCGCGCATTCTTGTCCAGCGTCTCGCCCTGGATTCCGCCATGGGGCGAGAACATTTCGGCCAGGGTGACGACCACCCCGAGCAGCAGCGCCAGGCCGCCGCCCGCGCTGATCCGCCGGGTGGACGACGGCACATAGGGCAGCACCGCCGCCAGCAGCAGGCTGAGCATGAACAGGATGGCAGGCACCATCAGGCGCGGCAGCAGCGGCCAGAAGGCAAGCTGCGGCGCGTCATAGAGCGCCCACAGGAACGTTGCGACGAAGATCGCGACCGAGAGGGCGAGCGCCCACGAGACCCGGCTCCTGACCAGGAAGAGCGCGCCCAGCGCCACATAGGCGATGCCAGCCAGAAAATAATAGAAGGAGCCGCCAAGAGTGACGAGCTGGAACCCGCCGGCGACGAGGGCCAGCCCGACGGCCAGGCTGATCAGGACGAACGCAATCCGGCATCCGTCACTGATCATAGATCGCTGATTTGCTGTATTGTCCATTCTATCGTTCCAAGGTTGCAGGCTTCGCTGTCACACGCATCGCGTTCGGGCCAAGCCGGATCGGGAGCAGACGCATGGGAATGCATTCATCCTCCACCCGATAATGTTCGGGATGTCTACGCCTGTTCCCGCGCTCTTTCCATAACGGGAAGGAAAACATTGTTACGATTTTCATTAAAACTTTTTAATTGATACCTGATCGTCCTCTTTTTGCGCATGACGCGTTGCTTCGTCCGGTCGCGGCGAGGGCATCCACGGGACTGGCAGCCCCTCTCACATGCTTGTGATGGCCAGCTTTCCGGTGTCATGCAGCGCCGCGGCGATGGCCCGGCCACTTGACATCCTGCAAGAGGTTCCAAAGCATCATCTTGTTTTTATAATATTTTTTAGTTTTTCTCCGGACGGCCGCCGGGTCACGGCAGGGAGCCGTCGCGACCATTGATACCGATCAGGTATTGATGGATGACGGTTTAAGTATTTTACACCGGTGCCGGATTGCTCTGTTTTCGGAACAGGAAAAACAGGATTTCTGCTTCACAGGGGCAATTTTCATCGCGTCATGCCTGTCAGGCGCCTCCCGCATCACGATGGGCGCGTGGCCCGGGAGGGCGGGAAAGAAAATTACACGCAGTTCATTTTTGGTTATGAAATATGAACAAAAATTAATTGAAACCGCGCAAGGCAGCCCCCTGCCCGGCGTGATTCCGGTGGCGGTATTTCGTTTTCATACCGGTTCGATCCGGGCATGCGCGCCTTCCCCCCACTCTGAAAAAATCGCGATCCTGCCTGCATCGGGCTTGCATAGGGCTGTCGGCCGTATTGCCGCCGCCATTATTGCGGCCTTACTGGTCGCTTTTATGTAATAACAAGTCTGCACAAGGCATATAACGGGACCTCCCCTTGAAAAAAGGCGGAGCATCGTGTTCTTGTTATCGTTAGTTAGGTTAATACATAACAATAATGGAGCCTCGTCGTTGTGACAACTTTCACTGCCAGAACAAACGGCGAAACTTTATTCCCCCATTCGTTCCGCCGGTTGACTGTCGGCGGTGTCTGCCTGGCCGCTCTTGTCGGGTTGGCCGGTGAAGCCGGGGCCCTTTCCGCCGCGCATGCCGCCACGCAGGCTGCGGCCCCCACCATCAAGACAGGGATCGACAGCGGCACCGATCCGTCCAGTCCGGGCGTGGTGATTCCGCCGCGCAGCACCGTGCGGACGACCAAGGCCGGCCAGACCGCGACAGGCGCCACTGCCGGGAATGCCTATGATCGCACCAACCATCATCATGCGATCGAACTGGACGCGCTGACCGACCAGGAAGGCTTGTCATGGCTGCTGCCGTCCGAGGTGGATGCCCAGCGCCGCACCGACATGGCGGACCCCTATTACGTGCCGACCGGGGCCGCCGGGCATCTGCTGCCGCAGATCATGCCCTTCCGCCAGCGTCTGCAACAGAAGGGCTTCACCTTCTCCCTGACCTACAAGGCGGAAGGAATGGCCGATATCGATGGCGGCATCCGTCGTGGCATGGATTACGTGCACGAATTCACGCTGCAGATGAATTTCGACCTGGGAAAGATGTCACGATCCCTGGATGGGTGGACTATCCATACGCTGGTGATGAACCGCGCCGGACGCGAGGTCTCGCATGATCTGGTCGGCGATTACTATGTGAACCTGATGGAGGTCTATGGCCTGTCGGGCCATGTCGTGGCGCATCTTGTCGATTTCTATGCCGAAAAGAAGATGCTGAACAATCGGCTCGACGTCACGTTCGGCCGCATGTCGCTGACCCATGTCTTCGCGACCTCGCCGCTGATCTGCTCGTTCATGGTCACCTGTTCGGCGCCCGTGGCGCTGAAGGTCGACCCCGGCTTTGCCGTGTATCCCAAGGCGACCTGGGGCGCGCGGGCGCGCTTCCGCCCCACGCGCGACACCGCCATCCAGGTGGGCGCCTATGAGGTCCAGCCGCTGGCCGACGGCCCCAGCGGCTGGGCGTGGGCCAGCGAAACGCCCACCGGCCTGATGCTGCCGACGGAATTCACGTGGGAACCCTTCCTGACGCACGACAAGCTGCCTGGCCACTATGTCGTCGGCTATGCGCATGACACCACGCGCTACCCGGACGCGCTGGGGACCAAGCCGGCCGCGCTGGTTGCGCAGCCGGGGCGTGAGCGCAGCGCGCCGATGGACATGTTCTGGTTCGAAAGCGACCAGATGATCTACCGCATGGGTGGGCGCGGCCAGATGGCCGGCGGCTACCTGATGGCCGGCTACATCCACAACACGCCGCATGTCGCGTCGATTTCCGACGAGGCCTATGGCGGCATTTCGTTCAACGGGCTGATCCCCGGGCGGGTGACCGACCGGCTGGGCATCCTGTATTCCTGGTATCATGTCAGCGACCGCAAGCGGGAAGGGCAGATGCTCGCCCAGGATGCCGGCCTGTCGCTGGGCAGCACGGTGCGGGGACCGCAGACCGACTCCCACGTCATCGAGGCCTATTACGGGATCGATACCTGTCCGGGACTGCTGATCCAGCCCGAATTCCAGTACATGATCCGCCCCGGTGAGACCTCGCATATTCCCAATGCGGCCGTGGTGGGCCTGAAAGTGATCGCTTCCCTCTGAGCGCCTGTCGGGACACGCGCGCCGGGGCGACCCGGCGCGCGTGGGCCGCCTGCCGCATGGCCGGTGCGCGGCCTGTGGTGCACAGAGAATTTGACTTGAAGCCGTGCCCACCCACATCATGCGGGTAGAGGCGAAATGGCCCACCCGCCGCGGCGGGTGGGCCATTTCGCGTTCGACATGATCAACCCTACCGACATCCGACGAAGCCGGACAACGAAACGATAAGGTTCCGACCTCCATGATTCCCGCCCTGATGCCCACCTACAACCGTGCCGATCTCGCTTTCGAGCGGGGCGAAGGCTCCTGGCTGTACACGGCGGACGGGCGACGATTCCTGGATCTCGGGGCGGGGATCGCGACCTCGTCCCTGGGGCATGATCATCCGCAGCTGGTCGCGGCCATTGCCGGGCAGGCGGCGCGGGTGATGCATGTGTCGAACCTGTACCGGGTGCCGCAGGCCGAGCGGCTGGCCGCGCGGCTGGTCGCCGCCAGCTTTGCCGACAGTGTCTTCTTCTGCAATTCGGGCGCCGAGGCGAACGAAGGCATGGTCAAGATCATCCGCCGCGCGCAGGCCCATGGCGGCCATCCGGAGCGCACGCGGATCATCTGCTTCAACGGCGCCTTCCACGGCCGCACGCTGGCGATGCTGTCGGCCACCGGCAACCCGAAATATCTCGACGGGTTCGGACCCGTGGTCGAAGGGTTCGACCATGTGCCGATGAACAACATGAACGCCCTGCGCGCCGCGATCACGCCCGAGACCGCCGGCGTCATGATCGAGCCGGTGCAGGGTGAAAGCGGCGTCAACGTCGCCGATCCGCGCTTTCTGCAGGAACTGCGCGCCGCCTGCGACGAGTTCGGCCTGTTCCTGGGCATGGACGAGGTGC
Organism: Gluconacetobacter tumulicola; assembly: GCF_014174215.1. Lineage (GTDB taxonomy): Bacteria > Pseudomonadota > Alphaproteobacteria > Acetobacterales > Acetobacteraceae > Gluconacetobacter > Gluconacetobacter tumulicola. Next base: position 34,570 of record NZ_JABEQL010000034.1, on the reverse strand, counting down.
AGAGCGGCATGGGCCGGACCGGCCGGCTGTTCGCCCACGAATGGTCGGGGGTGACGCCCGACGTGCTGTCGACCGCCAAGGGCATTGCCGGCGGCTTTCCCATGGGGGCCATCCTGGCCACCGAGGCGACGGCGAAATACCTGACGGCGGGCTCGCACGGCACCACGTTCGGCGGCGGCCCGCTGGCCTGCACCGCCGCGAACACGGTGCTGGACGTGATTCTGGCCCCGGGCTTCCTGGACCAGGTGCAGACGCGCGGCACCCAGCTGGCGCGGGAACTGGATGCGCTGGTCGGTGAGTTCCCCGACCTGTTCGCCCAGTGGCGCGGCATCGGCCTGCTGCTGGGCCTGCGCTGCATCGCGCCGGTCGCGCTGATGCAGGACGCGGCGATGCACGAAGGCGTGCTGAGCGTCACCGCCGGCGACAATGTGCTGCGCCTGGTGCCGCCGCTGGTGCTGACCGATGAGGATTGCGCCGAGGCCGGGCGCCGGCTGCGCCGTGCGGCGCTGCGCGTGCGGGCCCATCTGGCCGCTTCGGCGGAGGATGCGGCATGAACGCGCTGCCTGCCACCCCCGTCACGCACCCCGCGCCGCGCCACTTTCTGGAACTGCGCGATTTCGATGGCGCGACCCTGCGCGCCATCCTGGACCTGGGCAGCCGCATCAAGCGGATGCAGCATGGACGGGCGCGCCCGCTGCACCCGCGCCTGCCGCTGCTGGGCCGCACGCTGGGGCTGATGCTGTCCAAGCCCTCGACCCGGACCCGCGTGTCCTTCGAGGTCGGGATGCGTCAGTTGGGCGGCGAGGTCATCCTGCTGTCGCCCGCCGACATGCAACTGGGGCGCGGCGAGACCGTCGCCGATACCGCCCGCGTGCTGTCGCGCTTCGTCGATGCCATCGTGCTGCGCACCGGCAATGCGGCGGCGCTGCGCGAACTGGCGCATTGGTCGAGCGTGCCGGTCATCAACGGCCTGACGCCGCATTCGCACCCGGTGCAGATACTGGCCGACATCATGACGTTCGAGGAGCATCGCGGGCCGATCGGCGGCCGCACGATCGCCTGGATCGGGGACGGCAACAATGTCGCCACCTCCTTCATCGAGGCGGCGCGGCTGTTCGGCTTCCGCCTGCGTCTGGCCACGCCCGACCGCCACGCGCCGTCGGCCGAGGCCGTGGCGTGGGCCCGGGAGGGCGGCGCCGACATCACCCTGACCACCGACCCGCGCGAGGCCGTGGCGGGAGCGGATTGCGTCGTGACCGACACCTGGGTCAGCATGTCCGACAGCGGGTCGGCACAGCGCCTGCTGGATTTCGATCCCTACCGGGTCACGGCGGGATTGATGGCGCTGGCCGCATCCGATGCCCTGTTCATGCACTGCCTGCCGGCCCATATCGGCGAGGAAGTGACCGAGGACGTGTTCGAAGGCCCCCATTCGGTGGTGTTCGACGAGGCCGAGAACCGCCTGCACGCGCAGAAGGGCCTGCTGGTCTGGGCGCTGGGCGGCGCGCATTGGCAGGATTACGGAGAAGAGGAACCGTCGCGATGACCGGACCGGCCGAGACGCCCGCCCACCCGACGACAACCGAGGATGTCCCGTCCACCCCCGGTTGGGTGGAAGGCAGCGTCGAGGCCGCCTTCGCCACCCTGCCCTGCTCCGGACCGGGGGTGATGGTGCTGCGCAACGCCTATCTGGACTGCCTGGCCAACGCCCCCCGCACCGAAGATTTGGACGCGGCGCATGACCGCTGCCGGCAGGCGCTGCTGAAGGCGCTGGCGGCGCGGGAAAAAATCGGCCCCGAGGCGCTGCGCGCTTTTGAGATCCGGCTGGAAGCGGTGGAAGCCGAGATCAGCGCCCGTATTTAAGAGGCGGCCTGACACGCCCCCTTATTGCCCTATCCGGAATTTGCCATGATCGATACCCCTGCCTTTCTCGACGCCCATCGACCGGATGTACCCGACCTGGTGATCCCGCAAGGGGTGACGCCGTTCTACCTGGCCGGGCGGCCGGTGCGCGGACGGCTGGTGCGGCTGGGGACGCTGGCGGATGCGCTGCTGAGCCGGCATGACAATCCCGACATCGTGCTGCGCCTGGCGGGCGAGGCACTGGCGCTGGTGGGCGGCCTGGCCTCCGCCCTGAAATTCCAGGGCTCGTTCTCGCTCCAGGCCAAGGGGGACGGCCCGGTCTCGCTGCTGGTGGCGGACTGCACCAATGCCGGTGCGCTGCGTTTCCATGCCCATTCCGACGACGATGCCGTGGCGGCGCTGGCAGTGAGCGAGCCGGATGCCGATGCGGCCCGGCTGCTGGGCAGCGGCTATCTGGCCTTTACGGTCGACCAGGGGCCGGATACCGACCTGCATCAGGGCATCGTCGCGATTGCCGGTGCGTCGCTGTCGGACATGGCCGCCCATTATTTCGAGACCAGCGAGCAGCATGCCTGCTGGGTGCGGCTGGCCTGCGCGCACACCGATGCCGGCTGGCGCGCGTCGGCCCTGATCCTGGAACGCATCGCGACCGAAGGCGGCATCGCGGCCGAAACGCCGCCCGACAGCGACGAGGACGAGACATGGTCCACCGCCGTCACGCTGGCGGCGACGGTGACCGATGCGGAATTGCTGGACGATAATCTGTCGTCCGACGATCTGCTCTATCGCCTGTTCCATTCCGAGGATGTCTGTGCCGACCGCCCCCGCGCGCTGGCCTTCGGCTGCCGGTGCAGCCGGGCGCGGCTGTCCGGCATCCTGGAGACCTTCGGCCGCGAGGATCTGGACCATATGGCCGAGGACGGCACCATCAGCATGCATTGCGCGTTCTGCAATATCAGCTTCCGCTTCGGTCGCGACGAAGTGGGCGGCCCGGTAACGGATTGACCGGACAGGACTGGAGCGGCAGTTTTCTCAGAACGTCCTGTGTCGATCCCACCGTCGGAGAACTCCTGCATGCGTCCGTCCCGCCGGGCTGCCCGGTTGCCCCTGCTGCTTCTGCTCGCCTGCCCGCTCCTGCCGCTCGCGGCGTGCAGCGACGCGCCGCCGCCGAATTTCGCGCCGATGCGCTACGATTACCTGCCGGTGCTGCGCCTGAACGTGGCGACGATCAACATTGTCGATAACGGACAGCCGGGCGCGGTGCCGGGCGATCTTTCCGGCCGCGCCCCCACGCCGCCCGACCAGGCGCTGCGCCAGATGGCCACCGACCGTCTGATGGCGGCCGGCGGCACCGGAGGCGCCGTCTTCACCATCGACCGGGCCTCGATCCTGCACCAGCCGGGCGGCACGCTGGAGGGGCAGATGGACGTGCATCTCGACGTCTCCAGCCCCAACAGCCAGCGCCAGGGCTATGCCGAGGCCCATGTCCGGCGCACCTTCAGCTCGACGGCTTCGGACAGCGGCGGCAATGCGGATTCGCCGGCCAACCTGTATGCGATCACGTCGCAGATGATGAAGGACATGAATGTCGAGCTGGAGTTCCAGGTCCGGCATCATCTGGCGGACTGGCTGGTCGATACCGCCGGCACCACACCGAGCGCGATCCAGCAGCAGCAGCTCGGCCTGCCCGGCAGCCCCGAGGCGGCGGCTCCGGCCACGGCTTCCCTCGCGCCTGCCCCGACTGCCGCCGCGCCCGCGGCCGTTGCCGCCCCGGCCGCACCTGCACCCGCGACACCGGCGCCGGCCGTGGTTCCCAGCGAGCCCAATGCGATCTTCCCGACCGGCGGCCCGGCCACCGACAGCAGCGCCGCCCCGGCGCCGCGCGTGAAGTCGCCCCAGCCCGGCTACCTGGCCCTGCCGCCCGGGACCGCGACCACGGGCGCCGCGACCGGCGCGCCCAACACCAGCAACGGCTACTGACCCGACGGACGGGGGCGGAGACGGATCCGCCCCCGCCGCACCTATCCTTTCAGCGCGTCGAGGACCAGCCCGCTGGTCAGGATCTGCGGCAGGACATGGCCCTGCGCGTCGCCCGGCGCGTAATAGACGTAGAACGGGACCCCTGCCCTGCCATGCGCCTCCAGGAAGGCGCTGATGGTGGCGTCGCGATTGGTCCAGTCGCCCTTCATGTAGACCACATGCCGGTCGCGGAAGGCCGCCTGCACGGGGGCGGATGAAAGGGCCACCCGCTCGTTCACCAGGCACGAGATGCACCATGCGGCCGTCATGTCGACGAAGACCGGCCGCCCCTCCGCCCGCAGCGCCGCCAGCCGCGTGGGCGAAAAGGCCTCGGTGCCCGCCGGGCCGGAGGCAACCAGACCCGCATCGGCGCCGGCACGGCCCGCCCGCAGGCCGGGCAGCATCGCCATGGCCACCGCCAGCGCCGCCACGGCCAGGGCGCGGCACAGCCGGACCTGCCGCGCCGGGCCGTCACGCATCGCCATGCCCTGCGCCAGCCCGGTCAGCCACGCCGCCAGCCCGACCAGCACCAGCCCGGCGCCCAGCACCGCGATGGCGGTCGCGCCGGCCTGCAGGGCCAGCACCCACATCAGCCACACGCAGGTGGCGAGGATGGGAAAGGCCAGCCCCTGGCGCAGGATATCCATCCATGCCCCCGGACGCGGCAGGTAGCGCGCCAGCGCCGGCACGCCGGCCAGGACCAGGTAAGGCGCGGCCAGCCCGGCGCCCATGGCGATGAACACCGCCATCGCCACCCAGGCCGGTGCCGTGAGCGCGCCCGCGATGGCCGCCCCCATGAACGGCGCGGTGCAGGGCGTGGCCACCAGCACCGCCAGCACGCCGGTCATCGCGTCGCCCAGATAGCCGCCGCGCGTGACCCCTGCCCCGCCCAGGGCCGCGATGCCGTTGCCCATGCCGAACACGCCCAGCAGGTTCAGCGCCACGGCGAACAGCAGCCAGCACACGGCGGCGACGAAGGCGGCGGACTGGAACTGGAAGCCCCAGCCGGCCACCGCCCCGGCCGCGCGCAGGGTCAGCATGATGCCGCCCAGCACCATGAAGGCGCCGACCACGCCGGCTGCATAGGCCCCGGCGCCAGCCAAGCGGGCCATGGTCTGCGCGCCGGCCAGGCGGGTCAGCGCCATCGCCTTCATCATCAGGACCGGGAACACGCAGGGCATCAGGTTCAGGATCAGCCCGCCCGCGAAGGCCAGCAGCAGCATGCGCGGGCCGCCTGCCGCGCCTTCCGGTGCGGGAAGGGGCAGCGCCATGGCCGGCGCGCCTGCGGGAGCAACCGGGGCGGCCGCCGCCGGGCCGGGCCGGGCGGCGATCGACAGTGCGCGTGTCTCGCCCGCCGGGTCCTTCAGCATCAGCACGCCGTCCAGCGTCGGGGCGGCATGGAAGGCGTCGCCGGGCTTCAGCGCCAGGGTCAGCGTGCCGTCCGCGATCTTCAGCGGCTGGTCGGCATCCTGGTCGATGGCGCCGGTGGTCACGGGCATGAACCATGCCTCGCGCACGGCGGACGGGGTCAGGCCCGCGCCCGTCAGGCTCAGCGTTCCGTCGGGGGCGACGGTGGCGGCAAAGGGCGAGGCCAGGGGCTGCGCCGAGGCCGCATGCGCGAACAGCGGTGCTTCGGCCGAGGGGACGGGGTCGCCCGCCGGCAGGGTCAGGGTGAACTGACCCTGTTCGGGCACGCAGACCGCGGCACAGACCAGCCACTCGGCGGTGGCCTTCAGCACCATCGGCGCATCGCCAACCCCCGAGGGCTGCAATTCGGCCGGCAGCAGCACGTCGCCGGTATAGCCGTAGGACATCAGCGGCCCGTCGCGCAGGCGCTCCGGCGCCGGCCATGCGATGGCGCCGGAGGTACCCCCCGCCCCGCCGCTGGCCTGTACCGACAGGGTCGGTGCCTCGCCCGCGTCGCCGGGATTGATCCAGTAGGTGTGCCAGCCGGGCTTCAGCCGCAGCCGCAGGCCGACATGCAGCTTCGTGCCGGGGCGATAATGTTCGGTATCGGTCACCAGGGTCGCGATATCGCGTTCGCTCGTCTGCGCGGCACTTTCGGCCGCCAGGGCGTGGGTCCCGCCGGGGGCAAGGGACAGGACGACCAGCATCGGCACCAGCCACGACGGCAGCGGGCGGGGGTGGCAAGGCGCCGCGAACGCGGACATGAACCGGGACAGGATCAAGAACGGAGGCTCCGGAAAATCAGGAAGGGCGAGTGGCGGAACGGCGGTGCAAGCCGGTGGATTGCCGGTTCCAGGCCATGGACGCATAAGCAGGATATGGAATTCGACCCCGCCCTGCAAAGCCCCGCCCATCCCCGGCTGTCGATTCCGGCCGAACTACCGGTGAGCGCGATCCTGCCCGAGCTGTGCGCCAGCCTGATGGAAACCCCGTCCGCCGTGCTGGTGGCCCCGCCCGGTGCGGGCAAGACCACCACGGTGCCGCTGGCACTCCTGGACGCGGCCTGGCGCGGCGACGGGCGGATCGTGATGCTGGAGCCGCGCCGGCTGGCCGCCCGCGCGGCGGCCCAGCGCATGGCGGCCCTGATCGGCGAGGAGGCGGGCGGGCTGGTGGGCTACCGCACGAGGCTGGAATCCGCCGTTTCGGACCGCACGCGGATCGAGGTGGTGACCGAGGGGCTGATGGTGCGGCGCCTGCTGTCCGACCCGACGCTGGACGGCGTGGCCTGCGTGATCCTGGACGAAATCCACGAACGCTCGCTGGACGTCGACGCGGCGCTGGCCTTCTGCCTCGATACCCAGCGCAGCCTGCGGCCCGACCTGCGGCTGGTGGCGATGTCGGCCACCATGGACGGTGCCGCCCTGTCCGCGCTGATGGGCGCCAACCTGATCGAAAGCGCGGGCCGGGCCTTTCCGGTCACCATCCATCACGCGCCGCGCGACATCACCCATCTGCGCGAATTGCCCGACGCCATGGCGCGCGCGATCCGCGCCGCCCTGGCCGAGCATGAGGGCGATATCCTGGCCTTCCTGCCCGGGGTGGGCGAGATCCGCCGCGCCCAGACGGCTCTGGCGGGGGCGCCCGCCGAGATCCTGCCCCTGTATGGCGAGATGCCGCCGGGCGAGCAGGACCGTGTGCTGCGCCCCCGGCCGGGGACCGGACGGCGGGTGATCCTCGCGACCTCGATCGCCGAGACCTCGCTGACCGTGCCGGGCGTGCGGGTGGTGGTGGATGGCGGATGGCGGCGCAGCCCGCGCCTGGACCCCGGCACCGGCCTGACGCGGCTGGATACGGTGCGGATCTCGCGCGCCGCCGCCACCCAGCGCGCCGGCCGCGCCGGGCGCGAGTCGGCGGGTGTGGGGATACGGCTGTGGAGCGAGGCCACCGAGCGCGGCATGGCCCCGCATGACCGGCCGGAGATCCTGGACGCCGAACTGACCGGCCTGCGGCTGGACACCGCCGCCTGGCAGGCCGCCATGGGCACGCCGCCCGAGCAATTGCCGCTGCCCGACGCCCCGCCCAACGGCGCCTTTGAGGCCGCGCGCGCCCTGCTGACGGCCCTGGGGGCGATGGACGAGGATGCGCGTGTCACCGAGGAAGGCGAGCGGATGGCAGCCCTTGGCGCGCATCCGCGCCTGGCGGCGATGATGCTGTCGGCCCGCGACACGGGCGAGGCCGCGCTGGCCGCCGACCTGGCCGCGCTGCTGGAGGAACGTGACCCGCTGCGCGCGCGCCCTGCATCGGGCGGGAAGGGCGGCGCCCCTGCCGTGCCGCCCGCCGACATTGCCCTGCGGCTGGAGCTGATCGCGGGCGGCGACCATCCGGATGCCGACCGCGGGGCGCTGGTGCGTATCCGCCAGGCGGCGAACCAGTATCGCCGGCGGCTGGGGCTGCGCGCCAATGTCGCCGCACAGGGCGATGCGGCGGCGCTGCTGGCTGCCGCCTTCCCCGACCGCATCGCCCAGCGGCGGGGTGAGGCCGGCAGCTTTCGCCTGTCGGGCGGCGGTGGGGCGAAGCTGGGGCGCGCCGACCGGCTGGCGGATTCCGGCCTGTTGGCGGTGGCCACGCTGCATGTGCGCACGGCGGCCGAAATCCGGCTGGCCGCGAAGCTGGACCCGGACAATCTGCCCGAGACCATCCGCCGCCGCGCCACCGAACAGGTGGAAACGACGCTGGACCCGGTGACCGGCGCGGTGCTGGCACGGCGGCGCCTGCGGCTGGGGGCGCTGGTACTGCGCGACCGTACGGTAACGGCGGCGGCCGACGAGATAGCGGATCTGCTGCTGCGGCAGGCGGCCGACCGGCTGGACACCACGCTGGGCTGGACGCCGGCGGCGCGGCAGTTCCAGGCCCGTGTCGCGTTGGCCCGCGCCCTGCCGGGGCAGGAGGATCTGCCCGACCTGTCCGACACCGCGCTGGCGGCGGAGGCCGCGACATGGCTGGCCCCGTGGCTGGGCGGGCTGAGCCGCCTGTCCGAGGTCGCGGCGCTGGATGTACTGGCCATGCTGCGGGCACGGCTGGACCATCAGCGCCTGAGCTGGCTGGACCGGGCCCTGCCCACCGCGCTGGACCTGCCGGGCGGGCGGGTGCCGATCGACTATACGCAGCCGGTGCCCACGGCCTCGGCCCGGGCCCAGACCTTCTACGGGCTGCGCGCGACGCCGCGCCTGGCCGACGGGCAGGTGAAACTGCTGATCGCCCTGCTGTCGCCGGCCGGACGGCCGCAGGCCATTACGGCGGACCTGACGGGTTTCTGGACCGGGGGCTGGGCGGACATGCGCCGCGACATGCGCGGCCGCTACCCGCGGCACGACTGGCCCGAGAACCCGGCCGAAGCCGCGCCGCCGACAGGCGCGCGGCGGGGCGGACGATCATGACGGCGACGTTATCCTGCGGTATCGTGGGCCCAGCACAACGCGCCGACCATGCGCCCTGATCAGGATTCCCAGCCCATGCGGCGGATGGCTAGCCGGTCTTTTTTCCTTGCTGCGTCCGCACTGGCCGTTGCCCTGCCGGGCGGGCCGGCGCGGGCCGACGACACGGCGCTGCTCGCGCCCCCCGTGCCTGCAATCGTCACCTCGGGGCCGCTGACCTTCGCGCCGCTGGTGCGCAAGGTGGTGCCGGCGGTGGTCAATATCGCGGTGACGCAGGATGCGGACGATCGGGCCAAACGACAGCCGGTGCCGCCGGGCGTGAAGGGCACGCCCTTCGAGCACCGGTTCCGCGACCGGATGCGCTCGCGCGGTGAAGAGATGATCGGCGCCGGGTCGGGCTTCATCATCGACCCTGGCGGCGTGATCGTGACCAATACCCATGTGGTGGGCGAGGCCGATCGCATCACCGTCTCGCTGTCCGACGGCACCGAATATCCGGCCCGGCTGGTGGGCAGCGACGACCTGACCGACATCGCGGTCATTTCCATCCAGGCGCCGAATCCGCTGCCCTATGTCACCTGGGGCGACAGTAGGCAGGTCAATGTCGGCGACTGGATCATGGCGGCGGGCAACCCGTTCGGGCTCGGCTCGTCGGTTACGGCGGGCATCGTCTCGGCGCGCGGGCGCGATATCGGCGCCAGCCCGTTCGACGATTTCCTGCAGCTCGACGCCCCGATCAATCCGGGCAATTCGGGGGGGCCGTCCTTCAATCTGGGCGGCCAGGTGGTGGCGCTGAATACCGCCATCGTCTCGCCCACCGGCGGATCGGTTGGCATCGGCTTCGGCATTCCGTCGGAAATCGTGGCCCCCATCGTGGCCGAACTGCGCCGCAGCGGGCATATCGATCGCGGCTGGCTGGGCGTGACCCTGGCCGATGGCGACGGGCATGCCGGCGTGCGCATCACCGACATCGACCGGGGCGGGCCGGCGGAAAAGGCGAAGCTGCGGACCGGCGACATCGTGCTGACCGTGGGCGAGGAACCGGTCGACAGCGCGCGGACGCTGATCCGCGCGGTGGCGGCGGAACATCCGGGATCGACCGTGCAGGTGCATATCCGCCGCCGCGGCACCGAGCTGACGGTACCGGTCATTGTCGGCCACCGCCCGGCGGACATGGACGACTAGCAACCTGCCCGCTCTGGCCAGCCCCCCCGCATGCGGGGTAAGGTCCTCGTTTGGTGCGGAGAAGCGTGCTTCGCCGTACCGATGCGAAGCCATAGCGGAGCGGGACCGACATGCATATCCTGGTCGTCGAGGATGATCCGACCGTACGCAATTTCGTCGCCAAGGGCCTGCGCGAGGCCGGGCATCTGGTCGAACCCGTGGACAACGGCAAGGACGGGCTGTTCCTGGCGGTCAGCGAGAATTTCGACCTGATCATCCTGGATCGCATGCTGCCCGGCGGCATCGACGGGCTGCGCCTGCTGGAGACCATCCGCGCGCAGAACAACACCACCCCGGTCCTGCTGCTGTCGGCCCTGGCCGATGTCGACGACCGGGTGCAGGGCCTGAAGGCGGGGGGCGACGATTACGTGACCAAGCCCTTCGCCTTCAGCGAATTGCTGGCGCGGGTCGAGGCGCTGTCGCGTCGCGGGCGCAGCGACAACGCGCCGCAGACGCGCCTGACCGTGGCGGATCTGGAGATCGACCTGCTGTCGCGCAGCGTGCGGCGCGGCGGCCAGCGGATCGACCTGCAGCCGCGCGAATTCAGGCTGCTTGAATATCTGATGCGCCATGCAGGCCAGGTGGTGACCCGCACCATGCTGCTGGAAGGCGTGTGGGACTATCATTTCGACCCGCAGACCAACGTCATCGACGTCCACGTCTCGCGCCTGCGGCAGAAGGTGGACAAACCCTTCGACACGCCGCTGATCCACACCATCCGCAACGCCGGCTACATGCTGCGGGCGGATTAGGGCGGGAACGCACGAACTGGCCATGTCCTCTGCTCCGCAGACGCTTCCAGCCAAGCCCCAGGGCAGCGCGGAACGGCCACGGCGGCGATTCCGCCTGCCACGCTCGGCCGGGCTGCGTTTCTCGCTGGGCTATGGGCTGCTGTTCGCCCTGTCGTCGATCCTGTTCATGTCCTTCATCTGGTGGGGCACGATCGGCTTTCTGGAACGGCAGGTGGAAACCGCGATCAATGCCGACGCGCGGGCGCTGAGCCAGCGCTGGGCGGAGGGCGGGCTGCCGACACTGGCGCTCACGATCGACGACCGGCTGGAACAGAATCTGGACGACGACGCGATCTACCTGATGGTCGACCCGACCGGCCACCGTCTGGCGGGCAATCTGTCGGAATGGCCGGCGCAGGTGATGCGCAACGACCGGTGGTATTCGCTGGAAGTCACGCGTGCGGGCATGCGCGACACGGCGCAGATCCATGCCTTCAGCCTGCCCGGGGGCTTCCGCCTGCTGGTGGGGCGCGATGTGCGGGCGCGGGCGGTGCTGCGCCGGCTGTTGACGGATTCGCTGATCTGGGCGTGGATGATGGTCACGCTGCTGGCGATCAGCGGTGCCGCGCTGGTCCACAGCATGTTCCGCCGCATGATCAAGTCGGTGGCCCAGACCACGCAGGCCATCGCGCATGGCGACCTGTCGCGCCGCATGCCGCTGGTGGGCAATGGCGACGAGCTGGACCAGGTGGCCGAGGCGATCAACGAGATGCTGGACCGCATCGTGCGGCTGATGGATGGCGTGCGGCAGGTCTCCAACGCCATTGCCCACGACCTGCGCACGCCGATCACCCGTGCGCGGACCCAGCTTGAAGATGCCGCCCTGCATGCCCGCGACACGGACGAGCTGCGCGCGGCCGTCGAGCGCGCGGTGGGCGACCTGGACAATGTGACTGCCGTGTTCGAGGCCCTGCTGCGCATCGCGCAGATCGAAGCCGGGTCCCGCCGGTCGGCCTTCGCGCCGTTCGACCTGGTGCCGCTGCTGACCGATATCGGCGACCTATACGAAGCCGTGGCCGAAGAGCGGCATATCCATCTGGTGCTGCGCCTGCCGCCCAGCCTGCCCTTCCATGGCGACCGGGCGATGATGCAGCAGGCGGTGGCCAACCTGCTGGACAATGCCATCAAATTCTCGCCCGAAGGCGGCACCGTGACCCTGGCCGCCGCCCTGGGGCCGGCGCTGCCGGGGCTGACCCTGGGCACGCCGACGCGCGACGTGGTCTCGATCGCCGTCACCGACGAGGGGATCGGCATGAACGAGGCCGACCTGGCCCGTGCCTCGGAACGGTTCTTTCGCGCCGAGGCCGCGCGCAATACGCCCGGTGCCGGGCTGGGCCTGTCGCTGGTGCAGGCGATCGTCCAGTTGCATGGCGGCACGCTGCGCCTGTATCCGCGCCAGCCGGGGCTGGCGGTGCGGATGGTGATGCCGGTGCCGCGCGAAGCCCCCAAGACCGGCCGGCAGCCCCGGCGCGCCGCCGCCCCCACGCAGGTCCCGACCCGGGTGACGCAGACTTCACGATCGCCCCACGAGGGCGACACATGACGAACCCTAGGCTCGCGTCCATGAATTCACAGCCTCTTTCGATCACGGCACTGGCGGTCATGGGCCTGTGCCTGTGCGGCATGGCCCCGCCGCCGGACATGGATGCGTCGCTGGCCACGGGCGGCCGGGGCGCGGCCGACCCCAATCACCCCGTCATCATCACCAGCGACAGCCGCGCATTCTGCAACCGGCTGGCTGCCGTCATCGACGCCTACGGGCCGCCCCTGCGGCACGAGGTCGACGATCTGCGCGCCCAGGGCACGCATCTGTGCCATGAGGGCAAGGTGCGTTCGGGCATCGTTCAACTGCGCCGGGCCCTGATGGCGCTGAAGGAAGACACGCATTCATGACCGAGTTCCGCCTTCCTGCCCTTGGGGTATTTGCCCTGACAGCCGCGATCCTGCTGCCCCTCGCCGCCTCAGCCCAGGACATGCCGCCCGATCCGGGGCCGGGCATGCCGGAGATGCTGCCCCGCCACGCCCCGGCCGGCACCGCGCTGACCCTGTCGGGCACCGGCACCGTCCATGCCGCGCCCGACCGGCTGACGGCCACGCTGTTTGCCGAAGCCGGCGCCGCCAGCGCGGCGGCGGCGCAGGAGCATGTGAATGCCCTGGCCGGCACGGCCATCGACGCCGCCAAGGCGGCCGGCGGCATTACGACCGTGACCGAGGATTATTCGGCCGAGCATAACGAGGGCGGCAAGGCACCGGCCTGGACGGCCCGCCAGACCGTCCGCCTGACCGGCGCCGACGGCGCGGCGCTGCTGGCCCTGGTCGGGCAGCTTCAGGCCAAGGGGCTGGCCCTGAGCGGGCTCGACTGGTCGCTGTCGCCCGACCGGCGCCAGAGCCTGACCCGCCAGGCTGAGGCCGGCGCCCTGACCGATGTACGGCAGCGAGCCGAAGCGGCCGCGAAGGTGCTGGGGCTGAAGATCGCCTCGATCCGCTCCATCACGCTGTCCGACCATGGCATGCCGCGCCCGATGCCGATGATGATGATGATGGCCCGCGCCGCCTCGGCACCCGTGGCACCTGGCGCGCCGGCCGAAGAGCAGGATGTCTCGGCCAGCGCCTCGGCGACCTTCATGCTCACGCCCTGAGGGCATGGTCGTGACCGTTCGGGCACGTTTCTTGTGCCCGTCACCCTTCTGAAACCATCGCTACCGGATTGACGATCGTTTGCCCCTACATGCGACCCGGATTTTCATCGATGCCGATGCCTGCCCCGTCCGGGACGAGACCTATCGCGTGGCGCTGCGGCATGGGCTGCACACATTCGTGGTGTCGAACCGGATGATCGCCATTCCGTCCTCTCCGCTGATCGAGCGGGTGGTGGTGACCCAGGGGATGGATGTCGCCGATGACTGGATCGCCGAACAGGCGGGCGCGCACGATATCATCATCTCGGCCGATATTCCGCTGGCGGCGCGGTGCGTGGCGCGGGGGGCCTGCGTGCTGGACCCGCGCGGACGGATTCTGGACGCCGACGCGATCGGCATGGCGCTGGCGATGCGCAACCTGATGGAGGATCTGCGCTCCACCGGGGCGATCATGCAGGGCGGGCGTGGCTTCACCCGCGCCGATCGCTCGACCTTCCTCTCGGCGCTGGATACCGCCGTGGTCCGGGCCAAAAAGCGCGGGGCGGGTGCCGTGCGGCCCCAGTGGAGACCGCTTCCGGACGCCGACACGCCATAAAAAAGCCCGGACAAACGTCCGGGCTTTTTTTCTTTGGTCAGGGGATCGTCCCGCTCAGCGGGGCGAGAGCACCATGATCATCTGGCGGTTTTCGAGCTTGGGCATCTGCTCGACCTTCGCCTGTTCGTCCATCTCGGTGCGGATGCGTTCCAGCACCTTGATGCCGAGGTCCTGGTGAGCCATCTCGCGGCCACGGAAGCGCAGGGTCACCTTGACCTTGTCGCCCTCGTCGATGAACGACTTCATGGCGCGCATCTTCACCTGATAGTCGTTTTCATCGATGTTCGGCCGGACCTTGACCTCCTTGATCTCGATGACCTTCTGCTTCTTGCGGGCCTCGTTCCGCTTCTTCTGCTGCTCGTACTTGAACTTGCCGTAGTCGAGGATCTTGGCGACCGGCGGTTCGGCGTTCGGGCTGATTTCCAGCAGGTCGAGGCCAACGGCATAAGCACGTGCCAGAGCATCACGCGTGGGCATGACACCGAGCATCTCGCCCTCCGCGTCGATCAGACGCACCTGCGGAACGCGGATTTCCTCATTGACACGGGGGCCCTCGCGGTTAGGCGGAGTGGGCATCGGAGGTCTGGCTATGGTCGGCTCCTGTATTTGTCTTCATGTCCGGAGCATCTGTCGCCCGAGCCCGCCAGGACCGGCGCGTTCGCCTGCCGCGTCCGCGTCTGCGGGATGAAGCGTGACCGCATCCCGCGCGCCCCGGGCGGTATCCACCCCCGGGACCTGTTCCAGCTATAGGGCCGGAACGGCGCGATGGCTTTCCGGACTGGCCGTTATTGACCCAAAGAGGCCATCCAGATCAAGCATTCTCGTCGCATGGGCGTTCGATTCAGCCATGCGCGGGCAGCAGACGACCCGCATCCGCCATTCCCTCTTTCGCTGGATGCGGCCCTGGCGGGCCGCATCCGGGACGAAAAGTCCGGCTTAGGCCGCGGGCGCGGCCACCCGGCGGAGATCGGGCGGCAGGGCTTCCTGCGCCAGGCTTTCGACCGCCGCGTCCAGCGACAGGACCTCCTGCGCCGCGCCGCCCAGGCGGCGCATGGCGACCGTGCCGTCCTCGGCTTCCTTGCGGCCCACGACCAGGATCACCGGCACGCGGGCCAGGCTGTGCTCGCGGATCTTGGCGTTGATCTTGTCGCTGCGCGTGTCGGTCTCGACCGTCAGCCCGGCTGCGCGCAATTCGGCCGCCACCTGCTCGGCATAGGGCGCGGCGTCGGTGACGATCGAAGCCACCACCACCTGGACCGGCGCCAGCCACAGCGGGAACCGGCCCGCATATTGCTCGATCAGGATGCCCAGGAAGCGCTCGAACGAGCCCAGGATGGCCCGGTGCAGCATCACCGGCCGATGACGGGCACTGTCCTCGCCCACATAGCTGGCGTCCAGACGTTCGGGCAGGACGTAATCGACCTGCAACGTGCCGCACTGCCAGTCGCGGCCGATGGCGTCGCGCAGCACGAATTCCAGCTTCGGGCCGTAGAAGGCGCCCTCGCCGGGATTATGCTCATATTCCACGCCGGCCAGGCGGCACGCCTCGATCAGCGCGCCCTCGGCCTTGTCCCAGGTCTCGTCGCTGCCGGCCCGCTGTTCCGGGCGGTCGGCGAACTTCACGCGGAAGCTCTCGAAGCCCAGATCGGCATAGACTTCGGCCAGCATGTGCACGAAGCGCGCGGTCTCGGCGGCGATCTGGTCGTCGGTGCAGAAGATGTGCGCATCGTCCTGGGTGAAGGAGCGCACGCGCATGATGCCGTGCAGCGCGCCCGAGGGCTCGTAGCGATGGCAGGCGCCGAATTCCGCCATGCGCAGCGGCAGTTCGCGGTACGAGCGCAGGCCGTGGCGGAAGATCTGCACGTGGCACGGGCAGTTCATCGGCTTCAGGGCGAGGGTCTTGTCCTCGTCCTCGACGGTCGCGATGAACATGTGCTCGCGATATTTGTCCCAGTGGCCCGAGGCCTCCCACAGCGCGCGGTCGACGAGCTGCGGGGTGCGGACTTCCTCGTACCCGCCACGAATCTGGGCGCGGCGCATATAATCCTGCAACGCCGTGTAGATCCGCCAGCCCTTGGCGTGCCAGAAGATCGAGCCCACGGCCTCTTCCTGGATATGGAACAGGTCCATCTCACGGCCGATGCGGCGGTGGTCGCGCCGCTCGGCTTCCTCCAGCCGGTGCAGGTGGGCGTCCAGCTCCTTCTGGTCGCGCCAGGCGGTGCCGTAGATGCGCGTCAGCATCGGGTTGCGATGGTCGCCGCGCCAGTAGGCGCCAGCCACCTTCATCAGCTTGAAGGCGGTGCCGATATCGCCGGTGCCGCGCATATGCGGACCACGGCACAGATCCAGCCATTCGCCCTGGCGGTAGATCGAGATCGTCTCGCTCTCCGGCAGGTCGCGGATCAGCTCGGCCTTGAAGCGCTCGCCCTTGGCCTCGAAGAAGCGGATCGCCTCGTCACGGGGCCATTCCTCGCGCTCGAAGGGCGCGTTGGCCGCCACGATCTCACGCATGCGGGCCTCGATGGCCGCGAAATCCTCGGGCGAGAAGGGCTCGTTGCGATAGAAATCGTAGTAGAAGCCGTTTTCGATCGACGGGCCGATCGTGACCTGGGTGCCCGGCCACAGCGACTGCACCGCCTCGGCCAGCACATGGGCGGCGTCGTGGCGGATCATCTCCAGCGCCGCATCGTCCTTGCGGGTGATGAAGCGCACCGAGGCGTCATGAGCGATCTCGCGCGACAGGTCCATCTGCGCACCGTCGACCTCCATCGCCAGGGCGGCGCGGGCCAGGCCGGGCCCGATGGAGGCCGCCACACTCGTGCCCGTCACCGGCCCGTCGAAATGGCGAACGGATCCGTCAGGCAGGGTGATGGCAGGCATGATGTCGATGCTCCGATAAACAGGAAGAGCCTGTAATGGCGTCAGGCGACCGAGGCCGCAACCCTATCCACGCCCAGAAGGGCCAGATCGTCAACGCGCAGCACCCGCACCTGGCCGGGCGTGCGGCCCTGCGGCGCGGTGCGGGCCGGGTCGCTGTCGCGCGAAAACAGGACGGTACTGGGGCAGCCCATGGCGGCGGCCAGGTGCATGGGCCCGGTATCGTTGCCCACCGCCAGCGCGGCCCGTGCGGCCAGCCCCGCCAGTTCGACCAGGCTGGTCCGGCCCGTCAGGTCCACGGCTTCGGGGCAGGCGGCGCGGATGGTGGCGGCCAGGGCGGATTCGCCCGCCGTGCCGACCACGACCGGCGTCAGCCCACGCGCCGCCAGCAGGCGGGCCAGGGCACCGAACCGTTCGGCGGGCCAGCGTTTGGCGGGCCGGTGGGGTGCCGCCCCCGGCACCAGCATTGCATAGGGGCCGGGCAGCACCGGGCCGCCTTCGGCCAGCCAGGACAGATCGGGGTCGGGCACGTGATCGATCCCGGCCCGGCGCAACTGGTCGCGCTGGCGGGCCCGGGTGTGCATGAAGTCGCGCTGCGGATTGTCGTGCGGCCAGCAGGCGCCGGCCGCGATCCCCGACCAGCGGGGGCGGCCGGCCAGCCGGAAATAGCGCGAGGAGCGGCCGGAGGTCTGGAGGTCGTACACCGCGTCGAACCCCGCCATCTGCCGGCGCAGGCGCAGCAGGCCGCGCAGGTCCCGCCAGGCAGGACGCGAATCCACCACCACATGGTCGAACCATGGGGCGGATTCCATCAGCGCCGCGAACGGAGCCGTGGTCAGGAGGGTGATGTCGGCATCGGGATAGCGCGCGCGAATAGCCGCAAAGGGCGCGAAGGCCAGGACGAGGTCGCCCAGCGCCCCAAGCTTGATCACGAGAACGCGCGTCATGTGCCCTGATTAATCCAGAACGTCCGGGATGCAAACAGCACCGGGCGGCGGCAGGGCGAACCGGATGGGAGCGGGGGAGGAAACAGGGGATAGCCCGGCGCCGCCCCCGGAAGCCGACACAGGTCGGTCACAGGCGGGGCGGCACCGGGAAAAGGGACGACAGCAAATGCTGGCCCTTCTTCATGAAGGTTTCCGTCTCTTCTTGATTCTTCTTGTTCTTCTCTCTTCTTGGAGGCGCTTCGGCCCCTTGAGCCTCTCTATACCCAAGGACGATGCCCGTGTCGATGTTACACGATCACATATCACGTAATCGTGATAATTCCGGAAAAGCCGCCTTCCCCGGCCGATGCGTGAGCGGTCCGTTCGTGCTAGAGAGGCAGGATGGACATGCCTGTCGCCCGCCCTGTCATTCTTCAGGTTCTGCCCGCGCTCGATGCCGGCGGGATCGAACAGGGCACGGTCGACATGGCCCAGGCCATTGCGCAGGCCGGGGGCGTGGCGCTCGCGGCCTGTGCCGGCGGCCGAATGCTGCCGCGCCTGGCCTATGCCGGCGGTGTCCATGTGCCGCTGGACCTGCGGCCCAAGAACCCGGTCTCGATCCTGCTCAACGCGCGGCGGCTGGCGGAGGTGATCCGCGAGCGCGGCGTGCATCTGGTCCATGCCCGCTCGCGCGCGCCGGGCTGGTCGGCGGTGCTGGCCTGCCAGCTGACCGGCGTGCCGCTGGTGACCACATGGCATGGCGTCTATCGGGAGAATGTTCCGGGCAAGCGGCGCTATAATGCCGTCATGGCGTCCGGCCGGCGGGTGATCGCCATCAGCGCCTTCATCGCGCGGCGCCTGGCCCGCGACTACCGGGTGGGGCCCGACCGGCTGCGCGTGATTCCGCGCGGTGCCGATACCGTGCGCTTCGACCCGGCCGTGGTCCGCGGCCCCCGCATCCAGGCGCTGGCCGATCAATGGGGCCTGCCCGAGGATGCCGCGATCATCATGCTGCCGGGCCGGCTCACGCGCTGGAAGGGCCAGGCGCTGCTGCTGGAAGCCCTGGCGCGGATGGAAGCCGCAGGGGGCTGCGGGCGCCCCTGGGTGTGCGTCTTCGTGGGCCCGGCGCGCCGGCGCGACCGGTTCGGCGACAGCCTGAAACAGATGGCGCAGGCCTATCCGGCCCTGCGCGGGCGGGTGTTCTTCGCCGGCCATTGTGCCGACATGCCGGCGGCGCTGGCGATGGCGGACGTGGTGGTGGTGCCTTCGCTGGAGCCCGAACCGTTCGGCCGGGTGGTGGTCGAGGCCCAGGCGATGGGCCGCCCGGTCGTGGTCGCCGCCCATGGCGCGGCGATGGAAACCGTGGTGGACGGACAGACAGGCCTGCTGGTACCGCCCGGCGACCCCGATGCGCTGGCGGCAGCGATCTGCGCCATGCTGCGCCTGACGCCGGACGAGGCCGAAACATTGGGGGCCGCCGCCCGCGCCCATGTGCTGGCCCGCTATACCACCCGGGCGATGCAGCAGGCGACGCTGGCGGTCTATGATGAGATCCTGGGCTCGAGCCTGGCGGACTGGTTCGCCTGGCAGGGGACCCAGCCGGCCGGGGACGCTCTTCACGAGACGCCCCCCCTACAGGAAGCGACCTTACAGACCGATGTCGAATGATCCGTTCCGCGCCGCCCCGCCGCGCAAGCACCCCACGCCGCGCCTGGTGTCGTGGGCCCAGAGTGCCGCCCTGTTCTGCTTCGGCGCCAGCATCCTGCTGGAAGTCGGGCAATCGCAATGGCACTGGCCGCTGCTGGGCCGGGGCTGGCCGATCCTGGGGCTGGATATCGCCGGCGCGCTGCTGATGGCGGCATCCCTCGTCATATTGTGGACCAGCCGACGCCGCAGCCGCTGACCTTTCCGAATACGGACCATTTTCAATGACCGATTCCTCCCCCCCTCCCCTGACCAAGGCCGAGAAGGCCGAGATTGCGCGGCAGGAGCGCCTGGCGCGCGAGGCCGCGGCCCTGCGGGCGAACCTGCGCCGCCGCAAGCAGCAATCCCGCGCCCGTGCCGACACTGCCGGCGACGAGGCGGCGCCCGCCCCCGCCGCCGGGACGACAAACAGCGGGAGTTGATTGCGGTCGGGCCCGGCCTTCGCTAGTGGTCGGGCAGATACGAGAAGACATTCGCCCCACGCGACGCAAGGGACCGTACATGCCTATTATGCCCGACAGCTGGATTCGACGCATGGCCCAGGAGGGCGGGATGATCGAACCCTTCGTGGAACAGCAGAAGCGCGACGGCGTGATTTCCTACGGCCTGTCATCGTACGGCTATGACGCGCGGGTGGCCGAGGAATTCAAGATCTTCACCGATGTCGACAACGCCCTGGTCGACCCCAAGGATTTCGCGTCGAACAGCTTCGTCACCCGCACGGGGCCGACCTGCATCATCCCGCCCAACAGCTTCGCGCTGGCGCATACGGTGGAATATTTCCGCATTCCGCGCGACACGCTGGTGGTCTGCCTGGGCAAGTCGACCTATGCCCGCTGCGGCATCATCGTGAACGTCACGCCGCTGGAGCCCGAATGGGAAGGCCAGGTGACGATCGAGATCAGCAACACCACCCCGCTGCCGGCGCGCATCTACGCCAATGAAGGCATCTGCCAGTTCCTGTTCTTCCAGGGCGCTTCCCCCTGCGAGGTCAGCTATGCCGACCGCGCGGGTAAATATATGGGCCAGCGCGGCGTCGCCACCCCCCGGATGTAGGACACAGGCCATGGACCGTTTCATCATTCACGGCGGCCACCGGCTGCGCGGCGACATCGTTATCGGCGGCGCCAAGAACGCGGCGCTGAAGCTGCTGGTCGCCGGCCTGCTGACGTCGGAGCGGCTGGTGCTGCGCAACGTGCCGCGCATCGCCGACATCACGACCATGCGCCGCCTGCTGGAACAGCATGGCGTGACGGTCGAGGACATCGAAGGCGATGGCGGCACGCTGGCCGTCGGCGGCAGCATCACCAACACGGTGGCACCCTACGACATCGTGTCGCAGATGCGCGCCTCGATCCTGGTGCTGGGCCCGCTGCTGGCCCGCTGCGGCGAGGCCCGCGTCTCGCTGCCCGGCGGCTGCGCCATCGGCACCCGCCCGGTGGACATGCACCTGAAGGGGCTGGAGGCGCTGGGCGCCGAGATCTCGCTGGAAGGCGGCTATATCAACGCCCGCGCCCCGCGCGGGCTGGTGGGTGATCGCATCGTCCTGCCCTTCGCCTCGGTCGGTGCCACCGAAAACCTGCTGATGGCGTCCTGCCTGGCGCGCGGCCGCACCGAGATCATCAACGCGGCGCGTGAGCCGGAAATCGCCGACCTCGTCGCCTGCCTCAACAGCATGGGCGCGCGCATCACCGGCTCGGGCTCCGGCACGCTGACGATCGAGGGCGTGGAAGCCCTGCACGGCACCACGCACAGCGTGATGCCCGACCGGATCGAATGCGGCACCTATGCCTGCGCCGCCGCCATCACCGGTGGCGAACTGCGCCTGATCGGCGGCCGGGCCGATCATCTGGGTGCGGTCGTCCGCGCGCTGGAGGAAGCGGGCGTGGAGGTGTTCCAGGAGGACGACGCCCTGCGCGTGCGCCGCACCGGAGCGCTGCGCGGCGTGGACATCATGACCGAACCCTATCCGGGCTTCCCCACCGACATGCAGGCCCAGTTCATGGCGCTGCTGTCGGTCGCCGAAGGGGCGTCGATGGTGACCGAGACCATCTTCGAAAACCGCTTCATGCATGTGCCCGAGTTGAACCGCATGGGCGCGCGCATCAACGTCCATGGCTCATCCGCCATCATTCGCGGCGTGCATTCGCTGTCGGGCGCGCCGGTGATGGCGACCGACCTGCGGGCTTCGTTCTCGCTGATCCTGGCGGGGCTGGCGGCGCATGGGGAGACGATCCTGAGCCGGGTTTATCATCTGGATCGTGGCTATGAAGCCGTGGAGCGGAAGCTGGCGCAGTGCGGGGCGCAGATCGAGCGGGTGCGGGATTAAGGCCTTCTTTTTCTGAAGAAAAAGAAGAAAAAAGACTTTTGTTCGTTCAGGGGCGTCGCATGCCCCGGCAAAAAGCTCCTGAACGAATCAGAGTTTTTTGGTTCTTTTTTGCAAAAAAGAACATCAGGCCTCGCCCGGTAGCGCGATGGCACCGCCAACGAACAAGACAGCAATCCCCAGCGCGACCGGATGGAAGACACCCATCAGGACCAGCGCGCCGGATGCCGCGAGCAACGCAAAGGCGGGGACGTAAGGAAATCCCGGCACTTTCCACACCAGATGCGCACTGCCGTCGCGCCGGCGCAGCCTGAACAGGCTGGCCATGGTCAGTACATAGACGATCAACGCACCGAACACCGACAGCGTGACCAGTGACGCCGTCAGCGACTGGCCGCCGAAGCTGGCGAAATCGTCGCAGAGGATGGCGATGATGCCGATCGTACCCCCGGCGAGGGTGGCGACCCAGGGCGTGCCGAGCCGGGGGTGGCGGTGTGCGAGCAGGCGCGGCAGGCCGCCGTCGCGCGCCAGCGCGTAGATCTGCCGCGAATAGCCCATGATGATGCCGTGCAGCGAGGCGATGAGCCCGAACAGGCCGAGCCATACCAGCATGTGGACGTAGCCGCTATGCGGGCCGACGACGATGCGCATGGCCTGGGGCAGCGGGTCGTTGCGGTCGGCAAGGGCGCGCCAGTCGCCCACCCCGCCGGCCAGTATCATCACGCCGAGGGCAAGGGCGACCAGCGTGAAGATCGAGGCGACATAGGCCAGCGGCAGGGTGCGGTGCGGGTCGCGCGCTTCCTCGGCGGTCAGCGCCACGCCTTCGATGGCCAGGAAGAACCAGATGGCGAACGGCACCGACTGCGCGATGCCGCCGAAGGTGGCGAACGAGAGGTGTCCGCTGCCGGCCCAGCCGCCATCGGTAAAGCGCGCCATCGAAAAGCCGGGCCAGACGATGGCCATGAAGATCAGGAGCTCGATAATCGCCGCCACGGTCACGAACAGTTCGAACCGTGCCGCCAGATGCACGCCGGCGATATTGAGCGCCATGAATGCGCAGAACGCGCCTGCCGCCGCCATGGTCGGCGACAGCCATGGATATTGCACATGCAGGTAGGCGCCGATCGCCAGCGCGATGGCGGGTGGCGCGAAGACGAATTCCATGACCGAGGCGATGCCCGCGATCAGCCCCGCCCGCCGCCCGAACGCGGCGGTGACATAGACGAACGGGCCGCCCGCGCGCGGCATGGCGGTCGTCAGTTCGGTGTAGGAGAAGATCAGCGACAGGTACATCAGCGCGACCGCGAGGGTCGCGACCAGAAAACCGAGCGTGCCGGCGCTGGCCCAGCCATAGCTCCAGCCGAAATACTCGCCCGAGATGACCAGCCCGACCGCGATGGACCAGAGATGGATGACGCCCAGATGGCGGGGCAGCGCGTCGGTCTGGGTGGTCATGGCGTGCCGGGCGGCAATTGGGCGGTCATGCTGTCATCCTTGAGGGCAATGCCGCTGCGCCCCAGCGTGCGCGCGCCGCGCAGCAGCCAGGCGAGGCGGAAGGCGGCTTCGTCATGCGTCATGCCGCCATGGGCATGGATGTTGGAGAGACAGTTGCGTTCGGAATCCATGCGGCCAATCTTCGGGTCCCATGTCAGGTAGAGGCTGAGACTGTCGGCGGCGCTCAGGCCCGGCCGCTCGCCGATCATCATGACCACGCAGCGCGCACCGACCCGCGCGCCGATCTCGTCCCCCAGCGCGACCCGCGCATTATGCGCAACAATGACAGGGCCGAGGGACCAGCCCGGCAGGGACGCACGCGCGGCCTCCAGCACGCCGGGCGCCTGGCGCGCCGCCGCCAGTGCCGAGAGCCCGTCGGCGATGACGAATACGACGTCACAAGGCGCATGCGGCAGGCGCGCCGCGTCCTGCGCGCGCAGCCGGCGCCCGAGATCGGGGCGGCGCACGAAGACGCCGCGATCGGGCGCGCGGCTGCGCACTTCGATGAACGGTTCGGCGAGGGAAAGCCGGGCCGGATCGAGCGTGGCATGAACCGCCCGCCGGGCCGCCGCGTGCGCGGCCTGCAAGGCACGCACATCCGCCCCCGCCAGCGCGTCGCCGGCCCGGCCGAGGCCGATGCGGGCATGCGTCAGGCCACGCAGCGCGCTCCACGGGTCGCGGGCGGGATCTGGCCGGCTCTCACTCATCCATGAAGCCGGGAAGGGCCAGCGGCGCGTTGGCATTCAGGCGGCGCTGGCCGTCCAGCAGGGCCATCCGTTGCAGCCAGCGTTCGAATTCGGGGGCGGGAGCGGCGTCATAGACGGAGCGGACGGTCAGGATGTCGTGGTAGGAGAGGCTCTGGTAATTCAGCATCACGTCATCCCCTCCCGGAACGGCGATCAGGAAATTCACCCCTGCGGCCGCCAGCAGCATCATCAGGTCGTCGCTGTCGTCCTGGTCGGCTTCTGCATGGTTGGTGTAGCAGACGTCGCAGCCCATCGGCAGGCCCATCAGTTTGCCGCAGAAATGATCTTCCAGGCCAGCGCGAATGATCTGCTTGCCGTCATAGAGATATTCGGGGCCGATGAAGCCCACGACGGTGTTGACCAGCAGCGGCGCATAGTCTCGCGCCACCGCGTAGGCGCGCACTTCCAGCGTCTGCTGGTCGACCCCGAAATGCGCGTCGGCCGAGATCGCCGCCCCCTGCCCGGTCTCGAAATACATCACATTCTCGCCCACGCTGCCGCGCCGCAGGCTTCGCGCCGCCTGGTGTGCCTCGTCCAGCAGCGCCAGCGAGACGCCGAAGCTTTCATTGGCGCGCTGGGTGCCGGCGATGGACTGGAAGACCAGATCGACCGGCGCCCCGCGTTCGATCATCGCCAGCGTGTTGGTGATGTGGGTCAGGACGCAGCTCTGGGTCGGGATGTCGTAGCGCCGGCGGATTTCGTCGAGCATGCGCACCAGCACCATGCCGGTCTCGATGGAATCGGTGGCCGGGTTGATGCCCAGCACCGCATCGCCTGCCCCCAGCAGCAGCCCGTCCAGCAGCGAAGCCGCGATGCCGCGCGCATCGTCGGTCGGGTGATTGGGCTGAAGGCGCGACCCCAGCCGCCCCTTCAGCCCCTGCGTGTTGCGGAAGGCGGTGACGACGCGGACCTTGCGGGCGACCGCGATCAGGTCCTGGTTGCGCATCAGCTTGCTGACGGCCGAGACCATTTCCGGCGTCAGGCCCCGCATGATGGCGGCCAGCGCGGCCTCGTCGGCCTCGTAGCTCAGCAGCCAGTCGCGCCACTGGCCGACCGTCATATGCGCGATCGGCGCGAAGGACGCGGCATCATGCCGTTCCACGACCAGACGCGTGACGTCGCACTGTTCGAAGGGAATGACGGCTTCGTTCAGAAAGGCCCGCAGCGGCACGTTGGCCAGCGCCTCCCGCGCCGCCACCCGTTCGACGGGATCGGCGGCGGCCACGCCGATCAGCTCGTCGCCCGACCGCAGGGGCGAGGCTTTGGCGAGCAGGGTGCGCAGATCGTCGAACCGATAGCGTTCGCCCTGGAGGGTCGCGTGAAACACCATGGGGCCGTTCCGTCGTCGAGAGAGCGGGTCTGGCAGGGCGGAGCGCCCTCTTGTTCCTGTGTAAGCGGCCGGTCGCATACGCGGCAAGCGCCGGATTCCGCCAGTCACGGCTGTGCGCCCTTCCTGTCGCAGGGCGGAATGTGATAAGTCGCAGCGCACCTGGCGCCTGGACGCGGCCCTGGCGGCCCTGCCGCCACCGCAATGGGGGCGCGCTTGTAGCCGGAGTTCGCATGACCGCCCCAGTTCAGGAAACGACGACTCAGGACACGAAGCTGGTCCTCGCCCTGCCCAAGGGACGCATCCTGAAGGCCGCCGCCCCGCTGCTGGCCGGCGCCGGTATCCTGCCGGCCTCGGACTGCCTGGACGAGGGCAGCCGCCGGCTGCGCTTTCCCACCGACGACCCGACGCTGGACGTGGTGCGGGTGCGCTCGTTCGACGTCGCGACCTTCGTGGCGTTCGGCGGGGCGCAACTGGGCATCTGCGGCGCCGACGTGCTGATGGAATTCGACTATCCCGAAATCTATGCGCCGCTGGATCTGCGCATCGGCGCCTGCCGCGTCTCGGTCGCGCGCCCCAAGGGCCAGGGTGAGGGCGACAATCCCGCCCGCTGGTCGCGGGTGCGGGTGGCCACTAAATATCCGGCCATCACTCGCCGCCATTTCGCGGCGCGCGGCATCAATGCCGATATCGTGCATCTGCATGGCGCGATGGAACTGGCCCCGGTGCTGGACCTGTCGCACCTGATCGTGGATCTGGTCGATACCGGGTCCACCCTGCGCGCCAACGGGCTGGAGGAAACCGAGACGATCGCCAATGTCACCAGCCGGCTGATCGTCAACCGCACGGCGCTGAAGACCCAGCCGGAACGGATCGGCGCGCTGATCGCGCGCTTCCGCCAGGCGCTGTCCGCGCCCGCCACCGCCGAGACCCTGCCCGCATGAAACGCCTCGACAGCACCCAGCCCGATTTCCGCGCCAGTTTCGCCCGCCTGCTGGCCGACCGCGAGGGCGATACCGCCCGCGTCGATGCCCCCGTGGCCGAGATCCTGGCCCGCGTGCGCGCCGAGGGCGACACGGCCCTGTGCGCCTATACCGAGCGGTTCGACCGCATGCCGATCACGCCTGACCGGCTGCGGGTGACGGAAGCCGAGATCGAGGCCGCCTGTGCGCAGGTCTCGCCGGACCTGCTCCAGGCGCTGGACGTGGCCGCCACGCGTATCGAATCCTTCCATCGCGCGCAGTTGCCCGCCGACCTGCGCTATACGGATGCCGAGGGCGTGGAGTTGGGCATGCGCTGGACGCCGCTGGATGCGGTGGGGCTGTATGTGCCCGGCGGCACGGCGGCCTATCCGTCCTCGGTGCTGATGAATGCGGTGCCGGCGCGCGTGGCGGGCGTGGAGCGGCTGGCCATGTGCGTGCCGACGCCCGACGGCGTGCTGAACCCGCTGGTGCTGGCCGCCGCCCGCCGTGCCGGCGTCAGCGAGATCTATCGCGTCGGCGGGGCGCAGGCCGTGGGCGCACTGGCCTACGGCACCGCCACCATCCAGCCGGTGGATCGCGTGGTCGGCCCCGGCAATGCCTATGTGGCCGAGGCCAAGCGCCAGGTCTTCGGCCGGGTGGGCATCGACAGCATCGCCGGCCCGTCGGAAGTCGTGGTGGTGGCCGATGCTGGGGCCGATGCGCGGATCGTGGCGCTGGACCTGCTGGCGCAGGCCGAGCATGACGCGCTGGCCCAGTCGATCCTGATCACCACCGACGCCGCCCTGGCCGACCGGGTGGCAGAGGCGGTCGAGGCCGAACTGCGCACCCTGCCGCGCGCCGCAATCGCCGGGGCAAGCTGGGCGACGCATGGCGCCATCATCATCGTGCGCGACCTGGACGAGGCGGCGGCGCTGATCAACGAGATCGCGCCCGAGCATCTGGAACTGCTGCTGGCCGAGCCCGAGGCGCTGTTCGCGCGCGTGCGTCATGCCGGGGCGGTGTTCCTGGGCTATCAGTGCGCCGAGGCGATCGGCGATTATGTGGGTGGCCCCAACCATGTGCTGCCGACCAGCCGGACGGCGCGTTTTGCCTCCGGCCTGTCGGTGTTCGACTTCCTCAAGCGCACCACCTTTATCGGTGCGGGGCCGGATGCGCTGCTGCGGATCGGCCCGGCGGCGGTGGCCCTGGCGCGGGCCGAAGGGCTTGATGCGCATGCCCTGAGCGTATCGGCCCGGCTGGACGCGCAATGCTCGGGCGCGGACAAAGCTTGACCGCGGCCCCGACAGACCGCACATATCCGCCTGCATTTCATCCGACCGGCCGCAGGACCGTCCCAATAGGACGGTCCTGCGGCCATGCCTGCTTCCTTATTTCCGGCCCGATGCCGGCCAACCAGCATGATCGAAGGATACAATGTCGAAAGAAGACATGATCGAATTCAGCGGTACGGTGACCGAACTGCTGCCCAATGCCATGTTCCGCGTGAAGCTCGATAACGAGCACATGATCCTGGCCCACACCAGCGGCAAGATGCGCAAGAACCGCATCCGCGTGCTGGCCGGCGACCGGGTGAACGTCGAAATGACCCCGTACGATCTCTCCAAGGGTCGCATCACGTTCCGCTTCAAGTAAGGCACCTGCCTGTGTCCGACAGTGCCACGGGACCAGGGCTGATCCTGGCTTCCGCCTCGCCTCGCCGGCGCGACCTGCTGGCGCAGATCGGACTGGTGCCCCGGCGGATCGTCGCCGCCGATCTCGACGAACAGCCCCTCGCCGGCGAACTGCCCCGCCCCTACGCCGAGCGTCTGGCGCGGGAGAAGGCGGCGCATGTCGCCGCCATGCTCGATGAACCCGCCCTGGTGCTGGGCGCCGATACGGTGGTCGCGCTGGGTCGGCGCATCCTGCCCAAGGCCGAGGAGCGGGAGACCGCCCGACGCTGCCTGTCCCTGCTGTCGGGCCGGCGCCATACGGTCCTGACCGCCATCGCCGTGCGCCCCACCGCCGCGTGGCCCGAGGGCCGGGCCGCCGAGCGCACGGTCGTCAGCACCGTCACCTTCGCGCGACTGACGGAACGGCAGATCGAGGCGCTGCTCGATGCCGGCGACTGGGAAGGCAAGGCCGGGGGCTATGCGCTGCAGGGCCATGCGGCGGCGCATATCCGCTTCCTGTCGGGCTCGCCCTCCGCCGTGATCGGCCTGCCTGTGTTCGAGGTCGCGCAATTGCTGCGTGGCCAGAAAGGGGCCTGGCTGCCGTGACGGCGCGGATCCTCGCCGCCAGCGCGCCGGGCGAGATCCGCATCGCGGTCACCGATGCCGCCGGCCTGCGCGATTATGCGCTGTGGCGGCCGGGTTGGCCGGACGGCGTGGGCGACCTGCATCGCGGCCGTGCCGGCGCGCGGCTGACGGCCATGGGCGGCACCTTCATCGACCTGGCCGACGGGGCCTCCGGCTTCCTGCCCGACTCGGCGGCGCCCGGCCCGCTGGCCGAGGGCGACCCGGTACTGGTGCGGATCGTGCGCGCCCCGCAGGACGGCAAGGGCGCGCGGCTGACGGCAACCGGCCTTGTCCTGCCCGAAGGCCAGAGCCCATCCGGGCCGCCAGCCCTGCTGGCGCACGGCCCGACGCCGCTGGATGCCCTGGCCGCCGCCTGGCCCGACGCGCCCATTGTGATCGACGATGCCGCCCTCGCGGCCCGCCTGCCCGCCGGGCTGCGCGGCCGGGTGCGGCGCGAACGCCATGCCTTCGATGCCGAGACCGAGGCCGCCTGTGCGGCGCTGGCCGAACCATCGGTGACATTGCCGGGGGGGCTGCGGGCCACCATCACCCCCACCCCGGCGCTGGTCGCCATCGACATGGATGGCGGGGCTGCCAGCAGCGACCGGCGCGCCAAGCAGACGGCGCAGTTCGCCGCCAACCGCGACGCCCTGCCGGCCCTGCTGCACCAGATCCGCCTGCGCAACCTCTCCGGCGCCATCGTGATCGACGTCGCGGGGCTGGCCATCCGCAAGCGCCCGGCCCTGCGCGAGACGATCGAGGCCGCGCTGGCGCAGGACCCGCTACGCCCGCGCTTCCTCGGCTTCAGCGCCCTGGGGCTGGCCGAAATCATGCGCCCGCGCATCCGCCCGCCGCTGCACGCACTGCTGTCGGAGGCGCCGGGCCAGATGCTGCGGATGCTCGATGAATGGGCGCGCCAGGTCACGGGCCAACCGGGCCAGGCGCCTGCCCTGCGCGTCGGCACCGATCTGGCCCGGGCGTTGGGCCATGATCCAGGCGCCATCGCCGACACCGCCCAGTTATCGGGCCACCAGCCGGCCTGGCGGCTGGACCCGTCCTTGTCCCCCCTGAGCTGGACGCTCGACCATGTCTGATCCCACCGCACCGGCCACCCCCGCCCGTCTGCCCCCCTGCCCGATCTGCGGGCGGCCGGGCGAGGCGGCGTTCCGCCCCTTCTGTTCGAAGCACTGCAGCGACGTGGACCTCGGCCGCTGGTTCTCGGAAAGCTACCGCGTGCCCGACCAGAGCGAAGGCGGACAAAACTTCGACGAAAACGATCCGAGACGGGTTGATCCCGATGACGAGGTGGGATAGATCACACCCCCACGGCGGCACGATCCCGATCGCACCGCCCGCGCCGGTCTCGGCCCGGTGCCCAAGTAGCTCAGTTGGTAGAGCATGCGACTGAAAATCGCAGTGTCACTGGTTCGATTCCGGTCTTGGGCACCATTTTCTCCTTAAAAATCAAATACTTAGCTCGGCGGTTGCTCTTTTGGCACGTTGAAAATAACGCTAACACACCTTAGCACACCCGTTTCGGGCATCGCGCTAAGGACAGTTATTTCAATGGGTTAGCGAACATGCCAAAATCGACTAGCACAGTTTCAACACACCTGACCGAGCATTATACACACCAAAACTCCCCTGAGCCCGAAGGTGGCGAGCACCTTACGATTCGGACTCAGGAGGGCTATTCGATCTTCAAGAAGCCCAACAGCAGTTCGTGGTGTGTTAGATTCTCGCCTCCGGGACAGAAGCAGTTCCGGCAATCCCTAAAGACCTCGGATCGAGACGAAGCTCTTCGACGCGCATATCCTCTATACCTAAAGATCATGGCTAAGGCCGAAGCGGGTCTTCTGGTTCGGAAAACGACCGTCAACGATGTCTTGGATGAATGGGTTGCCAAGACGACTCTACGAGCCCCCGAACTCTCGGTGATCAATCGCTACTTTCGGGAGTATCTGGGTCCGAAAGATGTGACGACGATCAACGCCAAGATCATCCACGACTTCAAGGAATGGCGGAAGACCTATTGGACCAAGGGTCCAGGGAAAGAGATCGACTACCTCTGGTATGAGCGAGCCGGTCGAAAGCTCAAGCGACCCGTCAAACACGAAGAGCCCAAGCCTTCAACCATCCACACCCTCGAAGTCATCCTGTCGAAGTTCCTCACCTACTGCGACAACGCCTCGTATATCGCCAAGGCTCCGAAGTTCACCAAAGACCGTGTTCGGACGAGTGTGAGGCCGAGCTTCAATCCCCAAGAGATCAATGTCATCGTCATGGCGGCCGTCGCCAACGCTGAGCGTTGGTATCACGCTAACTATTCCAAGTACCTTCAAGAGATACACGATACCCATGTGCTGAACGCCTACATAAGCGTTATGGCTGGGAGTGGTCTCAGACCAACCGAATGCCTCCGACTGCGCTGGCGCGATATCCTACATTTCAATCCCACTCCGAAGATAAACAACGAAATCGGGAACATCAGGATTCAGGTTCACGGCAAGGCCAAGCATCGTGTGATGGTGCCTCTGGATTCCGTCGAGATTACCCTGCGAACACTCTGGGATATCTATACCAAGACATGCGAACGCAAACCCACCCCCGACGACTTCGTGTGGGTCTATCGCAACATGAATCAGTACAAGACCATCTCTCGGCCCCTAGACGTATTCCTCCGACAGCTAAAGATGAAGTTCGATTACAAAGGCGACAAACGCGACGCATACAGCTTTCGTCACTACTACATCACGAGCCAGTTAGTCGCAGGCGTTGATATCCACTTGCTCGCTCGTAACTGCGGCACATCAGTGGGCATCATCGAACGCCATTATAGCCATGTGACAACCGAAGATGGCGCGGATAAGCTGAGGCCAGAGACGACACGACTATAACCCTCAGAAGCCCGTAGAGCCGGTTTACCCTGCTCCACGCATCTGCGTAGCTGACCGGACCGAACGCTTGTCTACGACGCTCCCAGGGGCATCAAAGAAGCCCTACAGCATCTACTCACCCTCAAACTCGAAGAACTGGTACGTCAGCTTCTCGATCAAAGGTGTGGGTCAAAAGCGCATCGCTCTTCGGACCAGCGACAAAGAGCAAGCTCTGATCCTGGCTGAGGCCGTATGGGAACGGGAAACGCGGAACGACAAATCTGAATCCGCTCCGAAAGCGAAGACCGTCAATCAACTGGTCGAGCAGTATATCAGAGAAGAGAAGGTCGCACCTTCTGAGCGAACCACGCTGACCCGATATGTCTCGGAGTACTGGCGATTCTTCACACCCGACATGATCACCACGAAGATGATCATCGGCTTCGTGAAATGGCGAAAGACCTACTGGACCGAGAACGCTGGCAAGACCGACGAGTATGTGGAGTATCAGCGAGGGGATCGAACTGTCAGGCGTAGAGTATCCCACGATATTCCGTCTGACGCGACACTGAAGACAGAGAGAAGCACTCTCAGAAAATTCCTCAAATATTGCCTTAAAGAGCGCTATATAGCGGTTCTACCCGCGTTCCCCTCGGCTCCCAAAATCGAGAAGAAGAAGGCCGTCGCGTTCACCAATGATGATATTACGGCGATAGGCAAATATCTTGGCGACCAATGGGAACGGAGTTCTCAGAGCGACTCATCTGCCGTACCCAGCAGACTCCGCTATACGAACCTTATGCTCATGGCGTATTTCGATCTGCTGCGACTATCAGGTATCACACCACGGGAATGTAATGCTCTGAAATGGGATGATATCCTGGGATGGGATTTTGAAACCAGACCAAGCGATCACGAAATCCCGCAAAACATCACCATCAGAATAGGCCACCCCAAGAAGCCTCGAACCGTCATTCCTCTGATGGACTTTGGGAAGTCACTCCATCTCTTAATGCTCACGCAGATGAGCCGAGGCCAAAAACTCGAACAAAGTCATATATGGCGCTATGGAAACGGCCAGCACGCTAACGACCTAGGCGAGAAGATTCTCGCGGCCATCAAGAAGTGCCGACTTGATATCGATGCCAATGGCAATCCGCGCAATCTCGAATCAATCCGCATCCACTACATCATGTCGGTCATCAATGCCGTCGGCTCTGTCGATATGGTGGCCGAGAATGTTGGCCTCACACTCAGCGCATTGGAAAAGCTGACGGGCATTGAATATCGGCGCCTTGAGAGATCACGAGAGCTTCTACGCATCGCCATATGATCCTCGTCGGGGTCTGAAAAGACCCCTCTGCCCCATAGGAACTATGATAGATTTGCCATCATAGATCTTTTTTTCATATCTATAAAATTGCCGTTTACAGCCATAAATTATGTGTATTGCGTTTTTTCTCCACATTTGAACGACGTGCCTATCTGAGCCGAATGTCTTTCGCCGCTCGTAGATTCTGCTAAACCAAAATAGTCAACGGCACAGAACACCGATGGCCTGGTAAAAACCAACTATAACCCGATTAGGAGAAATAACGTGGCAATCACGCTCGAAGAACTGCGCGCCAAGTACAACACCACCACCACGATGCCGAAGAAGGCAGCCAAGAGCAACTTGGCCGTCAACAAGTTCATCGCTCGATGCGAGGAGCAAATCGACTTCGCAACGCAGCTCAAGGGCGGCGCTGTCCGTCCGCGTAAAGCTAATGGCGACGAGGTCCACCACTCGTCCATGACTTTCGGTCCTGACGGCAATGGAGCCTACGCGGTGACGCTCAAGTATGGCCCCAAGACTCTTAATCCGTTCATCGGCGAAGAGAAGCCTCGGAAGCGCGCCGACCTCGATGCTGTCATCGAGTTCTATCAGGACTTCATCGAACTCGCAAAGAGCGATCCGATGGCAATCAACACTCTGATCGCACAGGTTCAGAAGAAGCACTAACACGACACCTGGGGTGTGGCTCAGCCACACCCCATATCGTTCCGATGTCGGAACACTTAACCTTGGAGAAAACACATGACTTCCACGCAAGAAGTGAACAACAGCCTTGATGAAGCTATCAAGGCTTTCGCGAACAACATCATCCCTGTCGAAACTTTCAAAGTTCTCATAGGAGCACTGGTTTCTATACTTTTCGAATGGGAGCGGATTTCGCACCTTACGAAAAATCCTACCGAAGAAGAGATGGACGAATACGCCAGTCTCCTCAAAGCCATCAAAGATACGGCCAATGATTCGTTAAGGTTCAAAAAAGAACTCCGGCTCACAGATGTAACCACGGATCAAATGTATGACTACCATAAGGTTATGAAAGATCATGGCGTTGATAGAACGAACTACATGATCGTTCCGGAGAACTTAAATTATCTCGACGAAAGGAATGATGGTTTCTTCAATCTTGCCACAGAACTCGAAAGTCGCGACGGCATCTCGGCAGTAAACCTCGTGATGCTATATGACGAGGTTGCCACAGATGCGATTCTGCTGATCAAACTACAACACCCAAGCTGATATCAGAAGGTGTTACGCAGCGTCACCTAATCTCCACTCTTATTGGCTGATTAGCTCGCTTCGCTCTTACTTTGGATGTTTCCTGTATATCTCTGTTCTCGTGTCATGTCCGAGATATATGATTTGAAAAAGCCGCATACAAGTAGATCAAGAGCGGAACGCGAACGCAGTGAGTGTGTCCGTCTCGTAGATCTGCGACGTATGCGGTCGAGTCCCACGCGAGTGTGCGAGCGTTGGGCTCTCGCCCGTATCTGTCTCTGTTCTATTGCCTTTGGTGTCCTCTGATGTGATCTGTGAGGTGTTCATGATATGTGACGTATTAGATTTATGTGTCCAAAGCCCATACTCGCTCCGCTCGCATGTGCTTGGCTACGCGCATAAACCTAGGGTCTGTTAGATCTTGATCCAATCTGCGGCGGCTGCGAGGTGAAGGATAGCGAGGAACGAGGTGGCGGTCTTTTCGTATCGGGTTGCGACGGCGCGCCATTCCTTCA
>NZ_JABEQL010000033.1 GCF_014174215.1 Gluconacetobacter tumulicola | reverse complement strand
GCCGCCGCCTCACGAAGGATGTCGAGGCAACAATCTCGTCATCCCACGCCTGGTTGATGATCGCCCATATCCGCAGAGTTCTGCGGAAAATTAATCAGACCGCTTTCTGATGCAGGCTCTGAGGCGTGATTCGCGCGCACTGTGGTGCTCTTTTTCCGGCTGACGACATTTGGCGCGGAGTACCGAGCGGCGAAGGCTGGTCCGGGATACATGCTGAAGCGTGGGGGCGGCAGACCATGGAATAGGGTCGGCCGGCCGTCATTGTTTATTTGCCCGGTCTGCCAGGAAAATAAGCCGGATAGAGGCAGGTCATGACTGCGGGATGGTTAACGGATCATCGGGCCAGGAAGCGAACCGGACAAGGGTCGTCCTCGGGCGCAAGTCGGTATGCAAAAAAAAGGGGGTGGTCCTTGGACCACCCCCTCCCTTATTGCGCTGGGTTTCGTCAGAGTTTGACGTTCACGCCGAACTGGAACGAGCGCATGACGACGCCCTGCTGCGACCATGAAGAGTTGTAGAGATAGCCGCCATAGGTGCCGAAATCGTACGGTGCCCGGAAGCCCAGTAGATTGTAGACGTTGGCATAGGCGGACCAGCGCGGGCTGAACTGGTAGTTGAGCGTCAGGTCGACATCCCACCAACCTTTGACCCTGCACTGAGACGGAACAAAGTTATTGCCGGCCTGAGCGTCGGCGCAGTTGTTGGCGGTTCCAGAGCCGCTCTGATCTTCGGCCGTCGTCTTGTAGCCACTGGTATAATAGACGGTCGGCGTGACGGCCAGTTTCTTCCAGGTGAAGGTGTTCGACCAGTTGGCGCGCCATTTCGGCGTGCCGGAAGCCGAAACCGCACCGTAAGGTCCGAGCGTTCCGGCGAAGCGGTACACCGATCCATCAGGATTCGTCAGGTTCATCTTGTCGACGAACGTGGCGCTGCCTTTGCTGTACCAATGCACTTCATGCAGGAAGCCCGGCAGCTGGGTGTTGATTTCCATCGACAGGTCGAAACCGTCGGTCACCAGCTTATTGGTGTTGACATAACCCAGGTTGACGATTCCGGGGCGACGCTGACCCTCGGGGTGCTGCGGATCGGCGATGTCCGGCGTAACCGTTACGGACGAAGGCAGGTTTGCATTTCCGGAGGTCAGCCAATTGTCCGCAACGCTCGAAAGCGGGATCGGGTTCGGCGCGATATAGTGATTCTTGCGGATATAATAGTAGTTGGCGCTCAGCGTCAGCCATCGGGTCGGACGGTAGACCGGGCCACCAGAGAAGTTGGTCGAGGTTTCGGGCCGCAGATCCGGGTTGCCCGCGCTGTTCTGGCCAATCCGGTAGGTCTGGGCGTAGTTGTCCGGCGAGCCGTCAGCGTTCAGATGCTGACTGATGAAGGCGGCATTGGTCGGGGTATAATTGATGTACCCGACGTTCGATCCGCCGGTTTCAGCGAAGCTGGGAACGCGGAATCCCTTCGAGAAAGTGCCTCGCAATGTCAGCTTGTCGATCGGTTTGAAATTCACTCCGACTTTCGGCGAGAAGTGGCTGAAGCCTTCGGAATAATTGTCGTAACGGCCGGACACCGTGGCATCCAGCATCTTTACGAACGGAAGATCAGCTTCGAAAAAGCCGGATTCGACCCAGCGGCTGCCGCGTGCATTCACCGGATTGATATAGCTGGTATATTGCGCGCCGGGATCGTTCGGATTCAGCGGATTGGCGTTCGGGGCGTTCAGTGCTTCCCATCGGACATTGCCGCCGATCGCCAGCTTGGCCATGCCACCCGGCAGGTGGAAAAGGCCCTTGCTGGCCGACAGTTCGCCCGAATATTCCTGCGTGCGGGCATTGGTCACGTTCCGCGGCGCGATCGAATTCAGGACGGAGCGCGAGTTCTGCGACGGATCGACGAAATTGTAGGTGCCGTTGAGGATCGCATTGTTGATGCCATTGATCGTCGGAACGCCGGTGATTGTCTGGTTCAGCAGTGTGTTCATGCCGACGAAATTGGCGTCGTAATTCCAGTCCGAACCCCAGTTGGACGGCGCCCAGCCGGAATAGCGAACCGATCCGCGGAAGTTCGAGCTGGTTTCGGTGGTGGTGGGGATCAGGTCGCCGAAGCGGGCGGACACCTGCGCTTCCTCACCTTGAGCCGCGAACGGATTGTTCGGGTTCAGCGACCCGTCAGGCAGGTATATGGGCAGATAGGTATTCTGCGCCGTGGCCAGCCGGGCCTGGGAATAGGACGAACTGCCGTAGGTGCCGTATGGCGTGCCGGTAACGGTTGAACGGGCCTGCGACCAGTTGAACATCGCGACCAGTTGCGAGCGGTCGGTCACGTTCGCGGTGAAATGCGCGCTGGCACTGACACGACGCAGATCAGGGGCAACCTGTTCATATTTCTGCGTGTTCATCGTGCAGGCCTGGCTGATGCCCGGCGTGCCGGTGACCGTTCCGGTTGCAACGATGCCTCCCAGGCTGTTGCAGCCTGACGGGTTCAGAAGCTGCCACGGGCCGGTTGCCTTACCGGATCCGTCGACCGGATGGACGATTGCACCCGGCGTCGCCGCAAAGTTGGTGATCGTGCCGTTGGAAACGACATTGTCGTTGCCGTTTGTGCCGCCGATGCCGGTCAGGTCGCCGTTATTGTAAGGATAGCCGAGCTGACGATAATAGAGCGGATCGTCCTGCTGGTATTCCGAGTTGACGTAAAAATTGTAGCCATCGCGCGCAAGGTCGCCATGGCCATAGGTGGCGTAGAGCCGCTGGTGGCCGGCATCGCCGCGCTGGGTCAGGCCGCCTTCGGCATTGCCTTCGAAGCCCTGGATTTCCTTGCGGGTGATCATGTTGACCACGCCCGCGACCGCGTCGGCGCCGTAGGTGGCCGACCCGCCATCCTGCAGCACGTCGACCGACTGCATGATGGATTGCGGCATCCAGTTGGTGTCGACGAAGTTACGCTCCCCGTCGTCGGCCAGCGGGTAGTAGGACAGGCGTTGCCCGTCCATCAGCACCAGGGTCGAATCGGTGCTGAGCCCGCGCAGCGACGGTGCCGAGGCGCCAGCCGCGAAGCCGCCACCGGCCGACCATGCATTGGTCAGGTTGCCGCCGCCATTCGACGATAGAAGCTGCAGGGCGTCGGTTACTGTCTTGATACCGCGCTGCTGCAGGTCTTTCGCCGTGATGCGCGTGATCGGTGATGCGCTGCTCGTGTTCGGATCGCGGAACAGCGAACCCGTCACCATGATCGTCTCGGCCTTCGAGGCGGTCTCCGGTGCGGGGGCTTCGGCCGCGGCCGAGAGGACCGAAGCGTTGCGGGTGGCCGGGGCCACGACCGGTGCGGCCACGGCCGGTGTTGCCGGGGTCGACTTCATGGCCTTGGCGGCCTTGGTCGTCCGGACATGGGGCTTGCGCGGGGTCTGTGTCGCCGTCTGCGCGCTCTGGGCGTAAGCGGAGGAATACATCACCCCGCTCATGGCCGTGAAGGCGAGAAGAAGAACGTTCTTTCGGCGAAGAGTTCGTGCGGTCGTCTGCTTGATCTGGCGATCGCCCATGATTGCTCCAAAGATATCAACGTGAAGATTGGTAAGCCAGTGTCTTGATCAGAATGGTGCGCTGTATGCGATGCCAGGCGTTCCGACCGGAAAATCCGGCGGAATCCGAGCGATTCCGACAGGATTTAACGGGCGGCCGCGTCCCATCTCGTTCCGGATGTCCGGTGAATGCGATGTGCCGTGGAGCTCCCTGAGCATGTGTCATTGGCCTGTTACAGCGCGTTAACAAAAACTACACATGATCATAACGGGCGTGTCGACCGCTCGTGTGCCGTCTGTTACGGATTTCTTGCATCATGTTGCCGTTATGCAACATGAACGCTGCGCGATTGCGAAGACCGTAGGGGAGGACGAGTATTAAGAATCAGGAAATTCAATTAAATTGTCAGCAGAAATTCATGGACGAATTTTTATCAAAAAACTGATGGCTTTTTGTTCAAAAGCCGGATCGACCTGTGCCGTGGAAACCACAGGCCGCCCGCACCAAGGGCGGATTCATGCGTATTGTAGCCGCCCGATTGCGTCATTCCGGCCCCGTCAGTAACCGCGCGCGACATCCACGGCATCGCGCACTGGCAGGCCGGCGCGCAGGCGGCGGATATTCTCGGCCACCTGTGGTGCCGCCGAGTCCGGCAGGGCGACCGAGGCCACGTGCGGCGTGATCAGCACATTGTCGAGGTGCCACAGCGGATGATCGCCGGGCAGCGGTTCCTGGCTGAAGACGTCCAGCGTGGCCTGTCCGATCCGGCCGGAGCGCAGGGCGGCGACCAGCGCGTCCTCATCGACGATGGCGCCGCGCGCGACATTGATGAAGCCCGCGCCCTGCGGCAGCATCGCCAGCCGTTCGGCATTCAGCAGGCCGGTGGTCTGCGGCGTCTTGGGCAGCATGCAGACCAGGATATCGCATTCGCCGAGGAAGGCAGGGAGGCTGTCCATTCCCGCATGGCAGGTGATGCCGGGCTCGGCTTTCGGGCTGCGCGACCAGCCGCTGACCGTAAAGCCCAGTTGCGCGCATTCCCGTGCCGCGAACAGGCCCAGCTCGCCCAATCCCATGATGCCGACACGCGTGTGCGAGAGGGGGCGGGGTTCGATGAAGTGCCACCGTCCCTTGCGCTGCGCGGCCGCGAAGGCTGGAATGTCGCGGGCCAGGCGCAGCGTTGCGAACAGGACGTAGCTGGCCATCATCCGCGACATCATCGGGTCCTGCAGCCGGGTGATCGCCACGCCGGGCGGCAGGTCGTCGCGCGCCACCAGCGCATCCACGCCGGCGCCCAGGCTGACGATCATGCACAGGTCGGGAAAACGGGCGAAGAATCCCTGCGGCGGGTTCCAGACCAGCGCATAGCGTATCCCGGCGGTGTCGGTGACCGCGTCGGCCAGTTCGAACCCCAGGTCGGGCAGGGCCGCATGCAGCGCGGCCCGCCAGGGTTCGGGATTGTCCATCTGGCTGTAGAAGACCATCCGGTCGGTCATGTCTCTCTCCTCGCTGTCCGATCGTTGCGAATCTATCGCGGTCCTCGGTCGGTGGGGAGGGCAGGGCGCCGGATGGGCCCGCTACATCTCGGGCAGTACCGGCGCGGTTTCCTGGCCGGGGCGCTGGAGCAGGACGCCGGTGATCGAACTCAGCACGATGCACAGGATTCCCGCCCATTGCGCGGGGGCCAGATGTTCGCCCAGCAAGGCCAGCCCGATGATGGCGGCCACTGCCGGGTCGAGGCTGGTCAGGATGCCGAACTGGCGGGGATGCAGCCGCTTCATGGCCAGCATTTCCAGCGTGTAGGGCAGGGCGGACGAGAGAATGGCGACGAAGCAGGCCAGCAGGGCGGCATGCGGATGCCTGGCGGCGACGGGCAGGGTCGCCGCGATCAGCGGCGTGACCAGCACGGCGCCGACCGCCTGGCCGAGTGCCGTGGCACGTGCCGCGTCGATCCGCCGGCTGACCCGGCCGCCGGTCACGATATAGGCAGCCCAGGCCGCCGCGGCCATCAGCCCATAGGCTACGCCCAGCAGGTCGAGCGGGTGGCCGGCCAGCGCCGCGCCGGGTTGCAGCAGCAGGTACAGCCCCCCGACGATGACGGGAAACAGCAGCAGTTCGCGCGCGCGCCGCGCGCCCGACAGGGACAGGATCAGCGGCCCCAGGAACTCGACCGCCACCGCCACGCCCAGCGGCAGGCGCTCCAGCGACAGGTAGAACGCCATGTTCATCACGCCGATCGAGGCGCCGTACCACAGGACCAGCTTCAGGGTCGCCCGGTTCGGCGCCGCGCGCCAGGGACGCGTCAGGATGCCCAGCACGATGGCGGCGATCCACAGGCGCAGGCTGACCGTGCCCAGGGGCCCGAAGACGGGAAACAGCAGCTTGGCGAACGAACCGCCGACCTGGAACGAGACCATGCCCCCCACGACCAGCAGGATGCCGGCCAGCGGACCCTGCGTCTGTTCGTCTCCGGCCGCGGAATGCGCGGCCGTGGTCATCGTTCGGCCAGGGATGCGCGGGGATGGTCAGGAGAATGGTCAGGAGACATGGGCGATCAGACGTCCAGTTCCTCGACCAGGCGGGCATGTTCCTGGATGAACTGGAAGCGCGATTCCGCCTTGCGGCCCATCAGCTGCTCGACGCGGTCGCTGGTCAGCGCGCGATCCTCGGGTCGGGTGACGACCTGCAGCAGCGTGCGTTTCCTGGGGTCCATCGTCGTCTGCTTCAGGTCGCCCGGCGGCATTTCGCCCAGGCCCTTGAAGCGTGAGATCTCGATTTTGGCGTTGGGCTTGAAATCCGATTTCAGCTTCCGCTCACGGTCGGCGTCATTCATCGCATAGACCGTCCGGCCGCCCTGGGTCAGGCGGTAGAGCGGCGGCTGGGCCAGATAGATATGCCCCCGGCGGATCAGTTCGGGCAGTTCGCGGTAGAAGAAGGTCATCAGCAGCGACGCGATATGCGCCCCGTCCACGTCGGCGTCGGTCATGATGATGACGCGACCGTAGCGCAGGCGCGTGGCGTCGAACCGTTCGCCGATGCCGCAGCCCAGGGCTTCGACCAGGTCGCGCAGTTCCTGGTTGGCGCGCAGCTTCTCGGTCGAGGCGCTGGCGACGTTCAGGATCTTGCCGCGCAGCGGCAGCACCGCCTGCGTCTCGCGGTTGCGGGCCTGTTTGGCGGAACCGCCGGCGGAATCGCCCTCGACCAGGAAGATCTCGGTCTCGGCCGCGTTCTCGCGCGTGCAGTCGGTCAGCTTGCCCGGCAGGCGCAGGCGCCGTGTGGCGCTCTTGCGCGGCGTGTCCTTCAGATCCTTGCGGCGCAGCCGTTCCTCGGCGCGCTCGATGATGAAGGCCAGGAGGTTGTCCGCCTGCGCCGGATGGCCGGCCAGCCATTGCTCGAACCGGTCGCGCAGCGCGGTCTCGACCAGGCGGCCGGCTTCGGACGAGGTCAGTTTTTCCTTGGTCTGGCCCTGGAATTGCGGATCGCGGATGAAGACCGACAATTTGGCGGCGATGATCCCGAGAATGTCGTCGGCCGCGATGGCCGAGGCGCGGCGGTTCGACCGCTGCTCGCCCCAGGCGCGGAAGCCCTTCAGCAATGCCGTGCGGAATCCGGCCTCGTGCGTGCCGCCCTGCGGGGTGGGGATGGTGTTGCAGTAGGAGGCCAGGCTGGACGACCCGGATTCCAGGAACGCCACCGCCCATTCCATGCGGCCGGTCTCGGCGCCATCCGGCCCGACCGGCAGGTCGGCGTCGCCGGACCACATCTCGGCCAGCAGCGCGGCCGTGCCCAGCTCGTCGCGCAGGCTGTCGGCCACGCCGCCGGGGAAATGCAGCACCGCCTCGGCGGGAATGTCGCTGTCACGGATCAGCGCCGGGTCGCAGGCCCAGCGGATGGTCACGCCGCGATACAGATAGGCCTTGGAGCGGCACAGTTTGTACAGGCGCGCGGGCGAGAAATGGAGGCGCCCGAAGATCTGCGGATCGGGGGTGAAGCGGATCTGGGTGCCGCGCCGGTTCTGGGTCGGCCCCACCTTCTCCAGCTTCGTCACCGGATGGCCGCGTTCATAGGCCTGGCGCCACAGGGTGCGGTCGCGCGCGACCTCGACCTCCATCCGCGCCGCCAGCGCATTGACCACCGACGAGCCCACGCCGTGCAGGCCGCCCGAGGTGGCATAGGCCTTGCCCGAGAATTTCCCGCCCGCGTGCAGCGTGGTCAGGATGACCTCCAGCGCCGAGCGATCCTTGAATTTGGGATGCGGATCGACCGGAATGCCCCGGCCATTGTCGCGGATGGTCAGCCAGTCGCCTTCATCCAGCGTGACGTCGATGGTGGTGGCGTGGCCGGCCACAGCCTCGTCCATCGCATTGTCCAGGATCTCAGCGGCCAGGTGATGATACGCGCCTTCATCCGTGCCGCCGATATACATGCCGGGGCGCCGCCGGACGGGCTCCAGCCCCTCCAGCACCTCGATGGCGCTGGCATCGTACGTCTCGGCCGCGCTGGCTGGAGCCGGTGCGGTGGCCCCGGTCGCGCGGGGGCGCGACTCCCGCTTCGGGCGCGGCGCGGAAAAGAGATCGTCGTTCATGGACTGTTCTTTGTTCCGCAGCCCCGTTCCCTGTCAAGCAGGCGCGTGGCCGGAGCCACGTGCCATGTCCCGGAGGCGCGTATCAGCTCCGGGTGGTGTGGGCGGCCCGGGCGCGCGAGCGGCTGCGGACTTCCGAGTGCAGCACGCGCTCGGGCGCGGCGCAGGTTTCGTACGATGCGGGCTGGATGATGTCCTTGGCCTGGGCGTAGCGCGACAGGTCCTGCGCGCTTTCCAGCACCGCGACCTCGTCGAACATCGCCGCGCGCTGGTTGCAGAAGGCGGTGCCGGCCTTCAGCCCGCGTTCGGA
The DNA here is from genome assembly GCF_014174215.1 of Gluconacetobacter tumulicola. Classification (GTDB taxonomy): domain Bacteria; phylum Pseudomonadota; class Alphaproteobacteria; order Acetobacterales; family Acetobacteraceae; genus Gluconacetobacter; species Gluconacetobacter tumulicola. The sequence continues at coordinate 33,243 of NZ_JABEQL010000033.1, read as the reverse complement.
CTGCACGTTGGCGAGCTGGGTGATGTAGTCGTCATGCTCGCGCTGGGCGCCCCGGCCGTAGGTGGTGCGAAAATAGGCGTTCAGCGCCCCTTCCTCGTCCAGTAGCCTGGGGCGGAAGCGTTCGACGAAGGCGTTGTAGCGGTCCTGCATGCTGCACGACAGGGCCGTCACCATCAGCTCGCTCTTGAGACCCTGCACGTCGAAGGCCTCATGCGCGGGCGAGGAGGTGCAGGCGCCGGCTGCGAATGCGGCCTGTCCGTTCACAAGCCCGGCAAGGACCAGGCCGGCCACGGCGGCGCGCCAAATGGGAAACGTCATGATAAGGTTTCTCCCGACCGACCGGAAAGCTGTGCCGGGTCGTTGTCGATGACATGAACCGGCATGTGAACTGGACTTGCTAGCGTTCTATAATGGCAGCATAACCCTGACCAGAGTGTTGGCAATCAAATTTTGGGGTCACGACTGCTCGTCGCACCATGGCGCGTTTTGCCGGCCCCTGCCATCCGTGATTGCCGATCCGTGAGGATCGGATTGGGTCTTTATGTGCATCCCGGTACTGTTCTAGAGCGTTGCCGGACGATTCGCGGCAGCCTGGTGCGGGCCGGTTCTTGAGCGAGCGGAGTTGACGAGTGCGCGTGCGATTGTCTTCTGCAATTCTGGTGGCGGCGTCTGCCGTGCTGGCCGGATGTCAAAACAAGCCTGGGCTCCAGATCGCGGGTCCCCCCGACCCGTTCGGCTATATGAAGCGTTCGGCGGTCTGCCAGGTCAGCCCCGTCAAGTCGGCCGGGCCGGCCCAGAAGACGGCGACGATGTCCGTGCGCAGCGATGACGGCAATTGCGGCGTTCTGGTCCAGCAGGACGGGGAACGGTCCTATGCCTCGTTCGGCGTTGCGCCGGCGCCGGAGCACGGCAAGGCGTTCCTGTATAATTACAACAATCACACGTATGTGATGTACACGCCCAACACGGCCTATGCCGGGCAGGACCATTTCAGCGTGACGCTGATCCGTGGCCCCGGTCAGCCGCGCGATACGCTGGATGTCACGGCGACGGTCGATGCGACCGGCGTGGTGGTGCCGACCCCCATGGTGATGGCCCCGACCCCGGCACCCGCGCCGGCCAAGAGCACGAGCAGGGCGGCGACCAGGCGTCGCGCCAAGACCACTCATCCGTGATGGGAGGCGGCGGGGGGCATTCCCCCGCCCATCCCCGCATGCGGCGGGGAAAAATCAGATCGAAAAGCTGATCGGCTCGGCCAGCGGACGGCGCATGCCGCTCGATTCCGCCCGGTGGACCAGATCGTCCAGGGTCAGCTTGCGGCACTGGGCCGACACGGTATCGTCCAGCTTCTGCCAGCACGGATCGATGACGCGGGTGAAAAGCTGGCCCATCGGACCGTCATCGGACGACGAATCGTCGGCCGTCGCGACCTCGACGATATCGGCCACGGTGATGTCGCGCCGCGGGCGGCCCAGCCGGTAGCCGCCGCGCGGCCCGCGCACGCTTTCCAGCAGGCTGGAACGCGACAATGTCTGGAGCAGCGGTTCGATGCCCCGTCGTGCCAGCCCGGCGCGCTCGGCGATGTCGGCGGCGCTGACGGTTCCGGTGCGTCCGGCATGGAACGCGACGTCGAGCATGATGAGCACCGCGATCATGGCCCTGTCACGCCGAAGCAGCATTCCCGATTTCTCCTGCAATCCATGGTGTGTCCGACGACCGGACACGCGCCGGGCGTGAGGCTAGCAGGATCGACGGCGATGATCCACGCTTCTGTTTGGTGTGATGATGGATTATGTCAGCTATTACGATTAAATCCGCGTCAGTGCGTTGAAGGAAGGAGCGACCCATGGATCATTCAGTGGCGGCGGACGGCCATCTGGGCCTGGCCGGGCCGCGTGGGCGGGTGTACGACTCGATCGTGGATACGGTCGGCGGCACCCCGCTGGTCGCCCTGCCGCGCCTGATGCGCGAGGACGAGGTGGCCAGCCGAATCCTGATGAAGCTGGAATTTTTCAATCCGCTGGGGTCGGTCAAGGACCGGATCGGCGCCGCCATGGTGCTGGCCGCCGAGCAGCGGGGCGACATCACGCCGGGGCGTACCGTGCTGGTGGAGCCGACATCGGGCAATACCGGCATTTCACTGGCGTTCGTCGCTGTTGCGCGCGGCTATCGGCTGATCGTGACCATGCCCGAGGGCGCGTCGATGGAGCGGCGCAAGATGCTGCGCCTGCTGGATGCGGAACTGCAATTGACCCCGTCCCGGCTGGGCATGGCCGGTGCCATCGCCCGGGCCGAGGACATCGTGAAGAAGACGCCGCATGCGTGGATGCCGCGCCAGTTCGAAAATGCCGACAACCCGACCATTCATGCCCTGACCACTGCCGAGGAGATCTGGACCGACACGGAAGGTGCGGTCGATATCGTGGTGGCCGGCGTGGGCACCGGCGGCACGGCCAGCGGCATTGCCCATGCGCTGAAGCCGCGCAAGCCGGGGCTGGCGGTCTATGGCGTGGAGCCGGTGGAAAGCGCAATCCTGAACGGGGACGAGGCCGGTCCGCACGGTATCCAGGGGATCGGCCCCGGCTTCTGTCCCCGCACGCTGGACCTGCCGGCGCTGGACGGCGTGCTGACGGTGTCTGAGCGTGAGGCGATCGCGGCCGCAAGGCGGTGTGCGCGGCTGGATGGCGTGCCGATCGGGATCTCGTCGGGGGCGGCGCTGCATGCGGCGCTGAAGCTGGCGGAGCAGCCGGAGCATGCGGGCAAGACGATCGTCGTCATCGCCCCTTCCTTCGCCGAACGCTATCTTTCCACGTCCCTCTTTACCGGCCTCACCTGACGTTTTGGCCCGTAAACGCGCGCTGGCGGCGATCCGACGCGCGTTTCCTGCGCTCCGGTGCTCACGGCCATCAAGGCCGCTCCGCTCCGGTGCTCGGAAACACACGACGGGCGCGGCCCTTTGGGCCGCTCTCGCTCACCAGCCCACGTTTCCGGGCCAAAACGGTGTGGATTAAAACGAAAGGGGGTCAAGGGGCCGACTGGCCCCTTGCGGGTTCGGGCAGAGCCCGAGCTTGACCCTATTTCAGGATGATCTCGACGCGGCGGTTCTGGGGTTCGCGGGTGTTGGGGCCGGTGGGGACCAGCGGGTGGTCTTCGCCGAAGCCGTGGATGTCGATTGCGGTGCCGGGTACGCCGTCGCGGATCAGTTCGGCCTGCACGGCCTGGGCGCGGCGGAGTGACAGCGCCATGTTGTAGCGCGCGCCGCGTGGACCGGGATGGGCGGCGGAATTGTCGGTATAGCCGTTGACCTCGATCCGCGTGGTCTGGGTGTGGGTCGAGGCCTGGGCGGCTGTTGCCACGATGGCCCGCGCACGGTCCGACAGGCCGGATTTATCCCAGTCGAAGAACACCAGGTAGGTCCGGGTCTGCGTGGGGGCCGGGGCCGCGGGCTCCACCGACGGCGGGGCCGGGGGCGGAGCCGGGTTGAACTCGTAGCGCAGGCCGAGCATCAGCGAATGGTTGAAGTCGGTCATGGTGTCGCGGTTGCCCGTCGCGGCGCCATAGAGCCGGCTGGCGTTGTAGCCGCCGATGGTGCCGATGGACGTCGCGCCATGGGATTGCGGGCCGAGCATGCTCCAGAACCGGTATTCCGCCGTTGCCGACAGGCCGACGACCCATGGCACCGGGAAGGCGAGGCCGAAGATGCCCTGATAGGCGAAATTGCCGAACGTGCCGCCGATCTGCTGGTTGAAGCCCGGCCCCATGACGGAGGCATTCATCGACTGCCAGGCATAACCCACGCCCGCGCCGAAATAGGGGTAGAGCCAGCTCTTGCCGATATCCATGTCGAACAGCGCATTGGCCATGACCCCGTAGGTCTGCTGCCGTCCGCCCACATGGCTGGAGGGCAGAGCACCGGAATTGAAGTTCTTCAGGCCGTTATTGCGGTAATTGCCCTCGACCTCCACGCGGAAGCCGTTGCCCAGGCCCCAGCCGACGCTGCCGATTCCGACCGCCCCGGTATGGTACTTGTCGCGCCCGTCGGGAAAATTGGGCGAGGAGCGCACGCGCTGGTCCTGATTGAAGGTCGCCCCGCCCTCGCCGGCCACATACAGGCCCTGGACGGGTTGGGCGAAGGCCGGGGCGACGGAGAGCGTGGAACCGAGGGCGAACGCCGCCGCCAGAATCGTTCCTCCAAGCAATCCGTGCCGCACTGTCATGGTCTGATTTCTCCCTTAAGCCGGGTGTGCTGACTGTGCGGCCCGGTCGAATGAATGCGCGTCGTCCATTATATTTCTGTCTTCTTTGCCGAAAGACGCGCCGATGGCAATCCATAGGGTGGCATGTACGGCGGCCAGACCGGCGCCGGACGGTCGCGAGGGGGACGGGTGTGGAGCGTATGACACACCCACAAGGTTCCCGTCCCGGGGGATCAGAGCAGGGTTGCCTCGAACGGTGGGGTGAGGTCCGGGGCGTCGAATTCCAGCACCCACAGGTCGGGGTCACGCCCCACCTGCCGGGCGACATAGGCGTCGGCGGCGGCCTGGTCGACCGGGTCGGGTCCGGTGCCGCGAAGCCAGGCCGGGCTGCCATCCGCCGTGCGGGTCTGCGCCAGGACCGACAGGCGGCCATCCCGCCCCAGAAGGACGACCAGGATGCCGCCCGCGTCCGCGTCGCCGCGCCGCAGGACCATCGCCGGATGGCCGCTCTGGTTCGCGTGCCGGACCACGGCGGAGACCCACAGGCCGGCGCGCAGGCGGGCTTCGGTCACGATCCGGCCTTCCGGATCGGGCTGGCGGGCAGGGCCTTACTCCGCTTGGGGTGCATAGGTGCCCTCCTCGGGGATGGCGGACAGGGCGGCGCGATATTCCGCCGGATTGTCGAGCAGCGACCGGGCGGCGTCCAGGTCGGAATCGGTGCCGATCGCGGCGGGGCAGGCCTTGCGCAGGTCCAGGATGTGCGACACGGCGACGGGGAAGCGGACGGCGCGCGTCGCCTGCACGGTGTCGCGCATGTCCACCTGGCCGGCCGCGAGGTCCTGGAGCTGCCGTTCCAGGTCGGCCTCGCCCCGGCTGGTGCAGACCTGCGGCATCACGCCCAGCCCTTGCAGCGGCCAGCCCAGCGGCGCCAGGACGCGGCTCCAGGTCACGAACAATTCGCCGCCGTCGGGCATCTGGCCGATCGTCTGCACCAGCCCCTTGCCCAGCGTGGCGCTGCCGACCACGACGGCGCGTCTGTGGTCGGCCAGGGCGGCGGCCAGGATCTCGGCGGCGCTGGCGGTGCGCCCGTCGACCAGTACGACGATCGGCACGCCGCCGGTCATGTCGCCGCCCTGCACGGCCCAGACATGGTTGGCCTGGGCGTCGCGCCCATGGGTGACCACCGCCACGCCGCGATCCAGCACCAGGGCGCTGGCCGTGACCGCCTGTTGCAGCACGCCGCCACGGTTGCCGCGCAGGTCCATCACCAGCCCGCGCAGATGCGGATCGTCGCCCGCCTGGTCCAGGTACTGGCTCATTTCCTGCGCGGTATCGGCGGAAAAGGCGGTGATGCGGATGACCACCACATGCCCGTCGGCATAGGCGAAGACCGTCTCGGGCGGGACCGAGGCCCGGTGCAGCGTGATCGTGCGACGCGCGCGCTCGTCCCCCACCAGCAGCGTCACCCTGCTGCCGGGATCGCCCAGCAGCCATTGCGTCACCGTCTGGGGCGTCTGGTCGCGGGTGGACCGGCCGTCGACCGCGTAGAGCCGCTGTCCGACCACCAGGCCCGCCGGCCAGGCCGGCCCATTGGCATTGACCGCCGTGATCAGGATCGAACGCGCGTCGCGCCCCAGGGTCAGGCCCGTTCCGGCCTCGCCGCCGGTGCGGGTGTCGCGGTCGGTCGTCGCCGGTGCGGGCGCGACGTAGCGCGAATACGGGTCCATATGGTTGAACAGTTCGTCGAAGAACCCCTGCAGCAATCCGCCGCCGCCCGCGTCGCGCACGGCGGAGGACCGGCCCCATGCCGCCTGCATCAGCTGCACCGTCACGTCGGTCCAGGCTGCCTGGTCGGTTTCGGCGGGGTCGGGCACGCGCAGCAATACGTCCTGCCCGAAGGCCAGCTGCACGGTGCCGTCCCGGTCCGTCACGGTCAGGGCGGGGTCGATCGCGCTCAGTCCGTTCAGGCCCCACAGGCAGAAATCGCGCGAGGTATGGCTCTCCAGCGTGCGGGGCAGCAGGAAGGTCAGGGCCGCGTTGAGGACGGCCTGCGTCATGCTGGTGTCCAGCGCCGGGCGGGCCGCATCGGCGGCTGCCAGCCTTGGCGTCATCAGATAGATGACGACCAGCATGATCGCGACCGACCGCGCCGGCAGCCGCAGGGGCCGCCGCCGGCCGATCCACCCCGACGAGGCGGCCCGGGGGCGCATCAGCGCGGGCGCTGGCCGCGGGCGCGGCGCGCGGGCACGGGTGGCGGGTCCGTCAGGGTGAAGAGCAGGCCGCCGGTCACCGGCGTCGCCTCGGCCAGGCGCACGGTGACCGGCTGGCCCAGACGCAGGACCAGTCCGCTGTCGCGGCCGCGCAGGGTGTGGGTCTTGTCGTCATGGGTCCAGACATCGTCGGGCAGGGTCGATACCGGCACCAGACCGCTGGCCCCGGTCTGCGTCAATGTCACGAACACGCCGAACCGGGTCACGCCCGACACATGGCCGGTAAATTCCGTACCAACCTGATCGGTCAGCCAGGCGGCGACATAGCGCTCGGTCGTCTCGCGCTCGGCCAGGATGGCGCGCCGTTCGGCCGTGCTGACCTGCTGGCCGATCTCCTCCAGCTTCGCCGCGTCGGCGGCGGGCATGGCATCGGGCGGGTGCGTGCCCATGCCGATCAGCGCCCGATGGACCATCAGGTCGGCATAGCGCCGGATGGGGCTGGTAAAATGCGCATAGGACGACAGCGCCAGACCGAAATGGCCGATATTGTCGGGACTGTATTCGGCCTGGCTCTGCGCGCGCAGGATGGTCTCGCTGACCAGCGTGGGCGCATCGCCCTCGGCGGCGCGGGCCAGCACCCCGGCCAGGTCGCGCGCATGCAGCGTGCCGACCGGCGGCACGGCGAAGCCCATGGCGGACAGATTGTCACGCATCGCCTCAGCCCGTTCCGGCGAGGGCGGGGCGTGGATGCGGTACAGGCACGGAAGACGGCGGCGTTCCAGTTCCTCGGCGGCGGCGACGTTGGCCAGCACCATGAAATCCTCGATCAGGCGATGGCTGTCGTGGCGGATGCGGGGCTCGATGGCGGTAATCCGCCCGGTCTCGTCGAGTCGCACCACCCGTTCCGGCACGTCGAGTTCCAGCGTGCCACGTTGTGCCCGCGCCGTCGACAGGGCACGCCAGGCATCGAACAGCGTGGCCATCATGCCCTCGGGCAGGGCGCTGTCCTGCGCGCCATCCGCGATCGCCTGCACCTCGTCATAGGTCAGGCGCGCGGCACTGCGCATGAGGCCGCGGCCGAAGCGGTGGCGCAGTTTCCGGCCCTCCGCATCGATATGGATTTCCACGAACAGGCAGCCCCGATCCTCGCCGGGGCGCAGCGAGCACCAGCCGTTCGACAGCGCCTCGGGCAGCATCGGCACCACCCGGTCGGGAAAATAGACCGAATTGCCGCGCCGCCTTGCCTCGCTGTCCAGCGTCGAGCCGGGGCGCACGTAATGCGCCACGTCGGCGATGGCCACGATCAGGCGGAAGCCGATGCCCTCCGGCCCGGACCAGGGTTCGGCATAGACCGCGTCATCGAAGTCTCGGGCGTCGGCGCCGTCGATCGTGATCAGCGGCACGTCGCGCAGATCCTCGCGACCTTCAGCCGAGACGCCGCGCGCGCGCTCGGCCTCGGCCAGCGCATCGGCCGGGAACTGGTTGGGGATGGCGTGGGTGTGGATCGCCAGCAGGCTGACCGAGCGGGCGTCGCCCATCGGGCCCAGCCGTTCGACGATCCGCGCGGGTTTCAGCCCGTGCCCCGCCATAGGCAGCGGCTCGGCGACCACGATCTCGTCAGGCTCCGCGCCCAGCGTCTCGCCCGCCGGGACGATCCATTCCGCCTTGGACCGGCGGTCGGCGGGGACGATGCGTCCGGCCTCCTGCGCCCGGCGCGGTGCGGCGGCCGGATCGGCCGGGGTGGCGCGGAACAGGCCGACGACGCGCCCCGGCGCGTCGGTCAGCCGGCGCAGGGTGCGGCCCTCGTAACGGCCCGGGCCGACGCGCTTGAGGCGCGCCACCACCCGTTCGCCCGGCGTCAGGGCAGGGCGGCCCTTCTGCTCGGGGTGCATGAAGATGACCGGTGCCGGCCCGTCGCCCTCCCACATCACGGGGCGGGCGATCGGGTCGCCGTCCGGGTCGGTGCCGGTGATCTGCACCACCGTTGCCTCGGGCATGGCGGCGGACGCGCGGAAGCGGCGCGCGCCGGCCGGGACCAGCGCGCCGTCCAGCGCCAGTTCGCGCAGCATGTCGCGCAGCGCCGCCTTGTGTTCCGGGCCCAGGCTGAAGGCGCGCGCGATCTCGCGCTTCCCGACGCGGCCGGTGGCCTCGGTCACGAACCGGCGCAGGGTTTCGCGATCCGGAAGCCCCCCGGCCCGGGGCGGGCTGGAGGGATCGGGCAGCGTATCGGGCGGCGGCTGAGGGTCGGAAGGCTTCCTCCCCTCCATCGTCACCCGGCCTTGGCGGTCGTGCGCCGGCTTCGCTTCGCCGTGCCTTCGGCGGCGGCTTTGGCCGGGGCCGCCTTTCTGGCACGGGTGGTCTTGGGGGCCGGGGCATCCGCCCCCTCGGCGGTGGCCTCCGTCTTCGCGGTTTTTGCCGCCGTCTTGCGGGTGGTGGCCTTGGCGGTGGTCTTCTTGGCGGCGGCCTTGCCCTTGGGCTTCAGCGGCTTGCCCTTCTCGGCCAGCAGCGCCACCGCCTGCTCCAGCGTCACGTCTTCCATCGCCTCGCCACGGGGCACGTTGACCACCATCTGGCCGTGCTGGATGTACGGCCCGAACCGGCCCTTGCGCACCATCACCGGCTCGCCATCCTTGGGATGCGGCGCGATGGTGCGGACCGAGGCCAGCTTGCGCGCCAGCACGTCGACCGCGCGGTTGAGGCCGACGGTCAGGATGTCGTCATCCTTGTCCAGCGACCCGTAGATGGCGCCCATCTTCACATACGGGCCGAAGCGGCCCAGCCCGGCCTCGATCGGCTCGCCGGTCTCGGGGTGGGTGCCGACGATGCGCGGCAGCGAGAGCAGGCCCAGCGCCTGTTCCAGCGTGATCTTGTCGCCTTCGATGCCGCGCGGAATGGTGGCGCGCTTCGGCTTGGCCTTCTTGTCCTCGGGATTGGGTTCGCCCTGCTGGACGTACAGCCCCCACGGGCCGCGTTTGACGGTCACGTCCTCGCCGCTCGGGGCCTGGCCCAGCACGCGCATGCCGTCCTTCAGCGTGTCGGCCTCGCCTTCCTCCTTCGAATCCACCACCAGGCGGCGGGTGAACTGGCAGGTCGGATAGTTCGAGCAGCCGATGAAGGCCCCGTAGCGCCCCAGTTTCAGCCCAAGCCGGCCGGTGCCGCAGGCGGTGCAGACGCGCGGGTCGGTGCCGTCGGGGCGGGAGGGGAAGAAATGGGGGGCCAGGTCGGCGTCCAGCGCGTTGATGACGTCGGAGATCTTCAGCTCCTTCGTCTGGTCGACCGCGTGGGAGAAATCGCGCCAGAAGGCCGACATCACGTCGCGCCAGTCGGCACGGCCGCCCGAGATGTCGTCGAGCTGTTCCTCCAGCCCGGCCGTGAAGCCGGTATCGACATAGCGTTCGAAGAACGAGGTCAGGAATGCCGTCACCAGCCGGCCCCGGTCCTCGGGCACGAAGCGCCGCGCCTCGAGCCGCACGTAATTGCGGTCGCGCAGCACCGACAGGATCGAGGCATAGGTGGAGGGCCGGCCGATGCCGATCTCTTCCATCTTCTTGACCAGAGACGCTTCCGAATAGCGCGGCGGCGGCTGCGTGAAATGCTGGTCGGCCTCGACGGCGCCGGTCTTCAGCGGGTCGCGCTCGCGCATCGGCGGCAGCATGCGGCTTTCGTCGTCCTGCTCGTCCTTCGTCGCGGCGTCGTCGCGGCCTTCGCTGTACAGTTTCAGGAAGCCGTCGAAAGCGATCATCGAGCCGTTGGCGCGCAGGCCGGCGGCACCGGCGGCATCCGCGATCTCCACGATCTCCACGATCACCTGGTCCAACTCCGCCGACTGCATCTGGCTGGCGACCGAGCGCTTCCAGACCAGTTCGTACAGCCGCCTCTGCTCGTCGCTCAGATAGCGGGCGACTTCGGCGGGGGTGCGGGCGACATCGGTGGGGCGGATCGCTTCATGCGCTTCCTGCGCGTTCTTGGCGCGGGTGGAATAGATCCGCGCCTTTTCCGGCACATAGGGGGCGCCGAAGCTGCTACCGATATGCTCGCGGATGGCGGTGATGGCCTCGCCGGCCATCTGCACGCCGTCGGTTCGCATATAAGTGATCAGGCCGACCGTCTCGCCGCCCAGATCGATGCCTTCGTACAGTTGCTGCGCGACGCGCATCGCCGCCTGTGCGCCCATGCCCAGCTTGCGCGAGGCCTCCTGCTGCATGGTGGAGGTGGTGAAGGGCGGCGGCGGGTTGCGGCGGACCTTGCGCCGCTCGACCGAGCGGACCGCGAACTTTCCGCCCTCGACCGTCGCCTTGGCCGCCATGGCCCCGGCCTCGTCATGCAGGTCGAACTGGTCCAGCTTGTGGCCGCCCAGATGCGTCAGGCGCGCGGTGAAGGGCGCGCCTTCGGGCGTGGTGAACTGGGCGGCGACCGTCCAGTATTCGCGGCTCTTGAACGCTTCGATCTCGGCTTCGCGCTCGCAGATCAGGCGCAGGGAGACCGACTGCACGCGCCCGGCGCTGCGCGACCCCGGCAGCTTGCGCCACAGGACCGGCGACAGGGTGAAGCCCACCAGATAATCCAGCGCGCGGCGGGCCAGATAGGCTTCGATCAGCGGCTGGTCGAGGTCGCGGGGGTGGGCCATCGCGGTGCGGATGGCGGATTTGGTGATCTCGTTGAAGGTGACGCGCTGGACATCCACGCCCTTCAGCAGCTTCCGCTCCTCCAGCATGGCGCGGACATGCCAGGAAATCGCCTCGCCCTCGCGATCCGGGTCAGTGGCCAGATACAGGTTCTTGGCCCCGCGCAGCGCCTTGGCGATGGCGGCGATCTGCCGGTTGCCGCGCTCATCGGCTTCCCAGTCCATGGCGAAATTCTCGTCCGGGCGGACACTGCCATCCTTGGGCGGCAGGTCGCGGACATGGCCGAACGACGCCAGAACGGTAAAGCCGTCTCCCAGATACTTGTTGATCGTCTTCGCCTTGGCGGGCGATTCGACCACGACCACGTCAGTCATTCTGTCTCCGGATCACGCGTCTCGTTCCGGCGCCCGTCAGGGTCCGTCGGGCAGGGATGGAAGGACGACACTGCCGCCGGGAAGGGTTTCAATGTCGCCTGCCAGTTCCAGTTCCGACAGTACGGTCAGGATCGCCGATGTCGAGAACTGGCAGCGCCGTACAAGATCGTCAACCGGCGTTGGCGTGAATGACAGCAGAGTCAGGATCGCCTGACGGATATCGGACACAGTCCCGCCGGGGTCGGAGGGGGGTACGGGACCGGCCTGGACCGGCGGTTCGGGCCAGGGGGCGGTGCTTTGCGCCAGGCTGCCGGGACGCGTGCTGGTGCTGGTGGAAAAGAGGTCCCCGGCCGCTGCGTCGGGCAGTTCGGCCAGGATGTCGTTCTCGCTTTCGGTCAGGATCGCGCCGCGCCGCAGCAGGGAATTTGCGCCCCGGCTGCGCGGGTCGAGCGGCGATCCGGGCACGGCGAAGACCGTGCGGCCATAGCCCGCCGCCAGGTCGGCGGTGATCAGGCTGCCCGAGCGCAGCGCGGCTTCGACGACCACGCAGCCCAGCGACAGGCCGGCGATCAGGCGATTGCGGCGGGGGAAATGCCGGCTCTGCGGCGCGACGCCCAGCGGGGTTTCGGTGATCACCGCCCCGTATTGCGCAATCCTGTCCTGCAATTGTGCGTGTTCTGCCGGATAGGGTCGATCCAGGCCGCCCGCGACGGCGGCGATGGTGGTGCCGGCGCGCAGCGCGCCGGCATGGGCGGCGGCATCGATGCCCCGCGCCATGCCCGAGACTACGGTAATGCCCTGCGCCGCCAGGGTGGCGGCCAGGCTTTCGGCCATGCGCGCACCGTTGGACGAGGCATTGCGGGCCCCGACGATCGCGATACAGCACCCGTTCAGCCGGGCCGGGTCGCCCAGGATCGAGAGTGCCGGCGGTGCATCATGGATGGCGGCCAGAAGGGGCGGATAGTCGGGGTCGCCCAGCATCAGGATGCGGCCGCCCAGCGCTGCCGTGCCCGCGATTTCGGCCGCGATCTCGTCCTCGGGCGGGATGCGCAGCGTCCGCGCCCTGCCGGCGGCCCTGGCCCGTGCGGGCAAGGCGGACAGCGCGCTTTCAGCGTCGCCGTAATCGAGCAGCAGCTTGCGATAGCCGACCGGGCCGACGCCTTCGCTGCGCGCCAGGCGGAGGCGCGCGGCCAGCGGCCCGGCCGGTGTCACGGAGTCTTCCGTCCGATTCGCGGTTCGGTTCCGTTGAGCAGGCGACTTATATTGCCGTGATGCCGGGCGATCACCAGCAGCGCGATCAGCAGCCCCGCCAACGGAATCGGGCTGCGCAGGCCATCGCCGCTCAACAGGGTCAGCAGCACGGGCATGGCCACGAACGCGGCCAGCGCGCCGGCCGACGAGATCTTCGTCAGCTTTGCCACCCCCAGCCAGAGGGCGCAGCAGGCAAGGCCGGTCAGCGGCGACAGCGCCAGCGCCGCCCCCAGCCCGGTGGCCACGCCCTTGCCGCCCTTGAATTTCAGCCAGATGGGGAAGCAATGGCCGATGACGGCGAACAGGGCCGCGACCGCCATCGCCGGCGCGGTATGGAACGGCGAGAGGATGAAGCCGCACAGCACCGCGAACGCACCCTTGCCGCCATCCAGCAGCAGTGTCGCCGCCGCCAGGCCGCGCCGGCCGGTGCGCAGCACGTTGGTCGCGCCGATATTGCCCGATCCGATGGCGCGGATATCGCCCGCGCCGCCAAGCTGCGTCAGCAGCAGGCCGAAGGGGATGCTGCCGATGCCGTAGGCCAGCACGGCGATGGCCCCCAGCAATTGCAGGACGTAGCCGGGGAGCGTCTCGGTCATCATGCCGCGTCCTGCCCGTAGACCTGGCGCCCGGCCTTCCATGTGCCCAGCACCCGGCCTTCCACCGCCCGCCCGTCGAAGGGCGTGTTGCGGGCCCGGCCCGGCAGGGCGTCGGCCTCGATCTTCCACGCGCGATCCAGGTCGAACAGGCAGAGATCGGCCTCGGTCCCATCGGCCAGCGTGCCGGCATCGCTGCCCAGCAGGGCGGCGGGCCGGTGGGTCAGCAGGCCCAGCGCGTCGATCAGGGGCAGGGTGCCGCCATGCACGCGCGCCAGCGTGACGGCCAGCAGCGTGGCCAGCCCGGTGCCGCCGGCCGAGGCCACGGCGAAGGGCTGGCGCTTGTCGTCGGCGTCGCAGGGCGCATGGTCCGAGGCGATGGCGTCGATCGTGCCATCCGCCAGCGCCGCGCAGACGGCCAGCCGGTCGGACTCGCCCCGCAGCGGCGGCGACAGTTTGGCGTAGGTGCGGAAATCGCCGATCGCGGTCTCGTTCAGGTCGAAATAGGGCGGCGCGGTGTCGCAGGTCACGCGCAGGCCGCGCGCCTTGGCGGCCCGGATCAGCTCCAGCCCTTCCGCCGTCGAGACATGGGCGAAATGCAGCCGGCCGCGCGTCAGTTCGGCCAGGCGCAGGTCGCGGGCGATCATGATCGCCTCGGCGGCCGTCGGAATGCCCGGCAGGCCCAGGCGCGTCGCCAGTTCGCCATCCGTCGCGCAGCCGCCGCGCGCCAGCGACGGGTCTTCGGGGTGCTGGACCACCAGCGCATCGAAGCCCCTGGCATAGGTCAGGGCCAGCCGCATCATCCGCGCATCGGCCAGTGCCTGCGTGCCGTCGGTGAAGGCGACCGCCCCGGCCTCGTCCAGCAGGCCGATCTCGGCCATCTCGGTGCCCGCGCACCCGCGCGTCAGCGCGCCATAGGGCAGGATCGAGACCATGCCCGTTTCCTCGCCGCGCGCGCGCAGGTGCCGCACCAGCGCCGGATCGTCGATCGCCGGCTGGCTGTTGGGCAGCACCGCCATGGTGGTGATGCCGCCCGCCGCCGCCGCCCGCGCGGCCGAGGCCACCGTTTCGCGATATTCGAATCCGGGCTCGCCGATCGCCACCCGCATGTCCACCAGGCCGGGGCACAGTACCGCGCCGCCGCCATCGACCTGCCGGGCGCCCTCGGGCACGCCTTCGGCGCCAGGCAGGTCGGTGCCGGCGATCGCGCCGCCCCGGACCAGCAGGCGTCCGGGCCGGTCCAGCCCCCGCGCGGGGTCGATCAGGCGGACATTCTCGAACAGGATCGGCGGGGCCGAGGGGGGAGAGGCGGTCACGTCTGGTCTCCGGCGCGCGACAGCAGGTCCAGGACGGCCATGCGCACGGCCACTCCCATCTCGACCTGTTCGCGGATCACGCTCTGGTCTGAATCGGCGACGCGGCTTTCGATCTCGACCCCGCGATTCATCGGGCCGGGATGCATCACCAGCGCCTCGGGCCGGGCCAGGGCCAGCCGCTTGAGGTCCAACCCGTAGAAACGGAAATATTCGCGCGGGCTGGGCACCTGGCCGCCATTCATCCGCTCGCGCTGCATGCGCAGCATCATCACCACGTCGGCGTCGCGCAGCCCGTCTTCCATCGTGTAATGGACATCCACGCCCAGCGCGCCGATGGCGCCGGGGATCAGCGTCGGCGGCCCGACCACCCGCACGCGCGCGCCCATGGCCGTCAGCAGGTGGATGTTCGACCGCGCCACCCGGCTGTGGCTGACATCGCCGCAGATCGCTACCGTCAGCCCGTGCAGCGTACCGAAATGCCGGCGGATGGTCAGCGCGTCCAGCAGCGCCTGGGTCGGGTGTTCGTGGGTGCCGTCGCCGGCATTGACCACGCTGGCCTCGACCTTGCGGGCCAGCAGCGCCGGCGCGCCGGATTGCGAATGGCGCACCACCAGCAGGTCGGTGCGCATCGCGTTCAGCGTCGCGGCGGTATCCAGCAGCGTCTCGCCCTTGTTCACCGACGAGGTGGCCACCGTCATGTTGACCACGTCCGCCCCCAGCCGCTTCGCCGCCAGCTCGAACGAGGTGCGGGTGCGCGTGCTGTCCTCGAAGAACAGATTGATGACCGTGCGCCCGCGCAGCCGGTCGCGCGGCGTCTGGCGCGAGCGGTTCATCAGCGCATAGCTCTCGGCCAGGTCCAGGAAGGGCACGATCCGGGTCGGATGCATGCCCTGGAGACCCAGCAGGTGCCGCCCGTGCTGCGGGAAGAACCGGGGCGGCGCCGCGCGCGGGCTGTCGTTCATCGGGCGACGGCTCCCAGCCGCGCCATCACCTCGTCCCTTCCCAGGGCCGCCAGCGTGGCGTCGATGCCCGGCGAAGTCGCGCCGCCGGTCATCGCGGCGCGCAGGGGCTGGGCCACCTGGCCCAGCTTGTGGCCGTGATTCTCGGCGAAATGGCGTAGGGCGGCGTCGATCGAGGGCGCATCGAACACGGCCAGCACAGCCAGTTCGCGGGCCAGCAGGCCCAGCATGGCGCGGGCCTCGTCGGTCAGCAGCTTCTCGGCCTTGGGGTCGAAGGCCAGCGGCACATGCCGGCCCAGGAAGGCGGCGCTGTCGGCCAGTTCGACCAGCGTCTTCGCACGCTCCTTCAGGCCGAGCATCAGGGTGAGCACGCGCGCGCGCAGCGTGTCGTCCACGGTCACGCCCTCGCGCCCGGCCAGGCGTTCCAGCACGTCGTCGGTCAGGCGCGCATCGTCGGCCTGGCGCAGCCAGACGCCGTTCAGGTGCGACAGCTTGGCGTAATCCATGCGCGAGGGCGACCGGCCGACGCCGTCCAGGTCGAACAGCTGGATCTGCTCGTCGCGCGACAGGATCTCGGCATCGCCGTGGCCCCAGCCGAGACGCAGCAGATAGTTGTTCAAGGCCTCGGGCAGGTAGCCCATGTCGCGGAATTCCACGACCGACTGCGCGCCGTGGCGCTTGGACAGCTTGGCGCCGTCCGGCCCGTGGATCAGCGGCAGATGTGCGAATTTCGGCAGGTCCCAGCCCATGGCGCGATAGATCATCGCCTGCCGGAACGTGTTGGTCAGGTGGTCGTCGCCCCTGATGACATGGGTGATGTCCATGTCATGGTCGTCCACCACCACCGCCAGCTGATAGACCGGCGTGCCGTCGGCGCGCAGGATGATCATGTCGTCCATTTCGGCATTGGCGACGCGGACATCGCCCTGCACCAGATCCTGGATCACCGTCTCGCCCTCGCGCGGGGCGCGGATGCGCACGGTAAAGGGCGCGCCGGGCGGGGCTTCGGACGGATCACGATCGCGCCAGTAGCCGTTGTAGCGGGGCGGCTTGCCCTCGGCCATCGCCTGCTCGCGCATCTGCTGCAGTTCTGCCTGCGTGCAGTAGCAGCGATAGGCCAGGTTCTGCGCCAGCAGATGATGCGCGATTTCGGCATGCCGGGCCTGGCGCGTGGACTGGAACACCGGTTCCTCGTCCGGGGTGATGCCCATCCAGGCCAGCCCGTCGAACAGCACGTCGACCGCATGCTGGGTCGACCGCTCGCGGTCCGTATCCTCGATACGAAGCAGGAATTTTCCCCCATGGTGGCGGGCATAGAGGAAGTTGAACAGGGCGGCGCGGGCGTTGCCGATATGCAGCAACCCGGTCGGGCTCGGTGCGAAGCGCGTACGAACGGTCATGAGCCGGCTCCTTACCATGAGACGCTGTTTGCCGACAGGGGGCGCCGGTATGGGAGCGTTGCGGGGCTTGGGCGTTTGTCTCTTCTTTTTCTGGAGAAAAAGAAGCAAAAAGACTTTTAATCTGTTGTCGGCATTCCGCCTTGTCCGGCGGTTTTCCCCTTAAAAGGCTAAAAGTTTTTTGGTTCTTTTTTTCAAAAAAGAACGGGACGCGTTGGCCGGCCTGTTGCTGGCGGAACACCGGCGTCTGGCGCTATGGCTGCCGGTCGGGCTGGGGCTGGGCATCGCGTGGTATTTCCGGCTGCGCCACGAACCCGGAACGCTGGGGGTTCTCGCCTGGGCCGGCGTCGCTGTTCCGGGGCTCGGCTGGATCGCATGGCGGCCTTACGCGCTGGCGCCTCGTATGTTCGGCGGAGGTGCCGCGACGCTGGCCTTGGGGTTTCTGGCCGCGTTCTGGGCCACGCACCGTCAGCCGCCTTTGCCCGACCTGCCGGCGCGCGCGACCATCGTCACCGGGCGCATCGTGGCCGTGGCCCTTCTGCCGGCCGATGGTCCCTCCGTCCGGCGGCTGGATCTGGCCGATGCGGTACTGGACGACCCGCTCGATTCCGGCATGCCACCCCTGCGCCGCATCCTGCGCGTGCGCCTGCGCGCCGACGATCCGCTGGTGCCTGTTCCGGGCATGGTCGTGCGGGTGCGTGCCTTGTTGCGGCCACCGGCGCCTCCGTCCTTGCCCGGCGGTCCCGACCGGCAGCGTCGTGCCTATTTTGACGGAACGGCCGGCGGTGGCATGGCCCTGGGCCGGGCGCAGGCGCTGGGGCCCGTGCCGGGGGCGTCGTCGCTGGAGGGACTGCGCGAGCGTGTATCGGCGCATATCCTGCATGTGCTGCCGGGTGCCGCGGGCGGGGTGGCGACGGCGGTGCTGACCGGTTCCGCCGTGGGAATGAAACAGGCGGATCGCGACGCGTTCGCCGATGCGGGGCTGGCCCATCTGCTGGCGGTGGCGGGGCTGCACCTGGGCATCGTCATGGGCGTGTCGGTGGCGGTGGTGCGGCTGCTGCTGGCCTGTTCGGAATGGGCGACGCTGTACTGGCCATGCCGGTCGATCGCAGCCATTGCCGGGCTGGCGGCCGGCATCCTGTATGTGGCGCTGACGGGCGCGCATCTGCCGGCTTTGCGCAGCCTGATCATGGCGGCGCTGGTGGTACTGGCGATTATCACCGGCCGGCGGGCGCTCTCGCTGCGCGGGCTGGCGGTCGGGGCGATCCTGCTGCTGCTGACCGGGCCGGCCGATCTGCTGGAGGCCCCGTTGCAGATGTCGCTGGCTGCCGTCATGGCGCTGGCGGCGGGGGCCGAGGTCACGCGTCCGCTCTTCGCCCGCCTGATCGAGCAGCCCGGCTGGTGGCGGCGTGCCCTGCACCACATCGCGCATCTGGCGCAGGCCAGTCTGCTGGCCGGCGGGGCGACGGTGCCGGTGGTGATGGCGCATTTCGGCACGCTTCAGCCCTGGTTCGTGCTGGCCAATCTGCTGGCGGTGCCGCTGATGGCGATGTGGGTCCTGCCGCTGGGCCTGCTGTCCCTGCTGCTGATGCCATGGGGGGCGGAGGCCATGGCGCTGGTGCCGATGGGCTGGGGCATCGGGCTGATCCTCGATCTGGCGCGCATGGTCTCCGGCTGGCCGGCGGCGCGGCTGGCGGTGCCCGCCATGCCGGGCTGGGGGCTGGCCATATGGCTGCTGGGCCTCTGCTGGCTCTGCCTGTGGGCCGGGCGATGGCGCTGGTGGGGCGTGGGGCCGATGGTGCTGGCTCTGGCCGTGCCTCTCCTGGTCGTGCGGCCGGATCTGCTGCTTTCTCCCGACGGGCGCACGGTGGCGGTGCGTGATGGTGCGGTGCTGCGCGTCGGCCCGCGTCCGGGCAGCGAACGGCTGGTCGAGGACGATTGGCGGCAGGCCCTGGCGCTGCCGATTGCCCCCGGTGGCATCACGACCTGCCGCGATGGTGTGTGCCTGCGGGATGCGCCAGCGGCCGGTTGCGCGGGAATGGTTCTGCTGATCACGCTGGCGCCCGATGATGCGGGTTGTCCGGGCGTACGCATGCTCGACACGCTGACGACGTGGAAAAGCGGCGCGCAGGCCGTCTTCCTGCGCTCCGGTGGTCCGCTTGTGGTCTCGGACCGTGACTGGCGTGGGGCGCGCCCTTGGGTGCTGGCGCCGGGACAGCATGGGATGCCCGTTCTGCCGTTGGCGCAGCGGGAGTAGGTCTTCTTTTTCTGAAGAAAAAGAAGCAAAAAGACTTTTATCCGTTTAGGGACATCGACTGTCCCAGCAAAAAACTCCTGAACAGATCAGAAGTTTTTTGGTTCTTTTTTTCAAAAAAGAACAGCCTCAAGGCGGCGCCAACACCTTCCCCGTATACTGGCAAGGCTCGATCGCCGGGCACCGCCAGCATTCCGGGCGGCGAGCCTTGCAGACATAGCGTCCGTGCAGGATCAGCCAGTGATGCGCGGGGCGCAGCATCGGGGCCGGGATGCGGGCGACCAATTGGTCCTCCACCGCGCGGGGGGTCTTGCCGGGGGCCAGGCCGGTGCGGTTGCCGATGCGGAAGATATGGGTATCGACGGCCATGGTGCTGTCGCCGAAGGCCACGTTCATCACCACGTTCGCGGTCTTGCGGCCCACGCCGGGCAGGGCTTCCAGCGCCGCGCGGTCGTGCGGGACCTGGCCGCCATGCTGGTCCAGCAGGGCCTGCGACAGGGCGACGACATTGCGCGCCTTGGTGCGCCACAGGCCGATGGTGCGGATATGGTCGCCGACCGCCTCTTCGCCCAGCGCCACCATCGCGGCGGGGTTGGGGGCGTCGCGGAACAGGCCCTTGGTCACGCGGTTGACCGAGATATCGGTGGCCTGCGCGGACAGGGCGACGGCGACCAGCAGCGTGTAATCGTCGACGAAATCCAGCTCGCTTTCAGCATTGGGGTGCGCGTCGGCCAGCAGGGTGATGAAGCGTTCGACTTCCTTCAGCGTCATGCGGCGGCGGGCGGCGGGCGGGCGGGCGGTGGGTGTGCGGGTCATGCCGTCTCTGCGGGAAGGAGGAAGGAAGGGATGATCCGTTTTCGGCCGGACGGCGTGATCTGTAAATCGTCGGGCGCGCGGGACGGCCGCGCCGTCTTGCGTTCCGGGGGCGGCACGGCGATAATTTGCCCGAAAACCGGGACAAGATCAGAATGCCCATCGTGCGGCGCGGGCGCGCGCCGCACGGCACGCGACGGCCTGCGCCGTCGCCGCGGTTGGGGCTGACGCACAAGGATGGCCGGTATGACCGGCCGGAGCATCATGACAGACCAACAAGCCGCGTCGGGCCAGGAGCGCCCCGCGCGCAATGAATTCGCCGAAGTTCTGGGTTTTGTGATCCGCCGCTGGCTGCGCCATCCCGGCGCGCTGGCCTGGACGCTGGCAGGCGTCTCGGTGGCGACGGTGGCCGACGTGGTCACGCCGCTGCTGGCCGGCTGGATGGTGGATGACGTCTCCCGCGCCGCCGGCGGGGCAGCGGGAGGCGCGATCGCCACTCCGGCGATGGAGGCCGCCCGGCGGGGCGCGCTGTGGATGGTCGGCGGGCTGGTGCTGCTGGGTCTGCTGGGCGTGGCCGGGCGCCGCATGTCCTATCTGGGCATCACGCATCTGACCGCGCGCACCATGCGCGGCATTGCCGAGAGCGCCTTTGCCCGCGTCCAGCGTTTCTCGACCGACTGGCACGGCAACACGTTCGCGGGCTCGACCGTGCGCCGGCTGACGCGCGGCATGTGGGCCACCGACACGCTGGCCGATACGCTGATGCTGATGCTGCTGCCCAGCGTGCTGGTGCTGGCCGCGACGACCGTCGTACTGGCGGCGCATTGGCCGTCGATGGGCCTGCTGCTGGGGGTGAGTTCGATCCTGCTGGTGGCGATGTCCACCTGGCTGACCCTGCGCTATGTCGCGCCCTCCGCCCGGCTGGCCAACAGATGGGATACCCGCATGGGGGCGGCGCTGGCCGATGCCGTCACCTGCAATTCCGTCGTCAAGGCGTTCGGCGCCGAAGCGCGCGAGGACGCGCATCTGTCGCGCATCCTGGCACGCTGGCAGACGCGCACGGAACGGTCCTGGATCCGGGGTACCAATTCGGGAAATCTGCAGAATGTGGCGGCCCTGCTCATGCGGGTGCTGCTGATCGGCGCGGTGCTGGCGCTGTGGTGGCGCGGCCAGGCCGGGCCCGGCGACGTGGCCTATGTGCTGACCATGGTGTTCCTGGTGCAGGGCTATCTGCGGGATATCGGGCAGCAGATCTCGATGGTGCAGCGTTCGGTGAACGAGATGGAGGAACTGGTCGCCATCTATCGCCTGCCGCTGGGCGTCGCGGATCGGCCGGAGGCCGGCACGCTGCGCGTGACGCATGGCGCCATCCGCTT
Organism: Gluconacetobacter tumulicola; assembly: GCF_014174215.1. Lineage (GTDB taxonomy): Bacteria > Pseudomonadota > Alphaproteobacteria > Acetobacterales > Acetobacteraceae > Gluconacetobacter > Gluconacetobacter tumulicola. The sequence goes on along the minus strand of NZ_JABEQL010000033.1, from coordinate 11,879 downwards.
CGATCATGTGGGCTTCGGCTATCGGGCGCAGACCCGGCCGCTGTTCCAGGATCTGTCGATCGACATTCCCGCCGGCAGTCGCGTCGCACTGGTGGGGCCGTCAGGGTCGGGCAAGACCACGCTGATCAAGCTGTTGCAGCGGTTGTATGACGTCACCTCGGGCCGGGTCCTGATCGACGGTATCGACGTCGCCAGCGTGACGCAGGAGAGCCTGCGCGCGCAGATCGCGATCGTGCAGCAGGAGCCGGTGCTGTTCCATCGCTCGCTGGCCGAAAACATCGCCTATGGCCGGCCCGGCGCGTCGATGGCCGAAATCGAGGAGGCGGCGCGGCAGGCCAATGCGGCCGGCTTCATCGACCGCCTGCCCAAGGGCTATGCCACCATGGTCGGCGAACGTGGCGTCAAGCTGTCGGGCGGCGAACGCCAGCGCGTGGCCATTGCTCGTGCTTTCCTCGCGAATGCCCCGATCCTGATCTTTGACGAGGCCACGTCCAGCCTGGATTCGGAATCGGAAATCCTGGTGCAGGAGGCCATGGAACGGCTGATGGTCGGTCGTACCGTGCTGGTCATCGCCCACCGCCTGTCCACCGTCGTCGGGCTGGATCGTATCCTGGTGTTCGCGCGCGGCGAATTGCTGGAGGATGGATCGCACGCGGAACTGGTGACGCATGAGGGCGGGTTGTATCGGCGGTTGTTCGAATTGCAGTCGCTGGACGGGTGAGGTCGCAGGGCTCTGCCCTGCACCCGGAAGGGGACGGTCGTCCCCTTCACCCCTGTTCGTGGGGGGGCGGAAGATTGGTCTCGGCGGATGAATAAGGAAAAAGCGACTGTCCCTTTCGGGGGTAGGTCCGCGAAAAGGCAGTCAACGGATACGCGGTACTCCAACAGTGAAGAATGGCGTTATGGCGCCAACATGGCGGAAACAAAAAACAATGCGCGTTCTGGTTTTCAGCGGACTTTTCTCGGTTCTCATCTCAGCCGTCATACCACTTTCCGTTTATGCGGCTGACAATCCAGAGATGGGCAACCGATACGTTCTGGAGGACACTGAGGTCACGACCATTCCGGCATCTCGCCTGCATCGAGATTACCAGATTCTTGTTAGTCTGCCAGCAACGTACAAATCCCGGCCCCACGACAAGTTTCCAGTTATCTTCCTGACTGATGCCGACTACGGCTTCCCGGTCGTGCGCAGTATTGCAAATCGTATGAATGATCATGGGGCCGGCATGGAAGATGCTGTGATTGTTGGCTTGTCTTACGCCATCGGAGACAGCCCGGCTTTCAGTCGTCGTCGGGACTATACGCCGACACCTAATGGAGATGGAGGCGTAAAGCCCGATATTCAGGGCCGGCCTCCGATATACGGCGAAGCGAAAGAATATCAGGATTACATCGAGCGAGACATATTTCCCTACGTCGCTGCCCATTACCACGTTGACATGAAGAACAAGATTTATCTCGGACACTCATATGGTGGTCTTTTCGGGGTGTATTGCCTTCTGACCAAGCCAGAGATGTTTCAGCATTATATATTCGGAAGTCCGTCACTGTGGTTTGACAATCACGTTATGTTCAAGCTGGAAGACGCCTATGCCAGAACACACGGGGATCTCCAGGCAGATATCTATGCCGGAGTCGGATCGACCGAGACGCCGGATCATCCGAATAATCAATACGATATGGTAAGAGATCTACAGACGTTCATTGGATGTCTTCGAAAACATCATTACACACATTTGAAAATTCAGATGCGCATATTTCAGGGCGAGGACCATCTGACAGTGTTTCCCCTGACGATCACGCATGGACTGATCCATGTTCTTGAGCCCAATTACCCTAAAGATGACGATATTTCTGTTTGGGATCGGAAATCGAAGTATGGTTCGTTAATGAAGAGTGCGGGCTGAATCGGAGAAAGTATCTTTTGTAGGCTATCATGTAAAAACGGGTTGATAAAATCTGGGAGCGGCCCTCTTCATCGTTGACCAGCCCGGCTTACCAGCCGGCATTATACTGGCCCATGACGGGTTCCATCCGCCCCAGCCGGGGTCGGTCATCGGGGCCCCAGGCGTTCCAGTTCCATGTGGCGTCCCGGTATTCCCCGGCCGTCATCTGCTGTTCGTCGGCCAGCATCTTCTGCTGGCGGTAGCTCTGGTAATTATCGTAGGCGGCTTGGTCGCCGACATACAGGCAATCGCAGACGGTCGGGTCGGCATAGACGTAGAAGACGGCGTTCCCATGTGTCCTGCGGACGAAATGATGGGGCGGGAGGCGGTTCAGCATCACAGTGAATAGCGATTTAGGGCAAGATAACGTCCGATTTTAGCACCTAGGTATTCTTCTTCAAATGTCTACAACGAGGACGATTCCCGCCTGCCTGTCCCGCTTCGTCAAACAGGGGACTGTAGACGCTAGATTTTCGCTTCGAGCCTATATCGGCTCTCCGAGATTTTTCCGCATCCATTTGACCTCATCGGTGGCGCAACGATGGAAATGGCGCTTGAAATCTCGGCTGAATTGGGCCGGGCTGGCATAGCCGACTTCGGCAGCAATAACGGCAATCGGGCCCTTGCGCCGTGCGATCATCAGCCTGGCCTCGTGCAACCGCAAGGCCTTGATGTACTGAAGCGGAGTGGTTCCGGTAAGGGACTTAAAGCCCGCGTGATAGGAAGGAACGCTCATACCGACCGTCGCAGCGAGTTCCGGTATCGACAACCCTTCATTGTAGCGTTCACGGATCAGGGTCAGGCTTCGCACGATCCCGTCTGTCGTGCTGTTGCGACGAAGTGCCGCCATCAGTGACCCCCCCTGAGGTCCTGCCAGTACGCGGTAGTGCAACTCGCGCAGCAGTCCGGAGCCGAGAATGGCAAGTTCCTGCGGGTTGCGGAGGGTATGAAGCAGACGCCCGAGCACATCGGAAATGGGGGGCATCATCGGACTTGAAACAAGGCTTCTCGCTGGTGCTCTTTCATTATGACTGACCTGTCCATCCAGTATGGTCACGATTTCAGCAGCAAGCTGTAGGTCAAATTCGCAATAAATGGCGAACAGGGGCAGGTCGGGACTGGCCTGCGAGGCCATGCGAAAAGGTACGGGGACCGAAACGGCAAGGTAATGGCCAGCATCGTAGCGGTAGACCTCGCCATTGAGGAATCCCTGCTTGGACCCTTGCAATACGAACACCGCACCAGGTCGGTAAAGAACAGGCACGTCCTCGAGAATAGTCTCCGAACGCAGGATGCGGATGCCAGGCAAGGGCGTGAGGTTGTAGCCTTGCTGCGGTGCGAGTTCGGCGGTCAGCGCTAGAAACGAACAGGGTGTGGGTGGAGAATTCATAGGATCGAGCAAGAAAATCAGAGGAAATGCGATAGAGTGCCTGCCAGCATCATATTATTGATCAATTCATGAACGCACTCAAGCAGGGCAGAGCCATGTCAGAGCAGACTTTTTTTATCACGGGTGCCAACTCCGGGTTCGGGTTTGCCATCGCCCAGGCCGCCCTTGCAGCGCGCCATCGGGTGATCGGTGCAGTTCGGTCGCAAACCGCAAGAGCGTCATTGCTGGAACGACTGCCAGATGTCTGCGTGGTCCTGTGCGACGTCACCGAGTTCGACCGCATTCCCGCCATCGTCGCACAGGCAGAGGCAGACCACGGCCCGGTCGACGTGCTCATCAACAACGCCGGCTATGGACATGAAGGTATTCTGGAGGAATCTCCTCTCGATGAAATGCACCACCAGTTCGATGTCAATGTCTTCGGAGCTGTTGCGGTCGCCAAAGCCTTCTTGCCGCGTTTTCGCGAACGTCGCAGCGGGTTTATCGTGAACGTGACATCAATGGGTGGTCTGATCACGATGCCGGGCATAGCGTACTACTGTGGTAGCAAGTTCGCTTTGCAGGGCATTTCGGAGGTCATGCGCGCAGAAATGGCGCCTTTTGGAGTTCATGTCACCGCGCTGTGCCCCGGATCATTCCGCACAGACTGGGCCGGGCGCTCGATGGTCAGGACGGAGCGCTCGATCGGGGACTACGACACTCTGTTCGATCCGATCCGGGCTGTTCGACACGAGAAGGACGGCAAGCAATTGGGTGATCCGGCGAAACTCGCCGCCGCAGTGCTTCAGCTTGTTGCGTCCGACGCCCCCCCACCGCAACTGCTCCTGGGTAGTGATGCTCTGCGACTGGTTCGTGAACGTATCTCTCGCCTGGAAAGAGAAATTGCGGATTGGGAGGAATTGACCCGATCAACGGACGGCTGATCCTTCCAAGGAGCGACAGCGCACTATATCGAGATATTTTGCAAACGGCTGGTAATTACCGCCTTTCAACTCGACGAAAAGAACAGCCGTTCTGGCACTGATAACCCGGCTTACCAGCCAGCGTTATACTGCCCCATCCCCGGGTCCCAGTTCCCCCATGCGGGGTTCCACGACGGGTTCCAGCCGCCCCAGCCGGGGCCACCCATCGGGCCCCATGCGTTCCAGTTCCACATGGTGTCCTGGTATTCGCCGGCCGTCATCTGCTGCTCGTCGGCCAGCATCTTCTGCTGGCGGTAGCTCTGGTAATTGTCGTAGGCGGCCTGGTCGCCGACATACAGGCAGTTGCACACGGTCGGGTCGGCATACACGTAGAACACGCTGCCACCATGTGTCCGGCGGACGAAATGATGGGGCGGCAGACGGTTCAGCATCGCCTGCTGCTGCGGTGAGCTGGCGGGTTTCAACGCAAAGCCCGCCGCGGCAAGGTGGTCTTCCTTCTGCGCGATCCGTTGGGCGGTCGTTTCACACGACGGCAGGCTGCCCAGCATGGCAAGGACGGCAAGGGCGCGCAGGGGCGCGTTTTTCGGCATGACCATTCCGCGTGTGCTCCTGACTGGCAATCTTTTGAAATAACCTACCCACGATCCCGCGCCGGATCAACGTCGCGCAAAAAAGACCGAGGCGCCGCAAGCATCACGATCGAACGACAGGTCAGGATCAGGAATCGAGGTGCAGGAGGCCTGCCTCCTGCCGGGGTGTCGGGGCAGAGCCCCGACGAACAGCGCCTGTTCAGCCCCGATGCAGCATCGGCCCCAGCGCGGCCCCGCCAAACAGATGCACATGGAAGTGCGGCACTTCCTGCCCGGCGGCGACGCCCATATTCGCCAGCAGGCGGTACCCGTCTTCTTCCAGCCCCAGCGACGCCGCCACATGGCCGACCGCGCGGGTAAAGCCCGCGATTTCGGCCTCGTCGGCCGTCTGGCTGAAATCGGCGAAGGAGACGTAGGGCCCTTTGGGGATCACCAGCACATGGACCGGTGCCTGCGGCGCGATGTCGTGGAACGCCAGCGCGTATTCGTTTTCATAGATTTTGCGGCAGGGGATTTCCCCGCGCAGGATCTTGGCGAAGACGTTCTGCGGGTCGTACGGACCCCGTCCGGAAACGGCCATGGACATGCCTCCTTGCTTCAGACCGCCAACGGGTCGCGGGGGCGGGCGGCCTTTTCGGCGATGCCGCTGGTGCCCTCGCGGCGCGTCAGTTCGGCCCATACATCCGACGGATGGATGCCGGCATCAACCCACATGACGATCAGGTGGTACAGCACGTCGGCACTCTCGCCGACCAGTTCCTCGGTATTGCCGGCCACGGCCTCGATCAGGCACTCGACCGCTTCCTCGCCGAATTTCTGCGCGATCTTGCGCCGGCCGCGTGACAGCAGCCGGGCGGAATGGCTGACGGCGGGGTCGGTGCCCTTGCGTGAAACGACGACATTGAACAGCCGGTCCAGGATTTCCGCCGTCGCCGCCGGTTCGGTGGGCAGGGCAGGAACCGCCTTCACGATGGCGGCAGCGGGGGCGGCCTTTTTCCGGGCCGTCTTCTTGGTGACGCCCTTCTTGCCGGCGGCCTTGGTGTCGTCGTTCTTGCGCATGGTCTTCGGGATTTTTGGCATCAGGCCCTCGCTTGGGTATTCGCGCCGTTCAGGATCTGGCAGCCGGCGTGCGCCGAACCGGCAGGCCGGCATCGGCCAGGGCCTGCTTGACCTGCGGGATGGTGAACTGGCCGAAATGGAACACGCTGGCGGCCAGCAGGCCGGTGGCACCGGCCCGCGCGCCCTCGACGAAATGGTCCAGCGTGCCGACGCCGCCCGAGGCCACGACCGGCACCCGCACCGCGCCGCAGGCCGCGCGCAGCAGGTCCAGGTCGAATCCGCTGCGGGTGCCGTCGCGGTCCATGCTGGTCAGCAGGATCTCGCCAGCGCCGCGTTCGGTCACCTCGCGGCACCAGTCGATGGCGTTGCGGCCGGTGGGGGTGCGGCCGCCATGGGTATAGACTTCCCATGATCCGTGCCCGTCCGACCGGGCATCGACGCCCACCACCACGCACTGGCTGCCGAATTTCCGCGCGGCCTCGTTGATCAGTTCGGGACGGCTGACGGCGGCGGAATTCATCGCGCATTTGTCGGCGCCGGCCAGCAGCAGGCGGCGCATGTCGTCGGTCGTGCGCACGCCCCCGCCCACGGTCAGCGGCAGGAAGATCTTCTCCGCCGTGCGGTTGACCACGTCCAGGATCGTGTCGCGGTTTTCGTGGCTGGCGGTGATGTCCAGAAAGGTCAGTTCGTCGGCGCCTGCGGCGTCATAGAGCGCCGCCTGCTCCACCGGGTCGCCCGCGTCGCGCAGCGAGACGAAATTGACCCCTTTCACCACCCGTCCGTTCTTCACGTCCAGGCAGGGGATGACCCGCAGCTTCAGCATCAGGACAGGATCCGCAACGCGTCGGTGGGGTCCACCCGGCCGTCATACAGCGCACGGCCGACGATCACGCCCTCGATCCCCGGCGCGGTGACCGTGGCGGCCCGCAATGCGCGCAGATGCTCGACATTGCCCACACCGCCGCTGGCGATGACCGGGATCGACAGGCTGTTCGCCAGTTCGGCGGTCTGGGGGATGTCGATGCCCGTCAGCATGCCGTCGCGGCTGATCTCGGTGAAGATGATCGCGGCGACGCCCACATCCTCCATCCGGCGGCCCAGTTCGATGGCCTTCATGTCCGAGGTCTCGGCCCAGCCTTCGGTCGCCACCTGTCCCGACCGCGCGTCGATACCGGCGACGATCCGGCCGGGGAAGGCACGGCAGGCGGCGCGGACCAGTTCGGGATTCTTCACCGCGACGCTGCCCAGGATCACGCGGGTAATCCCGGCGGCCAGCCAGCGTTCGATGCTGTCCAGGTCGCGCAAGCCACCGCCCAGTTGCACCGGCACGGTGGCGTTGGCGATGATGGCTTCGATCGCCGCGCTGTTGGCCGACTTGCCGGCAAAGGCGCCGTTCAGGTCGACCACATGCAGCCAGCCGCAGCCCGCCGCGATCCAGGCCCGGGCCTGCGCGCCGGGATCGTCGGAATAGACCGTGGCATCATCCATCTCGCCCCGGCGCAGGCGCACGCAGGCGCCGTCCTTGAGGTCGATGGCGGGATAAAGGGTCAGGCTGTGGCCGGTCACGCTGGCAGGTCCTGTGGCGGGAATGGGAACGGAAGATGCCTGCGGGTGGGCGGGCACGACCCGTTCATTGTCCTGCAGGCGCTTGGTGAAGAACAGGCCACGCATCGTCCGCCCGTCGGCGCGGGCATAGCTGGGATGGGTGCCCCATTGATAGAAGCCGAACGTGCGGAACAGCCGGATCGCGGCCTCCTGGGTCTCGCGCACATCCAGGTTCAGGATCTGGTAGCCCATGGCCCGCGCGCATTGTTCGGCCTCCAGCAGCAGCAGCCGGCCCAGGCCGTGCCCCCTGGCATAGGGCGCGACATACAGATGCATCAGCGTGGCGCTCATCGCCTGCGCTTCGTTATTGCGCGGCGGGCGGACCAGTTGGGCGGCGCCGACGATGATGCCATCCAGCCGCGCGACGAACAGCATGCGCTCCGGCACCATCAGCAGGCCCCGGAAATAGCGCTCCATTGCCTGGCGGCCCGGCACGTTCAGCCAGCCGAACCCGCCGCCATCCAGGATCGCGGCGTCGGTCGCCTCGCACAGCGCCTGAAGATCGTCTTCCGTCAGCGACTGGACGCGCTCGGCACGTGGCTGGTCGCGGGTGGATCTGCCGCTACCGCTCATGCGCGCTCTCCTTCGCGGGCTGGGGTCCAGCGCAGGAAATTCGACAGGATTCGCAGGCCGACCGTCTGGCTTTTCTCGACATGGAACTGCGTGCCGGCGCGATTGCCACGGGCCACGATCGCCGGCACCGCCCCGCCATAGTCGGTGGTCGCCACCAGTTCGCCCGTTGTGCCGTGGCGCAGCGCATAGGAATGGACGAAATAGCCGTGGGCGTCCTCGTCCAGCCCATCGGTCAGCGGATGCGCGCCCGGTGTGAAATCCAGCCGGTTCCACCCCATCTGCGGCAGGCGCAGACCCGGCGCGTCCATCGGCGCGATCTCGCCCGCGATCCAGCCGAAACCGGGGGTGATGGCATGTTCCAGCCCACGCTCGGCCATCAACTGCATGCCGACACAGATGCCCAGGAAGGGCGTCCCCGCATCCGTCGCGTCGACGATGGCCGCGCGCAGCCCCGGCACGGCGTCCAGCCCGGCGGCGCAGTCGGCAAAGGCGCCCTGTCCGGGCAGCACGATCCGGTCCGCCCCGCGTACCGTGTGCGGATCGGCCGAAATCGTCACCTCGGCGTCGATGGCGCTATCCGCCGCCGCCCGTGCCAGTGCCCGCGCGGCCGAGGCCAGGTTGCCGCCATTATAATCGATGACGACGATGGATTGCGTCGCGGATGTCATATTCATACCTCCGCCGGGTTGCCACGGGTGCGCGCGAGCGTGGGGTTACGCTCCAGCAGGCGCAGCAGCGCGGCCTCACGCCCCTGCGCCACGATCACCGGGCCGGCGGCCAGGCCGTTCAGCCGCAATTCCCACTCTTTTATATCGGCGGCGCACAGGCCCAGCAGCAGATGCAGCCCGGCCCAGAACGGCAGCAGCGGCAGATGCGCCGCCCGCACCGCGTCCAGCAGCAACAGGCTGGCGGTGCCGGCCAGCAGTCCGGCGATCCAGCTTCCCTGAATCACCAGCCCCAGCCAGCCCAGCAGCAGCACCCGCCAGGACAGACGCTCCGCGACCAGGATAGGCGGACGCCGGTCGTCAGTCCGGAACCATGTGGAATAACTCGTCACAGCACGCCTTTGGTCGAGGGGATGCTGCCGGCCGCGCGCGGGTCGGGCTCGGCGGCCATGCGCAGGGCCCGTGCTGCCGCCTTGAACGAGGCCTCGGCGATATGGTGGCAGTTCCGCCCGGCCTTCTGCGTGACGTGCAGCGTCAGCAGAGCGCTCATGGCGAAGGCGCGGAAGAATTCCTCGAACAGTTCCGTGTCCATCTCGCCGATCTTGTCGCGCGTGAACTCCACCGACCAGGCGAGGAAGGGACGGCCCGAGATATCCACCACCACTTCGCTCAGCGCCTCGTCCAGCGGCACCAGCGCGTGGCCGAACCGGCGGATGCCGCGCTTGTCGCCGATTGCCCGGACAAAGGCCTGGCCGAGCGCGATGCCGGTATCCTCGGTAGTATGATGGAAGTCGATATGCAGGTCGCCCTTGGCCTCGATTTCCAGATCGAACAGGCCATGGCGGGCCAGCGCCGTCAGCATATGATCGAAGAAGCCGATTCCGGTCGCGATCCGCGACTGGCCGGTGCCGTCCAGGTTCAGCCGGAGCGTGATGTCGGTCTCGCTGGTGACGCGATGAATCGTGGCTGTGCGGGCGGTATCCATGCCCGTTCTCCTACAGGAGTGGGCCGCGTTAGGCCACTCTCCTGTATGGGTCGCGCACATCGTTGCCAGCCCTGTTCGCGCCTCTGGGCCGCAGGCGGCGGATATTGGCTTCACCTTCCTTCTGCTGCATGGTGCCGGCCAGGGCCGCGCGACCGCTGCCGGGGCCCCAGACCAAGGAGCTCCCTATGGCCGCGCTCGACAGCCTGCTGTCCCGCTCATCGACCGACGCCCTGTCCGAACCTGCGCCCGACGGATCGGTGCTGGAGGATATCCTCTCCACCGCGATGCGCGCGCCCGACCATGGCCGCCTGCGGCCGTGGCGCTATGTGCTGATCCGTGGCGAGGCCCGGCCCAAACTGGCCGAACTGGTGGTAGCCGGCATGCTGGCGCGCGATCCGGACGTGCCGGCCGCGAAGATCGAGAAGCGCCGCACCCGCTTTTCCACCATGCCGCTGACCATTGCACTGGGCATGCATCTGCGCCCCGAGGACAAGATCCCGCTGATCGAGCAGGAAATGGCGGTCGCGGCGGCGGCGATGAACATTCTCAATGCCCTGCATGCCACCGGCTTCGGCGGGGTGTGGGTGACGGGCGACATGGCGGTTGACCCCGCGCTGGCTTCGGCGCTGGGGTTCGATGCGCCGCACGGGCTGGCGGGCTTCCTGTTCGTCGGCACGCCGGACCCGAACCGGGCCGTGCCGCCGCGTCGGCCGGTGGAAGATTACGTGGCGGAATGGCACGGCGCGCCGGTCACGTTCGGGGCGGACAAGTAGAGAGCGAATGCGGAAGAGCGAGATGCGCAGCGACGTCACGATCATCGGCGGTGGTCCCGCCGGCCTAGCCACGGCCCTGTCGCTGGAAAGCGCCGGCCTGTCCGTCACCGTGCTGGAACGCGCGCCACAGGCCGCGCTGGCCGAACCCGCGTTCGACGGGCGGGAGATCGCCCTGACCCATCATTCGGTCACGCTGCTGCGGAATGCCGGAGCATGGGCGCGCATCCCCCCGGTGGGCATTTCCCCCTTGCGCGAGGCAAGGGTGGAAACCGGGCGGCACAACCATCCGCTGACCTTCGATACGAACGGCCAGGGTGTCGAAGCCCTCGGGTATCTGGTCTCCAATCACATGATCCGGCAGGCCTTGTATGAAGAGGCCGTGACGCGCCCCGGTATCGTGGTGCGCGCGGGCGTCGCGACGCGGCGTGTGCGGGACGATGGTGACGGCGTGACCGTGCTGGCCGAGGGGGGCGACGTGACGTCGCGCCTGGCGATCGCGGCCGATGGCCGGTTTTCCGACATCCGGCGCCTGCAGGGCATCGGCGCGATCATTCATGATTTCCATCGATCCATGCTGGTCTGCCGCATGGCGCATGAATCGCCCCATCATCATGTGGCGACCCAATGGTTCGATGACGGGCAGACGATCGCGCTGCTGCCCGTCAATGGCGGGGCGTCCTCGCTGGTCCTGACCCTGCCGCCGGAGCAGATCGAGGCGCTGCGGACGATGGAGCGCGACCGCTTCAACGAGGAGATCATGGCCAGGGTCGGCAATCGGCTGGGCGCGATGCGGCTGGTCAGCACGCGCCATGTCTATCCGCTACGGGCGGTCTATGCGCATCGCTTCACGGCGCGGCGCTTCGCATTGATCGGCGATGCGGCGGTGGGCATGCATCCGATCACCGCACACGGCTTCAATCTGGGCCTCAAGGGCCAGGATATCCTGGCCCAGGAGATCACGGCCGGGATGGCCCGCGATGGCGATCCTGGGTCGGCTGCGGTGCTGCGGCGGTTCTCCACCCGTCATCGCCTGGCCACGGCGCCACTGTTTGCCGCCACCAATGGCATCGCCACCCTCTATACGCGCGACGAATCACCCTTCCGGTACCTGCGCCGTGCCGGTCTGCGGGCTGCCGATTCTCTCGCTCCGTTCAAGGTAGCCGTGACCAACATGCTGATCGATCGCGGAAAAACGCCCTGAAACCGCCATTTTCTGATTGGCGGGTCAGAAAAAAGCGACGCGGCGCATTTTTCGCTGTTGACGGTGTTAGGGGTGGGGTGTAGATCGCTCTTCACCGCCGGGGCTGAGGTTCTTGACCTGGTGGGGATGACCTGCTAGTTTCTTTGGCCCTTCTGGGGTGTTTGAG
>NZ_JABEQL010000032.1 GCF_014174215.1 Gluconacetobacter tumulicola | reverse complement strand
CGTCCATGGGGCAATCATATACGTGTCCCACAGGGTCACCCCCAGAACGATCGCCAGCACAACGACGCTCAGGGTCAGGACCACGCGGATCAGGGTGCGCAAAAGAGGCATTGTTTATCTCGGACCTTGCAGGGGGCAGGTGTTCGGTCGTTTCTCAGACGAACAGGATCATCAGGCACAGAACACAAGTGTAGAGGGCGACCTCGAACAGCGCGAGATGCCAGAACCATTTCATGATGCCGGTCCACCACAGCAGGAAACGGATCAGCATGGTCACCGGCAGGGCGGCGATCGCGTAGACGACGATCGGCGCCATGAAGACACCGAAGAAATTGAACTCGGTCAGCATCACGCGACTCTCAATCCGAACGAACGCGTCTGGGGCGGGACGGCCATATTCAGCCTGTTATTGGCGCCTTGCATGTCGCCAGGCAATTGCAGGGGACCATGTTTGTGGAAGAATCCGGGCGCCGAGTCTACCAGGAGCGACGCCTGTTCCAGGCATGCTGCAATGCGCCGGGTGGGAACGTGGGATGCGGCGGGGCGGTCTTCGACATCGGCCATCACCTGCTGCGCCGCCGTGCGCAAGAGCAGTGCGGTGCGGGTGGGGTGCGTGCACAGATGCTGGAATGCGGTCAGCGCCGCCAGTGCGCGCGCCCGATCCTGCGCGTGAACTGCCGGGTTCTGCATCAGATGCCGCAGCCGGGTGATCAGGCGTCCCACCGAGACGGAGATGAACGCCGCGTCGGTGGTTTCGTAGACGCGCGTGGGGGGGGCGACCAGCGAGAAGCGCTGGATCATGCGCAGGATCTTCTGCATCTGCAGGTTTTCCCACACCGTCCAGCTTACATGGCGGTCCAGCGGCAGGCGGGCCAGCTGCTGGGTGGCGCGGTTGATCGACATGACCAGCCGGCCGGTATCCAGCCGGTGGTCGGACGGCAGGATGACCCGGAATACCAGTGCCAGCCCGATCAGGGCGATCAGGTAGGACAGCCAGACATTCATCAGCGACAGGTCGTCGAAGGAGATCGGGTTGCGGATCTGCACCATGGCATTGAAGAACACCGCATAGCCGAAGCCGCGCATGGCGTGGCGGGGATGGAACTGCAGCCAGATGCCCGGCAGCAGGCAGACCGACAGGGACAGCCATAATAGCGGATAGCCGTCGATACGGGGCAGGAGGAAGGTCTGGCAGATGAAGGCGGCGGGGATGGCGGCCAGGGTGCCGCTGGCGAACAGGACGCTGGCGCGGGATGCCACCGGGCTGGTGGCCAGCAGGCAGGAGGCCGGGATCAGGTAGGCAAGCATGGCCGCGCCGTTCGACCAGCGGAAGACGTACCAGGTCAGGCAGCCCAGCAAGGTCACGAACGCGCCGCGCGTGCCGTTGCGCAATGCCGCCGGCCAGTCGAAGAACAGCCGCAGCCTGAGCGGGCGCACATGGGCCTGCGGCCCCACGAAATCGTCCAGCGCGCTCCGCAACTGCACCAGGATATCGCGTTCATTGTCGATGAACGCGATCGTGGGGAGGTCTTTCGTCTGCTCGGACAAATCGTCCAGCGTGTCGATGGCGGTGGCGAGGCGCGCGCGCATATGGCCCGGATCGTCCAGATGCAGGTTTTCCGGCGGCGTGACGGCGAAGCTGGCCATGACCTCATGCACTAGGTCGCGGGCGGCGGCCGATTGCGGGTTTTGGGGCGGTTCGTCGCGCCAGATCGGGTGGTCGGTGCTGAGCAGCCCCAGCAGCCTGGCCACGCCCGCGCGCAGGCCATCGACCCGGCGGCCGATCGCGAAATTGTCGGCGGCGGCATATTCGATCGCCTCGACCAGTGCATTGGCCTGGGACAGCAGGCGGGCGCGCGCATCGTAGCTGGTCAGCGTCATAGTGCGGAAGGAGAGCGGCTGGCCGCCATCGTCCGGCATGGGTGTCTGGCCGGGAACCGCGTCCTCGAGGTCCGCCGGGTGCGAGAACTGGCTGGCGATATTGCGCAACGTCTGGTCGACCTGGCGCAGGACCTTTTCCGGCCGGCTGACCGAGGTGACCAGAAACACCACCGCCGTGCTGACGATGCCGACCGTGACCGCCGACAGGCGCGACATGGCGGCCATGAAGATGCGGTCGGGGTCCGCGAAGGTGGAGATCGAAACCAGCACGATGGTGTAGCCCGCCAGCACGGCGGCATAGGCCTTGTAGAACCGCAGCAGCGTCGACACGCAGCAGGCGATGCCGATGATGAGCGACAGGCCCATGAAATAGAGCATCGGCGATTGCGGAAAGGCCGCCATCAGCAGGACCGCCGCCGTCGCGCCGATCACGGTGCCGAAAATGCGCCAGAAGCTCTTGGAGACCATCGCGCCGACGACGGGGTTGGCCACGATCAGGACCGTCGTGACCGAGGACATCGGCGTCTGGAGCTGGAAGAAGAAGGCCAGGAACAGCGCCAGCCCGACGGCCAGCAGCGCGCGGATGCTGTAGGCGATGGTGGGCGAGAGCGTCTGCCAGTCGGGGAAGGCGAAGCCGCCGAACCGGACCAGCGAACGCGGGACATGCAGCGCCGTGTGGGGCGGAACCAGCCGGATGCTCATGTCCGGGCCGCCGCATGCGCGGCCCGGACATGCGGCGCGCCACGACCGGGCCGTCCCTGTCGAGAGGCGTTCTTATGGGTCAGACGACGTCCAAAGGATCGTGCCCGCGCACTACGCTCGGAGTCCGCCATCCCTGCAGCTACCCGGTTTCCCTGCTGTCATGAACACGCATGTGGGGCGTATGCTCATGAAATTGTGACCAGGGAACAGGGTTCCAGAAATGGGGGGCGGGGGCCAATGCAATTTCAGCATGGTCCCCAACCGGCTTTGGCGTCTCTCCTGCCAGGCGGGTGTCAACAGGAGATCAGATGCCGCCCTTGCGGCCGAAGAGCGAGCGGACGAGGTGCATGAGTCCGCGCAGGGCCTGGCGGCCGACCGGGCCCGCGATCGCCGACGTGACGGCGGTCAGGGCCAGGGCCTGCCGCAGTTCGTTCAGCGCATGTTCGCGCGCGAAGCGGGCGCGGATTTCCGTCGCCGTCATGATCGAGCGGCGGCCGAGCAGCAGGAAGAGCAGCGCCATCACGGCGTCCACAGCGAAGACCAGGATGGCCGCGCCGAGGACGCTGAACCCCAGCGTCTGATAGGCGAAGGCCCACAGCAGCGCGTGTCCCGACAGGACAGCCAGCAGGCCGAACACGGCGGCGACAACCAGGAATGCTACCTGCCTGCCTATGCGAATGGCCATCTCGCGGCGTACGGTCAGTTCCGCCTGGACAGTGGCCTTGCCAAGTTCGGCTATCTTCATGGTCCTTGCTTCGTCCCTACTACTGCGTTGGCGGGCGTTCCGCCGGAATGCCCGCCCGGCCAGATAGCTGATCGCGGCATGGCTGGCGATGGCCGCCCTGGGTGCTTGGGGCCCCGGCGGCTCAGGTCTTGCGCGGATAATCGGCCAGTTCGCGCGCCTTGGCAACGACCCGTCAGGCTGTCCATGCCCGCTCGGCCTCCGCTTCCGGACCGGGAAGAGGGGGGTGCGGGGGCGGTCGTCAGCGGCGGTGTTAGGCCGATTTTACGGGCTGGTGCCTCAGGAACGGTCGTATCTTTGATGCGGGTTGTCTACACTGGCCGACTTTCGCTCCGTCCTGTCAGGTTTCGCTTCTCGCATGGCTCCCCTCTCTCCACGTCTTGACGTTCGCGGATTTGTGTGTGCGCCGGTGGAGCCTTCCACGCCCACGCTGTCCTTTTCGATCGCACCCGGCGGGTGCCTGGCATTGCTTGGGGACCGTGCGGCCGATCTCTCCCGCCTGCTGGACACGCTGGCCGGCCATCTGCCGTGCGTGGCCGGCCAGATCCTGCTCGATGGCCGGGACGTGGCCGCACGGCCGGCGGGGAGCCGGGGCCTGGGGCTGTTCAGCGCGCGCGATCCGCTGTTCGCGCACCTGACGGTGCGGCGGAACCTGGCCTTTCCGCTGGAGGCGCGCGGGCTGGCGCGGCCGGCGATCGCGGCGCGGGTCGATGCGGTGCTGGCCCTGCTGGGGCTGGATGGACAGGCCGCCCGCCGCCCGCACGCCCTTGCCCCGCAGGATGAGTGGCGCGCGCGCCTTGGCCGGCTGCTGGTGTTCGCGCCCTCGGTCCTGCTGCTGGACGACCCGTTCGCGGGGCTGGAGCGCGAAGACCGGCTGGCGATGCGCCGCCTGCTGGCCCGCGTGGCCCGGGCGCAGGGCCTGACGCTGCTGCTGGCGACCGGGGATCGGGATGATGCGCTGCTGCTGGGGGATGCGATCGGTGTGCTGTCCGGTCGGACGCTGTTGCAGGTCGGCAGTGCGGCCGAATTGTTCGACCGGCCGGCCTGCGACCGGGTCGCCACGCGCTTTGGCGACGCCAACGCGCTGACCGGCCGCGTCGCGTGGGTCGAGGACGATCTGGCATCGGTCCATCTGGCCAGCGGTGCGCGGGTCGAGGCCATGGCCGGGCAGGGGGTGGACGCGGACATGCTGTGCACGCTGTGTGTCCGGCCCGACCGGATCGCCACCCTGTTTCCGACCGGGCGGGCCGCCGCCGACGATGATGGCGAGGACACGCTGCCGGCGGTGCTGGCGGGGCTGCACCATATGGGCGACCATATTCGGCTGCGCTTCCGCCTGGAGGACGGGCAGGAGGTCCTGGTCCGCCGGCCGCCCGCGCAGAACCTGACGGGGCTCGTGCCCGGACGGACCGCCCGGCTGGCCTGGCCGCCGGCGCATGCCGTGGCCTTTCCGTTCCGGGGGGAAATGGGCTAGCGTGCCCGCCTCTCTGCCCCGCCCCCTGCGAAAGTCCATTCCCCTGTCCGGCCCGCTCCGCACCTTCCGATCGCTCCGTCGTCTTCTGATCGGGCTGCTGCTGCTGGCGATCGTGCCGACCGGCGGGAATGCCCGGACGGGCTGGCGCGCGCATGCGCTGGTGGTGAACAGCCTGGGCGGCGCCCTGGGCGCCGCCCAGGACAAGGCGTTCTTCCGCCCCTTCGCGGCCCAGATGAAGGTCGGCATCCTGCGCTATGTATGGGATGGCGATCCGCAGCCTGCCGCCAGCCATGGTTCTGGCGGCCGTGCCTGGACCGTGGCGCTGATGGAAGACAGCACCGCCCGCGCCGCCTGCATGCAGGGAGTCCTGCTGCGGCTGGGCGGCGCGCCGGGCAGCGCGGATGCGTGTGGCGTGCCGGCCCTGCGCGAGGGGATCGCCCTGGCGTGGGATCGCGGCCGCATTCCGGTGGCCCCGCACTGGAGCGATTTCTGGAATGTCGTCCGCTATCCCGGCAAGCGCGGCCTGCGCAAGGACCCGCGCTCGACGCTTGAGATCGCCTTGATGGCCGATGGCGTGGCGCCAGCCGATGTCTATGCCGTGCTGGCGACGCCCGACGGGGTGGCGCGTGCGTTCCGCAAGCTCAGCCAGTTGCGTCCCTATATCGAATGGTGGACCAGCCCGGCGGAATCCGCGCGCATCATCGGCAATGGCAGTGTGCTGATGACCAGCGCGGTGGGGGGCGAGGTGACGGCGGCCGGGTCCGGCCAGCGCGATGTCGGGCTGCAATGGGAACAGAGCCTGGATGACGGCCTGTCCTGGGGTGTTGCGCCCGATCTGGATCGGGCGACGCGCGACCGGGCACGCAGCCTGCTGCATTTCATGACCCAGCCCGAGCAGGTGGCGCGGTTCGCTTCGCTCTATCATGCGCGTCCGGACGCGCCGTCGGCGCAGCCGGTGCCGATGGATGCCGCCTTCTGGCAGGAGCATCTGCCTGATCTGTCCCGGCGCTTCGCGGACTGGCTGGCCGCGCCATGACCGGGCTGCCGGCTTTCTCGTCGCCGGCACTGGTCGTCGGTCTGCTGGTGGAAGGGGGGGCAGCCCTGGCCGCGTGCGGGCTCGGCCTGCTGCTGCGGGCGGGGCCGCGGGGGCGGCGCGTGCTGTCGGCCGCCCAGGTCTGTGCCCTGGCACTGGCGATTCCCGGATGGATGGGGGCCGTTGCGCTGTCCGGGCCCTGGCGGGATGGCGGCGCGGAGCCGGTCGTGACGCAGGCTGTCTGCCTGGTGCCGCTGGTGCTGCTGCCGCTTCTGCGCGCGCTCGACCGCCTGCCGCCCGGACTGGCGCGGACGGCGGCGGGTCTGGGGGCCGGGCGGGTTGTCCGGCTGCGCGGCCTGTGGCTGCCGCTGCTGGGGCCGGCGGCGCTGGGTGCGGCGGCGCTGGCGGTGGCGGGCGCCGTGATGATGGGCGTTCTGGACGGGTAGGCGGCGTTTTTCTTCTCTCGGCCGGCCGGATTCAGTAAGACGGTCGCCATGACCGATACAAAGCCGTTCTGGCAGGTCCGCCGCCTGGACGAAATGACGACCGAGGAATGGGAATCGCTGTGCGATGGCTGCGGACGCTGCTGCCTGCACAAGCTGCGCGAGGACGTGACCGAGCAGATCCTGTTTACCGAGGTTGCCTGCCGGCTGCTGGACCTGGAAAGCTGCCGCTGCTCGGATTACGCGTGCCGCCGGCGCAAGGTGCCCGACTGCGTGCAGCTGACGCCCGAGGCCCTGGCGGAGATCGACTGGCTGCCGCCTTCCTGCGCCTATCGGCTGCTGGCCGAAGGGCGGAAGCTGCCATGGTGGCATCCGCTGGTGTCGGGCTCGCCCGATACCGTGCATGAGGCCGGGATTTCGGTACGGGGACGGGCGATCAGCGAGCGTCGCGCCGGCCCGCTGGAGCATCACATCGTCGACTGGCCCGGTGTGATGCCGCGTCCGCGCCGGCCACGGACGCCCACTGGGGAATGAGGGCCGGCCTCACCGGTCCGATGCCGGCGGAGGCCGAGACCGTCCGGCTGGCCGGGCGCGACGTGCCGGTCCGCTGGCGTCGGTCGAGCCGGGCGCGGCGGCTGTCGCTGCGGATCGATGCGCGTGAGGCCGAGATCGTGATTACCCTGCCGCCACGGGCGGAGCGCGAGGCGGGGTTGGCGCTGCTGCGCAGCCATGCCGTCTGGGCGCTGTCGCGGCTGGACCATCTGCCGGCGGCGGCGCCGTGGCATGACGGGGGACAGGTGGTGCTGGATGGGTGCCCGCATGGGATCGTCCATTGCCCCGATGGGCGGCGGGGCGTGTGGATCGAGGACGATGCGGTGAAGGTGAGCGGCGAGGCGCCGTTCCTGCGCCGCCGCCTGACGACGTTCCTGCGGCAGGAAGCCGGGCATCGGCTGGGCGCGCGGCTGGCGCAGATCGCGGGGGCCTCCGGCCTGCGGCCCCGCCGGCTGGTGATCAAGGATACCAGCAGCCGCTGGGGCAGTTGCAGCGCGGATGGCACGGTGATGCTGAACTGGCGGCTGGTGATGGCGCCCGTCGACGTGCAGCATTACGTGCTGGCCCATGAACTGGCCCATCTGCGGCACATGAATCATGGCCCCGATTTCTGGGTGCTGGTGGCCAGCCTGACACCGCACCGCCACATGGCCGAAGCCTGGCTGCGCCGTCACGGGCCGGCATTGCTGCGCGCCGCATAACCTGCCGAAAACCGCCGCTGCCGGATTTCACCCGCCGCGCGAGTATGCTAGATGGCGGGCCGGGCGAGCTTGGCGGAATGGTAGACGCACGAGACTTAAAATCTTGCGCCCGCAGGGGCGTGCGGGTTCGAGTCCCGCAGTTCGCACCAACAGAACCGATATCGGGGGCGCGACCCGCATGGCGCCGAGTCCGGTCGTGACCGTCCTGGTCCATGGCTGGGCATCCGATCGGATTGACTCGGCTGAGGGGAGGAGGTTCGTCCGTCCTTTCGTGGACCCGACGCAGCATGGCGCAAAGGCGGCCCGGTCCTCATCAATCCTGAAATGGTTGACGGTCTGGCGAAGGGATGTCGCATCTCGAGCAGGATTGTGCATGGCCGCGTTTCCGGGCTCTGAGAGCCTGAGCGTAAATGCGCGCTGGCGGCGCGTCCTGTGCGCGTTTCCTGTGCTTCGGTGCTTACGGCCATCAAGGCCGCTCCGCTCCGATGCTCGGAAACTCACGCCGGGCGCGACCCTTGCGGGCCGCTCTCGCTCGCCAGCCCACATTTCCGGTCAGGCTCTGAGGTCCATCTTGTTTATGGTTGAAATGCTTTCGTTCAATCTTGTGGATTCATCGGGGAGCGAATTCGAAACTTTCTTGATAGGGGAAGAGTGTTCCTTCAGGTAATTTGTCGTGATTCCTGATGCGGCGTTCGGTGTCATGCACAGATTTCACGCCGCTCCTGTCCTTCTTCTGTGACATCTGAAGTTTTTGCGCGCGGGCATCCGGGATTTCGTAAAGGCGTGATTGATGCGCAATTGATTGAGTGTGGTGGCATCGGGCCATGGTTTTAACTTGGTATCATTTCTCAACCTTGGACATCCCGGGGCCGCTTATGCATAGCTACGCGACTTGATCGCAACGCCTGTTTCCGGAGCGTCGAATGAGTGACGAGAGCTTCCTGAGCATCCTGACCGGATCTTTCTCCACGCCTTGCGCCGACAACCCGACGGTTGCCATGATCGAGGCCGCCTATCGCCATCATGGCATCGACGCGCGCTACATCAATTGCGATGTGAAGCCCGACAATCTCGCCGATGCCGTTCGGGGTGCGAAGGCGATGGAATGGGTCGGGTTCAATTGCTCGCTGCCGCATAAGGTTGCGGTCATCCAGCATCTGGATGCGCTGTCCGAGGCCGCGAAGATTATCGGCGCGGTCAATTGCGTGACCATCCGCGACGGCCGGCTGACCGGTGACAATACGGACGGCAAGGGCTTCCTGGCCTCGCTCAAAGAGGTGACCGATCCGCGCGGCAAGAAGGTGCTGCTGCTGGGTGCGGGGGGCGCCGCCCGGGCGATTGCGGTGGAGCTGGGCCTTGCCGGCACCGCGCATATCACGGTCGTCAATCGCGACCCCGCGAAAGCCGAAATCATCGCGGCGCTGGTGCGCGACAACACCAGAAGCGACGCGGCCGCCATGCCGTGGGACGGCGCGGTACGCATCCCCGAGGATGTCGATATCCTCATCAATGCCACCTCCATCGGGTTGGGCGACAAGGATGCGCTCCCGTCGATTGCGCTGGACACTCTGAAGAAAGGGCACATCGTCGCCGACGTGATCCCGAATCCGCCCAGGACGCACCTGCTGCGCGAGGCGAAGGCGCGCGGCTGCACGCCGCTCGACGGTCTTGGCATGCTCGTCAACCAGGGGGTGATCGGCGTGGAATTGTGGCTGGGCAAAACGCTTGATGCCAGCGTCATGAAACGCGCGCTGCAGGATATTTTCGGTTCCGCCGACTGATGTGAACGACGGCAGCGGCTGATCGCGAAGGGCCATCGGCTGCGCGCCGACCGTTGGGGAAGGGCTGTCATGCGCTAATTTCTCTTCCCCCGGGGGGTATTTTGCCCCCATCAAACGGGCTGGTCGATCAGCGCAAGGAAAGCCTCCCCTGCTTCAGCATCTGGACAGCCTGCTGCACCATTATGGTTACGGTATCGTGACCCTGGCCGTTCTGCTGGAGAGCATGGGCATTCCCATCCCGGCTGAAACCTGCATCATTACGGCATCGCTCTATTGCCTCAAGACGCACCATCTGGCCATTCAGGGCGTTGCGCTGGTCGCCATTGCCGGTGCCGTCATCGGTGACAATTTCGGCTACATGATCGGACGGCATTTCGGCCTTCCGCTTCTCGAGAAACATGGTGCCCGTATTGGCCTGACGTCCGAACGGCTGATTCTCGGGCGTTATCTGTTCAGCCATCATGGCAGTGCCATCGTCTTCCTGGGGCGCTTCGTCTCGCTGCTGCGTGTCTGTGTGGCGCTGCTGGCCGGGGCATGCAACATGCGCTGGCGGCGCTTCATGCTCTTCAATACCCTGGGGGGCACGTGCTGGGCGGGCGGTTATGCCGTGGGCACCTATCTTCTTGGGCGCAAGATCTCGCAGCTGTCCGGTCCGACCGGCATGGCGATCGGAATCGTGACGATCATCGGCCTGTTCTTCTCGGGGCTCTTCCTGAGGAAGAATGAACAGCGATTGACGCAGTTGGCGCTGAAGGAAGACGCCGCGCTTTCCGCGCGACCGGGAGTGTAATCGAACGCCCGGTTCGGCGTCTGGTTTGATCTGATGGGATCGAAAGTTTTTCGTTATTTTTTCGTTTTTCAAAAATATGGGAATGGAGGAAACAAACAGGATTTTCCGTGATCGTGAACGTCTGCCGATCATTGGGAATTTTTAAGAATTGTCTCAAATATCGAGACGAATGAACGTGTTAGAGCGTGCTGAGTCTTGAAGAACTCATTACGATCAGTCGCTCTCCAGAGAACCTGATGCGCCACATAATGTTGGGGGGTGGTGTTTCCTCTGGAGCATGATCGGATGGCAGGTTTATACAGGCCCCGAAGGGCCTCGGAATGGGCAACGTGCGCGGTTGCGGTACTGCTCATTGTTCTTGGACTTCCCCTGGTGATCATGGGGACCGAGCTGGCCCTGCTTGGCGGGTCGCTTTACTATATCCTGGCAGGAACAGCCATTGTTGCAGGTGGCATCCTCATGCTGAGAGGCTCGGTTGCCGGGGCCCTGCTGTATCTGCTGGCGTGGCTGCTGACCTGGCCCTGGGCCTTGTGGGAGGTCGGGTTTGATGGCTGGGCGCTTCTGCCGCGCCTGCTGGGACCGACGCTGATTGCCGTTCTTGTGATGCTGACCATTCCGGTTCTGCGCCACCTTCAGAAAATAGCCGTGGCAGAGAAGGATATTGCGTGATGGCGGCGGTCAATCCCGCTGCTGCCACGGCATTGTGCGGCCTCGTGCTTCTGTCCGCAGTGGCAGGCATGGTACCGGCTCGGGCCCAAAGCGCGTACAGGGAGGCCCCGCCCCGCTTGAGTGAGGCGGATGCATCCGAACAAAAAGAAGGTAAGGGATTAGCGGCTCCGTCGCCTTTTGCGCCGCAGGCGCCCGGGGTCAATGCCGCGAATATTCCCGATGGACCGCCGGCCGAGCCCGGTGAGGCCACACCTGCCGTCGAGCAGATCGGCAGCCATCCGGCGCATGATGACTGGCCTGCCTATGGTCGGGATACCGACGCCACGCGCTTTTCCCCGCTGGAGCAGATCACGCCCCGGAATGTCGGGCAACTCACGCGCGCATTCATCTATCATACCGGCAGCAAGCCCGCGCCGGGCCAGGCGAACAAATGGGCCGCCGAGACCACCCCCATCAAGGTGGGCGACGGGCTGTATATGTGTACGGCCATGAATGACATAGTAAAGCTGGACCCGGAAACCGGAAAGGAGGTCTGGCGGCATAATGCCGGCGTGAAATATGCCAGTATTCCCTATGCGGCGGCCTGCAAGGGGGTTGTATATTATACCGCGTCGACCGTGCCGGCGGGGCAGTTGTGCCATAACCGGATCCTCGAAGGCATGCTGGACATGCGGCTGATCGAGGTCGATGCCGATACCGGAAAATTGTGCGAAGGCTTCGGCGATCACGGACAGGTCAACCTGATGAAGGGCATGGGTGAATCCGTTCCGGGCTTCGTGTCCATGACGGCACCGCCCCCGATCGTGAACGGCGCGATCGTGGTGAACCATCAGGTGCTGAATGGCCAGCGCCGCTGGGCGCCCTCGGGTGTGATTCGTGGCTATGACGCCGAAACGGGAAAATTCCTGTGGGCATGGGACGTCAACCGCCCGGACGACCACGGTGAACCCGCGGAAGGCCAGCATTACAGCCGCGGCACGCCCAATTCCTGGGCCCCCATGACGGGCGACGATGGGCTGGGGCTTGTTTACGTCCCCATGGGCAATGCGGCCGTCAATTATTACTCTGGCATGCGCTCGCCGGAGGAGAACAGGGTTTCGTCCGCGATCGTGGCGCTGGATGTGAAGACCGGTTCGCCGCGCTGGGTGTTCCAGACCGTGCATAAGGATGTCTGGGATTACGATATCGGCTCGCAGCCGACCATGATCGACTTCCCCGGCCAGGACGGCCCGGTGCCGGCCCTGGTGGTGCCGACCAAGCGCGGCCAGACCTTCGTGCTCGATCGCCGCGACGGCAAGCCGATCCTGCCGGTCGAGGAACGTCCGGCCCCGGTGGAGACTGATGTAGAGGGCGATCCGCGTTCGCCCACGCAGCCCTGGTCGGTCGGCATGCCGCGCCTGGGCCTGCCGGACCTGAAGGAAAGCGACATGTGGGGGATGTCCCCCATCGATCAGCTCTTCTGCCGCCTGCAATTCCGCCGTGCCAAATATGAGGGCGAGTTCACGGCCCCCAGCGTCGACAGGCCGTGGATCGAATATCCTGGCTATAACGGTGGAAGCGACTGGGGCAGCATGGCGTACGATCCGAAGACGGGCGTGCTGATCGCCAACTGGAACGTGACCCCGGTCTATCAGATCCTGACCCGCAGGAAAGCCGATGGCCTGATGCCGGTCGACGATCCCAGCTTCAAGGCCGGTGGCGGGACCGAAGGCAAAGGTGCCCTGGCCGACACGCCGTATGGCATCATGGCTTCGCCGTTCTGGAACCGGTACACGCGCTTGCTGTGCAGCAAGCCGCCCTATGGCATGATCACGGCGATCGACATGCACACGCGCAAGGTGCTGTGGCAGCATCCGCTGGGCAGTGCCCGGGCCAACGGCCCGTGGCGCATTCCCACCTATCTGCCGCTGACGATCGGTACGCCCAATAATGGCGGGCCGGTGGTGACGGCCGGTGGCGTGGTGTTTGTCGGTGCCACCACCGACAATCTGCTGCATGCGTTCGATGCCAAAAGCGGCAAGGAACTGTGGAACGACGTGCTGCCGGGCGGTGGGCAGGCCACGCCCATGACGTATGAGTACAAGGGCAGGCAGTATGTCGCCATCATGGCGGGCGGGCATCATTTCATGAGGACCCCGGTCAGTGATGCGCTGGTGGTTTACGCCCTGCCTGGCAACAAGTGAGGCTGGAGCCTTTTCAGCGAGCCCTGGTTCGCTGAAAGCGGGGCTCTGCCCCGTACCCCGCCAAAGGCGGTGCCTTTGGAATCCATTCATTTGGGGTCAAGACGCATCATCCGGCCATTCGGGGCATCGCGCTGGCCATCATTGTCGGCACCGTCATCGGTGCTCTCTGTTTGACCATCAGGGCCGTGCCATCGTTTTCCTGGGGTGCCCTGTCTCGCTGCCGGACGGGTATGCATGGGAATCGTGGCGATTTCCGACCAATATTTCTAAAGATCCTCTTGGAAAGACTGAAGCTTGTCGTCTCCATTCAGGGATGGCGATGCAGCCGCATATCATCCCCCAAAATACAGAAACCGAGCGATGGAAAGGGATTTTTCAGCCATGC
Source organism: Gluconacetobacter tumulicola (assembly GCF_014174215.1). Lineage (GTDB taxonomy): Bacteria > Pseudomonadota > Alphaproteobacteria > Acetobacterales > Acetobacteraceae > Gluconacetobacter > Gluconacetobacter tumulicola. Next base: position 29,193 of record NZ_JABEQL010000032.1, on the reverse strand, counting down.
GCGCTGCGCCTCCCTCAAGCTTTTGCGGAGGCGCATCTCGCCGATGGTGCGCATTGTCCGATAGGGCGCGCACTTTATATTGAACTGCCTTTTTGTAATCAGTTCTTTTTCGGATGAACCCGATGGTCCACAAAACCTTGGAATGATGTTTTGTTCGGAGCATTGATGGATGGCGGGTTTATACAGACCTCGAAGGGCCTCGGAATGGGCGACGTGCGCGGTTGCGGTACTGCTCATTCTTCTTGGGCTTCCCCTGTTGATCATGGGTGCTGAGCTGGCCCTGCTCGGTGGGTCGCTTTACTATGTCGTGGCGGGCGCTGCCATTATCGCCGGCGGTATTCTCATGCTGATGGGCTCGGTTGCCGGGGCCTTTCTGTATCTGCTGGCATGGCTGCTGACCTGGCCGTGGGCCTTGTGGGAGGTCGGGTTTGACGGCTGGGGGCTTCTGCCGCGCGTGCTGGGACCGACGCTGATTGCCGTTCTCGTGGTGCTGACCATTCCCGTTCTGCGCCGCCTTCAGAAAACATCTTTGGCACAGAGGGGAATTGCGTGATGCCCAGGACGGATCTTTCTGCCGCCACGGCATTGTGTGGCCTCGTGCTTCTGTCCGCGACGGCAGGCATCGCGCCGGCTCGGGCCCAGAGTGCCTACAAGGAGGCCCCGCCCGGGCCGGGAGACGCGGATGCGCCCGGGAAGAAACCCAGTGACAAATTTGCAGGCCCGTCGCCTTTTGCGCCGCAGGCGCCCGGGGTCAATGCCGCGAATATTCCCGATGGACCGCCGGCCGAGCCCGGTGAGGCCACACCTGCCGTCGAGCAGATTAGCAGCCATCCGGCGCATGATGACTGGCCTGCCTACGGGCGGGATACCGACGCCACGCGCTTTTCCCCGCTGGAGCAGATCACGCCCCGGAATGTCGGGCAGCTCACGCGCGCATTCATCTATCATACCGGCAGCAAGCCGGCGCCGGGCCAGGTGAACAAATGGGCCGCCGAGAGTACCCCCATCAAGGTGGGCGACGGGCTGTATATGTGTACGGCCATGAACGACATCGTGAAGCTGGACCCGGCGACCGGCAAGGAAATCTGGCGGCACGAGGCCGGCGTGAAATATGCCAGCATTCCCTATACGGCAGCCTGCAAGGCGGTGGTGTATTACACGTCCTCCACCGTGTCTGAGGGGGAGCCCTGCCATAACCGGATCCTCGAAGGCACGCTGGACATGCGGCTGATCGAGGTCGATGCCGATACCGGCAAATTGTGCGAAGGCTTCGGCGATCACGGCCAGGTCAACCTGATGAAGGGCATGGGGGAATCCGTTCCGGGCTTCGTGTCCATGACGGCACCGCCGCCGATCGTGAACGGCGCGATCGTGGTGAATCACGAAGTGCTGGATGGCCAGCGCCGCTGGGCGCCGTCGGGCGTGATTCGTGGCTATGACGCCGAGACGGGAAAATTCCTGTGGGCATGGGACGTCAATCGCCCGGACCAGCATGGCGAGCCCGCGGAAGGCCAGCATTACAGCCGTGGCACGCCCAATTCCTGGGCGACCATGACGGGCGACAATGCGCTGGGCCTTGTCTATGTCCCGACCGGCAATTCGGCGGCCGATTATTATTCCGCCATGCGCTCGCCGGAGGAGAACAAGGTTTCGTCCGCGATCGTGGCGCTGGATGTGAAGACCGGTTCGCCGCGCTGGGTGTTCCAGACCGTGCATAAGGATGTCTGGGATTACGATATCGGCTCGCAGCCGACCATGATCGACTTCCCCGGCCAGGACGGCCCGGTGCCGGCCCTGGTGGTGCCGACCAAGCGCGGCCAGACCTTCGTGCTCGATCGCCGCGACGGCAAGCCGATCCTGCCGGTCGAGGAACGTCCGGCCCCGGTGGAGACTGATGTAGAGGGCGATCCGCGTTCGCCCACGCAGCCCTGGTCGGTCGGCATGCCGCGCCTGGGCCTGCCGGACCTGAAGGAAAGCGACATGTGGGGGATGTCCCCCATCGATCAGCTCTTCTGCCGCCTGCAATTCCGCCGTGCCAAATATGAGGGCGAGTTCACGGCCCCCAGCGTCGACAGGCCGTGGATCGAATATCCTGGCTATAACGGTGGAAGCGACTGGGGCAGCATGGCGTACGATCCGAAGACGGGCGTGCTGATCGCCAACTGGAACGTGACGCCGATGTATGATCAGCTCGTCACGCGCAAGAAGGCCGATGCGCTGGGCCTGATGCCGATCGACGATCCCAATTTCAAACCTGGCGGTGGCGGGGCGGAAGGCAATGGCGCCATGGCCGACACGCCGTATGGCATCGTGGTTTCGCCGTTCTGGAACCAGTACACGCACATGATGTGCAACAAGCCGCCTTACGGCATGATCACGGCGATCGACATGCACACGCGCAAGGTGCTGTGGCAGCATCCGCTGGGCAGTGCCCGGGCCAACGGTCCGTGGGGTGTGCCGACCTATCTGCCCGTGACGATCGGCACGCCCAATAATGGCGGGCCGGTGATTACGGCGGGTGGCGTGGTGTTTGTCGGTGCCACCACCGACAACATGCTGCATGCGTTCGATGCCAAAAGCGGCAAGGAACTGTGGAACGACGTGCTGCCGGGTGGCGGGCAGGCCACGCCCATGACGTATGAGTACAAGGGCAAGCAGTATGTGGCCATCATGGCGGGTGGCCATCATTTCATGATGACCCCGGTCAGTGATGCGCTGGTGGTTTACACGCTGCCTGATAACAAGTGAGGTCGGAGCCTTTTCAGCGAGCCCTGGTTCGCTGAAAGCGGGGCTCTGCCCCGCACCCCGCCAAAGGCGGCGGCTTTGGAATCCATTCGTTTGGGGTCAAGGGGCCGACTGGCCCCTTGCGGGTTCGGGCGGAGCCCGACCTTCTCCCGCCCGCCGGCGCAAGGCGGACACGATCCGCTCCAGCCCCAGGATACCGCCGATCGCGGCCACGCCGAGGGCGAGTTCGTGGCGGGCATGCGGATCGACCGCCATGGCGACGAGCACGGCGGCGAGGCCCGCCAGGGTCAGGAGCGCGGCCCGGCGCCCGTCACGCACGAGATACAGCCGGGCGAGGACGATCATCATGTTGCCCGCGATGATGAAGACGCCGACGACGCTGATCAGGAACGCGAAGACCAGAGTGGGCGAAAGGATGGCCGAGGCCGCGACGGCGGCGCTGGCGGCGGCCACGCACAGAATGGCCCGGTGCGGAATGCCGCTGGCCGGGGCGGTGGCCCTGAGCGTGGCGGGCGCGTTTCCGGCGAGGGCGACATCGCGCAGGATCCGGGACGACGCGTAGAGGCCGGAATTCAGCGTGGAGAGAACGGCCGCCAGGATGACGATGGTCATCAGCGTATCGGCGAAGGGAATATGCAGCGCGTCCAGCACCTGGAGAAAGGGCGAATGGCCGGGGGCGATGCTCTGCCATGGCAGCAGGCAGAGGATGACGGCGATCGAGGACAGGTAGAAGCCCAGCAGGCGGATGGCGATGGTGCGGGCGAGGCGGGCGATGTTCTTCTTCGGCTGGTCGGAATCCAGCGCCGCGATGGTGCCGATCTCGGTGCCGGCCATCGAGAAGACGACGATGGGCACCGCGCTGAGAATGGCCACGCCGCCGTGGGGAAACAGGCTGCCGCCGAGGAACGCGGCGTGGGGCACATGGTGGCCCGTGGCCAGCGCGATCACCCCGATGAGGATGAAGATCACCACGGCGGCGACCTTGGTGAAGGACAGGCAATATTCGGTCTCGCCATACCCGCGCACCGAGGCGAGGTTGAGCGCGGTCATGCTGCCCAGCACCAGCAGTTCCAGCAGCCAGTAGGGTAGCGGCACCAGCGGGGCGAGGAGCGAGGCGGCGGCCATGATTTCCGCCGCCAGCGTGGTGATCCAGACCAGCAGGTAGGTCCAGCCCATGACGAAGCCGTAGCGCGGGCCGAGGATATGGCCGACCTGGCTGACGAAGGACCCGCGATGGGGTGTGCGGCCCAGCAGGTCGCACAGGATCAGGTTGACGAAGAAGATCAGGATGCCGGCGAAGGCATAGGACAGCAGTACCGCCGGCCCCGCCATGGCGATGGCGCCCGAGGAGCCGATGAAGAAACCCGCCCCCATGACGCCGCCGAGCGAGATCATGGTGATATGGCGAATGCGCAGCGATGCCGCCGGTGTGGAGTCGATGCTGCCTGGCGCCACGTCTTGTCCTTTCCGTTGTCCGGGCGCCGCCCGGCCCGGGTACGGGGGCATCCGGCTCAGAAAATGGCCGGACCGGGGGAGGCGACGGAGGGAAAGGCTACGCCGAAAAGGGCGTTGGCCAATGTCGTTGTGGCCGCAATGCCGTTGGTGAAATCGCGGCGGGTGATCGCGGATCTGCAAGCCGGGCGGTCTGACATGGGCGCGCTACTCCGGACGTGATTCCGCAGACCCTTCCATGCTGTGTGCCGGATGGGCATCGGGACGCAAACAATGGCTGGATTGTCCAGATTGTTGTAGGACCGATATGATGGGCCGGCAAGAAATTTTTCACGCTCGTGAAAAAACCCGCTATATCGGACGGGCTGACCACCCAGCCAGTGAAGGCGATGCATGGAAAATCCGGATGGTGCCGTGGGGCGGCACCTGCGTCAGCGGCGGAAGGCGCTGGAGCTGTCCCTGCAACGGATTGCGGACCAGGCCGGCATTTCGGTCGGGCATCTGAGCCAGATCGAACGCGGCCTGTCCTCGCCCTCGGTGCGCGACCTGATCCGGATCGCGGAAATCCTCCAGGCCTCGCCAGGGGATTTTCTCGACCAGTCCGGGATGGCGTCGCCGGACCCGATCATGGTTCGCCGCACGCGCCGGCCCCCGGTAATGCTGAAGAACGGAATCACGAAGCGGCTGCTGACGCCGCAGGATGAGGCTCCGTTGAAGATGTTCATGGTAACGCTGGCGCCGGACAGCACGACGGGCGACGATCTGTACACCCACGAGGGCGTCGAAGCAGGGCTGGTGCTGGAAGGCCGGATCACGCTGGTGGTGGAAGATCGGGACATGCTGCTGGAGGCCGGCGACAGTTTTCGCTTTGCCAGTTCCCGGCCGCATCGTTTCATGAACGCGCATGACGGCGAAAGCCGGGTACTGTGGGTCAATTGCGCCATGCCGGCCGGTGGGCCAGCCTGACGGAGATCGGGGAGGGGAACGCGGCATGTATGGTCGTCTGGCACGCCTGCGTCTGGAATGGTACGGCCGGCTCGGCCGCGACCTGCTGGCACGGCATTGGCAATGGGCGCTGCTGGCAACCCTGCTGGTGCCGGGGGCGCCGATCGTCGCACCCTTTCTCAAATTTTCCGTGCTGCTGGGGGCGGTGGTTGCGCCCGGCGTGGGGATGGCGGGGCATGCCCTGCTGGCGGTGGTGATCGATCTGGCGGCCATGCTGTGGATCATGCCGCAGCGGCGGGCGGTGTCGGGTGGGGCGTTCATGGGCTATGTGGCCACCCTGCCGGTGTCGCGCCCCATCCGGCAGGCCGTCGAGGCCACGATGCTGGCGGTCGCCAATGGTCCGCTGCTGCCCGTGGCCGGGCTGGCCGCCGCACGGGCGGCCGTGCTCGCGGATGGGGCGTATCGGGCGTGCGGCTTCCTGGCGGTGCTGGGCCTGGCGGCCTTGGCGCAACATGCCGTCGTCACCCGGCGGCTGTTGCCGCTCGGTGGGGTGGCGATGGGTGACTTGCTGCTTGCCATGGGGCTGGATGCCGCATCGCCACCGGCGCGCTGGTGCCTGCTGGCGGTGGCGCTCGCAGTGGCCGTGGCGGGGGTCGGCGGCTGTCCGGCGGGGCTGGGTGGGCGATGGAGGCGCGGGCGTACCGGGCCGGGGGCGGTGATGTTCGATCGCCGGCGGATCGTCGCGCCCGCGCTGCGGGTCCAGTGCGGAATCCTGGCGGATCGGCCGGTGGTGTCCGTGCTGCGGATCGGTGCGGCGGTCGGGCTGGCCATGGGGGGCGCGCGGCTGGTCGAGCTGTTCGATTTCGACACGCGGGCGATCCCGACCATGATCGTGGCGGTGGCGGCGACCGGCCTGCTGCTGGCGGGCCTGTATTGCACCCTGTCCGACGCGCATCGGGCGGCGGCGCCCTATCTGGCCGCGCTGCCGCTGCCGCCGCGCTACTGGCCGCTGCGCGATACGGGGTTCCTGATGCTGGTCAATCTGGTGCCGCTGGCGATCCTGTTCCGGCCGCAGGGGCGCGGCCTGCTGGCGGTGTCTGCCGGGCTGGCGGTGGCGGGACAGGCGCTGCTGGTGGCGCTGCGCTGGCCGGTGCTGCGTGGCGGGCGCCATCGGTTGGTCCTCAGCCTGGTGCTGGCCGCCGGCTGGTCGGGCGCCGCGATCGCGGCGGTGTCGCGATGAGCGGCGGCGGCCGTCTGGCCTGCGCGGGGCTGCTGGCCACCGCCGGCGGGCGCACGATCTTCGAGGGGCTGGGCCTGGATCTCGGGCCGGGGGTGCATGCCCTGCGGGGCGAGAACGGCATCGGCAAGTCGACGCTGCTGCGCCTGCTGGCCGGTGCGCGGCCGATCGAGGCCGGGCGTATCCTGGTCGACGGGATCGACCTGGCACGGGCGCCCGAGGAGGCCAGGCGGCGCCTGGCCTATGTGCCCGATGAAAGCCCGGTCTATCCTTTCATGACCGGCGAGGACCTGCTGCGTTTCGTCGCCGCCGCGCGGCGGGCTGCGATCGGCCCGGAGGTCGCGGCCATGGTCGGCGCGTTCGGGCTGGAGCGGCACCTGCGCACGCGCTTCGATGCGATGTCGCTGGGCACGCGCAAGAAGATGCTGGTCTGCGCGGCCTGGATCGCGACGCCCCCCGTGCTGCTGCTGGACGAGCCTTCGAACGGCCTGGACCCGGAGGCCCGCGACCATCTCGCCATCCTGTTGCGCCGGGCGGGGTGCGACAGGATGGTGCTGTTTGCTTCGCACGACGAGGATTTCATCGCGGCGTGCGGCGCGGCTACGGTCGAGATGCGCGCCCTTCAGAAATCGAGCGACGTGCGGACGTAATACATGCCGCCGCTGAAGCCATAGGGTCCGAAATAGGAATAAAGCGACTGGTTCTGCAATTTTCCACGGATGGCGTAGGGAACGCGCGTGGGGTACTTGTTGCCGATATTGCGTCCGCCGACGGCGACGGCCCAGCGCGGCAGGATGCGGTAGGACACTTCGAGATTCGTCAGCATCGCCGGATTTTCCGATACGCCGGGCAGGGCGGGTGACGGCAGGAACAGGGTCGAGCCATAGCGCTGTTCCTGCGCGAAGATCGACCAGCGTCCATATTTCCAGGTGATATCGAGATTTTCCCGGTTCTTGGGGCTGGTATGGAGCAGGATTTCCTCGGCATAGGTATTGAAGCTTTGCAGGCCGAGATTTTTCAGGACCGCCGGCGTCTTGTTGTAGCTGCGGATTTCGTTGTCGGAGAAATTGACGCCGACGCGGAAATCGAACGATCCGTAGCGTCCGGTGTTCCACAGGTAGTCGAGGCTGAAATCGCCGCCATAGGTCTGGGTATTGACGGGGTTGGTGTAATAGGACGCATAGGTCACGCCGCCCAGCCCGGCCTGGCTGAGGATGTTGGCCACTGCCGGTCCGCCCAGCGCGGTGGTGCTGGCAAGGCGGTCGTTGATCGCGATGTAATAGAGATTGCCGATGAGGTGCATGTTCTCGATCGGCGAGGCCTCGAAGCCGATGCTGTAATTGCGCGAATATTCGCCCTTGAGCGGCCCGCCGCCCAGCGCGCGCGCGGCTTCGCTGTTGCTGGGGAGCTGGTCCTGGGAATAACCGGCGAAGGGCGCGTTGTAGTAGAAATATTGCTGTCCGAGCGTGGGCGGACGATAGCCGGTGTTGAAGCTGGCCCGGACGGCGAAATGCTTCGAGAAATTATAGCGTGTTCCGACCGACCCGGTTTCGATGGTCGCCAGGTTGTTGTAGCTGACGCTGCGGCCGCCGATGGTCCATTCCCATTTGGGCGTCAGGTAGAATTCGAGATTGACGTGCCCGTCATAGACGTCGCGATTCTGGTTCGTCGCGGCAAAGGGCTGGTTGCCCGCGTGATCGGAGGCGCCGCGGCCGTACCACGAGCCGTATTCGCCCTCGGTCATCTGGAACGTGTCATGCCGGTATTCGAAACCGAAATCGAGGTTGATCGGCCGGGGCAGCAGCGCGGTCGCGAATGCGCGCGAGGCCCGGAAGCCGGATGTCAGTTCGGAGACGATCGAGGCGCCGTCATCGAAATCCGTCGGGCTCATGGTGCCGAGCGTGATGTTGTTGGTGTGGATGGTCGAATAATCCTGCTGGTCGCGGGCGAAGTTGGTATAGACGTCCCACGCGAAGCCGCCCAGCGTGCCCTTGAAGCCGGTATCGGTCTCGAAATCATACTGGTCCAGGCCCAGATAGGGCAGCATGCCGTTGGGCCACAGCGCCGGGGTGGTCAGGGACGACGCCGCCGACTGGTAGGTCAGGGCGACATGGCTCGCGCGGTGGGAGAAGGTGGAGGTGTTGTAGAGATTGATCGTGTTCGTGACGGGCAGGTTCGTCACCGCGCTGATCGTCTCCATCGTGGATTTCGGAATGCCCATGATCCGCTGCACGTCGCGGCTGTCGGTCGCGTTGCGGGGGTCGGGCACGCCGCCGGCCAGGGCGGGATAGAGGGTGCCGTTGAACAGGCCGCTGCGGTTGGTGGGCAATTGATGCGTGACCTGGGCGGAAATGTTGAAGCTGCCGCGCTGGCCGACCGCCATGCCGTAATGCGCCGATCCGTCCAGCGCCTGGCCGTCCCCGGCGTAAAAGCCGCTGTTCTTGAAATTGATCGTGCCGCCGTCGGTGCCCTGTTTCAGGACGATATTGACCGCGCCGGCGATCGCATCCTGGCCGTAGAGGGCGGTCGCACCTTCGGTGATGACCTCGATATGGTCGATCGCGGAGATCGGGATCAGCGCGATGTCGGTGGGTTCGGTGCCCCAGTTCGGGCCGGCATTGGGGTTGAAATTGGCCCCGATATGCCGGCGATGCCCATTGACGAGGATGAGCGTGTCGTCAGCCGACAGGCCGCGAAGCTGCATGGTCTGGACCAGGGCGTTGCTGCCCGTGGCGCCGAGCGGCGGCGAGGTGATGGACGGGGAACTCTGGGCCAGCGCCTCCATGACGTTGGTTGCGCCGGTCTTCATGAGCGTGGCGCCCGAGACGATCACGACCGATGTCGTGCTGTGGGTTTCCGTGGTCGTGGCGAGGGCGCCCTGGCCGGCATTGGTGCCGTGGACCACCCGGATTTCCTCGGCCTGCATGGGGCGCGGCGCGGGATGGGGCACGGTCCGGGCGGCGGGCAGGGGCGTGGAGGCCGGTGCCGGCTGCTGGGCGGGGGGTGGCGCGGCCTTTGCGCTCGCCGCGTGCTTCCTGGCCGTCGCCGCCTGCGCCAGCCCCGACAGGGATGTCGTCATCAGCAGGGAGAGCGAGAGATACAGAAAACATTGCCTGTTCATGTCGTATTTGTCCCGGAACGAAATGATTGCGAGGGGGCGCCGCCGGCCCGTCAGGGCGGCGGGCTGAGGAGGGCGTGGAGAAGGACCTCCACACCCGTGAGAAAATCGTCGATTTCCATGGATTCGCACGGATTGTGCGATCCATGCTGGTTGCGGACGAACAGCATGGCCGAAGGAATGCCGGCCCGGGCGAAGATCGTCGCGTCATGGCCCGCGCCGCTTGGGAGTGTGGCCGGGGGAATGCCGAGATCGACCATGATCGCGCAGAGTCGTTCGCGCCATCCGGCATCCATCACCCCGGGCTGCACGGTGCTGCATGGTCCCGTCTCGACCGCGACCCCGCGCGCGGCGGCGACGGTCCGGCAGGTTTGCTGGAACAGGTCGTCGAACAGGCGCAGCGTCTTTTCGGACTGGCTGCGGAATTCGAAGGAGAAGGATGCCTGTTCGGGAATGCGTGAAATCGCATGGCGCGCAGCATCGGTCTGGCAGCGCCCCGCATTCATGACGAGGTCGTGGCCTTGTTCCAGCAGGCTCTCCCAAGCTGTTTCCATTTTCGACAGGATGGCGCAGGTGGCCAGGACCGCGTCATGCCGCAACGCGCGGGGGACCGCCCCGGCATGTCCGGCCTGCCCCGTGCAGGTGACCGACGGGTAGCGGACATTGCCCCGCACGGCGCTGACGACGGCCACCGCCTGGTCCTGTGCCTCCAGGACCGGCCCCTGTTCGATATGCAGTTCCAGCCAGCAGGCGATGCCGGCGGGATCCACCAGCCTGTCGCCGCGCGACACCCGCGCCAGGTCGGCGCCCACGCGCGCCATGCAGGTGGCCAGGTCCGCCTGTCCGTCGCTGGAGTGCAAGGCGAGCATCCCGGGCGTGATCTGCCCGAACAGGGCCGAGGAGCCGAGATGGGGCACGCTGAATTCCGCGCTTTCCTCGCCCCGCAGGCCCAGCAGGCGGATCGTGCGGAGTGGTACGATGCCGGCCCGCCGGATCGAGATCATTGCGACCAGACCGGCGACGACCCCGGCGGCGCCGTCGTAATTGCCGCCCTGGGGCACCGAATCCATGTGTGATCCGGTGACGATCGCCGGCTGGTCGGGGTCCCGGCCCGGCAGCGTGACGACCAGGTTCGCCGCGGCGTCGCGCGTCGTCTCCAGGCCGTAGGCACGGGCATGGGCCTCGATGATCTCGATGGCGCGGGTTTCGCCGTCGCCATAGCTGCGGCGCGTGATCCCGACCCCGTCGCTCCCCGCCGCCTGCAATTCGGCGAACAGGCGGCGGGCCAGCGCCGGGGCGCCCGCGAACAGGGAGGGGGCCGGACCATGCGGCATGCGGGTCGGGGTAGCGTTCATCGGTCAGGCGTCCTTGTGGACGGTGGACGGAAAGAGGCCTGATGTCGTCAGGTCCGCGATGCGGGCCAGGTCGTGGGCGGCGCCGTACCGTTCCAGCCCTTCGAGGATCTCGATCATCGCGCGGCTGTTGACGAAGGTGGCGGTGCCGACCTGTACCGCCGTGGCGCCGGCCAGCATGTATTCGGCCGCGTCCTCGGCGGTCGCGATGCCGCCGCAGCCAATGATGGGCAGGTCGACGGCGCGCGCGCATTGATAGACCTGGCGCAGGACGATGGGCTTGATGGCGGGCCCGGACAGGCCGCCCATGACGTTGCCGAGCCTGGGGCGGAAGGTCCGTGTGTCGATGGCCATGGCCAGGACCGTGTTGGCCACCACCAGCGCGTCCGCGCCGCCGTCGCGGGCGGCACGGGCGATCTCGGCGATATCGCCGACATTGGGCGACAGCTTGACCCACAGCGGAAGCCGCGTGGCGCGGCGCACCGCGCGGACGGCGCGCTCGGTGCCGGCGGCATGCATGGCGAACGCCCTGCCGTCCGCCTCGAGATTGGGGCAGGAGATATTGGCCTCGATCGCCGCGATGCCGGGTACGTCGACCATGGCCGCCAGTTCGGCGAATGCCATGGCGGTGGGGGCGGATATGGAAACGACCAGGGGGGCCTTCCACCGCCGGTAATGCGGCAGGTGGTCGTGCAGGAAATCACGCGCGCCGGCCGACGGGATGCCGATGGCGTTCAGCATGCCCGACGTGGCCTCCGCGACGCGCGGCAGCGGGTTGCCGGTGCGGGGGGCGCGCGTGATGGTCTTGAGGACCAGGGCGCCGAGCCGGTCGAGGTCGAAGACGTCGCCCAGCCCTTCGGCGAAGGTGCCGGAGGCGGGCATGACCGGGTTCTTCAGGCGCAACCCGCCGATGGAGACCTGCATGTCGATCATGCCACGGCGTCCATCAGGTCGAAGACCGGGCCGTCCCAGCAGACCCGCTTGTGAACGATGCCGCCGGCACCGCGGAAATCGCGGACGCAGCAGAAGCACATGCCCAGGCCGCAGGCCATCTGCTGTTCCATCGCCACCTGGCCGTCCAGCCCGTATTCGGCGGCCAGTGTCTGCTGCACCCGCAGCAGGCGCGCCGAACCGCAGGTCAGGAAGGCATCGCAGCGCCCCTGGCGGACGAGGTCGCGCAGGAGTGCCTCGACCCGGGCCGGGTCGCTGGTCCCGGCCGCGTCGGTCACGACATGGATCTCGATCCCGTCCGGACCCGTGGGCAGGGGCGGAACCAGCGCCGCGTCGCGCGCCGAAACGATGAGCGTGACGCCGATGCCGCGTGCGTGCGCGGCGGCGACCAGCGGGTGCAGGGTCGCCAGGCCGACACCGCGCCCCACCACCGCCACATGCTTCCAGTGCGGGGCGAGGCGGTAGCCATGTCCCAGCGGGCCGAGGATGCGCATCGGGTCGCCGGGCGCCATCAGGGCCAGGCTGCGCGTGCCTTCGCCTGTCACCTTGTAGAGGAATTCTATTTCCGCATCGTCCGGGCGCGCGGCGTACAGGCTGAACGGGCGGCGCAGATAGGGGATGTCCGCGCGGGCCGGCGAACAGGCGATCTGGTAGAACTGGCCGGGCATGCCCGCGGCCAGGGCGGCGCTTCCCCGCACCGTCATGTGCCGATATTCGCGGTTCACCAGGTCATGGCTGACGATGGTCGCGATTTCGTCGACGGGACGGGGATGGCGGCCGGAAGGGACGGTCATGATGCCGGTGTCTCCTGCGTGTCGCTGATCAGGGCCAGCGCGGCGATATCGATCAGATAGAGGATCGAGAGGACGGCGATCGTCCTGCCGATTCCCCACGAGACGGACAGTGCGCCCATCACCACCGGCCCGAATCCGCCGACCAGCCGGCCGCCGTTGAACAGGAGATTCTGGGCGGTGGCGCGTATGGTCGCGGGGTAGGAATCGCTGATCAGGGCGCCGTAGCCGCCGATCATGCCGTTGACGAAGAAGCCCATGGCGGCGCCCGCGACCAGCAGGCCCGGCGGCGTGGTCATCTGGGAATAGACGACGACCATGATCGCGGCGCCGCACATCCAGGTCCGGAAGGCGATTTTCTGCCCCAGCCTGTCGGCCACGTGGCCGAAGGAGGCGATGCCCGCCGCCATGCCCAGGACGGTCGTGGCCGTCCACAGTCCCGTGCGGGTCAGGGTATATCCGAAATGGCCCGCCAGATAGTTCGGCAGCCAGATCATGACGCCATAATAACAGAAATTCTGAACCGAGCAGAGAACCAGGATGCCGAGCGCGGTGCGCCGCGCGGCCGCGCTGCCCAGGAGGGGGCGCAATGACAGCCCCGGTCGGGCGGAGGCCGCCGGGCGCGGGCTGCCCGCCGGTTCGGCCAAGCCGCGCCGGATGAAGACCGCGACCAGCGCCGGAACCGCGCCGAGCAGGAACATGCCGCGCCAGCCGATCAGCGGCAGCAGCAGCGGGGTGGAGATCGCCGCGAGAAAGACGCCCGCCTGCCAGCCGAGGCCGACATAGGACGAGGCCCGGGCGCGATAGGCCGGCGGCCAGGATTCGGCCACCAGCGCCATGCCGATCCCGAATTCTCCGCCCAGTCCGACCCCTGCGGCCACGCGACAGGCCAGCAATTCGGCATAGGAATGCGCGAAGGCGCACAGGCCGGTAAAAAGGGCGAAGACAAGGATGCTGATGGCCAGGACACGAATCCGACCCAGTGCATCCGACAGCAGGCCGAAGCCCAGCCCGCCGGCGACGGTGCCCAGCAGCGTGGCGGTGACCAGCCAGGAGCCCTGTACCATGTCAAGGTGAAGATCCTTGACCAGGGAGGGCATGACGAAGCCAAGCAGCAGGAAATCGAAGCCGTCCATCGCATAGCCGACGGCCGACCCCGCGACACTGGCCCATGGAAGCCGGGCACGGGCAGGCCGCGATTGTTCGGGTAATGGAGAGATTACTCGGGAAGTCATGCGAAACGGTCCAATTCCTCTCTGCCCCGCGGAGGGTCGACGTGGCGTCGCTTCGGGACGGGCGGTGATCAATGGTGGATGCTGCCCGCAAACCCGGAGGAATTTCCAGTCCGCGTCCGTAACGTAGGAACGGGCGGCCTGTGCTGGAAAGCATCGATTTTAGGGCAAGCTGATGCCGAAACGGCATCGGCTGCGGCATACCCTGCCGGGGGAGCGCGGGGTATCATGCGTGCGGGCGACAGGGGGCTGTTCGCGGATCGGCGGGATATGCGCGACATGGCGGCTTCTACGAAAAAGACGGTGCCGGGGAAGACCAAGCTGCGTCTTCATTCGGCCGTTCTTCATTATTTCGATGCGGTGCATCGCGCGGGATCGGTCCGCGAGGCGGCGCGGCGGCTGAACGTCGCGTCATCGGCCGTCAACCGGCAGATCCTTTACCTGGAAGAGGAACTCGGCACCCCCCTCTTCATGCGCCTGTCGTCGGGCATGCGGCTGACCAGTGCTGGAGAATTGCTGGCGCATCATGTCCAGCTGGTCCTGCGCGATGCCGAGGAGGTGTCGTCGCGCCTCGACCAGTTGCGCGGCCTGCACGCGGGGCATGTGGAGGTTGCGACCGTGGAAGGATTATGCGCCTTCATCCTTCCTGAGGCCATCGGGCTGCTGGCCCGCCGCCATCCCAGGATCACGGTCGGCGTGCAGGTCCTCGATACACGCGACATCCCCGGTGCCATCGCACGCGGCGACGCGCATATGGGCCTGGCGTTCGAAGTCAGCAAGCAGCCGGACATCCGGCAGCTTCACGTCGCACCCTTCGTGCTGGGGGCGATCGTGCGTCCCGATTCTCCCCTGGCCGTGCGGCGGGTCTCCGCCCTGTCGGATTATTTCGACATGCCCGTCATCCTGCCCAAATCGAATTTCGCCAATCGCGCGCAGCTCGACGCCCTGCTGCCGCATGCCATCCGCCAGGAATGCCGCCGGTACGACGTGGGGTCGATCGAACTGATGAAGCAGCTCGTGCTGCGCAACGCGGGTGTCGCGTTCATGACCCAGGTCGGGATCGAGCCCGAATTGCGGGCCGGGACGCTGCAGCATATCCCGATCGACCATCACCGGAAGCGGGTCGTCAGCAATCTGGGCCTGTACGCCCACGCCACGGCGCCGCTGCCGGTCGCCGCCGACGCCCTGGCGCGCCACCTGATCGGCGTGATGGGGGCCGGGGGCGTTCCTACACCGTGAACTGTTCGGCGAGTATCCGTTCCGACAGGCTCTGGTCGGCGTCGAACAGAAGGGTGGCGTGGAGGGTGCGGTCCTCGGCGATCTCGACCCGCACCACGTCGCGGACTTCCGTGAAATCGGCGACGGCCGCGACGGGGCGTTTCTCGCTCTCCAGGATCGTCAGCGTCACCCGCGCGGTGGAGGGCAGCAGCGCGCCGCGCCAGCGCCGGGGGCGGAAGGCGCTGATCGGGGTCAGGGGCAGGAGATTGGCCGAGAGCGGGACGATCGGCCCGTGGGCGGACAGGTTGTAGGCGGTCGACCCGGCGGGGGTGGCGACCAGCACGCCGTCGCAGATCAGTTCCGGCATGCGGACCCGGCCATCGACCTCGATCTCGATCTTCGCGGCCTGTCGGGTCTGGCGGAACAGGAACACGTCGTTCAGGGCCAGGGCCTTGGTTTCCACGCCCGCGCGGTCGACCGAACACATGCGCAGCGGGTGCAGCGTCGCGGCCTGGGTATGGGCCAGATGGGCCGGCAGGTCGTCGGGCACGGACGGATTCATCAGGAACCCGACCGATCCGCAATTGATCCCGTAGACCGGCGTCGGCTCGCCCAGCATGCTGTGCAGCGTCTCCAGCATGAAGCCGTCGCCGCCCAGGCAGATGACGGCGTCCGCGTCTGGCGGGGCATACTGGCCGTAACGGGCGACCAGCTCGTCCTGCGTCCGGCGGGCGACATCGTTCGGGGCCGAGATGAAGCACAGGCGGCGCGGCGCGCCACTGCGGGGCCAGATTGGGGGATGGACTTCGGTCATCGCACGGTCGCGGCCGGGTGGGGCGCTGTCACGTATTCAGAGCCTGACCGGAAATGTGGGCTGGCGAGCGAGAGCGGTCCGCAAGGGCCGCGCCCGGCGTGGGTTTCCGAGCATCGGAGCGGAGCGGCCTTGATGGAAGTGAGCACCGAAGCGCAGGAAACGCGCGTCGGATTGCCGCCAGCGCGCATTTCCGGTCAGGCTCCCAGGCGGCGATGGGCCAGCACGGGCATGCCGGCACGGACACGCTCGACCTGGTCGAGGGTCAGGGTGGCCGTGGCCCAGCCGACGCCGTTCGACGCCTGGGTGACGATCGTGCCCCAGGGGTCGATGATCATGGAATGGCCGTAGGTGCGCCGGGCATGGCCGCCCGCATCGATATGGGTGCCGGTGGTGCCGCAGGCCACGACCCAGCACTGGGTTTCGATCGCCCGGGCGCGCAGCAGCGTGGCCCAGTGGGCCTCGCCGGTCTCGGCGGTGAAGGCCGCCGGCAGCACGATCACGTTCGCGCCGCGCCTGCGCAGGGCCAGGAACAGTTCGGCGAAGCGCAGGTCGTAGCAGATGGCCAGCCCGGCGGTGAACGCGCCCACCGGGACGGTCACGACCTCTTCGCCCGGGGCGTAGGTATCGCTTTCGCGATAGCCTTCGCCGCCGGGGGTGGTGATGTCGAACAGGTGGATCTTGCTGTAGCGCGCCCGTTCCACCCCGTCGGGGCCGAAGACGAGGCTGGTGTTCAGCAGCTTCCCGCCATATCGCTGGCCGATCGACCCGCCATGCAGGGTGATGCCGTGTTCGCGTGCGGTCTCGGAGAGGAAACGATAGAGCGGGCCGGCGCCGGCCGTGGCGCCGGGGGCGGGCAGTTCCTCGGCATTGGCGAATTTGGTTTCGGCCGCGCCGCCCAGGCAGCTCCAGATTTCCGGCAGCACCACCAGGTCTGGCCGGTCGGCGGCTACGGCGGCCGCGATCAGGTCACGGGCCTGGGCGATATTGTCCGGCAGGGACGCGCCGGGGGCCATCTGGACGACAGTGGTGCGCACCTGACACTCCGTGCGAAAGCGGACGCGGCCGGCCGGCCGATCCATGGTCTCGAGCCGCCTTTTATAAGGTGCGGGCCGACCCGCCCGCAACTGCCGCCCGCTTCGGGGGGCTGGTTTTCGGTGTCGGCATCTTCGACGCGGCCGGCATCCGGTCTATGCTGGGCCTTCGCTGTCCGGAGTGACCATGGCCGCCTCTTCGTCCCGTTTCGTGATCTACGCGGCCCTGGGGGGCAACCTGCTGGTTGCTGTCGTCAAGTTTGCCGCCGCCTTCATGACCGGCAGCGCCGCGATGTTGAGCGAGGCGATCCATTCGCTGATCGACACCGGCAACCAGATGCTGCTGCTGGTGGGCCTGCGCCGTGCCGCGCGCCCGGCTACGCCCCTGCATCCGTTCGGCTATGGGCTGGAACTGTATTTCTGGACCTTCGTGGTGGCGCTGCTGATCTTCGGCCTCGGGGCCGGTGTCTCGGTGATCGAGGGCGTCAGCCGCATTCGTCATCCCCAGCCGGTGGATCATGTCGTCGTCAATTACGTGGTGCTGGCGCTGGCCATCCTGTTCGAGGGCTCGGTCTGGCTGATGGCGCTGCGGGCGTTCCGGCGCAACGGCAAGGGGCGGCGCGGTTGGATCGAGGCCGTGCGCCACAGCAAGGACCCGACCGTCTTTACCGTGCTGTTCGAGGATACGGCGGCGCTGTGCGGCCTGCTGGTCGCGTTGCTGGGCAATATCCTGGCGGAAACGCTGGACCAGCCGATGCTCGACGGCGTGGCCTCGATCCTGATCGGCGTGATCCTGACCGTGACCGCCGCCTTCCTGGCGCGGGAAACCCAGTCCCTGCTGACCGGCGAGGGCATGGCGGTGGAATCCCAGGCCAAGGTCCGGGCCCTGGCCCTGCGTGAACCGGGCGTGCTGGGGCTGAACGAAATGCGTTCGATGCATTTCGGTCCGTCGGATGTGCTGGTGGCGTTGAGCCTGGATTTCGACAACGGGTTGAGCGCCGGGCAGGTGGAACGGTCAGTCTCTCATATCGAGGAACAGATCCGCGCGGCGGTGCCCGAGGTGACGCATGTGTTTATCGAGGCGCAGGATGCGTCGGCGCGGATGGCGAAGGGAAAGCGGTAGAAGTTCTTTTTTGAAAAAAAGAACCAAAAAACTTTTATTCGTTCAGGAGCCTTGTGCTGGGGACACGCGATGACCCTGAACGATTGAAAGTCTTTTTGCTTCTTTTTCTTCAGAAAAAGAAGGGCTTTAGTCCTCGCTCACGAACGATGTCGCCGGATAGCCCTGCGCAAACAGCAGTGCACGCAGGCTGGCGTGTTCCACCCGGTTGCCGATTGCCGCGCGGACGATCGGCTTGGCGTGGAAGGCGATGCCGAGGCCGGCGTCCTTCAGCATGGCCAGGTCGTTGGCGCCGTCGCCCACGGCCATGGTGGCGGCGGGTTTCAGGCGCCCGTCTTCGGCCAGGCGGCGCAGATGGGCCAGCTTGGTGTCGGGGCCTAGGATCGGCTCGCCGACCGTGCCGGTCAGGATGCCCTTCTGGATCTCCAGCACGTTCGCATGATGTTCGGTGAAGCCGCACAGGGCCGCGACGCGGCTGGTGAAGAAGGTGAAGCCGCCGGAGACCAGGGCGGTGCGGGCGTTGCGGGCGCGCATGGTGGCCACCAGTTCGCGCGCGCCTTCGTTGAGGCGTACGTCGTTCCAGGCGGTTTCCAGCAGGGTGGCGGGCAGGCCGGCCAGCAGGGAAACGCGCTCGCGCAGGGCGGCGGCGAAATCGATCTCGCCGTTCATCGAGCGCCGGGTGATCTCGGCGATGCGTTCGCCGATGCCGGCATGGGCGGCCAGGTCGTCCAGCGTCTCGTTGGCGACGATGGTGCTGTCCATGTCCGCGACCAGAAGCCCTTTGCGTCGTCCGCGCGAACGCGTCAGAAGGACGTCGATCTGGCGCGGGCCGAAGACGGCGCGCATCGTGTCCAGCGTCGGCATGCCCGAATGGGGCGCGGGGCTGGGAATATCCACGGCCTCGCCGGGCGAGAGGATGACGGGGACGCCGCCCTTCACCATGTCCCGCGCGGCGCGGGCATCGGCGTCGGTCAGGGTCGTGGCGTCGCGGCGGGCGACGAGCGTGATGGTATGGGACAGCGACATGACGAACAGGCGTGTGACAGGGAAGGCGGCATGACGCAAGCGGTGGATCTGTCGCAACGGCCGGTGGTGGTGATCGCGGGGCCGACCTGCTCGGGCAAATCGGCGCTGGCGCTGGCGGTGGCGCGCGCGACGGACAGCGTGATCATCAACGCGGATTCGATGCAGGTCTATCGCGATCTGCGGGTGCTGACGGCCCGGCCGACGCCGGAAGAAGAAGCGGCCGTGCCGCATCGTCTGTATGGTGTGTTGCCCGCGCACGAGACCGGCAGCGTCGCCTGGTGGCGCGCCCGCGCGATAGCGGAAATCGAGGCGGCGTGGGCTGAAGGGCGGTTGCCGGTGCTGTGTGGCGGCACCGGCATGTATATGCGCGCGCTGACCGACGGTTTGACCGACATTCCCGACCCCGGTGCCGAGGCCCGGGCTGAGGCGCGCCGGCTGGTCGAGGAAGAGGGGTCGGCGGCGCTGCATGCCCGGCTGGCGGCGGTCGATCCCGAAAGTGCGGCTGCGCTGCGCCCCTCCGACAGCCAGCGCGTGGCCCGCGCGTGGGAGGTCTGGTCGGGCACCGGGCACGGCATGGCCCATTGGCGCCGGGCCGCGACGCTGCCGCCTCTGGCCTGTCACCGGGTGGCGGTGCGGCTGGAGCCGCCGCGTGATGCGTTGCGGGCCGCGATCGCGCGGCGCTTCGATGCGATGCTGGGGGCCGGGGCGCTGGAGGAAGTGCGGACGCTGCTGGCGCAGGACCTGTCCCCGGCCCTGCCGGCGATGCGCGCGCATGGCGTGCCGGAACTGGCCGCCCATCTGCGCGGGGAGCTGACAGTGGAGGAAGCCGCGGGCCGTGCGGTGCTGGCGACCGGGCGCTACACGCGGCGGCAGACGACCTGGTTTGCCCATCACAGCCTGGCGGATGCGGCCGATACGCGGGTGATCGACACGCGGATCGACAGCGATGCGCAACAAATGGAAAGAAATGACGGCAACGTCATTTCTTTTATTCTAAACCGGATTGACGCGGGCCGTCAGTTTCCCTAAACCCAGCCCACATTCCGTCCGGAGGGGGCCTTGTGGCCCCGCGTCAAACACGCCGGATGGAGGAGCAGGGACATGAACGCGACACCCAACCTGAACGACCTGAAGCCGAACACGCGTGACCACGGAGCGGATATTGTCCTCTCCGGTGCCGAGGTTTTGCTTCGCGTTCTCGTCGAGCAGGGGGTCGATGTCATCTTCGGCTATCCGGGTGGCGCGGTGCTGCCGATCTATGACGCGCTGTTCAAGCAGAACGCGGTGCGCCACATCCTGGTGCGGCACGAGCAGGCGGCCGTGCATGCGGCCGAGGCCTATGCGCGCTCGACCGGCAAGGTCGGCGTGGTGCTGGTCACCAGCGGCCCGGGGGCGACCAATGCCGTGACCGGCCTGGTGGACGCGCTGATGGATTCCATCCCGGTGGTGTGCTTCACCGGGCAGGTCGGCGTGCCGCTGATCGGCACCGATGCGTTCCAGGAGGCCGACACCACGGGCATCACCCGTCAGGCCACCAAGCATAATTATCTGGTGAGGAAGCCGGCCGATCTGGCCCGGGTGGCGCACGAGGCCTTCCACATCGCCCGCAGCGGCCGGCCCGGCCCGGTGGTGGTGGACCTGCCCAAGAATATCTCGGTGGGGCCGGCGCCCTATGCCCCGGCGTCGCGCGCGCCGCATCCGTCCTACCGTCCGCGCACCGAGCCGGAGCGCGAGGCGGTGGTGCGCGCCGTCGCGGCCATGAAGCGTGCGCGCCGGCCGCTGTTCTATACCGGCGGCGGCATCATCAATGCGGGCCCGCAGGCCAGCGAGGCGCTGGGCCGGCTGGTGCGCAAGACCGGCTTCCCCTGCACCTCGACCCTGATGGGGCTGGGCGCCTATCCGACCACCGACCGGCATTTCCTGGGCATGCTGGGCATGCATGGAACCTATGAGGCCAATCTGGCCACCCATGGCTGCGACGTGCTGGTCGCGCTGGGCGCGCGCTTCGACGACCGGGTGACCGGGCGGCTGGATGCGTTCTCGCCGGATTCGTTCAAGATCCATGCCGATATCGAGCCCTCGCAGATCAACAAGATCGTGCAGGTCGACGTGCCGATCGTCGGCGATGCCGGTCGCGTGATCGAGATGATGCTGGAGGAATGGGACCGCCAGGACGGCGCGCCCGATCCGGCGGCGCTGGGTCAGTGGTGGCAGCAGATCGATGCCTGGCGCGGCATCCGCAGCCTGCATTTCGACCAGGACAGGACGCCGTCGGCGATCATCCGGCCACAGCATGCGGTCCGCCGGCTGTATGAGCTGGCGATGGAAACCGGGCGCGACACGTTCGTCTCGACCGAGGTGGGCCAGCATCAGATGTGGGCCGCGCAGCATTTCCAGTTCGACCGGCCGAACCGCTGGCTGACTTCCGGCGGGCTGGGCACCATGGGCTACGGCCTGCCGGCGGCGGTGGGCGCGCAGGTCGCGCATCCCGACGCGCTGGTGATCGACATCGCGGGCGAGGCCTCGACGCTGATGAACATCCAGGAACTGGGCACCATCGCCCAGTACCGCCTGCCGGTGAAGCTGTTCATCCTGAACAACCAGTATATGGGCATGGTCCGCCAGTGGCAGGAACTGCTGCATGGTTCCCGCTATTCCGAGAGCTACAGCGCGGCCCTGCCGGATTTCATCCGCCTGGCCGAGAGCTTCCATGCCAAGGGCATGCGCGCGACCTGCGTGGGCGAACTGGACGACGTGATCCGCGCCATGCTGGCCGAGCCCGGCGCGGTGGTGGCCGATATCTGCGTGGCGCAGGACGAGAACTGCTATCCGATGATCCCGTCCGGCGCGGCCCATAACCAGATGCTTCTGGGTCCCGAGCAGGAAGGCGAGGTGAAGGTCAGCGCCGAGGGCCGCATGCTGGTCTGATCCGACGCCCCTTCGCCCCCGGCCCATCCGGCCGTCTCCCTTGATATACACCGGCAGCGGGGTTCGCCCCGTGCCGGGCCCTGTTCAGGAATTCTCATCATGACCATGCAGGACGAGACGACAGTCTCCGCGGTCATCTCCATTCTGGTGGAAAACGAAAGCGGCGTGCTGGCCCGCGTGATCGGGCTGTTTTCGGGCCGTGGCTACAATATCGAAAGCCTGACCGTGGCGCCGGTCGAGCAGTCGCGCCACCAGTCGCGCATCAATATCGTGACCTCGGGCACGCCGCAGGTGATCGAGCAGATCAAGGCCCAGGTGGGGCGGCTGGTGCCGGTCTATCGCGTGGCCAACCTGACGCAGGTGGGGCCGCATGTCGCGCGTGAAATGGCGCTGGTGAAGGTCGTCTCGAGCGGCGAGGCCCGGACCGAGGCCCTGCGCATTGCCGAGGCCTTCCGCGCGCGCGCGGTGGACACCACCGCCACATCCTTCGTCTTCGAGCTGACCGGCGCGACCGAGAAGCTTGATTCGTTCATCGACCTGATGCGTCCGCTCGGCCTGGCCGAAGTCTCCCGCACGGGCGTGGCCGCGATCATCCGGGGCCCCCGGACGATCTGACCGCGGGTCATCCATCCTTATCTTTCGTCTCAACAGGAGGTCTTATCATGCGCGTGTATTATGATCGCGACGCCGACGTGAACCTGATCAAGTCCAAGAAGGTCGCGATCATCGGCTATGGCAGCCAGGGCCACGCCCATGCCAACAACCTGAAGGACAGCGGCGTCACCGAGATGGTGATCGGCCTGCGTCCGGGCTCGTCCGCCGTGGCCAAGGCCGAGGGCGCGGGCTTCAAGGTCATGGACCCCTCCGCCGCCGCCGCCTGGGCCGACGTCGTGATGGTGCTGACCCCGGACGAGGGCCAGGGTGCGCTGTACAAGGAGCATCTGGAAGCCAACCTGAAGCAGGGCGCGGCGCTGGCCTTCGCGCATGGCCTGTCGATCCATTTCCGCATCATCGAGGCCCGTCCGGATCTCGACGTGTTCCTGATCGCGCCCAAGGGCCCCGGCCACACGGTGCGTTCGGAATATCAGCGTGGCGGCGGCGTGCCCTCGCTGGTTGCCGTGGCGCAGAACGCGTCGGGCAATGCGCTGGAAATCGCGCTGTCCTATGCCTCGGCCAATGGCGGCGGTCGTGCCGGCATTATCGAGACGAGCTTCAAGGAAGAGGTCGAGACCGACCTGTTCGGCGAGCAGGCGGTGCTGTGCGGTGGCCTGGTCGAGCTGATCCGCGCCGGGTTCGAGACGCTGGTCGAGGCCGGCTATGCCCCCGAGATGGCGTATTTCGAGTGCCTGCACGAGACCAAGCTGATCGTCGACCTGATCTATGAAGGCGGCATCGCGAACATGAACTACTCGATCTCGAATACGGCGGAATACGGCGAATACGTCACCGGCCCGCGCATCGTGACGCCCGAGACCAAGGCCGAGATGAAGCGCGTCCTGACCGACATCCAGGACGGCACGTTCGTGCGCAACTTCATCCTGGAAAACCAGTCCGGCAATGTCGGCTTCAAGGCTATCCGCGCCCGCAACAACGCCCACCAGATCGAGCAGGTCGGCGAGAAGCTGCGCGCGATGATGCCGTGGATCGGCAAGAACGCGCTGGTCGACAAGACCCGCAACTGATCATGCGACAGGCCGGGCGGGTGATTGTGGCCGCCCGGCCGTAAATCTTCTTTTTCTGAAGAAAAAGAAGCAAAAAGACTTTTGATCTGTTCAGGGACATTGTGTGTCCCCAGCACAAGGCTCCTGAACGAATCAGGAGTTTTTTGGTTCTTTTTTGTAAAAAAGAACAGAAACCCTGCCGGAATCCATCGAAAGGGCTGTGTGATGCACGCCGTCAGCACACGATGGGCGACCATGGCCGATCTTCCGGCATTGGGGTCGCTGATCGCCCTGTCGATCGAGACCTTGCAGGCGGGGTTCCTCACGCCCGAACAGATCGCGGCCAGCCGGGCGATCATGGGGCTGGATACCCAGTTGGTCGTCGACGGCACTTATCTCGTGGCCGAAAAGGACGGCGAGATCGTGGGATGTGGCGGCTGGAGCCGGCGTGCGACGCTTTATGGCGGCGATCACAGTACGCGCCTGCGCAACCCGCAGCTTCTCGATCCTGCCCGTGACGCCGCGAAGATCCGTGCGATGTATACGCACCCGCGTTGCGCGCGGCAGGGTATCGGCCGTGTGATCCTGTCGGGGTGCGAACAGGCTGCTTGTGCCGCAGGATTTTCGGCGGTGGAACTGATGGCGACGCTGAGCGGCCAGCCGCTTTATGTGGCGAGCGGGTACCAGCCTGTCGAAACGGTCGAAGCGATCGTGAACGAGGTTGCTGTTCCGCTGGTCCGGATGCGCAAGCATGTTACCGCGTAAGGGCTCTTTCATGCCGGTGGAGAGTGGGAATAAGCTTGCCCGGCTCAGTCAATAAGGACACCCCATGACCGATTACGTCATCGCTCAGCCGCCTCAGCCCAGCCTGTCCGTCACGGGGACCGATGCCCGTTTCCCGGTGCGCCGGATCTGGTGCGTCGGCCAGAACTATGCCGAACATGCGCGCGAAATGGGGAGCGATCCGGATCGGGCACCGCCTTTCTTCTTCGCCAAGCCGGGCGATGCCGTTGTTCCTGGCGGCGGGGTGCTGCCCTTTCCGGTCAGGACCGCCAATCTGCATTATGAAGTCGAGCTGGTGGTGGCGATCGGCACCGGCGGCCGGGATATCCCGGTGGATCAGGCGCTGTCGCATGTCTATGGCTATGCGCTGGGCCTGGACATGACGCGCCGCGACCTGCAGGCCGAGGCCAAGAAGGCCGGTCGGCCGTGGGCGCTGGCCAAGGGGTTCGATCAGTCCTGCCCGATCGGGCCGGTGGCGCCTGTGGCTGTGATCGGCCATCCGGAGCGCGGGCCCATCACCCTGTCGGTGAACGGGATGGTTCGTCAGCAGGGTGACGTGTCGGACATGATCTGGCCGGTCGCCGATATCGTCTCGCAGCTCAGTGCCTTCGTTGAGCTGGCGCCGGGGGACCTGATCATGACCGGCACGCCGGCGGGCGTTGGCGCGGTGCAGCCGGGCGATGTGCTGCATGCAAGCTGCGTCGGGGTCGGCACGCTGGATGTGACCTACGGCGCTGTCTGATCGGCCATGATGCCGTCCGGCGCCAGCAGGTCGTCGATGAACAGCGCGATCTTCTGTGAGTGGGCGATGCTGACGGGGTGGATGGCGTAGAAGGTGACCGGGTCCGGCTCCCAGGCTTCCATCACCGTTACCAGCCGTCCGGTGTGCACGGAATCCTCGACTACGGTCGCGGGCCAGCTGACGGGCGGACCGGCCCGTGCCGTCGGGCCTTCCGTCATCACCACCCAGAAACTGTCGTGGGAGGTTGCCGATCAGCTCGCGGCGGCTGCCGTGCGGATCTGTGCCGCGCGCGGCTGGTCGGTGACCGCCGCCGTGGTCGATCCGTCCGGTCATGAGCAGGCGATCATCAAGGGCGATACCGTGCCGTTGCAATCGCTGTCGGTATCCTACCGCAAGGCCTACACCGCTTATGCCTATGGCATGACCTTCGACAAGGATACGACCAGCGCGCTGATCGCGGCCAAGGTCACCGGGCCGGCCAATGGGGCGCTGAACACGATTCCGCAGGTGCTGTTCGTGCCCGGTGGCGTGCTGCTCCGCCGGGCGGATCGTTCGGTGCTGGGGGGCCTGGGCGTCTCGGGCGCGCCCGGCGGCGATCTGGACGAGGCCTGCGCCGTTGCGGCGGTTAAGGAAGTCTTGCCCCGGTTTCAATGATCGGTGTCATGAAACCGGCCGCGCGAGGGGCGGGGCAGTCATGTGCCATCGCGTCTCCAGACCCTTGTAACAACGTCTCATTATCCCCATCTCGACCTCTGTGTGGCGTGCCATTGCCTTATGAAGGGATGGCATCCCCAGCTTCAGGTCGCCTGAGTGAAAGGGACATGGGATTATGAATATCGAGAAATTCACCGAACGGTCGCGCGGGTTCCTCCAGGCCGCGCAGACGATTGCCGTGCGTGAGTACAATCAGCAACTGACGCCCGAACATCTGCTGAAGGCGCTGCTGGACGACCCGGAAGGCGCGGCGTCCGCGCTGATCCGCGCTGCCGGTGGGCAGGCGCCCGCCATTCAGGCGGCGGTCGAGGCCGCGCTGGCCAAGCTGCCCCGCGTGCAGGGTGGCGGGGCCGGTCAGCCCCAGGCCACGCCCGATCTGGTCCGGCTGCTGGATGCGGCGCAGAGCGCGGCGCAGAAGGCCGGTGACGAATATGTGGCGCAGGACCGTCTGCTGGTGGCCATTGCCGCCTCGGACACGCCGGCCGGCCGCGCGCTGCGTGAGGGCGGTGCCACGCCGCAGGCGCTGGACAAGGCGGTTGCCACCATCCGCAAGGGCCGTACCGTGACCAGCGAGAACGCCGAAGCCAGCTTCGATGCGCTGAAGAAATATGCCCGCGACGTGACCGAGATCGCCCAGCAGGGCAAGCTGGACCCGGTGATCGGACGCGACGAGGAAATCCGTCGTGCGATCCAGGTTCTGGCCCGGCGCAGCAAGAACAACCCGGTCCTGATCGGCGAGCCCGGCGTGGGCAAGACCGCGATCGTCGAAGGGCTGGCCCTGCGCATCGTCAATGGCGACGTGCCGGAGGCGCTGAAGAACAAGCGGCTGCTGTCGCTCGATCTCGGCGCGCTGGTGGCCGGTGCCAAGTTCCGGGGTGAGTTCGAGGAACGGCTGAAGGCCGTGCTCAAGGAGATCGAGAGCGCCGAAGGGCAGGTGATCCTGTTCATCGACGAGATGCACACGCTGGTGGGGGCCGGCCGGACGGATGGCGCGATGGATGCGTCCAACCTGATCAAGCCGGAACTGGCCCGCGGCACGCTGCATTGCATCGGCGCCACCACGCTGGATGAGTACCGCAAGTATATAGAGAAGGACGCGGCCCTGGCCCGGCGCTTCCAGCCGGTCTATGTCGGCGAGCCCTCGGTGCCCGATACGATTTCGATCCTGCGTGGCATCAAGGAGAAGTACGAGCTCCATCACGGCGTGCGGATCACCGACAACGCGCTGGTGGCGGCGGCGACGCTGTCCAACCGCTACATCACCGACCGTTTCCTGCCCGACAAGGCGATCGATCTGGTGGATGAGGCGGCCAGCCGCCTGCGCATGCAGATCGACAGCAAGCCGGAGGAACTGGACGAACTCGACCGCCGGCTGATCCAGCTGAAGATCGAGCGCGAGGCGATCCGCAAGGAAGAGGATGCCGCCAGCCGCGAGCGTCTGGTGAAGCTGGAAGCCGAACTGGCGGAGATCGAGGAAAAATCGAACGCCATGTCGGCGGCCTGGCATGCCGAGAAGGACCGCGTGAACGCGATCCAGAAGCTGAAGGAACAGCTCGACCAGGCGCGGTCGGATGTCGAGGTCGCCCAGCGGCGCGGCGATCTGGGTCGGGCGTCGGAACTGATGTACGGCGTCATCCCCAATCTGGAGGGGAAGATCTCCAGTGCGCAGGAAGCGAATGAAAGTGCCGCCGCGGGCGCCGGGCTGGTCAGCGAGGCCGTGACTGAACAGGGCATCGCCTCCGTCGTGTCGCGCTGGACCGGCGTGCCGGTGGACCGCATGCTGGAAGGCGAGCGGGCCAAGCTGCTGCGGATGGAAGACGAACTGCGCCGCAGCGTGGTGGGTCAGGAACCGGCGCTGAAGGCGGTGGCCAATGCGGTGCGGCGTGCCCGCGCGGGCTTGCAGGACCCCAACCGGCCGATCGGCTCGTTCCTGTTCCTTGGCCCGACCGGTGTGGGCAAGACGGAGCTGTGCAAGGCGCTGGCCCGCTTCCTGTTCGATGACGAGAAGGCCCTGCTGCGCATCGACATGAGCGAGTTCATGGAGAAGCATGCGGTCTCCCGCCTGATCGGCGCGCCTCCGGGCTATGTCGGTTACGAGGAAGGCGGCGTGCTGACCGAAGCGGTGCGGCGCCGGCCCTATCAGGTGATCCTGTTCGACGAGGTGGAGAAGGCGCACGAGGATATCTTCAACGTCCTGCTCCAGGTGCTCGATGACGGGCGGCTGACGGACGGGCAGGGGCGGACGGTCGATTTCCGCAACACCATCATCGTCCTGACCAGCAATCTGGGGTCCGATGTCCTGGCGCATCTGCCGGACAATGAATCCACCGATATGGTGCAGGCCGAGGTCATGAAGGTGGTGCGCAATCACTTCCGGCCGGAATTCCTCAACCGTCTCGATGAGATCATCCTGTTCTCCCGTCTCCAGCGGGCGGACATGACGCGGATCGTCGATATCCAGATCGGGCGCCTGCGCAAGCTGCTGGACGAGCGGCATATCGAGCTGGATCTGGACGAACCCGGGCATCTGTGGCTGGCCGAGGAAGGCTACGATCCGGTCTACGGCGCGCGTCCGCTGAAGCGGGTGATCCAGCGCACGTTGCAGAACCCGCTGGCGGGGCTGCTGCTGGATGGCACCATCCATGATGGCGAGCGCATCAAGGTGTCGGCCGATGACAAGGGGCTGACCATCAACGGCCGGTCGATCGCCGAAGACTGACCGGTTGGCGGGGCGGCGCAATGTGATGCGCCGCCCCTTTCAGGGGCTTTTCGCGGCCCTGACATGGAAAAGCAGAAAAAAGTTCATTTTCTTATCCACGCTTTGTCCACAGAGGGGTGTGGGCTCCCGGTTGGGTGGGCCGGTTTTCCGGGAAAAACAGGGTGTTTTGGGGCTGTTTTGAAGCGCGTTGACATCCCCCCCCGATCTCCGTAAAACCCGCTTCACCGAACGGCACTACCGCTTCGGACCGGTTCTTTGACAATAGAATATGGAATGGAAGGGATATGTTGGCGGCGTTCTGGCGGCCTGCGAGAGTGGGTTGTTAGGGATTGGTTTTATCTGGGTTTAGCCTGGGTTTGATTGATGCCTGCTTGGACGCTGTGATGCATATTTCTTTGATTTATGCGTTTTTATAGCTTCGAGTTTGATTGCTTGGGCCTTTGGTTTGAGTAGTTAAGGCTTGGATTGAGTTCGGGTTTGTTTGTTTTGGGTTTCTGCTTTTGTGGAGATCTGAGATGAACCTGAGAGTTTGATCCTGGCTCAGAGCGAACGCTGGCGGCATGCTTAACACATGCAAGTCGCACGAACCTTTCGGGGTTAGTGGCGGACGGGTG
>NZ_JABEQL010000031.1 GCF_014174215.1 Gluconacetobacter tumulicola | reverse complement strand
GCTCCTTGTGTTGGACACAAGCCAGAGTGCGGCGGACCATCAGGTCAGCTTCAAATAAAACACCTGTTTCACGCCGTGGTGACAGACAGCCACGCTACACCATTCCCGCGCAGCGGGTTCGTTCTTCCCCGGCCATAGCCGCGGTCGCGCGCGCCTTTACGAACAGGCTTTCGCGACCTCACGCAGCACAGCCCGCACATCCCCATCCGTGAGACGCCGCAGCATATCCGCAATGGCCGCAACCTGCCCGTCATGATCCGGCAGAGGCGGCCCGAACACGTCCTCCATCGCCAGAAACGCTTCCGCCTGCGCACAATGATCGTCCCGCGCATCGGCGCAGATCTGCCACGGTCGGCAGATCCGCCCCCCCCCCCCGGCATAGGCCAGGATCATGTGCGTGTCCGCTGAAAACCCCCATCCGAAAGGATGCTAGCCCCCGGCCTCCGGCCAGCCGCCGCCCGTCGCCTTGCACAGCGCCACCACGTCCAGCAGCACCGCCAGCCGCGCCTGGATGTCGTCCTGCTGCGCGGTGCTCAGATCAGCCCGTGCGTCCAGCACCGCCAGCGCGTCGCCGGTCCCGTCGCGATAGCGGGTTCGGGCCAGGGCCAGCCGGGCGTTGATGCTGGCCACCGCCGCCCGGTCGCTCTCCCGCGCCGCGCGGTCGGTGCGCAGTGCGACCAGGGCATCCTCCACCTCGCCCAGCGCGTCCAGCACGCGCTGGCGATAGGTCAGGGCGGCCTCCTGCTGCTGTGCGCGGGCCAACCGGATCGCGGCCCGCAGCCGCCCGCCCTGGAACAGCGGCAGGGAAATCGCGGGGCCGAACTGGTAGAACGTGTTGCCCCAGTCCGCCAGGCTGCCCAGCGTCAGCGTGCGCTGGCCGACCTGCCCGGACAGCGTGATGTCGGGATAAAGCTGCGCCACCGCCGCGCCGACCCCGGCGGTGGCGGCGTGCAGATCGGCCTCGGCCGCGCGAATATCAGGCCGCAGGCGGGCCAGCGCCGCCGGCAGCACCACCGGCACGCGCGGCGGCGGGTCCGGCAGGGGACGCAATGCGGCAAGCGGGCCATCCAGCTCCCCCGGCGGTTGCCCGGTCAGGATGGCCAGCCGGTTCAGTGCCTGTCCCGCCTGTCGCTGGAATCCGGCCGCCTGCTCCTGCGCCCGCGCCAGCGCCGCGCCGGCCAGGTCGACATCCGTGCCGTCTGCCAGCCCCAGTCGGCGCTGGAACGCCCGCAGCGCCGCCGTCCGCGCCCGCGCCGCCGCCACCTCGCCCGCCGCGTCCAGCAGCGCCTGGGTCGCCCGCCATTGCAGATAGGTCCGCACAACATCGCCCTGCAGCGTCAGCCGCGCATCGCCCTGGCGGGCGGTCTGCACCGCCACCTGCGCCCGTGCCTGTTCCACCGACCGCCGCACCCGGCCGAACAGGTCCAGTTCCCACGATGCGTCAAACCCGACCTGATACAGGTCCGTCCCCTGCGTCAGGCCGCCGATCCCGCCCAGGAATGCCGGCTGCCCCGTGCCGCTGCCCGCGCCCCCCAGCACCGAGAACAATCCCGCCTCGCCCAGCCGTTCGCGCGTATAGCGCGCCGAGGTTCCCAGCTCCGGCAGGCCCGCGGCGCGCTGGGCGGCCTCCTGCTCCCGCGCCTGGACAATGCGCGCCCTGTTTTCCTGAAAACCCGGATTGCCCGCCATGGCCCGCGCCACCAACGCGTCCAGCACCGGGTCGTGAAACATCCGCCACCAGCCGGGATCGGGCCGCGCCACCAACGCGACACCACCGCCATGGGCCGACACATCATGCCACGCCGCCGGCACCTCGGCGCGCGGGGCGTGGAAGGCCGGCCCCACCGTGCAGCCCCCCACCCAGGCGAGGCCCGCGACGCACCCCGCCCGGACGGCCTGGCGCATCAATCCAGCGTTTCCCGATAGAAGCGCACGGCGACCGCGACCGTGCAGAGCGTGAACAGCACGATCGGCCACAGGTCGGGCAGGATCTCCGCCAGCCCGTTTCCCTTCAGCAGCACCCCGCGCACGATGCGCATGGCGTGGGTCGTCGGCATCCCTTCGCCGATCACGCGCGCCCAGCGCGGCATGCCCTGGAAGGGAAAGACGAAGCCCGACAGCAGCATGAACGGCAGCATGGTGAACTGCGCCATCTGCTGCGCCTGCATCTGGTTGGCCGCCAGCGTGGAATAGGTGATCCCCAAGGCCAGGTTGCTGGCGATGAACACCCCCAGCACCCCGAACAGCAGGAGGATCGACCCATGCACCGGCAGGTGGAGCAGCAGCACCGCGATCAGCAGGATGACCAGCACCTGCAGGTAGCCGATGCCGATATAGGGCGCGATCTTCGCCAGCATGACCTCGACCGGCCGCACCGGCATGGCCAGCAGGTTCTCCATCGTCCCGCGCTCGCGCTCACGCGTGATGGCCAGCGTGGTCAGCATCAGCGTCGACATCATCAGCACGACACAGATCAGCCCGGGCACCACGTTCAACACCGTCAACTGCTCGGGATTGTAGCGGGTATGCACCACGAAGCGGAATGGCACCGGCAACGCCATGCCCCGCCTTGCCGGCGGCAGGTCGCGCGCCAGCACGTCGCCCAGGCCGGACAGCGCGGCGGTGGCATAGCCCACCGCCGTCGGGTCGGTGCCGTCGGTATCGACCAGGACCGACGGCGCCTCGCCCCGGTCCACCGCACGGTCGAAGCCCGGCGGGAAGTCGACGACGAACAGCAGCCGCCCTTCCGCGATATCCGCCTCCGCCTCGGCTTCCGACCCGACAAGGCGGGTCCGGTAATAGCCGGTATTGCGCAGCGCGGCGACGATGGTGCGCTCGTAACGCGACGGCTCCGCCATCAACACCCCGGTCGGCAGGTCGTGCGGGTTGGAATTGATGGCGTAGCCGAAGATCAGCAACTGCATCACCGGCAGCGCGATGATCAGCCGCAGGGTCATCGGGTCGCGCCGCACCTGCAGCCATTCCTTGCGCAGCAGCGCGCGCAGCCGGCGGGCGGACAGCATGCCCATCACCCGTCCTCCTGCCCCAGCAGATGGATGAACACATCCTCCAGCCGGGGCGGCACCTCCTGCCATGCCAGCCCGCCCCCCTGCGCATGAATGGCCTCCTCCAGCCGCGCGCGGTCCATCCCCGCGACATGCAGCGCCCGGCCGAAGACGGTCGCGGCCTCGACCCCGGGCGCCTCGCGCAGCCGCCGCACCGCGTCCTCGACCCCGTCGCCCGTGCCCTCGAACGTCACCAGCCCGACACGGGCCAGCAACTCCCCGGCGCTGCCCTGGACGACGATGCGCCCGCCGGCCAGGTAGACCACGCGCGCGCAGCGTTCCGCCTCATCCATGTAATGGGTGGACACCAGCACCGTCAGCCCGCCGCCGGCCATGTCGTGGATCAGGTCCCAGAATGCGCGCCGCGCCCGCGCATCCACCCCCGCCGTCGGCTCGTCCAGCAGCAGCAGCGCCGGCCGGTGCAGCACGCAGGCCGTCAGCGCCAGCCGCTGCTTCCAGCCGCCCGACAACTGGCCGGCCAACTGGCTGGCCCGGCCGCGCAGCTCCATGCGGTCCAGCATGGCATCGACCGCGCCGCGCGGGTCCGACAGTTCATAGATCCCGGCGACAAGCTCCAGGTTCTCCCGCACCGTCAGGTCCTCATACAGGCTGAAGCGCTGCGTCATGTAGCCGACTTGCCGGCGGATGCGCGGCGCATCGCGGATGATGTCCAGCCCCAGGCAGGTCCCGCGCCCCGCATCGGGCACCAGCAGCCCGCACAACATGCGAATGGTCGTGGTCTTGCCGCTGCCATTCGCGCCCAGGAAGCCGCAGATCTCGCCCCGTGCCACGCGCAGGCTCAGCCCGTCGACCACGCGCAGCGTCCCAAAATCCTTGCGAAGGTCATGGACGTCTATGACGTAATCCTCGGGCTTCGGGCCGTTCATCGCCCATTCCCCCGCCTGGTGGCCCACGGCGGACTGACCGTCACCGGTTGGCCCGGATTGAGCATCTCCGCCTGGCCGGTGCGCGGCCGCGCCTGGACCATATAGACCAACTTGGCCCGGCTCTGGTCGCTGTAGATCAGCGGCGGTGTGTATTCGGCATGCGGCGCGATAAAATCCACATACCCCTCCAGCCCGGACGGGCAGCCATCACAAGCCAGCCCCACCCTGTCACCCGGATGAATGCGCGCCAGCATGCCCTCCGGCACGAACAGGCGGATCACGATATGCCCCGGCGGCAGGAGCGAGATGACCGGCGTGCCGGCGTCCAGCACTTCGCCCGGCCAGGCCATGATATCGGCGATGACGCCGGTATCGGGCGCCACGACATGGCGCTGCGACAATCGCCAGTCCATGATCGCAAGGGCCGCGCGCGCCGCCGCCGCCGTCGCCGCCTGGGCGAAGATCTGCTCCGTTCGGCCGCTGGGAGCGCGTGCCTGGTCCAGCGCGGCGCGCAGCCCCGCGACGCGGGCCTCGGCCGAGCGCCAGGCGGCGCGGGCGGCGTCACGCGCCTGCATCGTCGCGGCGCCAGCCGGGGCCGCCGCCTCCAGCCGGCGCAGGTCGGCCCGCGCGCGGTCACGCGTCGCCTCGGCGTCCGCCAGGTTCGACGCCGCTTGGCGGATTTCGGTCTCGCGGGCAGGGCCTTGCAGGTTTGCCAACTGGCGCGCGCTTTCCTCGGCCTGGCGCGCTGCCTGGTCACGCGCGGCGCGCTCGGCCACATCGTCCTGGTCGAACAGCGCCTGCCCCGCCCGCACCTGATCGCCGCGCATCACATGCAGCCCGGTCAGCAGCCCGGCCTGCGTCGGACCGATCCTTACGAAATCCGCATCGACATAGCCCTGCAACGTCATCGGCACCGCACGCCACGACAGCCCCCACCACAGGACCGCCGCCAGCAACAGCACGACCCCGACCACGCCGGCCCGGCGGAGACCCACCCGCGTCACCGTGCTTCCAGCGCCTCGACCATCGCCTGACCCTTCGCGTATGCCGCACGCCGCGATAACGGCACCCCGGGCGCCGCGTCGCGCGCCTCAGCTGAATTTTATTGGGGACAGAAGAATCATTTCAGACGCTCACGCTGAACGCATCGATCCATGTCCGTTCTACAGAACGCGAACTGGCGCATTGCATGTCCGGATCAAGGAGGGGCAGCCGTCAGGAGTGCGCGCGCCGTAACCTATCCCTGGCCGCCGACCTCCGAAGATCATGCCCGAAACCGGTCTGGTTCCAGCACGTTCAAGTCTGTCAAAGGAACGATGTCATGACCATTCCCGTGCTGATTACGTTCAGGAATATGGCGCCCTCATCGACGCTGGAAGCCAGAATCCGCGAAAAGGCGTCACTTCTGGCGCGGTTCGAGCACGATATCCAGCGATGCCACGTGACGGTCGAGATCCCCCACCGGCACCATCGTCAGGGCCAGCTCTATCGTGTGAGACTGGTCATCACCGTGCCAGGAGGCGACATCGTCGTCGGGCGCGAAGGGTCGCAGGATCATGCACATGAAGATGCCTATGTCGCCGTGCGGGATGCGTTCGACGCTGCCATCCGGCAGTTGGAAGACCATGTCCGCATCCGCGGAACCCAGGTCAAGCACCACGAGCCCCTCTGGCTGGAGGGCCACGTTGCCCGGTTCGTCGCCGAGGCGGATCACGGCTTTATTACGACGCATGACGGGCGAGAGGTCTATTTCCATCGCCATAGCGTGGCCGACGACGGGTTTGATCGCCTGCGGGTCGGCAGTCCGGTACACCTGGTCGTGAGCGAAGGCGTAAACGGCTCCCAGGCCAGCATCGTGCGTGTGGGCGGAAAATCCGATCCATCGTCCTGAATACGGGAGGCCGCCCAAAGCCGCCGGCACACGCACGCTTTCCATCCCGGCTATCATCATAACCGGGATGGATTCAGGCACCTTTACGAACAGGCTTTCGCAACCTCACGCAGCACAGCCCGCACATCACCATCCGTCAGGCGCCGCAGCATGTCCGCAATGGCCGCAACCTGCCCGTCATGATCCGGCAGAGGCGGCCCGAACACTTCCTCCATCGCCAGAAACGCTTCCGCCTGCGCCCGATGATCGTCCCGCGCATCGGCGCAGATCTGCCGCAGCACATCCGCACGCGGGTCCGTCAGGCCGATTTCCAGGGCTTCCTGCTCATGCAGCGCAAACCAGCGGATCCAGCACGCAATCAGCAGCACGGCCCCCGTCACCGGGCGACCGGCCTCCAGATTCTCGCGCATCGGCGCAATCACCCGCGCGGCCATCTTCGCCGACCCGTTGCGCCCGATCCGCTCCACATCATGCGCGATGCCCGGATTGCGAAACCGCGTCATCAGCCCGGCGGCATAGGAATCCAGATCCTCGTCCGACAGATCGACCCCGGCCGACTGCTCATGACGCATGAAATGCGTGGCGATCGTCCCCAGCGCCGGATCGGTCGCGGCCTCTGCCACCGTCGGCAGGTCCGCCAGCCCCCCGGCATAGGCCAGGATCATGTGCGTGCCATTGAGCATCTGCAGTTTCGCCCGTTCGAACACGCTGACATCGCGCACGAAACGGGTGCCCGGATGCGCCTCCCAGACCGGCCGCTCACCGTCGAAATTCTGGATGATCCACTGAAACCACGGCTCGGCCGAAACCGGGATCGCATCTTCCACGCCCCCCAGCAGAAGCCGCGCATCGTCCAGATCCGCCTCCTGGAACGGCGGCGTAATCCGGTCGACCATCGTGTTGGGAAAGACCACATGCGCGCCAATCCACGCCGACAGCGCATCGTCGCCGCGCAGCGATGCGTAATCCATCACCACCTGCCGCAGCGTATCGCCATTCTCGGCCACATTGTCGCAGCTCAGCACCACGGGCGGCACGCCCCCGCGCTGCCGCACCAGATCCAGCCCCGCCACGAGGATGCCGGGCGCGGTCCGGGGAAACGGCCGCTCCAGATCCTCGCGAATGGCGGCGGATTCCGGGTCCAGCCGTCCTTCGGCCGTGATATGATAACCGCTGGCCGTCACCGTCAGCGTCACCACCCTGATCAGCGGATCGGCAATCCGGCCGATCAACGCCGCCGGATCGGCCCCGGCAAAAACGGCTTCCGAGATCGCCGCCATCACGGAGGCCACCGTGCCGTCCGGCTCGCGGGTCAGCAGCGTGTAGCAATTCTCCTGCTCCCGCAATTGCTCGGCCAGCAGCGGCCGACGCATCGTGGCCGACACAATGCCCCAGCGCAGCCCGTCCTCCCCTGCGTGATGGATGGCCGCCTGCGTCGCCGCGACCTGATGCGCGCGATGGAAACTTCCGCATCCCAGATGCAAAAGCCCGGATTTCAACAGGGCCGGATCGAATTGCGGCCTGTAGACGGCAGCGGGCAGACTGGATAATGCGGAACGGCTCAATCGCAAAACATCAACCTCCATAAGCTTTATTAGTAAAATCAATTAAACAGGAATTATCAGGAAAATTCAAGATTTTTCACACATTCAAAACAAACTCCAATATTTCCCTTTATTTTTAATGATCTTTCATCACGATATAACAACAGAAAAAACCGGAAAACATTCCCGCTCGCCGCCGGATTTTCTCGCCTTTCCGCCCCGATCCCGCTAAGCTACGCGCGAACCCCATCCGTGGCGAGCAGGGCCATGCCGAACGCGCCGTTGCCGGTCAGCAGGAGCTTCACCTCGGCCGATGGCGCGCCCTTCCCGCCCGGCGCCGTCTGGCTGCCCGAGGAACAGGCGTTCAATTTCAGCCTCTTCTCGCGCAACGCCACCGCCATCACCCTGCTGCTCTATCGCGCGGACGACCTCATCACCCCCTGCCTGCGCCTGCCCGTCCGCATGCCGCACAACAAGACGGGCGACATGTGGCATGCCCGCGTACCGGCCGGGCAGGCCGGCGACGCCTGTTATTACGGCTATTCCGTCGCCGGCCCGCACCGGCCGGAAGAGGGGCTGCTGTTCGACGCCGAGAAACTGCTGCTCGACCCCTATGCGCGCGGCGTGTTCTTCCCGCCCGACTTCGACCGCGCGGCGGCCTGCCGGCCGGGGCCGACGGCCGGCCGCGCACCGCTGGGCGTCCTGCCCGATCGCACCGGCGCCAGCCCGCCCGCCATCCAGCGCCCCCGTCGCCACGATCACGACCTCATCATCTACGAGCTTCACGTCCGCGCCTTCACCCGCCACCCCTCCTCCGGCATGGCGGAGGCGCAGCGCGGCAGCTACGCCGCGCTGACGGCGCGCATCCCCTATCTCAAGGCGCTGGGAATAACGGCGGTGGAACTGATGCCGGTCTTCCAGCGCGACCCGGTCCACGGCACATTCTGGGGCTACATGCCGCTCAATTTCTTCTCGCCCCACGCGGGCTACGCCTCGGACGGCGCGGTCGATACGGCATGGCGCGAATTCCGCGCGATGGTCGCCGCCCTGCATGAAGCCGAGATCGAGATCTTTCTCGACGTCGTCTACAACCATACCGCCGAGGACCATCCGGGCGGCCCGGTCTGGTCCTATCGCGGCATCGACAATCCCAGCTATTATTCCAGCACACCCGGCACCCCGTTCCGCCCCACCAATCGCAGCGGCTGCGGCAACGATCTGGACGTGGCGGCGCCGGTGGTGCGGCAGCTCATCCTGTCCAGCGCCTGGTTCTGGATCGCGGAGATGGGCATCGACGGCCTGCGCTTCGACCTGGCCTCGATGTTCTCGGTCGACGAAAACGGCCGCGTCAATCTCGCGGAACCGCCGATCATCACCGAACTGTCCACCGCATCCCAATGGTGGCAGACACGGCTGATCGCCGAACCCTGGGTCGGCGACGGCTCGCTGATGCAACTGGGCCGGGCCTTTCCGGGCCGGAGCTGGCGGCAATGGAACGCCCATTTCCGCGACGATATCCGCTGCTTCCTGCGCGGTGACGATGGCTGCGTGCCGGTGCTGATGACCCGCCTCTACGGCAGCACCGACCTGTTCCCCGACGACCGCGCCCATGCCGCGCGCCCCTATCAGAGCGTCAATTACATCGCCAGCCATGACGGGCTGACGCTGCGCGACCTGTTCTCGTTCGACGATCCAGGCCAGATCGCCGCCAATTGCGGGCATGAAGGCACCGAGGGCGCGCCCGAACAGGTCCTGGCCCTGCGCCGCCGCCAGACGCGCAACGCCTTCTGCCTGCTGATGATGGCCAACGGCACGCCGATGTTCCAGGCGGGCGACGAATTCGGCCACAGCCGGGGCGGCGACCCCAACCCCTATGACCGCGATGACGAAACCAATTGGCTCGACTGGCGCCTGACGGAAAACGAAAGCGCCCTGCTGCGTTTCGTACGCATGCTGATCGCCTTTCGCACCGCCCACCCCTCGATCGCGCGCAGCGTCGGCTGGCGCGACGATGTCTCGTGGCACGGCGTCGATGGCGGCGACCCGGATCTGCGCCCGGTCTCGCGCAGCCTGGCCTTCTTCCTGCGGGGCACGGCGATGGAGGATGACGATCTCTATGTCTTCATCAACGGCTGGGACGACACGCTGCATTTCGCCCTGCCCGAGGCCGCACGGGGCGGCGCGCCATGGCGCAGCCTCATCGACACCGCCGCCGCCCCGCCCGCCGACATTCTCGCCGCCGAAACGGCACCGCCGGTCGGCGACATGGCGCGCCTGCCCGCACAGGCCCGCTCGATCCGCGTCCTACTGCGCGGGCGGCACGACACGATCACGGAATAGCAGGAACCACAGCTACGGAGAGGTGACATGGCGGCCGACAGTCCCACGCTGACCCCACGCGCGGCGGAACGCGCGCTGAACAGCCTCGCGCTGGATCTGCTCTGGAGCTGGAACCACGCGACCGACGCGCTCTGGCACCAGATCAACACGGATTGCTGGGCCCACACCCGGAATCCGTGGACGACGCTGAACAACGCCTCGCGCGCGCATCTCAAGGCACTGCTGGGCAAGCCCGCCTTTCGCCGCGCGGTCGGCGATGCCATGGCCGCCCAGGCCGAACGCCTGCGCCGCCCGACCTGGTTCGCCCAGACGCACGACACATCCGCCCTGTCCTGCGTGGCCTATTTCAGCATGGAATACATGCTCAGCGAGGCGCTGCCGATCTATTCGGGCGGGCTGGGCAACGTGGCGGGCGACCAGCTCAAGGCGGCCAGCGACCTCGGCGTGCCCGTGGTGGCGGTCGGCCTGCTGTTCGCCCAGGGCTATTTCCGGCAGGAACTGACACCGGGCGGGCGGCAGCAGGCGCTCTATCCTTTCAACGACCCGTCCCAACTGCCCGTCAGTCCCGTCCTGACGAAAGATGGCGACGTGCTGCGGATTCCGTTCCGTTTCGGCCAGGGGCATGTCTGGGTCCGGGCCTGGAAGGCCATCGTCGGGCGCGCGACGCTCTATCTGCTCGATACCAACGACCCGGCCAATCCGGCGGCCGTGCGCTGCGTGACGACCCAGCTTTATGGCGGCAACGACGACCTTCGGCTGCGCCAGGAACTCACACTGGGCATCGCGGGCTGGCGTCTGCTCGACATGCTCGG
The DNA here is from genome assembly GCF_014174215.1 of Gluconacetobacter tumulicola. Classification (GTDB taxonomy): domain Bacteria; phylum Pseudomonadota; class Alphaproteobacteria; order Acetobacterales; family Acetobacteraceae; genus Gluconacetobacter; species Gluconacetobacter tumulicola. The sequence continues at coordinate 34,070 of NZ_JABEQL010000031.1, read as the reverse complement.
CTACCAGCCGGATGTCTGCCATCTCAACGAGGGCCACGCCGCCTTCGCCGCGGTGGAACGCGCGCACGGCCTGATGCAGCGGCTGCAGATCCCCTTCCGCCAGGCCCTGACCATCGCACGGGCGGGCACGCTGTTCACCACCCATACCGCCGTACCGGCCGGTTTCGACCGGTTTCCGGCCGACCTGCTCCGGACCTATCTCTCGAATTACGCCAAGAACCAGCTCGACATTCCACTGGACACATTGCTGGCCCTCGGCCGCGCCAATCCTGACGATCAGGGCGAGCCCTTCAACATGACCTGGCTGGCCATCCGCGCCAGCGGCGCGGTCAACGGCGTGTCACGCCTGCACGGCGCGGTCAGCCGCCGCCTGTTCGCGCCCCTCTTCCCCCGCTGGCCCGAATCCGAGGTCCCGGTCGGCCACGTGACCAACGGCGTGCATACACCAAGCTGGGATTCGATCGAGGCCGACGCGCTCTGGACCGAAGCCGCCGGCACCGAGCGCTGGCGCGGCACGCAGGAAGGCGTGGCCGACCGCATCCGCGCACTGGACGACCGCATCCTGTGGTTCACCCGCTGTCAGGCGCGCAGCTCCTTCATCGGCAAGATCTCCGCCCTGTATGCCGAGCGGCAGAGCTATGCCGACGCCGCCGGATTGTCGGGCCGGCCGGTCCCGGCCCTGAGCCCCGACGTGCTGACGCTCGGCTTCGCCCGCCGCTTCGCGACCTACAAGCGGCCGGACCTGCTGCTGCACGATCCGGACCGCCTGGCCCGCCTGCTGTCCCACCCCGATCGGCCCATGCAGCTGGTGCTGGCGGGCAAGGCCCACCCCGCCGACATCGCGGGGCAGGAGCTCATCACCCACTGGATCGCCTTCTCGCAACGGCCAGATATCCGCGGCCGCGTCGTCTTCATGACCGATTACGACCTGGCATTGGCCGAAATCCTGGTCCAGGGGGTCGATCTGTGGATCAACACCCCCCGCCGCCCGTGGGAGGCCAGCGGCACCAGCGGCATGAAGGTGCTGGTCAATGGAGGGCTGAACCTGTCCGAACTGGATGGCTGGTGGGCCGAGGCCTACGCGCCCGAACTCGGCTGGGCCCTGGGCGACGGGCGCGAACATGGCGAGGACCCGGCGGTGGACGCGGCTGAGGCCGATGCGATGTACACCCTGCTCGAATCCGAAATCGCTCCGTCCTTCTACGCCCGCGATGCCCAGGGCATTCCCGCCGCATGGGTCGCACGGATGCGCGAAAGCATGGCGCGCCTGACACCACTTTTTTCCGCCAACCGCGTGGTGCGCGATTATACCGACCATTTCTACCTGCCGGCGGCCACCCGCTACCATGCACGCCTGGCCAATGGCGGACAGGCGGCGCACGACATCCTGCAATGGCAGGACATGCTCGACACATGCTGGCCCCAGATGCGCATCGAATCGGTAACGATCTCCGAACAGGACGGGCAGCGCCACGTGGCGGTATCACTCTTCCTCGGGCACATTCCACCCGACGCGATCCAGGTGCAGCTCTACGCCAACCCCGTCGATGGCGGCCCGCCCTTCGTCACGACCATCCCCCTCGACGGCTGCCCCGACGCGAACGGCATGACCCATTATACAGTAACGACCGGGCTGGACCGGCCGGCGACGGATTATACCGTGCGCGTCATCCCGGCCCATTGCGGCGTGGCGATCCCGCTGGAGAGCACGCATATCGCCTGGCAGCGATGAAATGCCATCCCGAACATGAAAAGGCCCTGAATCACCGGACGGGATGCAAAAGGATAAAAATTCCACACCCGATACAATAAAGGCGCGCCAGGGTACAGGCACAGGCCTCCCCACGGGGCGCATGATCATCGGCCGGCGGCCCGGCAAGCCATCCTCACTCGCCTCTCGACCAGCGCACGCCGAGCGCATATGCTGTTGCGGCTCTTTAGTTATATTTGCCGCTCACGAACAATGAACCAGGCAGGAATCGTCCATATGGACCTTGCCTGACGTCTCAGGACCACACACGATACCGCACCTCAACACTCAGTATAAGGTCAATCGTGGGAATCAATCAGCCTGTCCTCCCCCTGGCTACGGCGGAAGCCGCAATACGGATAAAGACCTTCTGATGCTCGGAGCCTGTTTGGAAATGCGCGCTGGTGAGCGAAAGCGGCCTGGAACGGGCTGCGCCCGGCGTATGTTTCCGAGCATCGGAGCGGAGCGGCCTGTATGGAAGTGAGCACCGAAGCGCAGGACGCGCGCGTCGGACCGCCTCCAGCGCGCATTTCCAAACGGGCTCTCAAAGGTGCATTGGCGATCCTGCTGTCAATGCTGATCTCGCCATTGGGCGTGCCGGCCCATGCCGACCCTCTGGACCTGCACCCGTCCATCTGCCTGGACGGCGCCGCCGGCATGGTGGAGCAATTGGCCCGGTCTGCCTACAGCATCCGGGGCTGCGCAACGCCGCCCAGGACGGACGGATGGGTCTGGCTGCATCTCTCCGACCCGTCCGTGCTGAAGGACCTGCCTGCGGGCTGGGCGCTGCTTCTCGACGAGAATCGTTTCGATCGCATAACCGTCGCCGCAACGAACAGCGACGGCAGCATCCAGAACTACAGTTATGCCGACGGCGGGGTCGGCCATGACTGGGCCCCCGGCGGCCTGCTGCGATTCGCCTTCGATTCCCCCGGTGTCGAAATCTCCAGCCTGTCGATCGGCTTTCATCATCTCGACGGCGCCATCTTCATCCGCAAGATCGAAGCCCGCACCCCTGATGAGGAAGCCGCGCGGAGCATGGCCTGGCTGATCCTGATCGGGGTGCTGATCGGGGCCCTGATCTCCGCGATGGTCTACAACCTGGCCACCTATAACGGGCGCCGCGATCGTTTCCAGATCTGGTATGCCGTGTGGACCGTGCTGACGCTGGGCTACTGCCTTTCCTGGACGAATTTCCTCGGCCTGTTCGACGACCGCCTGACCGGCCCGCTGGCGGTCAGGCTCAGCGATTGTTTCCTGGGTGCCACGGTCGCCGCCGGAACCATGCTCCTGCTGACCCTCATCGAGTTCGAGGCCCGCCACAAATACCTGCTGTGGACAGGCTATGTCCTGACCGTTCTCTCGACCCTCGCCGGCTTCGCCGCGGCGGCCGACACGCTGCTCCCGCCCGTATGGACCGATCGCGTCTTCAATGCCGTGCTGATCCTGGACGTCGTGTGGATTGCCGCGACGATTGCCGTCGCCATCCGCAGGCGAAGCCGGATCATCTGGTTCTTCCTGCTGGGCTGGCTGCCCGTCATTGCGGTCTTCATGGTGCGGCTGGCCCGCAATATGGGCTTCCTGCCCCAGAGCGACACGATCGACATGGCGACATTCGCCTGCATCGCCTTCGAAGCGGTCGCGCTGTCGGTCACCGTCGCCTGTCGGCTGCGCGATATCGGGCGCGCGCGCGACAGGGCAGCTCGCGCGATGGCCGTGATGCAGACCGAAGCCGAAACGCTGCGCCGCGCGGCAATGACCGACCATCTGACCCAGCTGGACAATCGCGCCGCGTTCCAGGCGGCGCTCGACCAGGCCGACCCGCTGACCACGCTGCTGCTGATCGACGTGGATCACCTGAAATCGGTCAACGATTCCTATGGTCAGGAGCTGGGCGACAATCTGCTGCGTCACATGGCCATGCGCCTCGGCCAGATCGTTCCCGACGGCACCGCCCTCGCCCGGCTGGGGGGCGACGAATTCGGCATCCTCGTGCCCCGATCGGTGGAACAGGCGCTGCTCGAAAGGCTCGATGCCCTTCAGGGAGAACCCTGGTCCCAATCCGGCCGCACCCTGTCGCTCTGGTTCAGCGTGGGACAGACGGAATGCAACGGCTCCCCGGTCTCCGCCATGCATCGGGCAGACCGGGCGCTGTACTGGGCCAAGCAGCGCGGCGGCGGGCGCAGGCAGCCCTACACCGCGGAATTCGACCGCGCCGACAGCCTGGCCGCGCGGCTGCTGGCCGACGCCCCCCACGCCCTCGCGGCGGGGGAATTCACGCTCTACTACCAGCCCCTGATCGATCTGAAGACCGGCCGCCAACGCGGCAACGAAGCCCTGCTGCGCTGGAACCATCCGGAACTCGGCCTGCTGGCGCCGCCCGATTTCCAGATCCTGCTGATGGACGAGACGATCGGCCCCCGGCTGCAGGACGAAGTCATCTCCATCGCCCTGAGCGCGCTGTCCGATGTCGGCGACGGGCTGGCCTATATCGCGGTCAATTTCACCGGCGTGCATCTGCGCGGGGCGGCGGCGGGGCGGCACATTCTCAATCGCCTGCAGGAGGCCGGGGTCCCGCCCCACCGGCTCTGCGTCGAGGTCACGGAAGGCATCGCCCTCGACCATGCGTCCGACGAGATCGCCGAGGCCCTGCACGTCCTGCACACGGCCGGCATCCGCATCGCCTTCGACGATTTCGGCACCGGCTACGCGTCGCTGGTGCATCTGCTGCGCTTCCCCGTCGACATCATCAAGATCGACCGGTCCTTCGTCCGCCAGCTCACGATGCCGGCCCGCAACGCGCACGAGATCGTCCGCTCGGTCATCTCGCTCGGCAAGGCCCTGCACAAGCAGGTCGTCGCCGAGGGAATCGAGACCGAGGCCCAGGCCGCCATCCTGCGGGAACTGGGCTGCGATTACGGGCAAGGCTATCTGTTCGCCCGGCCCGGCCCGCTTCTCCAGCCGCCGATCTACTGGCCCATCCACGACGAAAGCCACGGATAGCAGCCGCATCCCTCCCATCCCGCAGGTTGCACAGTGGGCTGTCGGACAGTAACAGGCAGCGTTCATGAGCTCTGATACCCCGTCGGGGACACCCCTCCCCCATTCCGCGGCACGGCCGGCCCGCGCCGCGACCGGCTGGGGGGCCCTGTTTTCCGGCGGCAACGCGGCGCGCTCCATCACCCTCTCCGCCGGCGTCGTGCTGCATGCCATCAACCTGTACATGGCCATGACCGTGCTGCCCTCGGCGGTGCGCGATATCGGCGGCATGCGCTATTACACGTGGAACACATCGCTTTTCGTCGCGGCCTCGATCGTCGGCTCGTCGCTGTCGGCGCGCGCGCTGGGCCGTTTCGGCCCCCGCACCGCCTACGCAATCGCGGTCGCCATCTTCGCCACCGGCGCCGTGCTGTGCGCCACCGCTCCCGCCATGCCGGTGATGCTGGCCGGGCGCATGATGCAGGGGGTCGGCTCGGGCCTGCTGGTCTCGATGGCCTATGCCGTCATCCGGCTGGTCTTCCCGCCCGGCCTGTGGCCACGGGCCATGAGCATGCTGTCCTCGATGTGGGGCGTCGCCACGCTGATCGGGCCGGCCATTGGCGGCCTGTTCGCGGGGCTGGGCGTCTGGCGCGCCGCCTTCTGGACGCTGGCGGCGCTGTCGATCCCGTTCGCCACGCTCGCAACCTGCGTGCTGCCGCGCACCACCGGTGTCGAAGCCGGCAGCTTCCCCGGCATCGCCTGGCGGCAGATCGCGCTGATGGTCGGCTCGGTGCTGTGCCTGGCCGTGGCCGGCGCCAGCCCGCATGGATGGGAAAACCTGGCCGGATGCCTGATCGTGCTGGGCCTGTTCGCCTGCCTCGCCCATCTCGAACGGCAGGGCGGCACGCGCCTGCTGCCCGCACGCGCGCTGGTCTGGGGCTCCAGTCTGGCCCCCTTATACGCCCTGATGGGCTGCCTGGCCCTGACCGTGGAAGTGATCGAGATCTTCGCGCCGCTCTTCTTGCAGGATCTGCACCGCCAGCCCCCCCTTACCGCCGGCTATCTGTCGGTACTGATGGCCGCCGGCTGGTCCACAGGCTCGATCCTCAATGCCGGCGCCCCACCTGCCCGCGTCGCATGCGCCCTGGTCGCCGCCCCCGCGCTGGGGCTGGCCGGCATTCTCTTCCTGGCCTTCTATCTGTCCGTGCCCACCGATGGCGCATGGCAGGCGATGGCGCCCGTCTGCGTCACGTTCCTGATGGTGGGCCTGGGCGTCGGCACGGCGTGGCCGCATCTGCTGACGCGCGTATTGCTCACCGCCCAGCCCGCCGACCGCGACCTGGCCTCGGCCTCCCTGACCACGGTGCAGCTCTACACCACGGCACTGGCCGGTGCCTGGGCCGGCATGATCGCCAACATTGCCGGCCTGGCAGACCCTGGCGGCATGGTGGGGGCCGAAAGGGCGGCATTCTGGGTGTTCGCGCTGTTCGCGATCATGCCGGCCATGGGTATTCTGACAGGATGTTCTTTTTTGAAAAAAAGAACCAAAAAACTTTGATTCGTTCAGGAGTTTTTTGCTGGGCCATACGATGACCCAAGACGAATAAAAGTCTTTTTGCTTCTTTTTCTTCAGAAAAAGAAGAGACCTTCCCCCCAAAGAAGAAAGGGCGCCCCGTCTTCCAACGGAGCGCCCCCTTCAATCAGGCAACGCGACGCGGAGCGCCACGATGCTGCCCGCCGCCCGAGCGGGACTGGTTGCGGCCACCGCCGCCACCCCCACGGCCCCGGCCACCGCCGCCGCCCAATACCGGCGGCCGCATGGTCGATTTCTCGGCCGCCTCGGAATGGTACGGATGCTCCATCACCACCGGGATCGGCTTGCCGATCGCCTTTTCGATATCGCGCAGCCACGCCCGCTGCTCGGCATCGCACAGCGACACCGCCCAGCCCTCACGCCCGGCGCGGGCCGTACGGCCGATCCGGTGAACATAGCTCTCCGGCACGTTGGGCAGGTCGTAGTTGAAGACGTGCGTGACGTCATCGACGTCGATGCCGCGCGCCGCAATGTCGGTCGCCACCAGCACCTTGACGGCACCGGAACGGAAACCCGACATCGCCCGCTCGCGCGCACCCTGCGACTTGTTGCCATGGATCGCCTCGGCCACGATACCGTGGTCGTTCAGGAAGGCGGCGACCTTGTTGGCCTCATGCTTCATCAGCGTGAACACCACGGCGCGCTCGACCTTGGGCGAGTCCACCAGCATCTGCAGCGCGTCACGCTTCTTGTCGGTATCGACGAACATCACCGCCTGGCGGATACGGTCGACGGTGCTGGACGGCGGCGTGACCTGCACGGTCGCGGGGTCGCGCAGCAGGCCATGCGCCAGCTCGGCAATGCTGCGCGGCATGGTCGCCGAGAACAGCAGCGTCTGCCGGTCGCGCGGCAGCTCGGCCACGATGCGGCGGATGTCGCGGACAAAGCCCATGTCCAGCATCCGGTCGGCCTCGTCCAGAACCAGCACTTCCAGCCCGGACAGGTCGATATGGCCCTGGCCCATCAGATCCAGCAGACGGCCGGGGGCGGCAACCAGCACGTCGACGCCACGGCGCATCGCCTCGACCTGCCGGCCCTGGCCGACACCGCCGAAGATCACGGCATGGCTCAGGCGCATATGGCGGGCATAGGCCTTGAAGCTCTCATCGATCTGCGATGCCAGCTCGCGCGTCGGCGCCAGAACCAGAACGCGCGCGCCCTTGGGGGCGGCACGGCGATGATGGGTCAGCAGCCGATGCAGGATCGGCAGCGCGAAGGCCGCCGTCTTGCCGGTGCCCGTCTGCGCCAGGCCCAGCAGGTCCCGCCCGGCCAGCAGGTGCGGGATGGCCCCGGCCTGGATGGGGGTCGGGGTGGTGTATCCTTCCTCGTTCAGCGCGCGCAGCAACGGCTCGGCAAGCTGAAGGTCGGCAAAAGTCGTCATGAAATGAAGCGCCTCCGGGCACTCGGCAATGGCCGGATTCCTCACGACAGGATGAGCATCCGGAAAGACTTGAAAGGAAAACACGACGCACGGTTCGCGCCCCTGCCTGGCAGGGCACGCTGTCATTCACCGTAATCCGTGGGTCAGAAAGGGTCTCTTGTCCGTCCAGTCCGTGCCCCCCGCATCAATAAGGCACGCGCGTACAAGTCCAGATACGGGACAGGCGGGGACCGTCCACGGGCGAGGCTTCTACCCGCATGCGCTCCCCACCGCAAGTCCTTATTCCGGCTGGCTGTCTCCGGGCGCCTCCGGGGCGGCCTCATGCAGCCGCCGCGCCAGCAGCATCGCACCGTCGATCGCATGCCCCCTCGGCACCGACAGACCGGCCTGCGCACCGGCGGAAAGATAAGGCAGCAGCACCGGCGCCAGCCCGCCCAGCAGGCAGCAGGGCAGCGCCCCGAAACCGTCCGCCGCGCGCAGGGCGGCCAGCAGCGCCTCGACCTCCGCCCCGGCACGGGCCAGCAGCCCCCGCGCCTGCACGTCCCCCTGCTCCGCCAGCGCGCAGACCAGCGGCGTCACCCGGGCGAAATCTGCAGCCCGCGCACCAACCGCCCACAGCATCGGCTCCGCCCCCTCATCCGCCAGCCGCGCGCGCACCGCCTCGCTCAACAGCGTGGGCCGCGCCCGGCCATCACCCGCGCGCAGCATCAGCCGGACAGCCTCCAGCCCGATCCAGGCCCCGCCACCCTCGTCCCCCTGCGGAAAGCCCCACCCCCCGACCCGCCGGGTGGCCCCGCCGACGATAGCCAGCCCCACCATCCCGGTTCCGGCCGCAATCATGGCCCCGTCTTCGCCCGCATGGGCCCCGACGCAGGACGTATAGGCATCCGAGACGATATCGAGGCGCGCGAACAGCGCCGGCCGGGCCAGGAACCGCGCCACGGCCCCGCTCACCTCGGTCCCCGCCAGCCCAGCCACGGCAACCAGCCGGCATTCCGCACCCGACAGGCCCGCCCGCGACAGCGCCAGATCCAGCGCCTGACCAATCGAATCCCACGCCTGCCCGGCATCGGTGGCGATATTGGCGGGTCCGCCTTCCCCTTCGGCCAGCAGAACACCCTCCGGCGTCGCCAGCCGCAGGCGCGCCCGCGTCCCACCCCCGTCGATCCCGACCAGAACGGCAGGGCCGCCCGTCACGACAGGTCCGTCAGTGTCTGTAGCAACAGCTCAATGTCCCCGGCGGCGTAATAGAAACAGCGCCTGCTCACCGAACAGATTGGCCAGCCGGATGGAGCGGCGCCACGGCGCGCGCTCACCATCCTCGTCCACCGCCATCCACTGCTCGACCACATAGCCTTCCTCGCGGCACAGCATCAGGAAGTCGAGGATGGTGCACGGATGAATGTTCGGCGTCTGGTACCACGGCGTATGCCACACCGCCGTCATCGGCATCCGTCCGCTCGTCAACAGCTTCAGCCGCAACTGCCAATGGCCGAAATTGGGGAACGAGACGATGGCATGCCGTCCGATCCGCAGCATCTGCCGCAGCACCTCGCGCGGCCGCTCGACCGCCTGCAAGGTGCGCTGCAACACCACATAATCGAACGCCTCGTCGGGATAATGCGCCAGATCATGGTCGGCATCGCCATGCATCACCGGCAGCCCGTGGGCGACCGAGCGCGTGACCTCGCGCATGTCGATCTCGATCCCCCGCGCATCGCAGCCTCGGGTGCGGAACAGGTAATCCAGCAACGCCCCGTCACCGCTGCCGATGTCGAGCACCCGCGTGCCGGGACGGATCATGTCGGCAATCAGCCGCTGGTCAAGGCGCATGGGTCAGCCGATCCGTGCATGTTCGGCGGCGCCGGACAGGAAGCCGCGCACCGTCCGGTCGAAATCCGGCTCATCGAGCAGAAAGGCATCATGCCCCTTGTCGCTGTCGATCTCGACGAACGACACGTTGGCCGCCGCGCGGTTCAGCGCCCGGGCCAGCAGCCGCGCCTGCGAGGTCGGGAACAGCCAGTCGGAGGTGAACGAGACGATGCAGAAGCGCGTGCGCGTGCCATGGAAGGGCCGCGACGGGTCCCCGTCATGGTCGGCGCCCAGGTCGAAATAATCCATGGCCCGCGTGATGGTCAGATAGGAATTGGCATCGAACCGCCGCACGAACGACGATCCCTGATGCCGCAGATAGCTCTCCACCTCGAAGATCTCGCCGAACAGCGACATCGCCCCCGCCTGGTTATACGGGTCGCGCCGCACCCGGCGGCCGAATTTCCGCGTCAGCGCCTCTTCGGACAGGTACGTGATGTGCGCCATCATCCGCGCCACCGCCAGCCCGCGCGCCGGCACCGCGTCCTGCTCCCAGTAGCGCCCGCCATGCCAGTCGGGATCGGCGAAGATCGCCTGCCGGCTCACCTCGTTGAAGGCGATGTTCTGCGCCGAATGAAAGGGCGAGGTCGCGATCGGCATGGCGGCGAAGACCATGTCGGGGAAGGTGGCAGCCCATTCCAGCACCTGCATCCCGCCCATCGAGCCGCCGACCACGGCGAACAGCCGGGCAATGCCCAACGCATCGACCACCAGCTTCTGCGCGCGCACCATGTCGCGGATGGTGATGGGCGGAAAATCGGTGCCCCACGGCTCGCCCGCCACGTCGGGGCGCGGATCGCGCGGCCCGGTCGAGCCCATGCAGCCGCCCAGCACGTTCATGCAGATGACGAAGAACCGGTCGGTATCGATCGGCAGCCCCGGCCCGACCATGCGGCTCCACCAGCCCGGCTTGCCGGTCAGCGGGTGGGTTTCGGCCAGATACTGGTCGCCCGTCAGGGCATGGCAGACCACGATCGCATTATCCCGCGCCGCCGACAGGGTGCCATAGGTCCGATACGCGACCCGCACCGGCGCCAGCCGGAAACCGCATTCAAGCTGCATCCCCTCGGGAAACAGCATGTGCGCATGCTCGATCTGGGTGGGCGTTGTCTGGTCCATTGCGCGGGCAGGCATTCCGTCATGAACGATTGCAGGGCGCGGGCAACATCCCCGTCACGGTCGGTCGTCCTATGGCACCAGCGCCGAACACACGCAACAGGAGGCTGCGCCCAAATCCATTATCCCATGCGCAGAGGCTGTTGCAAAAGCTCCGATGGTGAGCGGAAGCGTGGCGCCAGCCACGCGTCTGGCGGTGGTTTTTGAGCATCGGAGCGGAGCGGCCTTGATGGCCGAGAGCACCGAAGCGCAGGAAACCGCCGTCAGGCCGCCGCCAGCGGGGCTTTTGCAGCAGCCTCTTTCACCGGATCGTGTGCGCTCCGGCAGGTCCCTCCCACGCGGCACCGCGTTATGGTCGGGCACTCCGCCAACCATCGAAGGAACCGACGCCATGACCATCAAGAAATTCGGCACCGCCCACTGGGAAGGCGGCCTGAAGGACGGCAAGGGCACCATTTCAACCGAAAGCGGCGCATTGTCCGCCCTGCCCTACGGCTTCAACACCCGCTTCGAAGGCGTGGCCGGCACCAACCCCGAGGAACTGATCGGCGCATCCCATGCCGCCTGCTTCGCCATGGCCCTGTCGGGCATCCTCGGCGGCGCCGGCCTCACCGCCACCGCGCTGGACGCCAAATCGGTCATCTCGCTGGAAAAGCAGCCCGACGGCTTCGCGGTCACCGCCGCCCACCTGACCCTCACGGCCACCATCCCCGGCGCGACCGAGGAACAGTTCCAGGACCTCGCCGCCAAGGCCAAGGCCGGCTGCCCGATCTCCAAACTGCTCAAGGCCGAAATCACGCTGGAAGCGACGCTGAAGGCCTGACCAAAAACGCGCTGGTGAGCGCCTGATCGCCACCAGCGCGCATTTTGGGTCAGGCGCGCGGATCGTGCCCGGTCTGTCCTCTGTGACGCAGCAGATGATCGGCCAGCACACACGCCATCATCGCCTCACCGACCGGCACAGCCCGAATCCCCACGCACGGATCATGCCGCCCGCGCGTCGAGACCTCGACATTCTCCCCACTCCGCGTCACCGAGGGAACGGGCGTGAGAATCGAACTGGTCGGCTTCACCGCAAACCGCGCCACCAAAGGCTGGCCGGTGGAAATCCCACCCAGCACACCACCCGCATGGTTGGCGCCGAAGATCAGCCGCCCATCTTCCATCCGCATCGGGTCGGCATTTTCCTCGCCGGTCAGGGCAGCAGCAGCGAACCCGTCACCGATCTCGACCCCCTTCACGGCATTGATGCTCATCAGCGCCATCGCCAGATCGGAATCGAGCTTGCCGTAAATCGGCGCCCCCAGCCCCGGCGGCACGCCCTCAGCCACGATCTCGACCACCGCACCGACCGAAGACCCGGCCTTGCGCACGGCGCCCAGATACTCTTCCCACACCGGCACCATCTCCGGATCGGGGCAGAAGAACGGATTGTCCCCAACCGCGTCCCAGTCCCAGCGCGCCCGGTCGACGTCATGCGTGCCGATCTTCACCAGCGCGCCGCGAATGCGCACGCCCGCGCCAAGCACCTGCCGCGCCACGGCACCCGCCGCCACCCGCATCGCGGTCTCCCGGGCCGAAGACCGCCCACCGCCGCGATAGTCGCGAATGCCATATTTCAGGTCATAGGCCACATCGGCATGGCCCGGCCGATAGCGCTCGGCGATATCGCCATAATCGCGCGACCGCTGGTCCACATTGCGAATCAGCAGCGAGATCGGGGTGCCGGTCGTCTGTCCCTCGAACACACCGGACAGGATCTCGACGGAATCGGGCTCCTGCCGCTGGGTGGTGAATTTCGACTGGCCGGGCCGCCGCTGGTCCAGCCAGGGCTGGATATCGGCCTCGGACAGCGCGATGCGCGGCGGGCAGCCATCGACCACACAGCCAATCGCCGGCCCATGACTCTCCCCCCAGGTCGTCACCCGGAACAGATGCCCGAAACTGTTATCCGACATGACCCGATAATCCCTTCACTACCACCCAACCCGCCCGCAAAACCTGCCCGGAGATGTGGGCTGGTGAGCGAGAGCGGCCCAACGGGCCGCGCCCGTCGTGTGTTTCCGAGCACCGAAGCGGAGCGGCCTTGATGGCCGTGAGCATCGGAGCACAGGAAACGCGCGCCGGATCGCCACCAGCGCGCATCTCCGGGCAGGTTTTCAGTCGCTGGCGACGCTGATGTCTGGCGCCGTGGGGTTCTTCATGCCCACGATATTATAGCCGCAATCCACATGATGGATCTCGCCGGTCACACCGCCCGACAGGTCGGAGAGCATATACAGCCCCGCCCCGCCGACTTCCTCCAGCGCCACATTGCGCTCCAGCGGCGCATTGTACTGGTTCCATTTCAGGATATAGCGGAAATCGCCGATCCCGTTGGCCGCCAGCGTCATGACCGGCCCGGCAGAGATACCATTGACGCGAATCCCGTCCCGGCCCAGATCGGCCGCCATATAGCGCACCGAGGCCTCCAGCGCCGCCTTGGCCACGCCCATGACATTGTAATGCGGCATCACCTTCTCGGCGCCGAGATAGGACAGGGTCAGCATCGACCCGCCATTCGTCATCAGCCGCGCCGCCCGGCGGGCAACGGCGGTGAACGAGTAGCAGGAAATGTCCATCGCGGTCAGGAACGCATCGCGCGGCGTGTCCACATAGCGCCCGCGCAGGAACTGCTTGTCCGCCCAGCCGATGGCATGGACCAGGAAGTCGAGCGTGCCCCACTCTTCCTCGATGCGGGCGAAGGCCTCGTCCATCGCGGCGTCGTCCGACACATCGCACGGCAGCACCAGCGACGAGCCCACACGCTCGGCCAGCGGACGGACGCGCTTGCCCAGCGCCTCGCCCTGATAGGTAAAGGCCAGCTCGCCGCCCTGCGCCGCCACGGCGTTGGCAATGCCCCAGGCGATCGAGCGGTCATTGGCCACACCCATCACAAGTCCGCGCTTGCCCTTCATCAGGGTACCGGTGGCCGGGGCTTTGGACGCGCCGTCTGACATGATAGAATCCTCGGAATGGATGGAATATGGCATGATCGGAATGGCGCCGTGGTTGCACAAGCGCGCGCGTCGGACAAGATCCGAGCGGCGAAGCAGCCCCGGTTTCACCGAATGCGTGGCATGCCGGCCATGTTTCCACCCCCCGCCCGGCCAGAATGGGACCGACCGCTATGACCACGCCACTGATCGACCTGGGGTCCGATCCCTTCGCCCTGTTCGCCCACTGGATGCGCGCGGCCGAAGCCGCCGAACCCAACGATGCCAATGCCATGGCGCTGGCCACCGCCACGCCCGACGGCAAGCCCTCGGTGCGGATGATCCTGCTCAAGGGCGCCGACCGGCGCGGCTTCGTCTTCTATACCAACCTTGAAAGCCGCAAGGCCGGCGAATTGCTGGAAAACCCGCAGGCCGCGCTGCTGTTCCACTGGAAGAGCCTGATGCGGCAGATCCGGATCGAGGGACCGGTCGAACCCGTCACCAACGAGGAAGCGGACGCCTATTTCGCCAGCCGCTCGCGCCTCTCGCGGCTGGGCGCCATCGCCTCCGACCAGTCCCGCCCCCTGGCCGACCGGGCAGTGTTCGAACAGAGGCTGGCCGAGGAAGAGGCCCGCTATCCGGAAGGCACGCCGATTCCGCGACCGGCCGACTGGTCCGGCTTCCGCCTGATTCCGGAGCGGATCGAATTCTGGCAGAACCGCGCGCACCGACTGCACGACCGGGCGGTATGGCGCCGCACGGGCAAGGATGCGGGGTGGGAGACGACGCGCCTCTACCCCTGACCCTTCCCGCTGACGACGTTCCTGGGATTCTGGAGAATAACATTGAAGAATATACAGAAAATCCTTCTACCCCTGAACGGGACGTCCAATGCCGAGGCCGCCCTGGCCACCGGCCTGCTCTTCGCGCGGCAGTTCGGCGGCCATATCGCCGCCCTGCATGTGCGCGCCGACAGCCGCGACGTCGCCCCCCTGGCCGGCGAGGGCCTGTCCGGCGCGATGGTCGAGGACATGATGTCCGCCGCCGAGCGCGAGGGCGCACGCCGGGCGCTGGCCGTGCGCGAGGTGTTCGCGCAGTTCACCACCGATAACGGCGTGACGGTCACCGACGCCATCCCGCCCTTCCACGGCAACCCGATCGGCAGCGCCTCGGCCAGCCTCGTCACCATGATGGGCCGCGAGCACGAGGTCGTGACCTACCGCGCCCGCCTGTCCGACGTCACCGTGGTCCCCCATCCGGATTCGGGCGAGGAAATCTCGTCGTCCGAGACCCTGCACGCCATCCTGTTCGACAGCGGCCGCCCGGTCGTCATCGCCCCCCGCCGTGCCCCCACCACAGCCGGGCGGCGCATCTGCATCGCCTGGAACGGCACGTCGGAAGCCACGGCGGCCCTGCATCACATCCTGCCCTGGGCGGCCGAGGCCGAGGCGGTGCGCATCCTCTATTCCGGCGATTATCAGCGCCGGGGCCCCGAAGCCCGCGATGCCGCCGACTACCTGACCATCCACGGCATCCACGCCGACCTGGTGGAATTCGGCGACCCGGACGAGACGGTGGGCGCCAGCCTGCTGGCGGCCTGCCGCGATTTCGGTGCCGACATGCTGGCCATGGGCGCCTATTCCCACTCCCGCCTGCGTCAATTGATCCTGGGCGGTGTCACACGCCATGTTCTGGAGAATGCCGAAATCCCGGTGCTGATGAGCCGCTGATCCTCCTCATCATAGGTGCCATGCCAAAAATACCACGCCAATAAGACGTATATTTCACTTGAATATCGATCGAAGAATGGTTAGATCCCTCCTCAAAGCACGATAACCTCTCGTGCATTGAGAGGCTGCTTGCAAAGTCGGCCTGCCGAGCGAGAGTGCCGCATGGCGGCACGGCCGGCGTGCATTTTTGAGCATCGGAGCGGAGCGGCCTTGATGGCCGTGAGCACCGAAGTGCCGCAAATGCGCGTCGGATCGCCGGCAGGGTGACTTTGCAAGCAGCCTCCGAGGATATGGGTCTGCACCGTGCATATCGAGCCGACGATCATCCATGCTATCCAAGCTGCCGGCGAAGACGCGCCGGCGATCCTGCGCGCGGCGCTGACCGGCATCCCGCATGGGCGGATCGGCCTCGTCTCCTCCTTCGGCACCGAATCCGCCGTGCTGCTGGCCCTGGCGGCCGAGATCGACCCGTCGGTCCCCGTGCTGTTCCTGGAAACCGGCCAGCATTTCCCCGAGACGCTGGCCTATCGTGACCAGCTCATCGAACGGCTGGGCCTGACCGGCGTGCGCAACATCCACCCCGACCCGGCGCAGATCGCAGCCCGCGACCCGCAGGGCCAGCTCTGGGCCTTCGACCCCGATGCCTGCTGCGCCCTGCGCAAGGTCGAGCCGCTGGACGAGGCGATCATCCCCTTCGACGCCTGGATCACCGGCCGCAAGCGCGGCCAGGCTGCCACGCGCAGCCACCTGCCGGTGCTCGAGCCCCAGGCGGATGGCCGCTTCAAGATCAACCCCCTGGCACGCTGGACGGCGGCGGAACTGGATGCGGAAATGACGCGCCGCGACCTGCCCCGCCACCCGCTCAGCCACCTGGGCTATCGCTCGATCGGCTGCGCGCCCTGCACGCGTCCGGTCGGCGAGGGCGAGGACCCTCGCGCCGGCCGCTGGGCCGGCATGGCCAAGACCGAATGCGGCATCCACGTCTGAGCCCAGCCGCGACGACCCCGAACCCTTTTCTGCCGAACCTGCAAGGTAGCGCCCACCATGGACGATCTCGACCAACTCGAAGCCCAGAGCATCTACATCCTGCGCGAGGCGTACCGGAAGCTGAAGCCGCTGGCGATGCTGTGGTCGCTGGGCAAGGATTCCAACGTCATGGTGTGGCTGGCGCGCAAGGCGTTCCTCGGCCGGGTGCCCTTCCCGGTGATGCATGTCGATACCGGCAAGAAATTCCCCGAGATGTACCGCTTCCGCGACGAATATACCCGCAAGTGGGAGCTTGAACTGCTGCTGGGCGACTGCCCGCCGGTCGAAGAGATCGACCCGACCCTGCCCCCGGCCGCGCGCTCCGCCGCGCGCAAGACCGCAGGGCTGGCGACGATGATCGAGAAATACAAGCTGGAAGGCGTCATCGCCGGCATCCGCCGCGACGAGCAGGCCACCCGCGCCAAGGAACGCGTCTTCAGCCCGCGCGGGTCGAGCCATAAATGGGACGTCCGCAACCAGCCCCCCGAATTCTGGGACCAGTACGCCACCCCGCATGAAGAGGGCGTGCATATCCGCGTCCACCCGCTGCTGTCCTGGCGCGAGATCGACATCTGGCGCTATATCGAGCGCGAGGGCATCCCGCTGGTCGACCTGTATTTCTCCAGGAACGGCAAGCGCTACCGCTCGCTGGGCGACCAGGACATCACCAGCCCGATCGAGAGCGACGCCGCGACGGTGGCCGAAGTGATCGCCGAACTGCAGACCACTCGCACGTCCGAGCGCGCCGGCCGCGCCATGGACCATGAATCGGAAGATGCGTTCGAGCGGCTGCGCGTCGCCGGCTATCTGTGAACCCAGCGGACGGATCGAGACACACCATGAGCAACGATATCCTCCGCCAGGACGCGGCCACTCCCATCGTCATCGTCGGCCATGTCGATCACGGCAAATCCACCCTGATCGGCCGCCTGCTGCATGACACCGACAACCTGCCCGAAGGCCGGGTGGCGCAGATCATCGAATCCAGCCGCAAGCGCGGGCTGAAGGTGGAATGGAGCTTCCTGCTCGACAGCCTGCAGATCGAGCGCGACCAGGGCGTCACCGTCGATTCCACCCGCATCCCGTTCCTGCTGGGCAACCGGCAGTTCGTGATCGTCGATGCGCCGGGCCACCGCCAGTTCCTGCGCAACATGATCACCGGCGCCGCCGATGCCGAAGCCGCCGTGCTGGTGGTCGACGCCGCCGAGGGCGCACAGGAACAGACACGCCGCCATGCCATGCTGCTGCGCCTGATCGGCATCCGCCACGTCATCGTGCTGATGAACAAGGTGGATCTGCTGGACTATGACGAGCAGAAGATCGCCGCCTCCGAACAGTCGGTCGCCGAACTGCTGAAGCAGCTCGAAATCGAACCCAGCCTGTTCATCCCCGCCTCGGCGCGCGAGGGCGACAATATCGCCTCCCGCTCGCCGCAGATGGCATGGTACAAGGGCCCGACCCTGACCGAGGCCCTGGCCCTGGTGCCCTCGCCCGCCGGCCGCGCCGACCTGCCGCTGCGCCTGCCGGTGCAGGATGTCTATCGCTTCGACAGCAAGCGCGTGGTCGCCGGCCGCATCGAGCGCGGCCGCATCACGGTCGGCGACACGCTGGTCATCGGCACCCACGGCACCACCGCCCGCGTCGCCTCGATCGAAAGCTGGCACACCGCGCCGCAGATCTCCGCCGTGGCCGGCCAGTCGGTCGCCATCACGCTGGAACCGGACGTGATCCCCGATCGCGGCGACCTGCTGCATCGGCCGGAAGAAGCGCCGATCCGCACCGCGCGCATCCGCTCGCGCCTGTTCTGGCTGCGCCAGGAGCCGCTGCGCGTGGGCGAAAGCTTCCGCCTGCGCCTGGCCACCGCCGAGCATCAGGTCACAATCGCCTCCATCGACTCCGTGGTGCGGCTGGACGATCTGACGGAACACGCCTCCGATCACGTCCCGCCCGAAGGCTTCGCCGAGATCACCCTGGCGGCGTCGGAAAGCATCCTGTTCGACGCCTTCACCCCCGGCACCACCGACGGGCGCGGCGTCCTGGTCGACCGTCACCAGCGCATCGTCGGCGGCGCGCCGCTGATCGGCCCGGCAGACATCGCCAGCGGCACCAAGGCCATCCACCCCACCGACAGCACCGTCTCGCTGTGGGACCGCGCACAGGCACGCGGCCATCGCGGCGGCGTATTCTGGATGACCGGCCTGCCCGGCGCCGGCAAGAGCACCATCGCCCGCGCGGCGGAATCCCGCCTGTTCGGGCAGAAGATCGACGTCTCGGTGCTGGACGGCGACACGCTGCGCGCCGGCCTGTGCGCCGATCTGGGCTTCTCCGAGGCCGACCGCACCGAGAATGTGCGCCGCGCCGCCGCCGTCGCCCGCATCCTGGCCGAAACCGGCCAGGTGGTGCTGGTGGCGCTGATCTCGCCGCGCGCCGCCGACCGCGAGCTGGCGCGCCAGGTGGTGGGCGAAGGCTTCCACGAAATCTTCGTCGATGCCGACCAGGCGACCTGCGAGGCCCGCGACCCCAAGGGCCTGTACCAGGCCGCCCGCGCCGGCCGCATCACCGGCTTCACCGGGATCGACGCCCCGTACGACACCCCCGCCAGCCCCGACCTGCACCTGCCCACCGGCACGGGCAGCGTGGGCGAGGTCGCGGATCGTCTGGCCGCCTACGTGGCCGACAGCGTCGTGCTGGCCGAGGGCACCCGCCGCCGCTCCTAGCCGGAGGGCGGCCCCATACGAAGAGTGTAATGCACGATTAATAATCGTGCATTCCTCTTGTATTGGCCCCACGAAACCCCTAATGACCCTGTAGAACAGGGCGACATCCTGTCGGCACCGGCCGGATCGGGTAAAAGAGGACTGACCAGTGAGCGATGTCAGGAACAACCGCCGCGAGGCGGGCGGTTCAAGCGTGATCACCGCCAACCGGCTGCTGGACGGGCGCATCGTCTGGCAGGTGGAAGAGGGCACATGGTCGACGCTGATCGACGACGCCGGGATCATCCCCAATGATGAGATCGAGGCCGCGATCGCCCACGCCGCCGGCCGCCAGCAGGCCGACGGGCTGGTCGGCGTCTATGGCGTGCAGGTGGATCCCGAGGCCGCAACGCCGACTCCCGTGACGGTGCGCGAGCGCATCCGCGCCTTCGGCCCCACCGTCCATCCCGATTTCACGCCCGCAGCCGAGCTCGAAGCCCATGCCTGACACCATCCCAGCACCCGCGCTGCCCGTCGGGCATTACGGCTACGATCAGGTCGACCGCGCCTTCCTGGCCGACCGGGTCGAGCAGTTCCGCGACCAGGTGGCCCGCCGCATCGCCGGCACCCTGTCCGAGGACGAGTTCAAGCCCCTGCGCCTGATGAACGGCCTGTATCTGCAGCTCCACGCCTACATGCTGCGCATCGCCGTTCCCTATGGCGTGCTGGATTCCCGCCAGCTGCGCGAACTGGCCCATATCGCCCGCACCTACGACCGCGATTACGGCCATTTCACCACTCGCCAGAATCTCCAGTTCAACTGGATCAAGCTGGAAGACACGCCCGACATCCTGGCCCGCCTGGCCGATGTCGACATGCACGCCATCCAGACCAGCGGCAATTGCATCCGCAACGTGACCTGCGACCAGTTCGCGGGCGCCGCAAAGGACGAACTGGTCGATCCGCGCGTCCATGCCGAAATCCTGCGGCAATGGTCCACCCTGCACCCGGAATTCACCTTCCTGCCGCGCAAGTTCAAGATCGCGATCAGCGGCAGCCCGAACGACCGCGTGGCCGCCCGCTTCCACGATATCGGCCTGGTCGCCAAGCCGGCGCCGGACGGCGGCACGCAGTTCGACGTCTTCGTGGGCGGCGGCATGGGCCGCACCCCCATCGTCGGCGTGCATCTGCGCGACGACCTGCCGGAAGAAGACCTGCTGGCCTATCTGGAGGCCATGGTCCGCGTCTATAACGAGTACGGCCGCCGCGATAACATCTACAAGGCGCGGATCAAGATCCTGGTCCAGGCGCTGGGCACCGAAGGCTACCGCGCCCGCGTCGATGCCGAATTCGCAGCCATGAACCGCGCCCGCTACCGCCTGCCGCCCGAAACCGTCGCCGCCATCCGCGCCCGCTTCGGCACGCCCGACCTGCATGCGCCCGACGATGCGGCCGCCCAGTTCGACCGCGCCCGCCGCGCCGACCCGGCCTTCGACCGCTGGGTCCGCACCAACACGCATCCGCACCGCGCGCCCGGCTACATCTCGGCCGTCATCTCGCTCAAGCCCGCCGGCGGCATCCCCGGCGACGCCACGTCAGCGCAGATGGACCTCATCGCCGACCTCGCCGACCGCTACGCGTTCGGCGAAATCCGCGTCACCCACATGCAGAACCTCGTGCTGGGCCATGTGCGGCAGGACGAACTTTATGCCGTCTGGCAGGCCCTGCGCGGGGCCGACCTCGCCGCGGCCAATATCGGCCTGATCGGCGACATCATCGCCTGCCCGGGGCTCGATTACTGCTCGCTGGCCAATGCGCGCTCGATCCCGATCGCCCAGAAGCTCAGCGCCCGCTTCGCCAGCCCCGAACTGCAGGAGACGATCGGCCCGATCGAGATCAAGATCTCGGGCTGCATCAATGCCTGCGGCCACCACCATGCCGGCCATATCGGCATCCTGGGCGTGGACAAGAAGGGCGAGGAATATTTCCAGCTCACGCTGGGCGGCTCGCCAGGCAGCGACGCCTCGGTCGGCCAGATCCTCGGCCCAGCCCTGCCCGAGGACGCGACCGTGGACGCCATCGCCCGCCTGGTCGATGCCTATCTGGTCCACCGCACCGGGGGCGAGCGCTTCCTGGATACCTACCGGCGCCTGGGCGCCGCCCTGTTCAAGGATGCCGTCTATGCCACTGCATGAAAATGGGCCACTGCTTGAAAACGGACGGCTCGTCCCCGACGCCTGGACCACCCTCGACGCCGAATCCCCCCTCCCCGCCACCGGCCCGGTCATCGTGCCGCTCTCCCGGCTGGAAGAAGGGCTAGCCCGCGCGCCCGGCGAGAAACTGGGCGTCGCGATCCCGCAGGACACGGAAATCGACACGCTGCGCACCGTCCTGCCCCGCCTGTCGCTGGTGGCCGTCACCTTCCCGATCTTCCGCGACGGCCGCGCCTTCAGCCAGGCCCGCGCCCTGCGCGAACACCTGCACTTCACCGGCGAAATCCGCGCCACCGGCAAGCCCCTGCCCGACCAGTACGAGTTCCTGCTCCGCTGCGGCGTCTCGACCGTCGACCTGCCTCCCGGCAGCGATCCGGAAGTCTGGGCCCGCGCCCACACACGCTTCCGCACCGCCTACCAGCCCTCGGTGCTGGGCGAGCGCGCCGAAGGCGCGACATTGCGCCGAGTGCTCTGATCTCTCTGTTCTTTTTTGAAAAAAGAACCAAAAAACTTCTCTTCGTTCAGGGACATCGTGTGCCCCCGGCACAAGGCTCCTGAACGAATCAAAGTCTTTTTGCTTCTTTTTCTTCAGAAAAAGAAGAAACGCTCATCCCCCGCGCACCCCTTCCGCCCAACAGTCGCGCATGCTACCGCCGAACCCATGACACGACGCGCCATGCTGAAACGCCTGACGGCGACGGGCGCGGCCCGCGCGGCGGCGATCGGCCTGCTGCGCTCCTATCTGCGGCTGGCGATCGGCACCACGCGCTGGACGTTCGACATCCACCCCGACGCCTATCCGCTGCTGACCGGGCAGGGTGAACACTCCGTTCTGGTCGCGTTCTGGCATGAAGCGCTGGCCCTGACCCCGGCGCTGCTCTGGTGGTCCACCGCCCGCAATCCGACACTCCGGCCCCATGTCCTGATCAGCCGCAACCGCGACGGCCGGCTGATCGCCGACATCATCGCACCATGGGGCGCCGGCACCATCGCCGGTTCCACCGACCGCAAGGGCAAGGACAAGGGCGGGGCGGCGGCACTGCGCCAGCTGCTGGCCCTGATCCGGGGCGGCGACCCGATCGTCATCACCCCCGACGGCCCGCGGGGCCCACGCCGGCAGGTCGAACAGGGGGTCATCGGCCTGGCCCGCCTGTCCGGCGCGCCGATCGTACCGGTGGGCGGCTGGTGCGCAAGCTGGCGGCTGGGCGGCTGGGACCGCATGATGATCCCCCTGCCCTTCGGGCGCGGCCGGATCGTCTGCGGCGCACCGATCGCCGTCACCCGCGAGGATCAGGACACCGCCCCCGCCCACCTCGCCACCGCGCTCGACGCCGCCATGCACGCCGCCACCCCCACCCGCGCGTGCGCAATCCAACATGTATGGGCCGGCCTGGCCACCCTGCTCGCCCCGGCCCTGACCCTGCTGCTGCACCGCCGCCTGGCACGGGGCAAGGAAGTGCGCGGGCGCCAGCGCGAGCGCATGGGCCTGACCGCCCGCCCCCGTCCAGCCGGCAGGCTGGTCTGGCTGCATGCCGCCAGCGTGGGCGAAACCCTGTCGATCCTGCCCGTGATCACGGAGCTGCTGGCCCGCGCGCCCGACCTGCACGTGCTGGTCACCACCGCCACCGTCACCGCCGCCAACCTGCTGGAGCAGCGACTGGCCGGCACGGCGGAGGGCGCGCGAGTGATCCACCAGTTCGTGCCGCTGGATGTCCCCCGCTGGATCGGCCGCTTCCTCCGCCACTGGCGCCCCCACGCCGTCGCGCTGACCGAAAGCGAACTCTGGCCCAACCTGATCGAGGCCTGCCACCGCGCGGGCATCCCGCTGGCCCTGCTGAATGCCCGCCTGTCCGACCGCGCGCGCGCCGGGTGGAGCCGCCTGCCCGGCCTGGCCGACCGCATGCTGGGCCGTTTCACGTGGATCGCCGCCCGCTCGGACCTCGACGCCGCCCGCCTCCGGGCACTGGGCGCCACGCGGATCGACATACCGGGTGACCTGAAGAACGCCGCCCCACCCCTGCCGGCCGACCCGGACACGATCGACCAACTACGCACCCTGCTGGCCGACCGCCCGGTCTGGCTGGCCGCCGCAACCCATGAGGGCGAGGAAGAGCAGGTGGCCGACGCCGCCCGGCAGCTCCGCGCGCGCCATCCCGACCTGCTGACCATCATCGTCCCCCGCCACCCCGAACGCGGCCCGGCCATTGCCGAAACTTTGGGCAACGCCCCCCGCCGCGCGGCCGGTCAGGAACCCGGCCCGAACGACAGCTTCTGGATCTGCGACACACTGGGCGAACTCGGCCTGTTCTATCGCGTCGTGCCGATCGTCTTCATCGGCAACAGCCTGCCCGGCCCCGGCCGGCGCGGCGGCCACAACCCGCTGGAACCCGCCCGCTTCGGCACTGCCCTGGCCACCGGCCCCCTGACGGAAAATTTCCTCGACGCCTTCGCCCGGCTGGGAGACGCGGTACGCGTGGTGCCCGACGCCGGCGCGCTGGCCGAATGGATCCACATCATGCTGGCCGACCCCGCCCGCCGCGCCGAAGCCGGACACCGGGCAGAGGCCGCCACCCGCGCCGATTCCACCCTCCCCACCCGTCTGGCCACGCGCCTGCTGGCCCTGATGGACGCACGCTGATGCGCGCGCCCCGCTTCTGGTCCGATAGCGATGGCGACTGGCCGGCCCGGTTTCTGGCCCCCGCCGCCACCCTCTACGCCCACGCCACCGCCCGGCGAGTCCGCCAGCCGGGCTGGCATGCGCCCATCCCGGTCCTGTGCTGCGGCAACCTGACAGCCGGCGGCGCGGGCAAGACGACATTGGCGCTCGATCTGGTGGCACGGCTGGTCGCACGCGGCCGGCAGGTGCATGTGCTCACGCGTGGCTATGGCCGCCGCCGCGCCGGCCTGCTGCGGGTCGATCCCACCCGCCACACCGCCGCCGATGTCGGGGACGAGGCCCTGCTGCTGGCGTCCCTCGCCCCCACCCATGTCTCGGCCGATCGCGCCGCCGGCGCCCGGGCCGCGATCGCCGAGGGCGCGGATTGCCTGGTGATGGATGACGGGTTCCAGAATCCCGGCCTCCACCAGGACATGAAGCTGCTGGTCATCGACGGTGCCAGCGGCTTCGGCAACGGCCGCGTCATCCCCGCCGGCCCGCTGCGCGAACCGGTCGCGACCGGCGCCGCCCGCGCCCACGCCGCCATCCTGATCGGCGACGACCGCACCCGCGCCCTCGCCCGCCTGCCGGGCCACCTGCCGGTCCTGCGCGCCGACCTGGCCATGCAGGACGCCACCCCGCTGCTGGCCGGCCAGCCGGCCATCGCCTTCGCCGGCATCGGCCGGCCCGAGAAATTCTTCGACGGGTTGCGCGCCCAGGGCATCACGCCGGCAGCCTGCGTCCCCTTCGCCGACCATCACCCCTACACGCCCCGCGACCTGAAGCGCCTGCTGGCGCTGGCCGCGACCCACGGCGCGGCACTGCTGACCACCCCAAAGGACGCAGCCCGCCTGCCCCAGGCATTCCGAGCCCGGATCCGCACCGTCGGCGTCGGCCTCTCATGGGCCGACCCCGCCGCACCGGAACGCCTGCTGGACCAATGGCTGGAAAGCGCCCCCCGATGACCCAGCCCCGCGACGAAACCCGCCCCATCACCCGCCTGATGCGGATCGAAGCCTTCGCCGCACGCGCCGCCCTGGCCCTGCTGCGCCGCCTGGGTCCGGTGCGGGCCTCGAATGCCGGCGGCGCGCTCTGCCGCGCCATCGGCCCGCTCCTGCCGGTCTCGCGCGTGGCCGACGCCAACCTGCGGCTGGCCATGCCGGAACTCGACGCCCCAGCCCGCCGGGCGGTCATCCGCGCGGTCTGGGACAATCTGGGCCGCACGGTGGGCGAGTTTCCGCATCTCGCCGCCCTGCCGGAAAATCCGGCCTCCGGCCCCGGCTGGGATGTCGTCGGTGCCGAGCATCTGGCCGAACAGGTGGCATGCGACGGCCCGGTGATCTTCATGTCCGGCCATATCGGCAACTGGGAAATGCTGCCCCCCGGCGTGGCCCGCCACGGGCTGCCCTTCGCCTCGTTCTACCGCGCCGCCGGCAATCCGCTGGTCGACGACATGATCCGCACCCTGCGCGAGGCGGCCATGAACAAGGCAACGGGGGGCGAACCGGTACCCATGTTCACCAAGGGTGCACGCGGCGCACGCGGCGCGCTGGCCCATATCGCCCGGGGCGGCCGCCTGGGCATGCTGGTGGACCAAAAGATGAATGACGGGATCGAGGCCCGGCTGTTCGGCCTCCCGGCCATGACCGCCCCGGCCCTGGCCGCCATGGCCCTGCGCTATCGCTGCCCCGTCATCCCCGGCTATGTCGAACGGCTGGGCCCGGCCCGCCTGCGCATCCATGTCGAACCCAAGCTGGACCTGCCCGACAGCGGCGACCGGCAGGCCGACATCCTGGCCCTGACGCAGGCGGTCAACGACCGGCTGGAACACTGGGTCCGCGCCCGCCCCGGCACCTGGCTGTGGCTGCACCGTCGCTGGCCGAAATCCCTCCCCCCTAACTGTGAGGTAGCGACCCGTCGTTGGCGCGTCACACCAGTGAGGCGCCGCCATCCGTGATCATAGTCTGTCCGGTGACATAGGTTTGATTCATGAGATATATATAGGTTTGCGCGATCTCATGCACCTCACCGACATGGCGGACCAGCAGATTCTCGGATGCGCCTTTGTAGAGTTGGTCGCGTTCGAGTTCATCCATCTCTCGCCAGAGCTCAGTTCGGACGAGGCCCGGCGTGACAACGTTCACTCGGATAGGCGCAAGCTCTATCGCTAGAGCGCGACATAGTCCTTCCATTGCGGCCAGCGCACCTGCGACAGCCGACCAACCGGGGCCAGGTCGTTGGCTCGCGGTTCCGGACGTCAACACGATTGATCCGCCCGGCCTGACGCCTGCGCTTCCGAATTTGGCAGCCGCATAAGCGCCCCAGTAACGGGTTTCAAAGAATCGCCTTGCCTCAGACAGATCAATCGTGGCGAGGCTGCGAAGCAAGAGGGGCTCACCTGCGGTGTAAACCAGATGATCGTACGCACCCAGTTCGTTAAAAAACCGCTCGACCGCTCCGTGATCAGTCAAGTCGACGACATGACCTTCGCTGCCGTCCGGCAGCTCTGACAGGGCGGCGTCAACTCGCTGCCTGCGGCTCGATCCGATGACCACCCTCGCGCCCTCGCGCGCCGCTGCGGCGGCGACCGCAAAACCGATACCAGACGTACCGCCGAGCACGACAACTCGCTTGTCTTTCAGACTCATTCTTGTCACCGTCCTGTTTGCCGAATGTTGAGAATCTAACGTCCACCGGACACTGTGATTGTCGTGCCCGTCACATAGGAAGCAGCGGACGACGCAGCCCAGGCGACTGCTTCCGCCACTTCCGACGCCTCCCCGACCCGGCGCAGAGGCACGCTCGTCCGTGCAATAGCCTCTGCGCCATCAGGCAGCATGTCAGTAGC
This sequence comes from Gluconacetobacter tumulicola, assembly GCF_014174215.1. Lineage (GTDB taxonomy): Bacteria > Pseudomonadota > Alphaproteobacteria > Acetobacterales > Acetobacteraceae > Gluconacetobacter > Gluconacetobacter tumulicola. The sequence continues at coordinate 7,234 of NZ_JABEQL010000031.1, read as the reverse complement.
CGTCAGCCCTGGAGCCACTGCGACGACACGAATGCCTTCGGGTCCAACCTCATTGGCGAGGCCGCGGGTGAACGTCTCGATTGCACCCTTCGTAGTGGCGTAGGCCACTTGCCCCGAGAGCCCGCCGAGCCGCGCCGACACGGACGACAGCAGGATAATGGCGCCGCCCGCACCGCCGTGACGGGTCGAAAGACGCCGGACGGCTTCGCCAGCCCCCAGCATCGCGCCAAGCAGATTGACATCGATCAGTCGCCGAAGTTTCTCAGGCGTCTGTTCGTCAATGCGGATCGCATCTCCAGTCATACCGGCGTTGGCGACGAAGAGGCCGAGCGGGCCGAGCGCCTCGGCCGCACGGTCGAACAGTTGCGGGATCGCGTCTGGATCGCCGATATCGGACTGAATGGCCGCCGCTCGTCCGCCTGACGCCTGTATCGTCTCGACAACCTCGTCGGCGGCCTCTTTCTGCGTTACATAACCCACTGCGACGGACCAGCCTTCCTGCGCCAGACGAAGGCAGATCGCGCGACCGATTCCTCGTGATCCACCCGTAACAATGGCAACCTTGTCAGTTGAACGACCTGTCATCTCTGCTGCTCCTGTAATCGGTTTGGTGGGAAGCGCTACATATCAGGCGGCAGCCTCGAATGCCTTCAGGCCTTCACTGTCGAGCGCAGCGAAATCCGCATCCGACAGTACGATATTAGCTGTGGCGACATTTTGTTCGAGATGCGTGACTTTGGACGTTCCGGGAATCGGCAGCATGACGGGACTGCGCTTCAGCACCCAGGACAGCGCGATTTGGCTCGGCGTGGCGCCGTATTTCGCAGCAATGGCGTCAAGCAATGAGCCCGGTCTTGCAAGATCGCCTGCGGCAAGCGGGAACCATGGGATAAATCCGATGCCCTGCTCTGTGCAATAATCGAGGACCGACTCGTTCGTGCGATCAATCAGATTATACCTGTTCTGAACAGTAACGACGTCAAAGAACTTCGACGCCGCCTTGATGTCAGGCACAGAGACTTCGCTCAGGCCGGCATTACGGATGAGCTTGTCACCGATCATCGATTTGATGGCGTCAAATTGTTCATCAGCGGGAACTTTGGGATCAATGCGGTGCAATTGCCAAAGATCGATCTGTTCGACGCCCAGATTGCGCAAACTCTTGTGCACCTGCTGGATGAGGTACTCCGGTCGTCCAACCGGTTGCCAGATATCGGGACCGCTACGGGTCAATCCGCCCTTCGTCGCGATGACGAGGCCCTTGGCATAAGGATGTAGCGCATCCTTGATCAACCACTCCGAAATGTCTGGTCCGTAGGAGTCAGCTGTATCGATGAAGTTGATGCCCAGCTCTGGAACGCGCTTTAGTGTTCGAATAGCTTCCTCTGGGTCGGCAGGTGATCCCCAGATACCCTTTCCGGTGATCTGCATCGCTCCATAACCGAGACGATTGATCTCGATATCGTCGCCTATCTTGAATGTGCCGAACTTTACGGCGCTATTGGATGGATTGGTCATGCTTTACGTCCAGTTGAGAAAATTGTTGCGCCAATAATAAGAAGTCACGCAGCAAAACCGCCATCGATGCTGTATGCGGCGCCTGTTATGATGCTGGCCTCGGGGCCCGCGAGATAAGCCACCAGACCTGCGATCTCTGCGCCGGTGGCGTGGCGCTTGATCGCCATGAAGCTGTGCATCACGTCTTTCAGAGGGCCGTCCGAAGGGTTCATGTCAGTATCGGTCGGTCCAGGCTGAACGACATTCACGGTGATGCCGCGCGCCCCGAAATCACGCGCCAATCCTTTGGCCATTCCCTTTCGAGCCAGCCTTGCTGGCGCCATAGGCGGCGAGGCCGCTCATCGGCGTGCGGTCAGCATTCGTCGAGCCAATGAAGATGATGCGACCACCGTCCGGCATATGCCGGGCGGCAGCGACGGCCGCGTGGTAGGGAGCGTGAATGTTGATACGAAACAGGCGGGTCGATATCGTCTGGCGCCACTTCCAGCGGATCGCCTGCTCCAAGGAGCCCGGAATTGACGACCAACACATCGATAAGGACCGTGTGCGGTGATAAGCTCAATAAGGGCGTCCCGGTCGGCGCTGTCCGCCTGCAGGGCTTTGCTGCCCGTCTCGGTGGTCAATGTCTCAGCGGCAACGCGGGATGAGACGTAGGTAAAGGTAACCTGTGCGCCGTCCGCAACGAAGCGATGCACGATAGCGGCCCCGATACCACGGCTACCGCCAATTACGAGGATTGATTTGCCGTCGGGATCAGTCACTAGAGGACCTCATTGGGAACGGGATGAAAGGCGTACGATCCGGTTGCCAATAATGGCGAGCCTGCATTTTGCACCAACCCATGTATCGATCAATCAATAACTCTGAGCGCAACAATAAGTCAATAACATATGGATTGACCGATACCCGACAGAAGCAGAACGCCCTGAGATCAAGCGATGCCAGGCTCTATCAATTGCAGAACATATCCGTCTTCCTTGCTGCGGATTCTGCCGATGCCTCGAACATGCGATCCGGCGATCAGCGTATCTTCCTTGGCAAGCTGCGCCAGAAGTTTCCTGCGGGTGGTGGCGGCCATACCCTCGTCGAAGTCGAACACGATGCTCCAGTGGGGATAGGCGAGTTGCAACAGCGTTGAATGAGCAATGTCACCCCACATGAGCAGTTTCTGCCCTCCACCCTCGATCAAGACCCCGCAATGACCCGGCGAATGACCAAAGAGCGCAACGAACCGCACCCCGGGCTCGATGGCGGAGTCTGCAGGCACGCTTTCTATTTTTCCCTCATAAGGCTTGAGCGCTGATTGTACCACGTCGAACTTGGCTTGGGCTTCGTCCGGATTTTTGGCTGGTGACGTCGGGTCAGTCCAGAACGCCAACTCTTCACTGACCACGATGATCCGGGCGTTCGGGAACGCGGCCGCGCCATCATCGGTCAACAGGCCGCCGATATGATCCTCATGCAGATGGGTGAGGACGATCGCCTCGACGTCCTCTGCTTTATAACCCAAGGCTTCCAGGGCCGCGTGCGTCTTCCCAAAATCCGGCCCAAGCTGACGGCCACACCCTGCGTCAATCAACCAGAGCCGGTTTCCGCGTTTCAGCACAAAAGCATTGATCGGTTCGGGAGATGGTCCGATCGGAGGCAGACCTGCGCCCAGAAAAAGCTGCTCTCCCTCCGTGGAGGCGGCAGCCTGGATCAGTTCCGGCCCGCAGGGAAAAACGCCATCCAACAGCGTTGCGAATGTAAAATCGCCGATCTGAATGTTGTCTATCATCTTTTTTTCCGTGATTGCGCAGTTCATAGATGGCGACTTCGAGAGTCGGAACAGACATGTGAAGGAAGTTGGCTTGAGTGGTAAGCGGGGTATCAGGCACGCGACCCGATCTGCATGAGAAGCGCCAATGCTGCCGACACGGCGGCCATGATCATGACGGCGGACCATCCGCTGGCCTCCCAGGCAATGCTTGCCGCCGCTGAACCTGCGGCGCCGAAGGTGAATTGCGTCGCCATGAACACGGTATTGAAGCGGCCGCGCGCGGCGCCAGCGACGGCGAACACGCGGGACTGATTGCTGATCAGCGCGATCTGAAGTCCGGCGACCAGCAGGACGACGCCGACGCCTATGCTGATGAGATTCGCTAGGAAACCCATGTTGATGAAGCTCAGAATGACCAGCGCAACACCCACAGGGACAGCGTTCTTCCCCGCGATTCTGATGGCGGGCGGAGCAAGGATGACGCCAAGCAATGCCGGGGCGCCAAACAGTCCCGCGATACCACTTCCCAGATTGAAACGTGGCCCTTGCAGCAACAGCGCCAGAATTGTCCAAAATGCGCTGAAACCAAAAAACAGCAGGCTCTGTGTCAATGTGGCGCGTCGGAGTACGCGGGAATTCCGCGCCGCGCGAAGCAGAGAGAGCAGCAATTGCGTGTAGGGCTCGCTTGTTTCCGGGCGACTGCGCGGCAACTGGGCGGCCAGTCCTGCGAACATCAATGCGGCGATGACGGCGCCCACTGCGAACACCGCCCTCCAACCAAGCCAGGCGCCGACAAAGCCACTCAGGGTGCGCGCCAGAAGAACGCCAATCAGTAATCCGCTTGTAATCGTTCCCAGCACGCGTTCGCGTTCGTCGGCCGGGGCGAGTTCTGCGGCGAATGGAAGGATCTGCTGGGCGATCGTCGCAAAGACGCCAATCATCACCGAGGCTACCGTGAGAGCGCTCAGTTCAGTAGCCGCGCTTGCGGCGAGCATCGTGAGAGTCAGGCCCAGGCACTGCAGCAATATCAACCGGCGTCGATCGACCCGATCGCCGAGCGGAACCAGAAGAAGCAGCCCCAGCGCGTAGCCAATCTGGGTTGCTGTCGCGACGATGCTGACATGGGCGCCGACGGCGAAGCCGTCACCAATCAGCCCAAGCACAGGCTGGTTGTAATATTGACTGGCGGCAGCAAGGCCGGTTGCGACCGACATGGTCGCAACCAGGCCACGGCCGAGCTGATTGGAATGCGACAGCGCAGATGGAGAGCCAGTGCGCGTGACTGTCATCGGATGGCCTTGCCGATGATATGCCGCAATCGAAGCATCACGCAAAATGAAAGCATGACCATTCCTTTCCACCCAGCAAAGAGCGTGAACATGAGCGAGATGGGAGTGCGTGAGTTAGGAAACTGCGAGGTCAGGTCATGACGCGGATTGGAGAACCGTCCATCCACGCCAGAAGATTTTCCACAGTCTCGCCATAGAACGCCTCGTAGGTGCCTTTGGTGACGAAACCGACATGCGGGGTCGCCACGACGTTGTCGAGGCGGCGTAGCTTATGGTTCGGCGGCAGCGGTTCGGTATCGTAGACATCGAGCGCCGCCCCAGCGATGACACGACGAGCAAGCGCGTCGATGAGCGCCTCTTCATCGACCAAGGGGCCGCGCGATGTGTTCACAAGCCATGCGGTTGGCTTCATCTGGCGCAATTCCTCGACGCCTATGATGCCTCTACTACGTTCGGAGAGGACCAGATGAAGCGTGAGCCAATCCGCCTCCCTAAGTAGCGTCGCTTTGTCGACCAGCGTCGCGCCAGCCGCCTGCGCTGTCTCGGCAGTCAGGTTCTCGCTCCAGGCGATGACCTTCATACCGAAGGCGCAGCCAACGGCAGCCATGCGAGAGCCGATTTTCCCCAGCCCCATGATGCCAAGGGTTGCCCCTTCGAGATCGGAACCCAGACCAGTCTGCCACCCGCCTGACCGGAAGGATTCCGTTTCCGCCTGCATATTGCGTGCAGCGGCAAGAATCAGCGTCCAGGTCAGTTCCGGCGCACCATTCCCCCGTCCGCCGGTGAAGCTGACGACGATGCCGCGCTTCGTTGCTGCGGCAAGGGCGATGGACGCATTATGTGAGGCATTGGAACCGATGAATTTGAGATTGGGTAGACGTTCCAGAATTTCCGCAGTGAGCGGCGTGCGCTCGCGCATCACGCACACTGCGTCGAAAGGCAGAAGCCGTTCGATCAATGCCTCGGAATTCTCCAGATGATCCTCAAATACGACCACTTCCGCTCGCGCTTGAACAGCCGACCAATCGGCGCTTTGAAGGGCCACGCTCTGATAATCATCCAGCACTGCAATTCGAGTCATTATCGCAATCCGATCTCGCCCACGCATGATTGCCTGAACATAGGCTTTCCACCGAAAAATATGGATCGGTCGGTATATATTTGCAAATTGATAGTAAGAATGGTAACTATCTCTCATGAAGATAAGAGACGTCACGCTCCGGAACCTCGACCTCAATCTCCTGCACGCTTTCTCGGTGCTGATGGAGGAGCAGAACGTCAGCCGCGCCGCCGAGCGGCTCCTGATCGGTCAGCCTGGTCTTTCGAGCGCGCTCCGACGAATGCGGGACGCGCTTGGAGACGAACTGTTCGTGCGTGTCGGGCGCGGATTGCAGCCAACCCCACGAGCGCTCGAGATTGCCCCGGCGATCGAGGATGCGCTCGCCAATATCGAACGCGCCGTTCGCGCGCCCGAAGCCTTTGACCCGGCGACATGGTGTGGCGAATTTCGTATCGGAATGTGCGATAATCTGGAGATGGCGTTCTTCGGTGCGTTGACGGCGCGCCTTCGTAAGGCGGCGCCTCGCGCACGCGTCGTCGCGGTCGCCTCGACGAAACGGGATTCCGTGCAGTTCCTCGAAAATGGCGCTTATGACTTCAGCGTTGCAGTTCACGATGAGCCCGCGTCTTGGCACATGCGCGAGTTTCTGTTCGATCAACACCTGCTGTGCCTCTATGACCCTGAACAAGTCCGCGTGGCGACACCCTTGAGTCTGGCTGATTACTCGCAGGCGCAGCATGTCGTGGTGTCGTCAGAAGGAAATGTGACAACGGGCATAGATGCCTTGCTCGACAATCTGGGGCTGCGCCGCGAGATCGTCGCCAGTGTCTCGCGCTTCGCGGCGGTTGCGCCGGTGCTCCAGGCCGTCCCGGCCGTCGCGACCGTCCCGGAGACGGTCGCCCGGTGCATGGCGCGCCTCTATGGCCTCCAGGTATGTGCACCGCCACTGAAACTGCCTGTGGAGCCGATCTCGATGCTCTATCGTCGGGTTGATCACGCGGACAGACGCCTGGCCTGGTTTCGGCACTTCTTTATTGAGGTCGCGGCAGGCGCGTTAACGGCTTCCGGCTGTCAGGTCAGTATCGACAAGGGAGGACACGAAGCGCAGGACGACAGCGCTTTTCGAAGCGCCAGCCTGACTATGCAGTTATTATAACTTCGAGCCGCAGGGACAAGCTGCGGGAGGAAGATAGCGACGCTTCCGCCGACGCTTCTGAATTGGGTAATGCAGATATTTTTGACTGGCTGACATCGTGGCGCGTATTCGTCGGTCAGACCTTCAACGCCACTCTCGACGAACCGCCGTCGCCACTTGCCGACCGTGTGTTCATGCATGCCCAAACGTGCGGCAACTTCCTTGCTTTGCAAGTGACCCTGCCCCCAACGTGCCCTCAGTTCTGAGTTAGGGTCTGTAGGTTGTTGTATGCCTTGCCGGCGTGTTGGGCGAAAGCCTCCGGCGTCATGCCATTGAGGCTGGTGTGGGGCCCGACGGCATTGTACAATCCTGCTTCACAACACCCATCTGTCTATATGACTGTTTCGAATAAGTTTTCTTGTGCATGTGTTTGTCCTGCAAGCTGACTGCGTCGTATTTTTGCCTGGCGGGCG
>NZ_JABEQL010000030.1 GCF_014174215.1 Gluconacetobacter tumulicola | reverse complement strand
CAACGATCATAAGATCAACCGCCTCCACGAACTGCTGCCATGGAATTGGCGGCCCATGCCGACAACTCACAAACAGGCTGCGTGATTATGCGGCCTTGAGCGGCCGGTTACTGATGATCGCCCATATCCGCAGAATTCTGCGGAAAATCAGTCAAACCGCTTTCTGATTCAGGCTCTCAGGCACGCCACCATCTCGTTGAGTGTGACATCTTTTTGCGTCTCGACCATGCCGACAATCGGGACACATTTGATATCGAGGCGAGTTAAACGAAGAACCGTCGGATTTCTGCAGTTTCCTCCAAAAATATCCGGATAAGAACCGATCCGAGAATCGGATCGGCTACCCATATCCCTTTTTTATCAAGTAAAACTCTTCAGAGCGCACTAGTTGATTGATCATATCCAGAACTGTTCTTTTGTCACGAACGCATTGAATTTTATAGGCGTCATTATTGACGCTTCTATTTAAAATAGATTGAAATAGAAGTTCAATTTCTTCTTCTGTAACTATTTTATTTTGGATGCTTGAAGGGTCCGTGCTCACGATCGGTTCTCCATTTTCATCTCTAATTGAATCGATATAGTGTGTATCAGTCTCTGGTGTGCGTTCTGTTAATGTTTTTCCGGTAAGTAATCTATTGTAAATATCTATTCCTTCCTGGACACTATTGCAGATGGTCATTTTGCCATCTTGCAGAACCATACTATGATCACAAGCGTCTCTTATATATTCCATACTGTGTGAGACGATTACGAGCGCTCGATCCTTGCGTTTTTCAAAAAGTTCTCGGCGGCAGCGTTCTGCAAAACGCGCATCGCCGACCATGGCGACCTCGTCAATCAGATAACTGTCAAATTCGATCGCAATGGATAATGCGAAGGCAAGTCGGGCTTTCATGCCTGATGAGTAGTTTTTCACCGGCTCGCGAAGATGTTGACCCAGTTCCGCGAAATCATCCACAAAACGACGCATCTCGTCGTAATCGCGATTATAGATGCGTGCGATGAACCGCAGGTTATCCAGTCCGCTCAAGCTGCCCTGGAACGCGCCCGAAAATGCCAGTGGCCAGGAGACGGACATGTCCATTTCGACCCGTCCCGATGTCGGCACGTCGACGCCGCCGATAATCCGCAGCAAGGTCGATTTGCCAGCGCCATTATGCCCGAGAATGCCCCATTTTTCACCGCGCTGAATGGTAAAATTCACGCCGTTCAGCACGCGCTTCATGCCAGACGATGTGTGGAATTCCTTGACAATGTCGACGCATCTTATCATGGCCTGGTGACTCTATCCCGTGATTTCCAGATGCTTTCTGACGCCTGCGGTCAGGAATATGCCGATAAGCACCATCAGGGCAGTGCTCCAGGTGTCGTAGAAAAGATCGTACTTAACGCTGGCTTCTATCCCGAACTCGCCGCCCCGGATCATCTCCACGTTGTTGGCCATAGGAGAAAGCATCAAGATCCATTGGTAACGGAGCGGAAGCCAGGCAACCATAACGAACGCTCCGCTCATCGGGAGCGATAGATAACCGAAGATGGTCACGGTTTTTTCGACAAGATCGGACATCTCGCTTAACGACGCGGCCAGTAGGGCGGTCGCGAAAGAAAAAACGCATTGATAGGAGATGCCTAGTAAGAGAAGGCCGTAATCTTTTGGCGGGTTCATGTAGCCCAAGCCGATGGCACCCATCATTACAATGCCGCCGGCCATGATTGTTCCGATAATTTCCAGAAACGAGCGTGCCGTGATGACGTCGAAAGGCGTTACCTGTCGATGGAAAAAGAGGCTGCCATTGGACTCATACGCCTTGACGGCACGCCCCATGCAATGCCGCCACATCGTCAGGGGAATATAGCCCGTGACCACCATAGCTGTCATGGCCAGACCATGCTCGCGCGCCGGCCGGATAGCCGTCCATACGATTGCGACGCCGGCACAAAAAAGAATTGGTTCTCCGATCACCCAGAGAAAACCCAAATTTTCGCGCCCGTAGCGGGTGTGCAGTTCCCGAAGGATGAGCGCATGAATGACCTTGTATTGAATAATGAAGCAGGAGAGCAGCGTATCGCGTCGCTGAGGTTGTGGCGTCATGAGATCTTGTGCTCCCTCGCGCCTGCAATGAGAAGCCGCCCCATGATGTAAGCGCTGTAGAAAGAGACGAGAGAAATTGCCATCACTTCGAGCGTCGACGGATATGCGGGATAATCAGGCTTATCGGGGCGGGACACTTCTTCCAGGAAGACCATCTGATGGTCTGCTCGGGCCTTGGCGCTTTGCAGGGATGTCACCTCTGACGCCAACACCTGCTGCAGGATCTGCCGCTGGATGGTCAGGTTGTCAAACTCGGTCAGTGTCGGCACCAGGGAATGGGTATCACCCGTCAACCGGGCGGATGCGGTATTCAGTTGCTTGCGCAGGATATTGATCTGCTGCTCGTAGACGGCGATGGACGGACTGTCGGGCGACGTCTGGCGGGTCTGGTCCAGGCGCATCTGCGTGGCGGTGAGCAGCGATTGCAGCGCGTATTGCGTGGAAACGAGGGGCTCGCTCTGCTTCTCCGGGTCGATCATCGCGCTGGTATTGCGGAAGGCTGCAAGGCGGATTTGCAGGTCGCGGATCTGGTCGAGCGTTGTGTCGACCTCTCGCTGTGCGGCATCCACCAGATTCGCGCGCTGCCGGCGGTTGATCTCGTTCACCAGATCTTCTGCGGCCGCGATGAGCGCCTTGGCAATGCGCTGTGAATCCTCCGCGCTGAAGGTGCGGACGGTCAGGACAGACAGTGAGGTCTCGGCATCGATCTGCGCCTTAACGTGTTTCTTGTAGTATTTGTAGAAGCTTTCCAGATCGCGCCGTGAATACCAGTTGGGGAAGCGGGACATGAAATCTGCGCCCGGGTGCGAGAAGACCTGGGCCAGTCCGTCTTTGTGGAGCAGGAGTGCCATGGCGTCGCGCGACATGAGATAGTCCTGCACGGCGAACGTATCATCGCTGGTGACGGACTCATTCATGCCGGTTTGCATCATCATGGAAAGCGGCGCACTCCCCATGCTGTGCTCGCCGCGCACCATGAAATGGGCTTCGGAAATATATTGCGGGCTGGCGATAAGGGTCAGATAGAGAAAGAGAAAAATATTGGGCACGATAACGGTGAAAAAAAGTCCCGACCTGATCTTGTTTCTTACAAAAGCCACGCCGGCCGCAAGCGGCGCTGCCGCATGGGCCGGCTGGGATGCGGGCGCTAGGGCTAATGAAGGGTGTTCTTGAAACTCATCTGACATCGAAAGACTTTCCTGCTCCAACCTCGATCGAAAAACTGCACATATCCTGTTTCGTTGCGGGCATCCTGGCTTACGCGCTAGCGCGCCACCATGTAGCCCGCCGTAATGCCCGGTTGGACGATTGTGCTGATAAGGGTGAACAGCTTGTAGAAATTATTCGCCTTCGCGTTGGAGTAATACAGCATGTCCTTGTCTCTCATGGCGAAATGCTGCCCCAGGAAATAATTGCCAGGATTCATCATGTCGATTTGGTACACGATCGGCGTGACCGGCTTGCCCTCGGCCACAGGAAGACCCAGCCGCCGGACGACGTCGTTGTCTTCATAGCGCAGAAGGAAAATACCGTTGGGATCGGACTGTTGGTCCAGGGGACCTCCCGTCCTGGCAAGGGCTTCGGACAAGGAGAGTTCAGGTACCGCAAACGGGACCTCCGACACCTTGCCGGTGGCGCCGAAGACGGTAAAGGTTCTGGGCTTGTAGATAACCTCGATCCGGTCGCCGGGATGAATGGCAATGTTCTGCGACGGGTCGTTTTCCGGAACGCTCATCGCCACGCGCGCCACGTGGTCGCCCCGCGTCAACTGGATGATGGAATCCTCCGGCGGATGGGGGCTGCCCTGCGCGAGGGCGATGACATCCATGAGACGCTCGCGCGTGGGGGTGAGGAATACGCGTCCAGGGCGGGTGACGTTTCCATAGACGATGGCGGAGTTGGTCACGCTCTCGACGACATGGACGACGACCTGAGGCGCCTGCGATTTTCGCGCCAGGGCCTGGCGTACCGTCGCCGCCGCCTGATCCACCGTCTGTCCTGCCACATGCAGCGTGCCTGCATAGGGGACGGTGACGGTTCCTTCTGCACTGACCTTCAGTGGCGGCAGATTGCTGAGCATGGCCTTGGCGCCCTGAGGGTCCTGCGCGGTGCCGCCGGACGACAGGATGCTGCCGGTATTCTGGGTGGTTGTAGAGCCGCCCGCCATGGCGGCGGCCATCGACGTGCCGCTGGCATTGCCGCCACCGCCGCCGAACAGGCCATTGCCGATCTCATAGATCGAAACCTGGATCGTATCACCTGGGCCGATCATGTCATTGCTCGTAGGCCGGTCGGTCACCTTGTCCAGGGACGAAAGCAGCACTGGAGAATCATTGGCAAGAATCGTCAGGAGGTCGGAACTGATCTGTACAAGGCCGAACCCCAGCTTGTTTTTCTTCGGGTCTTTTTGTGCGCTTAGGAACTGTGATTCCGTGGGGCCGCTGCTTGGCAGGGAACTGCAGCCTGACAGGAAGAGCAGGCCGCTCGCCAAGACGCCGGATACCTGTGCTGCAATACGGTATGTGGCGACGCCAGAGCGCAAGCGAGAGTGTTGAGGAATCATATGAACCACGCGACATACCACCAAGAAAAATTCGTCTCTGGTCAAACTGCCAAAGCTCTATGTCAAAGGTTGGACAAATTGACAAGAAAGCGGGTCGGCGCACATCGGCTGCCGCTGATGGCCGGTCGAAGTTGGGCCAGCAGCGAGATTTCCATCTCTCTCGATCCCGTACACTTCAATCTCGGAAATCGACTGCGACCGGAACGTGATCCGATGTCGTAGGCCAGTCGCGTACATCTCGCAGCACCGTCATGTCGACCAGACGCTCCGTTAGATCGGGCGTAATCCAGACATGGTCCAGGCGGCGCCCACGATCGGATGCCTTCCAGTCGCGGTTGCGGTAGGACCACCATGTGTACAGCTTTTCGTCGGCCGGCACGAAATGCCGCATTGCGTCGACAAAGCCATTTTCCTGCCAGGCCAGCAGCCGCGTGGTCTCGGGCGGTGTGTGGCTGACGACGGTCAGCAGTTGCTTGTGGCTCCAGACATCCTGCTCCAGCGGCGCGATGTTCAGGTCGCCGACCAGGACGGTGCGGCGGTTGGAGCGGCTGGCGAACCAGGCTGTGGCTTCGTCCACGAATGCCAGCTTGTGCGCGAATTTGGGATTGGCCTCGGGGTCGGGAATGTCGCCGCCGGCTGGGATGTAGAAATTATGCAGCTCGACTGCTTCGCCGCCGAGTGAGAACGACGCCGCGATGTGGCGGCAGTCGCCGCGCCCGCACCAGTCCGGCGTGTCGTCAAGCGAGGTCAGCGCCACGCGCGACAGGATCGCGACGCCGTTATAGGCTTTCATGCCGCGATAGAGCGTGTGGGTGTACCCCAACTCGCGGATCGCATCGGCAGGGAACAGGTCGTCCGGGACCTTGGTTTCCTGCAGGCAGATGATGTCCGGTCGAAGATCCTCTCCCAATCGGGCGAGCAGGGGCAGCCGAAGGCGGAGCGAATTGATATTCCACGTCACGATGCGCATATCAGTGGCATCGCCCATCGTGTGCCGGCTGGCAAGAGCGATTCCCGCCATCACGAACAAAACGGGATCGAATCGCGGGTGATCGGGTAGACATTGCAGGCAGTTTGTGGTGGGCGGAAGCGATCCTCGGTTTTTTCAGCGGATTGCCTGGAGTTCATCGAACATCAAGGTCGTGTTGGAATAATTTTTATCATTATCAGTGGGTTATTTTTCTGTGCTGCTTTTTTATGCAATCCAAGCCGGGGTCAGGAAAACTGCCCGCCCCACGATTCTGCCCGTGCCTGCTCCACAGACTTATCCACATGATCGGTGGATGAATGAGGGGGCGGCCTGATGGACGGCGACGCGACCGCCACCCCGCGCCTCCGGGGCGTGGAGGCGATTCAGCATGCCCTTCAGACCATGCCGCTCTCGTCCGGTGTCTATCGCATGATCGGCGAGAAGGGGGAGGTGCTGTACGTCGGCAAAGCGCGGATTCTGAAGCGGCGGGTGACGTCCTACACCCAACTGGGCAAATTGCCCGAGCGGCTGCGGCGCATGGTGTCCGAAACGGTGACGATGGAAATCGTCACCACGCATACCGAGGCCGAGGCACTGCTGCTGGAAGCCAACTATATCAAGCGCATGAAGCCGCGCTTCAATATCCTGCTGCGCGACGACAAGAGCTATCCGTGGATCATGATGAGCGACGGAGACGCGTTTCCGCAGATCGCGAAGCATCGTGGCAAGCTGGTCAAGGGGGCGTCCTACTGGGGGCCGTTCGCCTCGGCCTGGGCGGTCAACCAGACGCTCAACCTGCTCCAGCGGGTGTTCCTGTTGCGGTCGTGCTCGGATGCGGTGTTCAACGCGCGGACCCGGCCATGCCTGCTCTTTCAGATCAAGCGCTGTTCGGCGCCGTGCGTCGGACGCATCGACCAGGCGGATTATGCCCATCTGGTGGAGCAGGCGCGGGCCTTCCTGTCCGGCCAGCGCAACGGCCTGCGCGATGAACTGGTGCGCGAGATGGAGGAGGCGGCGGCCGGCCTGGCGTTCGAGCGGGCGGCGACCATCCGCGACCGTATCCGGGGCTTTGCGGCGATGCAGGATTCGTCGGTCATCAACCCTGCTTCGCTGGAGGATGCGGACATCGTGGCCATCGCCCAGGTGGCGGGTCAGTCCTGCATCCAGGTCTTCTTCATCCGTGGCGGCCGCAACAACGGCAATCGCGCCTTCTTTCCCCTTCATGCGCGCGACGAGGCGCCGGGTGAGGTGCTGGGCGCGTTCCTGTCGCAATTCTATGACGACAAGCCGCCGCCGGCGCAGATCCTGCTGAATTGCGAGATCGCGGAGCATGCCCTGATGGCCGACGCGCTGGGCATCAAGCGCGGCCGTAAGGTGGAGATCCTGGTGCCGCAGCGGGGCGAGAAGCGTGCGGTCGTGGAACACGCCGAAACGAACGCCCGCGAGGCGATGGAACGCAAGATGGCCGAAAGCACGGCCCAGGCGAAGCTGCTGGACGGGGTGGCCGAACTCTTCGGGCTGGATGCCGCGCCACGACGGATCGAGATCTACGATAACAGCCATATCATGGGTGCCAACGCCTATGGCGTGATGGTGGTGGCGGGGCCGGAAGGGTTCGACCGGCGGAGCTATCGCAAATTCGCGATTCGCGGGCCGATCACGCCGGGGGACGATTTTGCGATGATGCGCGAGGTGCTGGAACGGCGCTTCAGCCGCGCCCTGCGGGAGCGCGAGGCGGAGGGCGGCACGGCCGACTGGCCGGATATCGTCCTGATCGATGGCGGTGCGGGCCAGTATTCGGCGGTGCGGGCGATCCTGGACGAACTTGGCGTGTCGGACGTGACGCTGGTAGCGATCGCCAAGGGGCCCGACCGGGATGCGGGGCGCGAATGGTTTCATGTCGCCGATCGCCCGGCCTTCCAACTGCCGCCGCGCGACCCGGTGCTGTACTATCTGCAGCGGCTGCGCGACGAATCGCACCGTTTCGCCATTTCCACCCATCGCGCAGGGCGATCGAAGGCGCTGGTGAAGTCGGAACTGGACGAAATCCCCGGCGTCGGCGCGGCGCGCAAGCGTGCGCTGCTCAACCAGTTCGGCTCGGCGCGGGGCGTGCGGCAGGCGGGGCTGGCCGATCTGGAGGCGACGCCGGGGATCAACCGCGAGACCGCGCGCGTCGTCTACGGGCATTTCCATCCGGGCTGGAGCGGCGCGTAGCCCGGCGCGATGGGCGGCGAGATGTGAGAGCCTGACCGAAAATGCGCGCTGGCGGCGATCCAGCGCGCGTTTCTTGCGCTTCGGTGCTCATGGCCATCAAGGCCACTCCGCTCCGATGCTCGGCAACACACGCCGGGCGCGGCCCTGCGGGCCGCTCTCGCTCGCCAGCCCACATTTTCGGTCAGGCTCTGAGCGATTTCTTCATCAGACCGGCGTGAAGTACCGTTCCTGTTCGCCGTGTCTTGCTGTACGGTGCCTCCCGATGTTGACCGACCTGCCCAATATCCTGACCCTGTCGCGGATTGGGGCGATTCCCGTCCTGGTCGCCCTTGTGGCGATGGGCAGCGCGATGACCGATTTCGCGGCGTGCCTGCTGTTTATCGCGGCCGCGATCACCGACTATCTGGACGGGCGGCTGGCGCGCGCGCGCCAGCAATATTCGGAGCTCGGGCGGATGCTCGACCCGATCGCCGACAAGCTGCTGGTCGGTGCGTCGCTGATGATGCTGGCCGGCACCGGCCATCTGCCGTTCGGCGGACTGTATCCCGCCATCATCATCCTGGCGCGGGAAATCCTGATCAGCGGGATGCGCGAATTCCTGGCCTCGACACGAGTCAGCCTGCCGGTGACGCGGCTGGCGAAGTGGAAAACCGGCATCCAGATGACGGCGATCGGCTTCCTGCTGGCGGGGGACGGGACGGGACGGCTGCTGCATATGCCATGGCTGCCGGTCGGCCTGATCGGGTCGATCCTGCTGTGGATCGCGGCGGTGCTGACGGTCGTGACCGGGTGGGGATATCTGGTGACCGCCATGCGGCATATCAGCCGGCATGATGGTGCGTCGAAAATCGCGTCCTGATTGTATCATCATATTTCATGCCACTTGTGGTTGTGGAGACGAATGGGCAGACTTCCAGTCGCTGGCGGAACAGGGCGCGGCGGAGGGGAATGATGATGCGCAGGGCGGCGGTGCTTTCACTGCTGGTATTGCAGACGGGCTGTGCCGGTTTCGGCAAGCTGATGGCCGATGATGCAACGTTTCCAGGGGCCAACCCGAACCTGCCGGCGGGGGATGCGGAGAATCTGCGCCGCGCCCGGGGGGAAGAAGTGGCTGAACGGCCGATCCTGCCCCAGGGCGGCAATATGTGGCCCGGCCCGCCCGCGCCGTTGCCGACCCTGGGCGATGCGACGCGCGAACATCATGGAGCGGATGACGGGCTGCCCGCCGATGCGGCGACCGGCCCGGTCCTTCCTGAAGGCGGCACGCTGAGCGCGGGCGAGCAGGCCGAGATCCATGGTGGTGTGCAGGATTTCTCGGGGCGAGGGGCAAGCCCTTCGACTGGGCATGAGGATGCCGCGCCGGCCCGGCCTGGCCAGACGGCCTCGACCATCGTCATTCCCAACGGCGACGGCACCAGTACCGTCATCACCCCGGACGGGACCGTGAAGACGGTGCGGGACACGCCGGGCGTTTCCCGATAGGACAGGCGGGCGAATGGGCCGCAAGGCGGTGTGGCGATGACAGGAGAGGCAGCGCGTATGGTGGAAATCCTGTATTTCGCCTGGCTTCGGGATCGGCTGGGCCGGTCGGGGGAGACGCTTCTATTGTCCGGGGACGAGGCGCCTTCGGTCCGTGACATCATGGATGGGTTGCGTCGGCGCGGCGCGGCCTATGAAGAGATATTCGGTGAAGGGGCCGGGCCGATCCGCTGCGCCGTCAATCAGGAATTCGCGGCCCTCGATTCGCCGGTGCGCGCCGGGGATGAACTGGCCTTCTTCCCGCCCGTGACGGGGGGATAGCCGATGCAGGTCGATATCCGGATCCAGGAAGAGACGTTCTCGGTGGATGCCGAGATCGCGCGGCTGGCCGGAGCGGGACTTGATGTCGGCGGAATCGGCCTCTTCATGGGGTTGGTGCGGGGCGATGCGGGGCTGGCGGCACTGGCTCTGGAACATTATCCGGGCATGACCGAATCGATGATCGGGCGAATCGTGGCGCAGGCCGGCACCCGATTCGATCTGCTGGCCTGCACCGTGATCCATCGCGTCGGGCGGCTGCCCGTCGGGGCGCCGATCGTGCTGGTATTGTGCGCGGCGGCGCATCGCGGGGCCGCGCTGGACGCGACGGGATTCGTGATCGACTGGCTGAAGACGCAGGCTCCCTTCTGGAAACGCGAGGAATATCCGAGCGGGGAGGCGAAATGGGTCGCGGCGCGGGAAAGCGACGAGGCCGCCGCCGCCCGGTGGGACGCAGGCGGGCCGGCGGAAGCGTGACGGTTTCGACCGCCAGTTACCGTGTGGCGCCGATGCCGGAAGGCGAAGAAAAAAAACTTTTTGCTTGACGCGGAAAGTCCTCACCTCGACCCGAAACGGGCCCTTGCCGTCCCTTCATCTTCATATATCTAGTGCATTCTTGGTTGCCCTGACGCGATATGTAGCGTCATAATGCTGCCCTGGACACTAGGCATAGACGCCGTGTCCCGGCGATTTTCACGGAGATGATGGATGAGCCTGGATGACGTATCCGGAACTGTGTCTGATCGTCCGGCCGAGGAGCGTGGCCTGTTTCAGGACCACGAATCCGGCCAGACGCCCGACATGTTCGATGATGTCGTCCAACTGCCCGGTCATCATCCGGTGCGGGTCAACCGGTCGCGCGATGCGCTGCTGACGCCATTCGGCAAGGCGACACTGGATAATCGCTACCTGCTGGACGGCGAGAGCTACCAGGACCTGTTCGGGCGGGTGGCATCCTATTACGGCGCCGATCCGGGGCATGCGCAGCGGCTGTACGACTATATCTCGCGCCATTGGTTCATGCCGGCCACCCCCGTGCTGTCCAATGGCGGGACGACGCGCGGCCTGCCGATCTCCTGCTTCCTGAACGAAGCGAATGACAGCCTGCGCGGCATCGTCGATCTGTGGAACGAGAATGTCTGGCTGGCCAGCAAGGGCGGCGGCATCGGCTCCTACTGGGGCAATCTGCGCTCGATCGGCGAGAATGTCGGCCGCAACGGCAAGACCTCGGGCGTGATCCCCTTCATTCGCGTGATGGACAGTCTGACGCTGGCGATCAGCCAGGGGTCGCTCCGCCGGGGTTCCGCCGCCGTCTACCTGCCGGTCTGGCATCCCGAGATCGAGGAATTCATTGAAATCCGCCGCCCGACCGGTGGTGACCCGAATCGCAAGGCGCTGAACCTGCATCACGGGGTGCTGGTCTCGGACGCTTTCATGCGCGCCGTGGCCGAGGACGCGGAATGGGCGCTGCTGTCGCCCAAGGATGGCGCGCATATTCGCCACGTGTCCGCACGGTCGCTGTGGATTCGCATCCTGACGGCGCGGATGGAGCAGGGCGAGCCCTACATCATCTATTCCGACCATGTGAACAACGCGCGGCCCGAGCACCACAAGCTGGCAGGGCTGGAGGTCAAGACCTCGAACCTGTGCGCCGAGATCACGCTGCCGACCGGCATCGACCATCACGGCCAGGAACGGACGGCCGTCTGCTGCCTGTCCTCGCTGAACCTGGAAACCTGGGAAGAGTGGAAGGACGACCCGCAATTCATCGAGGACGTGATGCTGTTCCTCGACAATGTGTTGCAGGATTTCATCGACCGGGCGCCCGACGACATGGCGCGCGCGAAATACGCGGCCTCGCGCGAGCGGTCGGTCGGACTGGGGGTGATGGGCTTCCATTCCTTCCTGCAGGCCAACAACGTGCCGTTCGAAAGCGTGATCGCGAAGGTCTGGAACAAGCGGGTTTTCAAGCATATTCGCGAGAAGGCCGACGCGGCGTCGCGCAAGCTGGCGGAACTGCGCGGGGCGTGCCCGGACGCGGCGGAATATGGCGTGATGGAGCGTTTTTCGAACAAGCTGGCGATCGCGCCGACGGCGTCGATTTCCATCATCGCGGGCAATTCCAGCCCCGGGATCGAGCCGATCGCCGCGAACGTCTTCCTGCAGAAGACGCTGTCCGGCTCGTTCACCGTGCGCAACCGGCACCTGACCAAGTTGCTGATCGACAAGGGGCAGAACACGGACGAGGTCTGGTCGTCGATCACCCTGAGCCAGGGTAGCGTCCAGCATCTGGATTTCCTGACCCAGCAGGAGAAGGACGTCTTCAAGACCGCCTTCGAACTGGATCAGCGCTGGGTGGTGGAGCATGCGGCCGACCGCGCCGGCTTTATCTGCCAGGCGCAGTCCATCAACCTGTTCCTGCCGGCGAACGTGCATAAGCGCGACCTGCACCAGATCCATTATCTGGCGTGGAAGCGGGGCGTGAAGTCGCTGTACTATTGCCGTTCGCTGTCGATCCAGCGGGCGGACACCGTCAGCAACGTCCTGGACAAGAGCGACGTCCTGGTGCCCGAGCCGGCACCGGCCGCGTCGGCCACGCCGACGTCATCCACCAATTACGACGAGTGCCTGGCCTGCCAGTAACCCGATAAGGCGGCGCGAGCCGCCTATCGCCTACGACCGGTTGCCGCATTGCTGTCGCGGAGAAGACGACATGACCGAACGCCTCAACGCGCCCCAGCCCGAGGGCGAAACCCATTTCGACCTGCTGACGGCCAATCCGGTCTACAAGCCATTTCGCTATCCGTGGGCGTATGACGCGTGGCTGACGCAGCAGCGCGTGCACTGGCTGCCGGAAGAAGTGCCGCTGGCCGACGATGTGAAGGACTGGCACCGCACCCTGACGGAGAGTGAGCGGCATCTGGTCACCCAGATCTTCCGCTTCTTCACGCAGTCGGACGTGGAGGTGAACAATTGCTACATGAAGCATTACAGCCGGGTGTTCAAACCGACTGAAGTGCTGATGATGCTGTCCGCCTTCTCGAATATCGAGACGATTCATATCGCCGCCTATAGTCATCTGCTCGATACGATCGGTATGCCCGAATCCGAGTATTCCGCTTTCCTTAAATATAAGGAAATGAAGGATAAATATGACTACATGCAGGGCTTCTCGGTCGACAGCAAATATGAGATCGCCCGGACGCTCGCGGCGTTCGGCGCCTTTACCGAGGGGCTTCAGCTCTTCGCGTCGTTCGCTATCCTGCTGAATTTCCCGCGCTTCAACAAGCTGAAGGGAATGGGGCAGATCGTCTCGTGGTCGGTGCGTGACGAGACCCTGCACTGCCTGTCCATGGCCCGGCTGTTTCGCACCTTCATCCATGAAAATCCGGAAATCTGGACCGAGAAGCTGCGCGAGGACATTCGTCAGGTCTGCCGCGACATTGTCGACCATGAGGATGCGTTCATCGATCTGTGCTTCGAGATGGGCCCGGTCGAGGGCCTGGATGCCGATCTGGTCAAGACCTATATCCGCTTCGTTGCCGATCGCCGCCTGAGCCTGCTGGGACTGGATGGGATGTACAATATTCCCGCCAATCCGCTGCCGTGGCTGGATGACATGCTGAACGCCGTCGAGCATACGAATTTCTTCGAAAATCGCGCGACGGAATACAGCCGGGCCTCGACCTCCGGCACCTGGGAAGAGGCGTTCGAGGAGAGCATCTTCCAGTCCGACGGCTAGCAAGGCCGGACGCGGGGAGAGGCCTCCTCGCGTCCGAATGTCAGTCCTGTTCTGCGCGGTGGCAGACGGCTTCGATGTGGTTCCCGGCCGGATCGATCAGGAAGGCCGCGTAGTAAGAGGGATGGTAATCCCCCCTTAGTCCTGGTGGTCCATTGTCTGATCCACCGTGGAGAAGCCCCTCCTTCCAGAACGCGTCGACCGCGACGCGGGTGGGGGCCTTGAAGCACCAGTGCCGGCGCGGTGCGTCACCCAGGGGCGGCCCGAGGCGGATCGAGAGATAAATCCTGTCGGGATGTCCTGAATCGCACCGCTCCCCATAGCCGATCCAGCCATTCGCATGATCGTACCCGACCTTCGGCACGCCCAGCGCCGCGAAAACAGCGTCATAGAACGGTTCGGCCATGGCCAGGTTCGACACTGTGATCGAAACATGATCGAGCATGGTGACCTGCATAGGGGTGAGGCGGGCTACCGGGAGCCTTGTACTGGGACATTACAATATCCCTGAACGGATAAAGGTCTTTTTGCTTCTTTTTCTTCAGAAAAAGAAGACGCCAGTCACGACGAGATGCCATCCAGCGGCGCCCCGTCGCGCAGGATGGCCTCGGCTTCCGGCGTGAAATGGCCGTCTGCCCGATGCAGTGTCATGCCGGGCAGGAGGGCGGCGTCGCCCCGGCCGCCGACCCGTCCCTGGACCAGCACGATTCGGGCCGGGCGCCCGGCCTTGGGCCAGAAGGGGATCAGCCGGATCGACCCGATACCATGCGCACGCATGGCCGCGATTGCCGTGTCGAGCGAGGCGGCGGGCAAAGCGAGGGTCAACGTGCCGTGATGGCGCACCTGTCGCCCCAGGCTGCGGACCCAGACATTCAGCATGTCGCTCGTCCCGACACGCCGCGCGATGTCGCGGCGCGGATCGGGTGACGCGCTGGCGTCAGCGCGATGCCAGGGCGGGTTGGCGAAGGCGTGGTCGAACCCGCCACCCTGCGCGGGGCATTCGGGCAGGGGGGGCAGGTCGGGCAATGTCGCGCAGAGCGCGCGCAACCGATCGAAACCGTTCTCGTTGAAATTGGCCTGGGCCAGCATGGCGGTGCGGGCATCGCGCTCCACGCCCACGCCGGTCGTGCCGGCCACGCGCCAGGCCAGGCACATCAGCCCGGCACCCGCCCCGCATCCGCCTTCCAGGATGCGCTGGCCGGGGCGGGCAGGGATGGAGGCCGCCATCAGGACGGGCTCCAGTCCGGTTCGGTAGCCATGGCGAAACTGCCGGTAGCGGAGCCGGCCATCCAGCAGCGTTCCGTGGCTCAGGGCTTCGATGGATGCGTCGTCCGCAGGACATGCCAGATCCGGCGTCGGCTCATGTATGATGTCCTTCGGCTTGACCGTCATTCTCACGCCGCTCATATGTTCTACAGACCAATCCAACGGAGCCGGGGAGTTTAACCTTTTGGGCGTTACAGTCACCCTGCCGGAATCCGAGAAAACGGCAACCGCGAAGCATTCCGGCCCCGGCGCCTCGGCGCAGGAGGGGGCGGAAGCTGCCCTGAGCGCGTTGTCGAGCTATCTGGCCGAAGACATGGCCGCGTGCAATCGCGCGATCATCGAGCGGATGGACAGCCCCGTTGCCCTGATTCCCCAGCTGGCGGCCCATCTGGTGGCGGCCGGCGGCAAGCGGTTGCGCCCGTTGCTGACGCTGGCATCGGCGCGTCTGTGCGACTATCCGGCCGGCCCGGACCATCAGCGCCATGTTGCGCTGGCCGCGTGCGTGGAGTTCATCCACACTGCGACGCTGCTGCATGACGACGTGGTGGATGAAAGTCAGCTCCGGCGCGGGCTGGCCAGCGCCAATGCCGTGTTCGGCAACAAGGCGTCGGTGCTGGTCGGCGATTTCCTGTTCGCCCGGTCGTTCCAGTTGATGACGGATGATGGCTCGCTGAAGGTGATGGCCATCCTGTCTTCGGCTTCGGCTACGATCGCCGAGGGCGAGGTTCTGCAGATGTCGACGCAGAACGACCTGTCCACCTCGGTCGACCAGTATCTGACGGTCATTCACGGCAAGACGGCCGCCCTGTTCGCCGCCGCCTGTCGCGTGGGTGCGGTGGTGGCCAAACGGCCGGATGCCGAGGAACTGGCGCTGGAAGCCTTCGGCACCAATCTGGGCATGGCGTTCCAGCTGGTCGATGACGCGCTGGATTACGCGGCGGACCAGGCCGTGCTGGGCAAGACCGTGGGCGACGATTTCCGCGAGGGCAAGATCACGCTCCCGGTGCTGGCAGCCTATGCCGCCGGCAGCGAGGAAGATCGCCAGTTCTGGCGGCGGGTCATCGAGGAGAGCGAACAGGCGCCCGAGGATCTCGATCATGCCCTGGCCCTGATCGCCCAGACCGACGCCATCGGCGTCACACTGGATCGTGCTGCCGCCTATGCCCGTGCGGCGCGTGAGGCGCTGGATATCTTCCCCGATACCCGTCTGCGGCGCCTGCTGCAGGATACGGCATCCTACACCGTCAGCCGCGCCCGCTAGGGCCTGAGTGGAACGGCGCGCTGCGGTGGTGGTCCGGCGCGCGTTTCCCGGGCTCAGGGGCACGGTCATAGAGGGCGGGCTGCTCAGCTATTTCGTCTCATCGGATTGCACGCGATAATGGCGTCCAGGCAGGCGCGATCGGTCAGATCGCGGCCTGTTCCTGGGCGAACAGGGCTGGCGACCCATAGCCCAGCGCGGCCATGGCGGTCGTCATGCGCGCGGGTTCCGCCGGCATGGCGGTGAAGAAGGCCAGGTCGGGGCGAGAAGTGCCCTCGGGCCGAGGCGGGAGCGCCCCCAGCACCGTTGCGGTCCGGCGCGCCACCGCATCCGCCGGGTCCAGCCAGATCATCCCCGGGGGCGAGCTCGCGCGGAAGGCGTCCATCAGGAACGTGTAATGGGTGCAGCCGATGCCGACCACGTCGATCCGGTCGCCGCCGGGCTGCCCGAACAGGGCAGCCAGTTCCTGCTGGACGATATCGGCCGGGATCGGATGGCCGCGAAAGGCGCGTTCCGCCAGATCGGCGAGTCCCCGGGCACCATATGCCAGCAGGGTGCAATCGGGGGCGTAGCGCTGTTGCAGGTCGCGCAGATAGGGCCGCCTGACGGTCGCCCGTGTGGCCAACAGCCCGATTGTGCGGCTCTGGCTTAACGCGGCTGCCCATTTGATGGGGGGAACGCAGCCGACAAAGGGAATGTCATAGCGTTCCCGCAGCGCGCCCAGCGCCAGCGTGCTGGCGGTATTGCAGGCGATGACGATCAGATCGGGCGCGAGGCGGGCAATGGCCTCTCCCATCAGGGTGACCATGCGATCGATCAGCGCGGCATCGTCCTGCTCGCCGTACGGATAGATCGCCGTGTCGGCCAGGTAATCGACCGGTATGCCGGGGAGTCGGGCGCGAAGCGCCCGAACGATCCCGAAGCCGCCGATCCCCGAATCGAACGCGAGAATCCGCTGCGTCATGGCAATGGGATCAGCCCTGGCCCTGTGCGCTCTTGAAGGCCAGGGTCTCTTCCAGGCTGGAGACGCCGCCATGCCGGCCGGACCAGCCGCACGGGTCCTCAAGGAAGCGCCGGACCTCGGACGCGTCCTTCTCCGAGAAATAGGGCTGCCCGGCGCAGGCTTCCAGCACATCCCACCAGGTGCACAGCGCGTGCAGCGAGATGTTCATGTCCGCCAGCGTCCGCAGCGATCCGGGGAAGACGCCATAGAAGAAGACGACGAACGTATGGTCGACAATCGCCCCCGCATCGCGCAGGGCACGCGCGAATCGGATCTTGGACGAGCCGTCGGTCGTCAGGTCCTCGACCAGCAGCGTCCGCATGCCCTCGGGCACGTCGCCCTCGATCTGGGCGTTGCGGCCGAAACCCTTGGGCTTCTTGCGGACATAGGCCATGGGGGCCATCATCCGGTCGGCGATCCAGGCGGCGAAGGGGATGCCCGCGGTCTCGCCGCCCACGACGGCGTCGATGCTTTCATAGCCGATATGCCGGCCGATCTTCTCCACGCCCAGCTCGACGATCTTGGCCCGGGCACGAGGGAAGAAAATGATGCGCCGGCAGTCGATATAGACAGGCGATTTCCAGCCCGATGTCAGCGTGTAGGGGTCTTCGGGACGGAAATTGACCGCCTTGATTTCCAGCAGCAGCTTGGCGGTGGTCAGCGCGGCGTCGCGGTCCCAGGCGGATGAGCCTGACGAGACGCCCGTGCCGTACCCTGTCGAATCGTTCATCTGGTGTGTCTTTCCGGTCCGATATCGTAGGAAAACGAGGTGGAAGAGCCTTAGCGGGATCGATCGGGAAAATCTATCGCGCGGTAGACATCATGCCATCCGAATCCCATCTGTAACGCGCCAGGCGAGGGGTTGGATCGCGTGTGGCCGAAGGGCGGTTTCTCTTGCCGGAGGCGGATATACTCGCTAATATAACTGTAATTGCAAATCGTTCGCAATAAGGATTTAAAACCGTGGCGCCAGAAAACGGCCGGATCACACGAAACTGCGAACGGGCGGTGGTTACCGCGTACCGGGAATTGCGGGAAGTCGGGACGGGCGATGTTTCGGCGTTCCATGCCTGCACCACCCTGTATCGCATCCATCATCCCGAAGCGTCGCTGAACGAAGCCCGGCGCCTGGTTTCCGAATGGATCGACCATCATGTGGTGCGCGCGGACAAGGGGCCGACGGCAGGGTGCGACTGTCCCTGATTGGCTCCCACGCTGAGAATGGGCAATAAAAAAGCCCGGCGGCCCATTGGCCGACGGGCTTTTTTATGAAACGGACGGACGTCTCTTCCCGATCCTGACAAGCTTGCGCGAGTCTTCCGATCTGTCCGGGTGCAATCCTGGACAGATCGGCTTCAAGCCTCAGCCGCGCTTGGCGAGCGGCACGAAGTCGCGCTCCGGCGAGCCGGTGTAGAGCTGGCGCGGGCGGCTGATGCGCTGGCCGGGCTCTTCGATCATTTCCTTCCACTGGCTGATCCAGCCTGTGGTGCGGGCGAGGGCGAACAGCACGGTGAACATGCTGGTCGGGATGCCCATCGCCTTCAGGATGATGCCCGAATAGAAATCGACGTTCGGATACAGGCTGCGCTTGACGAAATATTCGTCGTGGATCGCGATCTTCTCCAGATCCACCGCCAGGTCCAGCAGCGGATCGTCCTTGATCCCCAGTTCGCCCAGGACTTCGTGGCAGGTCGCCTGCATGATCTTCGCCCGCGGGTCGAAGTTCTTGTAGACGCGATGGCCGAAGCCCATCAGCCGCACGCCGCTGTTCTTGTCCTTCACCTGGGCGATGAACTCGGGGATGTTTTCCTTGCTGCCGATCTTGGCCAGCATCTTCAGCACGGCTTCGTTCGCACCACCATGGGCGGGTCCCCACAGGGCGGCGATGCCCGCGGCGACGCAGGCGAACGGATTGGCGCCCGTCGAGCCGGCCATGCGCACCGTCGAGGTCGATGCGTTCTGCTCGTGGTCCGCATGCAGGATCAGGATGCGATCCATCGCCCGCGCCAGGATCGGATTGACCTTGTACGGCTCCGACGGATGCGCGAACATCATCGACAGGAAGTTTTCCGCGTAGGTCAGGTCGTTGCGCGGATAAATGAAGGCCTCGCCCTGCGTGTATTTATACGCCCAGGCCGCGATCGTCGGCAGCTTGGCGATCAGGCGCACCGCCGAAAGGTTGCGGCTGGCCGCGTTCGAGATATCGTTGGCGTCGCTGTAGAAGGCCGACAGCGCGCCGACCGTGCCACACAGGATCGCCATCGGATGCGCATCACGACGGAACCCGTTGAAGAAATTGCGGATCTGTTCGTGCAGCAGCGTGTGCGACTTCAGGGTCTCGACGAAACTGTCATGCTCCGTGCTGGTCGGCAGTTCGCCGTTCAGCAGCAGGTAGGCGACCTCGGTGAACGTGGCCTGCTCGGCCAGTTGCGCGATCGGATAGCCACGGTGCAGCAGGACACCCTTGTCGCCGTCGATGAAGGTGATCTTGCTGGTGCAGGACGCCGTCTCGCCATAGCCGGGATCGAACGTAAAAACGCCCAGATCGGCGGTGATCTTGCGAATGTCCAGCACGTCGGGGCCCAGCGTTCCGGAATGGACCGGCAGACTGGCTGTTTTGCCTTCTAGCGAGACGGTGGCCACTTTTCCTGACTCGGTCATCAAACTCTCCTCTTGGTCGTTCGCCGCCGTGCGAGCGGCCATTCTCATCCCCAACCTGCGGACACCTGTCCTCTGCGTGACAGTTTGCGACGTATTGGTCCGGCGCCATGTCCCGATGCAGGCATGCGCCGAGATAAGGACGAAACGGCTAGCGTGGCAACTCTGCGTGCGAGGGGGCGCTTACCCCCTCAATTGCATAGCGCACGGCTCAGAACGGCCTGTTTGCGTGCCAGGGCATGCCAGGGGCCATGCACCGTGAAACAGGCCAGGGAGGCGACAGGAAAGCCCCGGATCAGGATGCTCTTGTCCGGGTCGTCGATGGCATGCCCTGCCAGATCCATCACCAGTTGGTACAGATCCGGATTGTGACCTATCACAATGATATTGTTAAAGTTTTCTGGCGTCTCCTGAAGGACTTCCAGAATGCTCTCGCTGCCGCATTCATACAGCCTTCCGTCCTGGCGCACCTGCGGCACGGCGGTGGTGGAAAACGGCCCGAATGCGGCATAGGTTTCGCCCGAACGCATCGCCGGGCTGATCAGGACCAGCTCCGGGATGAACCCGATCTCGCGCAGTTGTGTTCCGCGTTCGTGCGCCTGGCGGCGTCCGGCGGGGGTCAGGGGGCGCCCGAGGTCGCTGGACGGGCTGGGGTCGCCATACGGTCCGGGAAAGGCTTCCGCGTGGCGCATCAGCACCAGCGTCCGCGTGGGGGCGGCCGGGGCCGCGGGATCTGACGCCGCAGCCATCAGACGGCGCCGGGCGCGGCGGATTTGCGCGCGATGGCTTCGTGGTGGCGGATGACCTCCTTGATGATGAAGGCCAGGAACTTCTCGGCGAAGTCCGGGTCCAGCCGCGCCGCTTCGGCCAGTTCG
Source organism: Gluconacetobacter tumulicola (assembly GCF_014174215.1). Taxonomy (GTDB): domain Bacteria; phylum Pseudomonadota; class Alphaproteobacteria; order Acetobacterales; family Acetobacteraceae; genus Gluconacetobacter; species Gluconacetobacter tumulicola. The sequence goes on along the minus strand of NZ_JABEQL010000030.1, from coordinate 32,244 downwards.
CGCAGCCGCGCGACCTGCTGGGCCTCGCGGGTCGGGTCGGCGGGGGGCATGTTGTGGCGCGCCTTCAGTTCGCCCACGGCCTGGGTGTGGCGGAAACGTTCGGCCAGCATGTAGATCAGCGCGGCATCGATATTGTCGATGCTCTGGCGAAGCCCCAGCAGCATCTCCTGGGCGCCTGGCGCCTTGATCGTCTGGTCGATGGCCACGGTATCGTTCACGTCAACATGCTCCTCTCTGTCGATCGTGACGTTATACCGTGTTTCAGTCCTCGGCGGGCAGATCGATCCATGCCAGATGGCCGCCTTTTCCGGCTCCGGTGTCGGTAAAGACCGATCGCCCCCCCGCGCGGCCGGCCCGCACCCAGGGTCGGCCGTCGGTCGAGCGGCGATCGTGCCCGCAATAGACGGTATAGCCGGGCGGAATATGATCGACCCAGTTCAGCCTGCGTTCCGGATAGCCGTCCTTGCGCGTGCGGCCCGTGGTTTCGCCGAACAGCGCGCGCGACAGCAGGGGCGTGACCTCCCCCAGGCCCGGCGGTGGAGGTTCGTCGAGCATCCGCGAATGGAAGCCGCCATGCACGAAGATCCGCCGTCCCAGCACGATCCACGGGGGCGCGTGCGCGATGTCCTGCACCGCCCGGTGACAGACATCGTCGTTTTCGGGCGCCTGAAACTGACGGACGGTCTCGTTCAGCGCGGCGTCGAACCGCAGCTTGTGGCCGGCCAGTGCGCGCGCCAGCTTGCGGTCGTGGTTTCCCAGGATGAACAGGCCGCGTCCATCGTCGAGCAGGCGCTGCATCAGCCGGAAGGTACCGACGCTGTTCGGGCCATGGTCCACCAGATCGCCGAGCTGGATGATGAATCGTTCGGTCGCCACCGCGTGTTCGAAGGCCCGCAGATCGCCATGCACGTCGCCGACCACCCGAATCGGGCGCCCGGCGATCAGCGCTTCCAGCGCCCGCAGGTCGCGCCACATCTCGGTCCCCCCCACCGGCAGGGAGGCCGACGCAGGGAGGTGGGGCAGTTTCCAGACGGTGTCGTCGGTGGACGGATTGCGATTCAGTGGCATGTCAGTGGTATGGGGCTTCGGTCTGGGTGAAGGGGACGATAGGCCTTTCGTTGGATATGGGGTGACGGTACCGGTTTTGCCATCTGTCCGCCGTCGAGGCCCCAGAGCATATGGCCGGCGCATGAACAGCGCATGGCTGCCAGTCGATTTTATTCGGACGGTGCCAGCCAGCCGGGGTAGCGGTCGGCGATCCTGATGATGAGCCGGTCCACGCCGCGACGGAGCAGCGCCACGTCTTCGGCCAGCAGGATCAGCCCGAGCGGCAGCATCCACACCCCCAGGATCGGCAGAAAGGACAGCAATCCCCCAACGATCAGCAGGAAACTCGCCAGTATTCGCGCCGGGCGGCGGGATGGAACGCGCAGCCAGTCGATCGCCCTGCGCAGGCGCCCCGGCATGCGCGTCAGCACCAGTTTCACCAGCCGCTCATGTTCATCTTTCGGGTCGCTCACGATACACATGGTCGGGGATAACACTCTTTTGTTGTGACGGGTCTGCCAGGAAAGAGAACAGATGGCGTGTCGGGCTGGCCTGGCTCCGATACGCTGTTCCGTCCCTGTGGCAGGATCAGGGCGGCCCTGGCCCGCGCAGCACAAGACCAAGATAACGAAAAGACACGAGGAAAGGTTCCATGATCGATCATAGCCGAATCCGGAACGCCGCCTTCCGGGCAAAAGTGACCACCGCCGAGGAGGCAGCCAAGCATATCCGTCCGGGCAGCATGGTCGGCATGAGCGGCTTTACCGGGTCGGGTTATCCGAAAGCCGTTCCGCAGGCGCTGGCCAACATCATCGAGGCGGAGACGGGGAAGGGGAACGATTTCCGCATCCGTCTGTTCACCGGCGCGTCCACCGGGCCGGAACTGGACGGTGCGCTGGCCAAGGTGAACGGCATCTCGTTCCGCATGCCTTACAATTCGGACCCGATCCTGCGCGGCCGCATCAACAGCGGCGAGACCGAATATCTCGACATGCATCTGAGCCACGTGGCCCCGATGACCTGGCAGGGCTTCTTCGGCGAGATGGATACGGCCGTCATCGAAGCCGTTGCGATCCGCGAGGACGGCACCATCGTCCCGTCCTCGTCGGTGGGCAACAACAAGACCTGGGTCGAGTCCGCGCGCCAGGTGATCATCGAGGTCAATAGCTGGCAGCACTCGGCCCTGGAGGGCATGCATGACATCTGGTACGGCGCCGCCCTGCCGCCGGAGCGTGTCGCCATTCCCCTGCTGCGCCCCGACGACCGGATCGGCCAGGCCACGCTGAAGATCGACCCCTCGAAGGTCGTCGCGGTGGTCGAAACCCATGCGCCGGACCGCAACGCGCCCTTCTCGCCGCCCGATGCGTCGGCCAAGGCCATCGCCGGCCATCTGATGGAGTTCTTCCGTCATGAGGTGTCGAAGGGCCGCCTGCCGCAGTCGCTGCTGCCGCTGCAGTCTGGCGTCGGCAACGTCGCCAACGCGGTGATGAGCGGGCTGGAAGAAGGGCCGTTCGAGGACCTGACCGCCTTCACCGAAGTGATTCAGGACGGCATGCTGGGCATGCTGGAATCCGGCAAGATGCGCGTCGCCTCGGCCACCGCCTTCTCGCTGAGCCCAGAGGCCGCGGAATCGCTGAATGCCCGCATGGCCGAGTTCCGGTCCAAGATCATCCTGCGCCCGCAGGATATCAGCAACCATCCCGAGCTGATCCGCCGCCTGGGCTGTATCGCGATGAACGGGCTGATCGAATCCGACATCTACGGCAACGTCAATTCCACCCAGGTCATGGGGTCGCGCGTCCAGAACGGCATCGGCGGTTCGGGCGATTTCGCACGCAACGCCTACATCTCGGTCTTCATGACGCCGTCGACCGCCAAGGGCGGCAAGATTTCGGCCATCGTGCCGATGGCGTCGCATGTCGATCACATCACCCAGGACTCGCAGGTGCTGGTGACCGAACAGGGCCTGGCCGACCTGCGCGGCCTGTCGCCCAAGCAGCGGGCCGAGACCATCATCCGCAACTGCGCGCATCCGGACTATCGCCCGCTGCTGCAGGATTACTACAAGCGCGCGCGCGAAGGCTCGTTCGGCCAGCAATCCCCGCATCTGCTCAAGGAATCGCTGTCCTGGCACCAGCGCTTCATCGACACCGGCACGATGCTGCCGGGCTGACATGCCGTCAGGCTGCGTCCCCGGGTTATCCCGGAGACGCAGCGTTTGCAGGCAGCCTGTTGCCGCCTGAGACACGGAACGCTGATCGTTCGATAGATGTTTGTTTATAAAAAATATTGTCTATTCGAGTGACGCTCCGTCATCGAATTGTCCCGTCGTGGAATTACGGCGCGTGACGCAGGGCGCTGAGGGCTACTTAAGAATGCGGCGTGATGAACCTTCTTCATCACGTCGCATGCTATTCCTCTGTTTTTAAAAAACTTCGCGCGTCTGTTTCAATGGGCCGCTTCGGCCCGTGGCTGCCCAACCATGCTCGCCGCATGGTCGAGATCGACCGACAGCACCCGGCTGACGCCGCGTTCCTGCATCGTCACGCCATAGAGCCGGTCCATGTGCGCCATGGTCAGCTGGTGGTGGGTCACGACCAGGAAACGCGTACCGGCTTCCGCCACCATGTCGGCCAGCAGGGCGCAGAAGCGCCCGACATTGGCGTCGTCCAGCGGCGCGTCCACTTCGTCCAGTACGCAGATCGGCGCTGGATTGCAGCGGAAGACCGCGAAGATCAGCGACAGGGCGGTCAGGGCCTGTTCGCCGCCCGAGAGCAGCGACAGGGTGGCCAGTTTCTTGCCCGGCGGCTGGGCATAGATCTCCAGCCCCGCCTGCAACGGGTCGTCATTGCCCACCATGCCCAGATGCGCCCGGCCGCCATTGAACATACGGGCGAACAGAGACTGGAAATGCCTGTCGACCTCGGTGAACACCGCCAGCAGGCGCTCGCGCCCCTCGCGGTTCAGCGCGCCGATCGAGCCGCGCAGCCGCGCGATGGCCGAATCCAGCTCTTCCTTTTCCCGCTGGATGGTCGTGATCCGCGTCTCGGCCTCGTCGGCTTCCAGTTCGGCCCGCAGATTGACCGGCCCCATCTCCTCGCGTTCGCGAATCAGGCGCGCGATCTTGCGGCGCAGGCTGGTCTCCGCCGCTTCGGTCAGGTCGGGCGGGACGATGCCCGGCGGTTCCGGTGTTTCGGCCAGCAATTGGGCCAGGATGGCTTCGGCCTGTTCGTGCCGGCCCTCGGCGCGCAGGACGGCTTCGCGCCCTGCCGCCAGGGCGGCCTCGGCATCGCGCCGGGCTGTCTGGGCGCGCACCAGCGCGTCTTCGGCTTCGGCCAGCTTGCGGGCCGCCTCGGCATGGCTGGTTTCGGCCTTGTCCATCGCCTCGCGGGCGGTCTCGCGGCTGCGAATCACCTCGTCGGGCATCGACGCCAGCCGGGCATGCTCCGACTTTGTGGCGTCCAGGCGCGCCGCAGCACCCTGCAATTCGGTGGTGGCGGCGGCCTGGCGACCGGTCCAGTCGGCCAGGGCGGCAACGACGCCGGTCAGGCGGGCCTGGATGGTCTGCTCCTCGCCGGCCAGGGTCGCGCGGCGCTGGCGGGCTTCGTCCTCAGCCTGGCGGGCGAGGGCCAGAGCCTCGCGTGCCTCGTGGACCAGGGTCGCGATCGCCTCCTGGTCCGGCAGCGCCTGATGCTCCGCCTTCACGCGGGCCAGCAGGTCTGCCGCGTCGTCCCGCTCCTGATGCAGGGCCTCCAGGCGCGGCGCCTGGGCGTCCAGCACGCTGCGGGTCTCGATCAGCGTGGCCTGCTGGGCTGCATGGGCGGCCTGGGCCTGCTCCAGCGCCCGTTCCGCGTCCTGCTGGGCCTGCCGCGCCGTCTCCTGGGCCGTCGCAGCATCGCGGGCGCGGGCTTCGGCGGTCGCCAGGGCGGAATCGGTGTCGGCGCCCGGGGGCAGGGCGGCGAGGGTCGCCTCGGCTTCCTGCCGGCCGGTTTCGGCCTGTTCGGCCTCGCGGGCGATGCGCTGCAACTCCGGGATGATCGTCGCCAGGCGGGATTCGGCCTCGCCATGGCGGGCGGTGGTGGCCTCATCCTCACGCCTTGCGGCTTCCAGCGCGGTTTCGGCGCGCTTGCGGGCCTCCCGGGCGGTGGTTTCGGCCGTCTGCGCCGCCTGTTCCTGCTGACGGGCGGCCTCGTGGCGCTGGGCCAGCTGAGTGGCGTCCGGCAGGTCCGCTGCCGCCTGCCGGGCTGCGCTCAGCGCGGCTTCGGCTTCCGCCAGCGTCTGCGTCGCCTGATCATGCTGGGGCTGGACAGTCTCCAGCCGGGCGCGGGCAGTGGCGTCCAGCCGGCTGATCTCGGCTTCGTCGGTGCGGGCCTGACGCAGCGTGGCCTCGATCGCCGCGCGGGCGGCGCGGGCGGTTCCGACGGATTCAGCCGCCATGGCCCGTGCCTGCTCGGCGGCCGCCAGAGCGGCTTCGGCGATCGGCAGGTCGGCCAGACGGGCCTGGCGTGCGGCCTCGGTCTCGCGCAGGTGGTTGCGCTGCTGTAGCAGCAGTGCCGCCCGGCTGGGCTGGCCGGCCGCCACGCGATATCCATCCCAGCGCCACAGGGCGCCGTCTCGCCCCACCAGGCTCTGGCCAGGTAGAAGTGCCGCCTGCAAGGCCGCGCCGTCGGCACCGTCATCCAGCAGGCCGATCGCCGCCAGGGCACGGGCCAGGGCGGCCGGGGCGCTGACCAGCGTGGCCAGGGCGACGGTACCCGTGCCAGGCAGCGGGGCCGCGTCGAGGGATGGCAGGGCGTGCCACAGGCGCGGTGCGTCCTGCGTGACGGACGCATCCAGACCGTCGGTCAGGGCGGCGGCCAGGGCGGCCTCCAGCCCGTCGGGCACCGTGATGTCGTCGACGACCGGGCGGAAATCCGTCTCCTCCTGTCCGGTCTTCAGCGCCTGGGTCAGGCCCTCCGCCTGCGCGGCCAGGCGGGAGAGATCGGCCTTGAGGTCGCTCAGCCGCTGCGTCGCGGCGTCGCGGTCGGTGGCGGCGGTGGCCAGCGCAGCCTCCGCGCCTTCCAATGCATTACCGGCCTCGGCCAACTGGCGTTCGGCGTCCTCGCGGGCCGTGCGGGCGGCGGCCAACCGTTCCGGGGCGATGGCAGTGGCCTGGGCGCGGGCCAGATCCTCGGCCAGGGTACGCAGTCGTGCGACGGCGCGCTGGTGGGCCGTGTCCGCCGATTGCAGGGCGGCATTGGTCGTGGTGCGCCGATTCGTGCCTTCCTGCAGGCGCGCATAAGCGTCGATTCGTGCGGCGGAAGCGGCCTGACGGTCCAGTTCCGCCCGTTCCAGCGCGGCGCGGGCGGTATCGAGGGTGGATTGTGCATCGGCCAGGCCGGCACGCAGCGCGTCGCGGCGTTCGGCGGCGACCAGTTGCGCGTGCGCCTCGTCATGCCGGCGCTGCAAGCCCTGCTGTTCGGCGCGCAACCCGGCGGCACGCTCGGTGGCCTGCGCCAGGGCCCGGCGCGCCTCGTCATGGCGCCGCCTTGCCTCGTCGGCCTGGCCGCGCGCCAGGCTGGCCGCCAGCGTGGCGTCGGACTGTTCCTGCGCCGCCCGTTCCAGCGCGGCACGGGACTCCGCAAGGCGCGTGATCGCGGCCGCCAGTTCGGCGGCCTGGGCCTCCAGTGCCGAAGAGGCGGGCAGGGTGGCCCGCAGGCCTTCCAGTTGGGCGGCCAGAGCAGCATGCTGGGCTTCGAGGCGCGCGTGCCGGGCCTGGGCATCCGTCAGGGCGGCCGCGACCTGGGTGGCGCGGGCCTGCGCGGCCGTGGCCTCGGTGCTGGCCTGTTCCAGCGCCTGCTCACGGATCTGCACCATTCCGGCGGCATCGGTCTGGGCCTGGGCGGCCCGGGCCATGTCGTCCGGCAGCGCGGACAGGCGCGCGGACAGGCCGGCCTGCTCAGCTTGCAGGCGGGCGACGTTCTCGCCTGCGTCGGTCTCGCGGGCCAGGGCTGCCTGATGGTCGCTTTCGGCCTGGCGCAGCCGTTCGGTCGCGGCCTGCGCGGCCTCGGTCGCGCGCTGTTCCTCGCGCGCCATGCCTTCGGCCAGGATCTTCTGGCGTTCCAGCAGCGTGCGGCTTTCGTCGGTGCGCGCGCGCAGCGCGGGCAGGTCGCGATTGGCCTCGAATTCCGCGATCACGCTGGTCTCGGCCGCCTCTTCGGCCTGGGTCAGGGCCTGCCGGGTCTGGCGGGCTGTCTGGCCGGCCCGCTCCACCGCCAGCCGTGCCCTTGCGTGCAGCAGGGCCAGGAGCGTGGTCTCGGACTCGCGCAGGGCCGTGGAAATCTCGCGATAGCGCCTGGCCTGCTGCGACTGGTCGCGCAGATTGCCCAGATGGCCTTCCAACTGGATGCGCAGATCGTCGGCGCGCGCCAGATTGGCCTCGGTGGCGCGCAGCTTCAATTCGGCCTCATGCCGCCTGGCATGCAGGCCGGTGATGCCGGCGGCTTCCTCCAGGATGCTGCGCCGTTCCTCGGGGCGGGCATTCACCAGCGCCGAGACGCGCCCCTGGCTGACCATGGCCGACGAGCGTGCGCCCGAGGCGAGGTCGGCGAACAGGGTCTGCACATCGCGGGCGCGGATCTGCTTGCCGTTGACGCGGTAATCGCTGCCCGCGCCGCGCTCGGCGCGCCTTGTGATCTGCAATTCGTCCTGATCGTGCAGCGGGGGGGCGGCGATCCCTTCCGTGCCTTCCAGTGTCAGCGTCACCTCGGCCAGGTTGCGCGCCGGGCGGGCGGTGGTCCCCGCGAAGATCAGATCGTCCATCTCGCCGCCGCGCAGGGAGCGGGCGGAGCTTTCACCCATCGCCCAGCGCAGGGCCTCGACCACATTGGACTTGCCGCAGCCATTCGGCCCGACGATCCCGGTCAGGCCGGGCAGGATATCGACCGAAACCGGGTCGGCGAAGCTCTTGAAACCGCCGATACGCAGACGGACAAAACGGGCAGCCATAGGAGCAGGGACCGAATCAGCTCAGCGAGGCCACTTTTTTGGCGAAATCCTCGTAATTCATCTCCTGACCCACCTGCTCCTTGTCGTTGAAGCGGAAAGTCGGCGTGCCTTCGATCTTGTACTGGGCCTGGGCGCGGTTTTCCTCGTCCATGATGGCCTGGCGCAGCGTGTCGTCTGCCAGCGTGCGCTGGAACAGGTCGGCGGGCATGCCGGCCAGTGCCGCCATCTTCTGCAATTCGTCCTGCGGGTTGACCTCGCGGTTGAAGGCCCAGCGATCCTGGCTGGCCAGCAGCGACAGCACGAAGGGCTCGTAGCGCTCCGGCGGCAGGGTACGGGCGATCATCGCCGCCGCCAGCGCGATCTGGTCCAGCGGAAAATCGCGGAAGATGTAATAGACCTTGCCGGTGTCGATCAGCTTGCTGCGGATCTCGGGGAAGACCTCGGCCGCGAATCGCGCGCAATGGGTGCAGGTCAGCGAGAACCATTCCTCGACATGGACCTTGGCCGCCGGATTGCCGGCCGCGCGCGGGGCCATGCGCGGGTCGGCGGCGGCCCGCGCGGCGCGGACGGACAGGGCCTGTCCGAACAGGAGGGCGGGGGTCGCGGTCGCGATCAGGGCGCGGCGGGTAACGGGCATGACTGAACGGTCTCCGACAGGCTGAAACGGGCGAATGGTAAAGCGGGGACAGAGCCCGCAAAGCGGGCAGGCGTCAAGATGTCCGCGACGGGGCGATTGAAGGCGCGGGTACCGGCCGGGTCGACCACCAAGCCGACAGGGCCGAGCCCGAGATATTGTGCCAGATCGAGAACAATGCCCCCGGCAGGGCTGCCAGCGGGCCGAAATAGAGCCGCCCCAGCGTGGCGGCGAGCCCGGAATTCTGCATCCCGACCTCGATCGCCAGCGTCCGGCAGGCGCTTTCTTCCAGCCCCAGCAGCCTGCCGCCCCAATAGCCCCCCAGCAGGCCGATCCCGTTATGCAAGACCACGCCCAGCAGGACCAGCGGGCCCGCCGCCCCCAGCGATGGCCGGACCGAGGCGACGATGGCCCCAATGATCGTCATGATGGCGATCATGGCCACCAGCGGCAGGACCGGTTCCACCCGGCGCACCAGGCGCGGCGCCAGCATGTTGACCGCCAGTCCCGCGGCCACCGGCAGGGCGACCAGCATCACGATGCTGCGCAGCAGGGCCAGCACGTCGACCTGCACGTCCGCCGCCACGTACAGCCGCGTCAGCAGCGGCGTAGCGACGATACCGACCAGGGTAGAGAGCGTGCTGATGCTGACCGACAATGCCACGTCGCCCCGCGCCAGATAGATCATGACGTTCGACGCCGTGCCGCTGGACACGCTGCCGACCAGGATCATGCCCACCCGCAGGGCCGGCGGCATGCCCAGCAGCCGCCCGATCAGCCAGGCCGCCAGCGGCATGATCGCGTAATGCAGCACGATGCCCGCCACGACCGGGGCCGGCCGGCGGGCGACGCGGCGGAAATCTCCCACCGTCAGCGTCACGCCCATCGTGAACATCACCAGCGCCAGCAGCGGCGTGATGGCCGGCGTCAGGACCATGAAGGCTCCCGGCCGGCCGATGGCGGCGGCCGAGACCAGGATGGCCCACAGCGGGAAGAGGCGGGTCAGGACGGACAAGACAGTCAGGCGGTGGGCGAGGGGGCCGGCGGGGGCGGCCTGACGCGCACCTTGCGGATATGCAGGGCATCGGCGTCCAGCACGCGGAAGACCAGACCGCTTTCATGGGTCAGGACCTCACCGCGCGCGGGCACATGGCCCGCCAGGCGGAAGACCAGGCCGCCCACGGTCTCGATCTCGGCCTCGCGCTCGGCCTCGGTCAGCAACGGACCCAGCCGGGCTTCGAATTCCTCGACCGGCAGGCGGGCATCGACATCGAACGTGCCGTCCGGCCGTTCCTGGATCAGGACCGCCGTCGGTTCGTCATGCTCGTCGGAAATGTCGCCGACGATGGTTTCCACCAGATCCTCGATCGTCACCAGCCCGTCGACGCCGCCATATTCGTCGATGACCAGCGCCAGATGCAGGTGGCGCTGGCGCATCTGCAGCAGCAGGTCCAGCACCGGCATCTGCGGCGCCACCATCAGGGGCTGGCGCAGCAGCGATTCGACGTTGAAGGCCTCGCTGGTGCCGGCATAGGCGATCAGGTCCTTCACGTGGATCATGCCCACGATATCGTCCAGCTGCTCGCGATAGACCGGCATGCGCGAATGGTTTTCGCGCCGCATCAGGGCCAGGGCATCCTCCTGGCTCAGCGACACGGACATGGCGACGATATCGGCGCGCGGGATCATCACGTCGTCGGCGGTGATGCCGCGCAGCCGCAGGACGTTCGCGATCAGCGCGCGTTCCTGCCGGTCCAGTTCCGAATTGGCGTCCGTGCCGTCGCCTTCTGCCTCGTTGGCTTCCTGCACCAGGGCGGCGATGGAATGGCGCAATCCCTGTTCGCCGCGCCGGCGGCCGAACAGGGAGAGCAGGCCCCGGCCGCGCGGGCGCGGCGCATGGGCGTCGTCAACCCGTCCCGGCGCGCTCTCGGGCGGCGCGGAATCGGGCAGGGGGCGGTTCACTGCGCGTCCTCCATACGTCCCGACGGCGAGCCGGGGCGGAACTTCCATGGATTGGGAACGGACAGGCGCCCCAGGATGCGGGCTTCCTCCATTTCCATCCGCCGCGCCTCGCCGGCCTGGTGATGGTCATGGCCGCGCAGATGCAGGATGCCATGGACGATCAGGTGCATCAGGTGATGCCGGATCGGCCGCCCTGCCGCCTGGGCCTCGCGCCGGACGGTTTCCAGCGCGATCATGATATCGCCGCCCGGCATGCCGTCGGGATAATCGAAGGTCAGGACATTCGTGGGTTTGTTGCGGTCGCGGTGGCGCGCATTCAGTCGGCGGATCGTGCGGTCATTGTCCAGCGCGATCGTGACCGGCGCGGGCTCCTCGCCGGCCCAGGCGGCGCGCGCGGTGCGGCGCACCAGGGCCGCGAGGCCCGGAACGGCGCTGTGCCAGCGCGCGTCGGCGACGATCACGTCGCACTCCGGGTCGTCCTGCGTCATGGTGGAGTGAGGGCCGGCGGCCATTCCGGCCGCCGGCGGTCTTATAACGTCCCCGTCCGTTTCGGCGGGGCGTTTGCTACTTCGCGGTTCCATTGTTCTCCCGGCGCGCCCTGCTGCGGGACATGTCCCGTTCGGCCGCCGCTCGCTGATCATAGGCGTCCACGATGCGCGCGACCAGCGGGTGTCGCACCACGTCGTGGGATTCGAAGCGCATGATACCGATTCCCGGCAATCCTTCCAGCGTATCCACTGCGTCGCGCAGGCCGGACGTGACGCCATTGGGCAGGTCGACCTGGCTCAGGTCGCCCGTCACCACCATGCGGGTGCCGCTGCCCATGCGGGTCAGGAACATCTTCATCTGCGCGGCCGTGGTGTTCTGCGCCTCGTCGAGGATGACGAAGCTGTGGGCCAGCGTGCGGCCACGCATGAAGGCCAGGGGAGCGACCTCGATCTCGCCCGTGCCCATGCGCCGGACCACCTGGTCACCGGGCATCATGTCGTGCAGCGCGTCGTAGAGCGGGCGCAGATACGGGTCGATCTTCTCCTTCAGGTCGCCGGGCAGGAAGCCCAGCCGCTCGCCTGCCTCGACGGCGGGGCGCGACAGCACGATCCGGTCGACCTGGCCGGCCTGGAGCATCGCCACGGCCTGGGCGACCGCCAGATAGGTCTTGCCGGTGCCGGCCGGCCCGATGCCGAAGACCATTTCGGTCTGCGCCAGCATCTCCATATAGCTCGCCTGACCGGTCGAGCGGGGGGCAATGGCGCCGCGCCTGGTGCGGATGGCGGGCAATTCCGCCAGTGGCACGCGCGGGGTATCGGAGATGGGCGCTGCGGCGTGGGTCATCCTGGTCCGTCCTTCGGATGCCGGGCGGGGCATGGTGTGGTGGGCGGCGGCCATACGGATCGCCGCATCGATATCGGCGCTGTCCAGTTCGCCACCGCCGCCCTGCAGGCGCTGATAGAGGCTGGCCAGCGCCGCCTGGGCGATTTCCACGCGGTCGTGGTTGCCATTGAGGGCGACGCGATTGCCGCGGCAGGACAGGCGGATGCCGAATCCACGTTCGAGATGAAGCAGGTGACGGTCGTGATCACCGACGAGCTGTGCCAGCAGGGCATTGTCGTCGAATTGCAGCGTGACCGTCCGCATCGCGGCGATGTCGGACGGGGCTTGATGATCGCGCGTCCGGGCAGGGCGCCGGCCGGGCAGGATCGCTGATACCGTCTGTTCTCTCAAGCGAAGGCTCTCTCCTGTATGAGGGTTCCACTCAGTGAGTTGGTGTAACGCTCCCGGATCTCGACCTGTGCGATCTGCCCGATCAGCGTATCGGGCCCATCGACATGCACGGGTTGCAGATAGGGTGACCGGCCGGACAACTGCCCCGGCTTGCGCCCGCGCCCGGTAAACAGCACGGGAACCACGCGCCCCACCGTCCCGGCATTGAACGCGTCCTGCTGCGTGCGCAGCAGGGCCTGCAATGCCTGCAGCCGTGCGTCCTTCACGTCCTCGGGCACCTGCATCGGCGCGCCGGCGGCCGGGGTGCCCGGACGGGGGGAATATTTGAACGAGAACGCCTGCGCTAATCCGACATCGCGGATCAGCTGCATCGTCGCCTCGAAATCCGCATCGCTTTCACCGGGATGGCCGACGATGAAATCCGACGACAGCGCGATGTCCGGCCGCGCGTCGCGCAGGCGCAGGACAAGGTCGCGATATTCGGCGGCGGTATGCCCCCGGTTCATCGCTGCCAGGATCCGGTCCGAGCCCGACTGCACCGGCAGGTGCAGGAAGGGCATCAGCGCCGGCAGGTCGCGATGGCCGGCGATCAGCGCGTCTTCCATGTCGCGGGGATGCGACGTGGTATAGCGGATGCGTGCCAGCCCCGGGATCGCCGCCAGGGATTCGGCCAGCCGTGCCAGCCCCCAGACGCGGCCGTCCGGCCCCTCGCCGTGATAGGCGTTCACGTTCTGGCCCAGCAGCGTGATCTCGCGCGCGCCCGATTCGACCAGGCGGCGGGCCTCGCGCAGCACCGAATCGACCGGGCGGCTGGATTCGGCGCCCCGCGTGTAGGGCACCACGCAGAACGAGCAGAATTTGTCGCAGCCTTCCTGGATGGTCAGGAAGGCCGTGATCCCGCCAGGCGTCTGCGGGGCCTGGGCGTCGGGCAGGAAATCGAATTTCTGCTCGGCGGGGAAATCCGTGTCGATGACGGCGCCGGCCGCCCGTGCCGCCCGCGCGACCATCTCCGGCAGGCGGTGATAGGTCTGCGGGCCGAGCACGATATCCACGTAAGGCGCGCGGGCCAGGATTTCCGCCCCTTCGGCCTGAGCCACGCATCCGGCGACGGCCAGGATGGTGCGCTGCCCTTCGGCGGCACGGGCATCCTTCACCAGACGCAGGCGGCCGAGTTCCGAGAAGACCTTTTCCGCCGCCCGGTCGCGGATATGGCAGGTGTTCAGGATCACCATGTCGGCCGCGTCGGGGGTTTCGACCGATTTGTAGCCCAGGGGGCGCAGCACGTCGGTCATGCGGGCGCTGTCATAGACATTCATCTGGCAGCCCCATGTGATGACATGGAGGCCCTTTACCTCCCGGCCGGACTCCATGGGGGGGCAGACGGAATGCTGGGTCACGATTGAAACTTCCTGGGCGCGCCGCCGGACCATCCCGCGCGGTCGCGGGAACACATCATATGCGCGGGGCGCCCGGTCAAGGGCACGAGTCGAAGCACTCGGGGCGTGACAGCATCATCGTGCGGCAAACCTCCCTCATACAGGGCGGGACGCGGCGGCGTCGTTACCTGTCTGATCAGGTAAAAATACGGGGCCTTTTGTCAAGGCAAGTTTCCGAGTCCCGGGTAAAAACCCTTCCGCGCGTCATGAGATTGTTTTTTGTCGTCTCATCAAACGATTGCCTTATAAACGGATTAAATGTGCTCGTGCGGGCGAGCGGGCGAGCGGGCGAGCGGGCACGTGAACGATGGACCGGTCGGACCGGTGAGCGGGATGAAGCACAGGAACGGGACAGGGATACATTGACAGCGGTGCGGCGACGTCGCGTGTTTTCGGGGCGAAGAGCGGACAGGGCAGATCGGCCGGACCATCCTGGTTTGGCCGCATGGAATGGAGACCCCGCGCGCCGGAGCGGTCTTGCCGTTGTCGGCGGCGTTCTTGCGGTCGCGCTGTGCTGGCCGGCCGATACGGTTCTCGGCGCCGATCCCCAGACTTACACCACCACCGTCACGCCGACGGGCCAGGCCGAACTGGATGCCGCGATCAGTGCGTCATCCAGCCTGCTGTCCCTGCAGAAGACCCATGCCGTCAGTCCGTTCGCCCTGGCCGGCCGGATTCGCAACGATTACGACCGGCTGCGGACCGCGCTCGAAAGCTATGGCTATTACGCCCCGGCGATCCGCATCACGGTGCGGCCACAGGGCGCGAAGAATGCGGTAGCCGCTGCCTCGATGGACGGGACCGATCCCCGGCTTCCGGAATGGCTGCTGGCAATTCCCAAGGGGCAGGCGGTACAGGTGACGATCACGCCGACCCGGGGCGAGATCTTCCGGCTTGGCCGCGTGACATTGGTGCGCGCATCGGGTGACGGAACCGGGCCGGTGGTCCTGAATGCGCTCGAGAGCAAGGCCCTGGGGGTGAAGGCCGGCCAGCCGGCTGTCGCGTCCGACGTGCTGACGGCGGGGGCGAACCTGCAGAGCCAATTGAAGGAGGAAGGGCACGCGCTGGCACAGGTCGATACGCCGAAAGCCTGGCTGCGACCGGTAACCCATACGCTCGACGTCGAATATACGGTGCGCAGCGGCCCGGTGGTGACCATCGGCGCGATCAGCCTGTCCGGCATGACGCGCACGCATCCCGCCTATATCGCCCGACGGATGACCATCCACCCCAACGATTTGTATCAGCCGTCGCGGATCGAATCCGCCCGGCAGGATCTGGCCGGTCTGGGCGTGTTTTCCGATGTGCAGGTCAATGATGCGCCGCCCCTTACGGCGGGCAGGCAGATGCCGCTGTCGATGGCATTCAAGGAAGGCAAGGTCCGGATGGTGGCCGTGCAGGGCGGGTATTCGACCGACCTGGGCGGGCGGGCCGGCGTCAGTTGGACCCACCGCAACATCTTCGGCAATGCGGAACGCCTGCGTCTGACGGCCCTGGTGACCGGGCTTGGCGGGTCGGCCCAGCAGGGGCTGGGCTATGATGTGTATGCCGACCTGATGAAGCCGGATTTCGGGTCCCGCGACCAGAATCTCAGTGTGCGGGTCGAGGGCATCCGCCAGCTTCTCTATTCCTACCGGCAGACGGCGCTGCTGGTGCGGGCGGGCGTGGTGCGCAAGCTGGGGCAGCGCTGGACCGTCTCGTTCGAAGGGCAGGCCGAACAGGAACATATCGACCAGATGGGGATATCGAACGATTATACCATCGTCTCGCTGCCCCTGGGGACGACCTATGACAGCACCGGCCTGGACAACCCGATCGACCCGGCCACCCATGGCGTCCGCGTGGCTGCCAGCGTGACGCCATCGGCATCGCTGATCAACGGCATGTCGTTCTTCACCATCATGCAGGCGAACGCCTCGACCTATTTTGACCTGACGCATCTCGGCATTTCGCGGCCCGGCCGCAGCGTCATCGCGGTGCGGGGCATCGTGGGCAGCGTGCAGGGCGCCTCGACCTTCGACATCCCGCCCGATCAGCGCCTGTATGCCGGCGGCAGCGCGACCGTGCGCGGCTTCCGCTACCAGGGGGTGGGGCCGCAATTCGACGGCAGCAAATATGCCATTGGCGGCACCTCGATGGATGCGGGATCGGTCGAATTTCGCCAGAGGCTGTTCCGCAGCTTCGGCGGGGCGCTGTTTGCCGATGCGGGCCAGGTGGGCACCGGCAGCCGGCCGTTCCAGGGCACGCTCCGGGTCGGGGCAGGCGCCGGGGTGCGTTATTATACGCCGATCGGCCCGGTGCGCGTGGATATCGCCGTGCCGCTCAACCGGCCGAAACGCGGCGATACGTGGGGACTCTATCTCGGTCTGGGGGAAACGTTCTGATGGCGCCAGACACTCCGCCCCCATCCGCCGGGCGCCCACGGCGCTGGCCCCGGATTGTCGCCTGGACCGTGGGCCTGCTGGCTGGCGTCCCGCTGGCGGTGGTCGTGCTGGGCGTGGTGGCGATCCTGATCGTGGCCAATACGGGCTGGGGCCGCCATTCCATTGCACGCCAGACGGCCGAGCTGACCGGCGGCGCGGTCACACTGGACGGGATTTCGGGCCGTTTCCCCGACGCATTGCGCATCGCCCATATTCGCCTCAATGACCGCCAGGGGATGTGGCTGTCGATCGACGGGCTGGAACTGGACTGGCGGCCGACCCATCTGCTGGCCCGCCAGGCGCGCATCGACCGGCTGTCGATCGCGCGTCTGGCCATTCCGCGCCTGCAGATGGAAAGTGGAGCGAAACCCTCCACCAGCAACAAGAACGGCGGCAGTTTCGACCTGGGGATCGACCTTCGTGCCGTCCATATCGGGCGGATCGAGGTCGGTGCGGGAATTGCGGGCACCGAGGCCGCGTTCTCGCTCGACGGCAGCGCGCGGCTCGCCCATCTCGCGCCGATGCTGGACGGGCTCAGCGTGGCGACGCTGCCCACGGCGGCAATCGACCTCAACCTGAAGCGCCTGGACCGCGTCGGGACATTGACCCTGCGGACGCAGATCGTGCCGGGACGCCTGGGGCTGCACCTTGTGGCCGACGAAGGGCCGGGCGGCTTTGCCAGCACAGCTGGGCTTGAACCGCTGGACCCGTTGCATCTGGCGCTGGATCTGGATGGCCCCCGGGATGCGAACCATCTGGCCTTCACATTGAACTCCGGAGATATATCTTCCAAAATCAATGGAATAATTGATTTTATCAATGTAAAATCTCAATTGTCCATCACGGCCCGTGCGCCCCATATGACAGTGCGTGATGGGATCGGCTGGCAAAATCTCGTCCTGGATGCGCATCTGTCGGGCGATGTGCATCATCCGGTCGGAGAGGGTCATCTGACTCTGGACCGACCGATGGGGGCGGGCGTGGCCGCCAGCCGGATCTCGGTCGATTTCGAGGGGCACGAGGCGACGGGCGGCCAGCCGTCGGTCGCCCGTCTGCATGCCGCCATCGATGCGCTGTCGATCCCCGGCAGCGATCCCGGCCTGTTCGCCGCCGCGCCACTGACGCTGGATCTGTTCCTGCATCCTGACGATGCGGGCTGGCCCCTGGATGTCCGGCTGGACCATACGCTTCTGCACCTCGCAGGGCAGGTGATGACCGCCACGCCGGCGCATGGAACATTCGACCTCGATGTGCCGGCGCTCGCGCCGCTGGCAGAGGCGGGCGGGACCGCCCTGACGGGCCGGCTGGCCCTGCACGGGGTCTTCGCGATGCCGGCGCGGCCCGATGATGCGACGACGCTGGCGCTGGATGGCCCGCTGTCGATCACCGGCGGCCAGCGTCAGGCCGTGTCCCTGATCGGTCCGGACGGCAAGCTGTCCCTGCGCGCTTCCATGCAGCAGGCGGTGGGCGATCATCCCGCTCTTCTGCGCATCGACCGGCTGGCGCTGGACGGGCAGGCCATGCATCTGGCGGTATCGGGCACCCGGACGAGTGCCCCCGCTGCCGATCCCGTGACGGGTGGAAAGGCGGGCCCGGCGGTGAATGCGACCGCGCATCTGGCGATCGACGACCTGCAGCGGGCCTCGCCGGCCGTGCGCGGGCAGGCGGGGCTGACGCTGGCGGTTGACGGGCCACTGACCGATTTCTCCGCCACCGCGCATCTCGACGGGCAATTGGGCACGAAGGAGATGCCGGTCGGCCCGGTCATGCTGGATGCCGTCTTCCATCACCTGCCCAGCCATCCCCAGGGCACACTCATGGCCAGGGGGATGGTAGACGAGGCGCCCCTGTCGATCGCCGCCGATCTGGAGCAGGACCCGCAGGGGCGGCGGACCATCGATCTGGCGCATCTGGACTGGAAAAGCCTGTCGGGTAGCGGGCATCTGGTGCTGAACCCGCATCGGGTCACCCCGCTGGGCACGCTGGATGTGCAGATGGAGCGGCTTGCCGATCTGTCGCACCTTGTCGGGCAGCCGATATCCGGTTCGCTGAAGGCGTCGATCCGCACCGCGAACCCCACATCCGGCCCTGCCGCCAACGGGGGGCAGGCGGGCCAGCCGCCAATCGTGACGGTGGCCGTCGACGGTAATCTGGCCAGCGCGCGGGCGCGGCTGCGCAGCCTGTCCCTGGCCGGCACCGTCGCTGATCCGCTGGGAACCACGCGGACCGACATGACATTGCGGCTGGATGGCGTGTCGGCGCCCGGCGTGGCAGGAGATATCCGCGTGACGGCACGCGGGCCGCGCGACGCGATGGCGATTGGCGCCAATGCGACATTCCAGGCGCTGGCCGGGGCTCCGGCGGCGCTGGCCACCACGCTGGTCGTCGATACACCGGCGCAATCGGTGGCTATCCGGTCTCTGGAGGCCAATGTGCGGGGCGAGACGATCCGCCTGACGGAGCCGGCCCGGATCGGCTTCGGCAAGACTCTCGGCGTCGATCATCTGCGCCTGACGCTGGCGCCCCCCGGCGTGGCGGCGGCCAGGATCGACGTCGCCGGCACGGTAAAGCCCGCGCTGGGCCTGACTGCGACGGTTGACAACCTGACGCCCGCCATCGCCCGCCCCTTCATGCCGTCGCTGCGGGCCGACGGGACGATCAGTGCCCGGGCGAGCCTGCGCGGCACGACGGCCAATCCCCAGGGCACGGTGACGGTGACGGCCAGGGGACTGGCCTATCACAGCGATTTCAGCGGTGCACTGCCGCCGCTGAATATGGATGCGACCGCCCAATTGTCGGGCACCCAGGCGCGTGTCGATGCGACGGCCCATGCGGGATCGCTGCTTGACCTCGCGGTACGCGGCACGGTGCCGACAGGTTCAGCCGGCTCCATGGGGTTGCAGGCTGACGGCCATGTCGATCTCTCGGCGGCCAATGCCTATCTGGGCGCCCAGGGGCGGCAGGTCGAGGGGGTGGCCCGTCTGTCGCTGGCGCTCCGTGGCGCATTGTCGGCGCCGAAAGCCTCGGGAACGGTGACCCTGGCCGGAGGGCAGGTGCATGATTATGCGCAGGGGATCCAGCTTTCGAACATGCGGGGCACGATCATCGCGCAGGATGACCGGCTGACGGTCGACAATCTGTCGGCCACGGCCGGGCCGGGCAGTATTGCCGTCAGCGGTATGCTGGGGGCCTTTCAGCCGGGCCTGCCCATCGATCTGCGGATTACGGCCAGGAACGCCCGCCCCCTGGCCAGCGACCTGGTGACGGCGCAGATCAATGCCGACATGACCGTGCGGGGTGCGCTTGCGTCGCGTATCGACGTGGCGGGGCAGGTGGTCATTCCGCATGCCGAGATCAATATTCCCAGTTCGCTGCCGCCGTCGATCGCAACCCTGGATGTGATCCGTCCGGGCGACAAGCCTCCGGCAGCCGACGCTGACGGGGCAGGCAAATTCGTGGTCGGGCTGGATGTCACCGCGTCTTCGCCGGGCCAGATGTTTGTCCGCGGACACGGGCTGGACGCAGAAATGCGCGGCCGCCTGCATGTCGGCGGAACGGCCGAGGCCCCCGCCATCGCCGGTGGGTTCGCGATGCGGCGGGGCAATTTCAACCTGGCCGGCATTTCGCTGGAATTCACGAAGGGTCAGGTAGCCTTCAACGGGTCGGGCGTGACCCAGGCAATCGACCCGACGCTGGATTTCGAGGCCGAGCGCGCGACCAGTGCCGGCACCGCGCGGCTTCTGGTGGGCGGTTATGCCAGCGCGCCCAAGATCACCTTCTCGTCCACGCCGCCGCTGTCGCAGGATCAGATCATGGCGATGCTGCTGTTCGGCACCGACGCGCAATCGCTGTCGACCACCCAGATGGCCGAAATCGCGGCGGCGGTCGCGACCCTGACCGGCGGCTCGGCCTTCGACCCGCTGGGCAAGGTGCGCAGCACGCTGGGGCTGGACCGGCTGCAACTGACAGGCGGCTCGGGGGTCGGGAAAGGAAACGGCACCAGCGTCGAGGCGGGCAAATACGTGATGCGCGGCGTGTATGTCGGCGCAAAGCAGGCCACCAGCGGGTCGGGCACGCAGGCGCAGGTCCAGGTCGACCTGACGCGCCGCCTGAAACTGAACACCACCGTCGGGACGGGCGGCAACGTCACCGGCTTCACCACGCCCGAGAACGACCCGGGCAGCAGCATCGGCCTCTCCTACCAGTTCAACTACTAGAAGATCGGCGATGTCTTGATGGAAGCGGGTTTCTCCCCTTAAACCCGTAAAGGGGTGACGGGCCTTCGCGCGCCGTCGCGCGCATGACAGCAGGATGGCAGGAATGATCGATCCATTTTCATGGCTTGCCGGGTGGATTCAGGAAAACTGGCTGATCCCGATCCTCTACCGTTTCGGGTGGATGGAGTGGGAAGACACATCCTTCCTGTGGGCGATGTTTGCGATTTATGGCGTGTTGCAGGTCGTATTGAACCTCGCGATCTGCATGCCGCTGGAGCGGTTCTGGCCCCTGCGCCGGTGGGAAAACCGCGATAATGTGAGTATGGACATTGTCTATACCCTGATCGCGCGCATCGGCCTGTTTCCCCTCGTGACGTTCTTCGGTTTCTACGAGATCCAGACCTGGCTGAACGGCGTACTGACCGACCATGGCTATATTCCGCCGACGCTGGAGAGCGTGTTTCCCACCCTGATGGATTGGCCGGTCGCGACATTCTTCCTGTATGCCGTGATCCTGGATTTCGCCGAATATGTCCGGCATCGCCTGTCGCATCTGTTCGGCTGGTGGTATGGGCTGCATGCCCTGCACCATGCACAGACGCAGATGACCTTCTGGTCTGATGATCGCAACCACCTGCTGGACGATGTCACATCCTATGTCTGGGCCATCGTCGTCGGGTTGCTGATCGGCGTGCCGCCGCTGCAATTCCCGCTGCTGATCCTGTTCCTGCGGCTGGTCGAAAGCCTGTCGCATGCCAATACGCGGGTCGGGTTCGGCTGGCTGGGCGAGCGTATTCTGGTCTCGCCGCACTTTCACCGCGTGCATCACGGCCTGCGCGCGGCCGGGCGGCGCTCGTGCAATTACGGCGCGGTCTTTCCCTGGTGGGACATGATACTGGGGACGGCGAATTTCTCGCACAATGTCGTGGAGACCGGCGACCCGAAGGCCGAGCCGGCGCTGGTCAGCGGCGGATGGCTGGCACAGCAGGCAGCGGGGCTGCGTCTGTCATGGCGCCTGGCGACCCGTCGCTGGCGGCGGGCCGAAACCCGGTCGCCAGCGGCCACGGGGCCAGGCGGAGCATGAACATATGATCTCTCCGGCCCCGGATGCTTGCGAGGCTGGGCCGGGCAGGATCAGGCGGCTTTCATCGCCGCCGTCAGGGCTTCCAGCACCGCGGCCGGCTCCTTGCCTTCCAGCACCGCGACTTCGGCCACGAAGCGTTCCTGCGCGGCTTCGAACAGCTTGCGCTCGCTGAAGCTGCCGTCCAGGCTGTCGACATTGCGGCGCAGGTCGCGCAGCACTTCGGCGATCTGGACCAGATCGCCGGAATTGATCTTTTCCTGATAGGCGACGGCACGGCGGGCCCACATGCCACGGCTGACATGCGGCTTGCCCTTGATGATGGCCATGGCCTTGTCCACGATCTCGCGCGAGACGATCTTGCGCAGGCCGGCCTTGCGCGCCTTGGTCAGCGGGATGCGCAACGTCATCTGGTTGCCGGGGAACGAGATCTGGATCATTTCCAGCTTGGTGCCCGCGATCTCATCGATGCCGATGCGATCCACCCGTCCGACACCATGGGCGGCGTAGACGATGGCGTCGCCCTCGCGGAAGGGGTCTTCGTCCTTGACCTTGGTCTTGGCCTGTGCGGCGGTTGTGGCAGCGGCAGTGCGCGCCATTGCGTCGGTCACACCGCCCTTGGGGGTCGTTCTGAACATGCTCATTTGTGTAGTTGTATCACATTTTTCCCATTCTGTCTCGATCGTCGGATCGTGTCCGCCCCGTGAAACGCTCAGGACTGCACGCCGCGCACCGCCGCGATCGGGCCGCCGACCGGGATACGGACGGGCTGCAGCAGGTCGATCTCGATCGTCCGGGCCATGGTCAGCATCGGCATGGCGTGGGGCGAATTATCGAACGGGTCCTGCAGGTCACTGCCGATCTTGTCCAGGGCGACGAACAGCAGCCCGACCAGCGATGACCCGAGTGGGGTGATCCACCCCAGCGTCTGGACCATCGACAGTGGCAGGACGACGCAGAACATATTGGCCACCAGCCTGGGAATCAGCGAGAACTGGATGGCCAGCGGCGTATTGCGAATGCGCTCCAGCCCGCCCTGGGCATTGGCCAGATCGGACAGGATGCGGTCGATCTGGCCGTGGACGGCCCCGTCGATCCGCTGCCGCGCCACTTCCTCGGTCACCGCCAGTCCGATCTGATACAGGATGGCGTTGGGCTGATTGTTCCACCCGGTGATTGCGCTCTGCATCTCGGGCGGCAGCAGCCGGGCGACATCGGCCGAACCGTCCAGCCGCCCCAATGCGGCGCGCAAGGCGTAGGGGTAGGCCGCCATGGCACTGGCCAGATCCGGCCGGCCGCCCAGCAGCGACCCGGCCTGTCGGCCGAACGAACGGCAATTGTTCGTGATCGCGCCCCACAGCGTCCGGGCTTCCCACCACCGTCCGTAAGCGACGTTGTTGCGCACGCCCAGGAACAGCGCGACGGCCGAGCCCAGCAGGGACACCGGCAGGGTCGGCTGCTCCATCCAGTCCTGATGGAAGACCTGGAACATGACGACGACAAAGACGTCCCATGCCCCCAGGAGCGCCAATGTCAGCAGGCTTTCGCGCATCAGGATGAATAATCCGATCCGCCGGTCGACGATCATCGATGCTTTCTCCCTCTGGACTGGATGCGTTCGCGGGCCCGCAACGCCGGCCAGCCGACGGCCATACTGACGACGCTCCGGGGAAAGACAACAGGCTGAACGGAAAAACGAATTTTGTGACAGTCGCGACATTCTCTGTTGCAAACCCGTCGGGCGGCATTGACCCTTCTAGAGATGCCACCCTTTATGATGCGGTAATTTCGAAGCACGATTCTGAAGAGGCACGATCATGGACGTAAGGGCGGCGGTCGCGTTCGAGGCTGGCAAGCCACTCGAGATCGAGACGGTACAGCTTGAGGGCCCGAAAGCGGGCGAGGTGCTGGTCGAGATCAAGGCCACCGGATTGTGCCATACCGACAAATACACGCTCTCCGGCGCCGATCCCGAGGGGCTGTTTCCGGCCATCCTGGGGCATGAGGGCGCCGGCGTGGTCGTCGAGGTCGGGCCGGACGTGAAGCACCTGAAGCCCGGCGATCATGTGATCCCGCTCTACACGCCCGAATGCCGGGAATGTAAATCCTGCCTGTCGCGCAAGACCAACCTCTGCACCGCCATCCGCGCGACGCAGGGCAAGGGATTGATGCCGGACGGCACCAGCCGTTTTTCCTACAAGGGGCGGCCGATCCATCATTATATGGGCTGCTCCACCTTCGCGAACTACACGGTGCTGCCCGAGATCGCGCTGGCAAAGATCCGCCCCGACGCCCCGTTCGACAAGGTCTGCTATATCGGCTGCGGCGTCACCACGGGCATCGGCGCGGTGCTGTTCACCGCCAAGGTCGAGACCGGATCGACGGTGGTGGTGTTCGGCCTGGGCGGGATCGGGCTGAACGTCATCCAGGGGGCGCGGATGGTGGGCGCCGACATGATCGTCGGCGTGGACATCAACCCGGCGCGCGAGGAGATGGCGCGCAAGTTCGGCATGACCCATTTCGTCAACCCGAAGGATCTGGAGCCCAACGGTGACGTTGTGGGGCACCTGGTCGAACTGACCGGCGGCGGTGCGGATTATTCTTTCGAATGCGTGGGCAACCCGACGCTGATGCGTCAGGCTCTGGAATGTTCGCATCGCGGCTGGGGCGTTTCCACCATCATCGGCGTAGCCGGCGCGGGGCAGGAGATCAGCACCCGTCCGTTCCAGCTCGTGACCGGCCGTCGCTGGATCGGCTCGGCCTTCGGCGGCGCGCGCGGGCGGACCGACGTGCCGAAGATCGTCGACTGGTACATGGACGGCAAGATCGACATCGACAGCCTGATCACCCACACGCTGCCGCTGGAGAAGATCAACGAGGGCTTCGACATGATGACGCGCGGCGAAAGCATCCGCACCGTCGTCGAGTTCTGAGCGTGGCGATCACCACCCGCGCTACCCATGCCTGTTGCGGCGGCACGCTGGGTTTCTACAGCCATCCGTCCGACAGCCTGGGGTTGGAAGCGCGCTTCGCGGTCTTCATGCCCGATGGCGCCTCGACCGACGAGCCGGTGCCGGTCATCCACCTGCTGGCCGGCCTGACCTGCACCGAGGAAACCTTCCTGATCAAGGCCAATGCGGTGCGCTTTGCGGCGGAATACCGGATTGCGCTGGTCGCGACGGACACCTCACCCCGGGGGGCGGGAGTGGCGGGTGAGGATGACAGCTATGATTTCGGCAGCGGCGCCGGGTTCTATCTGGACGCGACCCAGGCACCATGGTCCACCCATTACCGCATGGGCACCTATATCGCCGAGGAACTGCCCGCTCTGACCGAGGCCCATTTTCCCGTGGATGGAGCACGGCGCGGCATCATGGGGCACTCGATGGGCGGCCACGGGGCGCTGGTGCATGCACTGCGCGCACCCGATCGCTGGAAATCGG
Source organism: Gluconacetobacter tumulicola (assembly GCF_014174215.1). Taxonomy (GTDB): domain Bacteria; phylum Pseudomonadota; class Alphaproteobacteria; order Acetobacterales; family Acetobacteraceae; genus Gluconacetobacter; species Gluconacetobacter tumulicola. The sequence continues at coordinate 7,292 of NZ_JABEQL010000030.1, read as the reverse complement.
TCTCGGCCTTCGCGCCGATCGTCCATCCGGCGGCGGTGCCGTGGGGCGAGAAGGCCTTTACCGGCTATCTGGGGCCGGATCGCGCGACATGGGCGGTCCATGATGCCACCCTGCTGCTGCGCGCGGGCCACACCCACCCGACGACCATCCTCGTAGACCAGGGCGATGCGGACCAGTTCCTCGATGCACAGTTACAGCCCTGGCATCTGGAAGAGGCCGCCAGGGCGGCTGGCCAGAAGCTGATCCTGCGCCGCCACCCCGGCTATGATCATTCCTACTGGTTCATCCAGTCCTTCATCCAGGATCATCTGATCCACCACGCGGCCATCCTGTGTCGATAAAGCAAAAGAATAGAATGACGATGGCCTATCGTGTGGCAAGCCACGCGCGCCTTGCGCTCGGCGGTCTTGTGCTGGCGGCCGGAATGGCCGCCTGCGCGCCGACCACCGTTTCGCCGCCGCCCATGCAGGTGGCAGGCAGCGTGATCAGCCCGCCCGCGCATGGCGATTTCGGCCATTATACGCTGGCGCTCACCTGGCAACCCGGCTTCTGCGCTAGTGGACCGGGCTGCCAGCCCGACCAGCCTAAAGCGCCGCTGATCGGCCTGCATGGGCTGTGGGCATCACGGCCCCAGCAGCTCATTGCCGAAGGTGTGCCTCCGCAGCGCTGGTGGGCCGCCGGATGCGACATCTATCCCGGGCAGGAGCCTGCCGCCCCCCTGGCCGTGAGCAGCGAGACGAAGCTGGCACTGGACCAGAGCGTGGCGCATCTGACGCACAGACTGCCCGACCATGAATATCACAAGCATGTCCAATGTTTCGGCATCCCGGCCGAGACGTTCTTCCATACCGCGCTGGACATGCGCACCGTAGTCGCGCAGTCCGATTTCGGTACCGTCCTACAGGCATGGCAGGGGCAGGTCGTCACCAGAGACGCGGTGATGAAGGCGTTCCACGTCGCGTTCCATACCGAAACGGATCGTGCGCTTCAGCTTCGCTGCGAGCACGACCATGCGGGCCACGACGTGCTGACCCAGCTATGGTTCACCCTGAAGCGCGAGCGGGTGGCGGACTTCCCACGAGCCAGCGCCTTCATGCGCGCGCCAGAGGCGCAGGATAATTGCCCCGCGCGCTTCCTCGTTCCGACGTGGTGAGGATTATTCGCCGATCAGGTGCAGGATAAGCTGCCGGCGGTGGGGCTGGCGGCGGTGCTCGAACAGATAGAGCCCCTGCCACGTTCCCAGAACCGGTTGCCCGTCGGCAACCGGGATCGAAAGTTGGCTCTGGGTCAGCATGCTCCGCAGATGGGCGGGCATGTCGTCGGGCCCTTCATCGTCATGGATGTAACGGCCCGGCGCCTCGGGGACCAGTGCCTCGAAGAAGCGTTTAATATCCTCGCGCACCGTCGGGTCGGCGTTTTCCTGCACCGTCAGCGATGCCGAGGTATGCCGGCACCAGATCGTCAGCAGCCCGGTGTCGATCCCGGTATCCGCGACCCATTGCCGGACCGCATCGGTAAACATCACCAGCCCCTTGCCACGGGTCGGGATGTCGAGACGATGCAGGGCCTGGCGCATGGTGCTGCCTTTCCTATTTCAGAAAGCCGACAAGACGTTCGGCCTCGCTGACGATCGGCTCGGCGATCTCCGCCGCCCGCCCGGCGCCGTCACGCAGCACCGCGCGCAAATGGTCCGGCGCTTCCAGCAGGCGCCTGGTTTCGTCGGCGATCGGGACCACCGTCTGCACCAGCACCTCGGTCAGCGCCGCCTTGAACGGGCCGAACCCTTCGCCGCCATGGCGCGCCAGCACCTCGCCGGCCGTAATGCCGGCCAGTGCCGCATAGATATCGACCAGATTGCGCGCCTCCGGCCGGTCCAGCAGGCCGGCCGGTTCGGTGGGCAGGGGCTCGGGGTCGGTCTTGGCGCGGCGGATCTTGAGCGCGATCGTGTCGGCGTCGTCGGTCATCTCGATCCGGCTCTGGGCTGAGGGATCGGATTTGGACATCTTCTTCGTGCCGTCGCGCAGGCTCATGATGCGCGCGGCGGCGGGCGGGATCAGCGCCTCGATCGCCGGGAAGAATTCGACGCCGTAATCATGGTTGAATTTCTGGGCGATGTCGTTGGCCAGTTCCAGATGCTGGCGCTGGTCGTCACCGACCGGAACCCGCGTTGCCTTGTAGGTCAGGATGTCGGCGGCCATCAGGTTGGGATAGACGTACAGCCCCGCCGAATGGTTCTCCCGGTCCTTGCCTGCCTTGTCCTTGAACTGCGTCATGCGGTTCAGCCAGCCCAGGCGGGACACGCAGTTGAAGATCCAGCCCATCCGCGCATGGGCACTGACGGCGGACTGGTTGAACAGGATATGGGCCTTCGGGTCGATGCCGGCAGCCAGCAGGACGGCGGTCTGGGCCAGAGTCTGCTGGCGCAGGACTTCCGGCTCCTGCCACACCGTGATGGCATGCAGGTCCACGAGGCAGAAAATGCACTCGTGATCGGCCTGCAACGCGACCCAGTTGCGGATCGCGCCCAGATAATTGCCCAACTGCGGAATACCGGTCGGCTGAATGCCGGAGAATATGCGTTGCATGAGGGTTCTTTTCAGGCGTCGGACCCGATCCGGTCAAGCCGGTCGTCGATCACGACATCCGGGTTTCAGGGCAGGGGATGCAGGCGGTCCAGCGCCTGCCGTTCGTCCGCCACGCGGGAAGGGCCGAGAGGCGCGGCCCGCTGTGCCGCGACATCGCCGGCGGCGAAGGATGGCGGATCGGTCCGGCCGCCGCTGGCGGACAGATAGGTCAGGATTGCCGCGATCTCGGTATCCGAAAGGCGGCGAAACGACGGCATGGAAAAATTATACCGGTCGCCATTGGCGACCAGCGGGCCATTCAGGCCGTTCAGCAGCACATCGACCAGATAATGTCGCCCGTCCGGGGTGCGGGCGATCCGGTCGATCCGCCCGGTCAGAGGCGGGATTTCCCCCAGCATGCCTTCGCCGCCATGATGGCAGATCCCGCAATTGGCCCGGTAGCGTGCCTGGCCGAGATTATGGTGCGACGAACAGCCGCCCATCGCCAGCAGGCCCAGAAGGCCCGCGACGAAGGGGGCGAGGTGCCGCGCGCGCCGCATCATGCGATTTTGCGCACCGGCGCGGCTCCCGCGCTTACTGCTTCGAGACGCCCAGAAGCTGGATCTTGAAGATCAGCGGGCTGTCGGCCGGGATGATACCCATCGAACGATGGCCGTAGCCCAGTTCGGGCGGCACATACAGCATCCAGGTATCGCCGACATGCATCAGGGGCAGCGCCTCCATCCAGCCCTTGATCACCCCGTCCAGCGGCATCTGCATGTAAGAGCCCTTGCCGTGCTGATCGGAGCTGTCAAATATGCCGCCTTCGGGCAGGCGGCCTTCATAGATCACCATCATCCCGTCGCCGACCGACGGGCTCTGCCCGTCCTTGGGGCCGCTCTCCAGCACCTTGTAAGCCAGCCCGTCGGGCAGGCTCTGCACGCCGGGCTCGGCCCGGATCTTGGCCATGAACTGCTCGGGCGTCATGTCCGGCTTGGATTCCTCGGGGCGTGCGCCGCACGCCGCCAGCGACAGGGCGGTCGCGGAAGCCAGGAGGAGGGAAGTGACGCGGGACAGACGTTTCATGACACCTCGGTTTAGCGGAAATGGAAGGGCGGGAAGGAGGCGTCGCGCTTACAGCGCGCCGCCCCGGCGTCCGATCTGGGCCCCCAGGCGCAGGCGCAGCGCGTTCAGCTTGATGAAGCCCTGGGCGTCGGCCTGGTTGTAAGCGCCCTCGTCATCCTCGAAGGTGACGACGCGGGTATCGTACAGGCTGTTGGGGCTTTCGCGACCCACGCAGATCACATTGCCCTTGTAGAGCTTCAGCCGCACGCGGCCGGTCACCGAATGCTGGCTCTCGTCGATCAGGGCCTGGAGCATCCGGCGTTCGGGCGAGAACCAGAAGCCGTTATAGATGATCTCGGCATAGCGCGGCATCAGGCTGTCCTTCAGGTGCCCGGCCTCACGGTCCAGCGTGATGGACTCCATGCTGCGATGGGCCGCCAGCAGGATGGTGCCGCCCGGCGTCTCGTAGATGCCGCGCGACTTCATGCCGACGAAGCGGTTCTCCACCAGGTCCAGGCGGCCGATGCCGTTCGCCTTGCCCAGTTCGTTCAGCCGCGTCAGCAGGGTGGCCGGCGACAGGGTCACGCCGTTCAGCGCCACCGGATCGCCCGAGACGAAATCGATCGCAATCTCGGTCGCCACATCCGGGGCGGCCTCAGGCGAGATGGTGCGCTGGAACACGATCTCGTCCGGCGCTTCGGCCGGGTCTTCCAGCAGCTTGCCTTCCGACGAGGAGTGCAGGAGGTTGGCATCGACCGAGAAGGGGGCTTCGCCGCGCTTGTCCTTGGCGATGGGGATCTGATGTTCCTCGGCGAAGGCCAGCAGGCGGGTGCGCGAGGTCAGGTCCCACTCGCGCCAGGGCGCGATCACCGTCACGTCGGGCTTCAGCGCGTAATAGGCCAGTTCGAAACGCACCTGGTCGTTGCCCTTGCCGGTCGCGCCATGGGCGACAGCGTCGGCGCCGACCGCCTCGGCGATCTCGATCTGGCGCTGGGCGATCAGCGGGCGGGCGATCGAGGTGCCCAGCAGATACTGGCCCTCGTACAGCGTGTTGGCGCGGAACATCGGAAAGACGAAATCCTTCACGAAGGTCTCGCGCAGATCCTCGACGAAGATCTCCTTCACGCCGAACATCTCGGCCTTCTTGCGCGCCGGCTCCAGCTCTTCGCCCTGGCCCAGGTCGGCGGTGAAGGTCACGACCTCGCAGCCATAGGTGGTCTGCAGCCAGCGCAGAATCACGGACGTATCGAGACCGCCGGAATAGGCGAGCACGACCTTCTTGACGTCCTTTGCGGCCATGGAACGGGATCTCCTGTCGTCGAATCTGAAAGGGTGAAAGAGTGCCGGCGGCGGGGCGCCTGATCCCCGCCTCCTAGCATCGGATGGAAGATGGTGCCAGCGGGGGCCGCCTGAAATGCAGGCGCACGCCCGGCTGGATATCAGGCCGGCAGGCTGCGCCGTTCGCGCTGGCTTTCGGTACGCAACTGCCCGCATGCGGCCAGGATGTCGCGCCCGCGCGGCATGCGGATGGGCGAGGCGAAGCCCGCATCCATCACGATCTGGGCGAATTTGGCCAGTTGCTCGCGCGTCGACGGCCGGTAGTCGCTGCCGGGCCAGGGGTTGAACGGGATGAGGTTGACCTTGGCCGGAATGCCGGCGATCAGGCGCACCAGTTCGCGGGCATCGGCCTCACTGTCATTCACGCCGCGTAGCATGATGTATTCAAACGTGATCCGCCGGGCGTTGCTGGCCGCGGGGTAGCGGCGGCAGGCGGCGATCAGTTCCTCGATCGGGTATTTGCGGTTCAGCGGTACGATCTCGTCGCGCAGGTCGTTGCGCACGGCATGCAGCGAGATCGCGAGGTTGATCCCCAGTTCCGACCCGCACTGGTCCATCATCGGCACCACGCCGGAGGTGGAGAGCGTGATACGGCGGCGCGACAGGCCGATGCCCTCGCCATCCATGACGATCTTCATCGCCTTGGCGACATTTTCGTAATTATACAGTGGCTCGCCCATGCCCATCAGCACGATGGTCGACAGCAAACGCGGGGTTTCGCCCCTGGGGCTGGGCCATTCGCCATAGCTGTCGCGCGCCGCCATGAACTGGCCGACGATCTCGGCCGCGCCCAGGTTGCGCACCAGCTTCTGCGTGCCTGTATGGCAGAAGGTGCAGGAGAGCGTGCAGCCGACCTGCGACGAGATGCAGACTGCGCCGCGATCCTCGCGCCGGTCGGGGATATAGACGGTCTCGGCCTCCTGCCCGTCGCGGAAACGGAACAGGAACTTGCGCGTATCGTCGGTCGAGGTCTGGACCGTCGTGGCTTCCGGCCGGCCGATGACGAAGCGTTCGGCCAGCTTCGCCTGCAACGGCTTGGCGATCGAACTCATGCGCGAGAAATCGGTCACGCCCTGATGATAGAGCCAGTGCCAGAGCTGCTTGGTACGGAACGGCTTCTCGCCGATTTCCACCAGCGCCTCGGTCAGTTCCTCGCGCGACAGGCCGACCAGGTCACGCCGCCCGTCCGGCAGCATGCCGGTCGGCGGGGCGAACAGGGCGGATTTCGCCAGGATGCGCTGGCGCTCGACCTCGGTGAGCGAGGCGGCCAGGCCGGTCTCTGCGGGGATCTGGGGCGCGTGAGCGGAAACGGCGGTCATGAACGGCTACTCATCGGGCAGGCGCCACGTATTATCGCGGCGCGAATGGGCTGAATCCGCGCTGCCTACCACATCCAGACGGAAAAAGGGGAATTACTCTGCGTCCCGCCGCGCGGCGATCAGGAATTCGCGATTGCCCTCGGGCCCGGTGATCGGGCTGGGCTCGACCCCGAGCACGGTCCAGCCGGGTAGGGCGGACCACCATTCCCGGATCATGGCGCAGACCGAATCATGCACCGCCGGGTCGCGCACCACGCCCTTGGCGCCCACGGCCTCGCGCCCGGCCTCGAACTGCGGCTTGATCAGCGCCACGGCCCAGGCGCCTGGCCGGCACAAGGCCAACCCGGCGGGCAGGACGGTGCGCAGGCCGATGAAGCTGGCATCGCAGACCAGCACATCGATCAGATCGGGAATGGCCGTGGCATCCAGCGTGCGGGCGTTGCATTTCTCCAGCACCACCACGCGCGGGTCGCTGCGCAGCTTCCACGCCAGTTGGCCATGCCCGACATCGACGGCGAAGACCCGCGTGGCCCCGTGCGTCAGCAGCACGTCGGTAAAGCCGCCGGTCGAGGCCCCGACATCCAGCGCGACTGCACCCGCCGGGTCCAGGTCAAAATGCTCCAGCGCGTGCGCCAACTTCACGCCGCCGCGCGAGACCCAGGGGTGATCCTGCCCCTTCAGCAGCAAGGGGGCGTCCTCGGGCAATTGGTCGCCGGCCTTGGCCACGCGCCGATCGCCCGAATAGACCACCCCGGCCAGGATCAGTGCCTGGGCGCGGGCACGGCTTTCCACCATGCCCCGGTCGACCAGCATCTGGTCCGCGCGCTGCTTGGCCATGACCGCTATCGCCGGATCAGGCCGTCTGCTGTGACGACGCCACGCCCAGAGCGTGCATGGCGGTGGCTGCGATGGCGGTGGCGTCGAGCCCGGCCTCGCGATACTGGGCGTCCTGGGTGTTGTGGTCGATGAAGCGATCCGGCAGCGTCATCGGGCGGAAGCGGACGCT
>NZ_JABEQL010000029.1 GCF_014174215.1 Gluconacetobacter tumulicola | reverse complement strand
CAGGACCAAACGCCGACCACGCCGAAAGCCCGCCCCACGCCAGAACCGCGATCAACCCACCCAGCAGGCCAAGGATCAGCCAACCCGACAGACGCACCAGCCCCGCGAACACAGGGTCCCCCACCCCGCCGGTCGCACGGGGCTGAACAGGAGAAGCCGCGGCAGACGACGCGGACGAAGACCCGGACGAAGACCCAGGCGAAGGCGGGGGCGATGTTTGATCCATGCGGACTCCGGACAGCAGGACGCCCCACATGGAAGCGACGTCAGGATCGGCCGCGCCGGACCGGCGCGAACGCGCGACCATTACTGGAGCGCACCCCGATCCGGCAACCTTCCATTGCCCCGCCTCAGTGCTTTATGGCGATCCGATGCCAAAGCGCGACAGGCGCTCGATCACCAGATCGAAGTAACCCTCGGCATCCACCCTGTTGAGAACAAGGGCGTTCGGATGCCGGCCGGTCACGCTCCACCAGTCGATCACCGTCATGCCCCGCGTCAGCGTTCCGTGGCATTCGACCCCGACATGCGCCAGCCGGCCGCTGAACAGATCCGGGCGCAGCAGCGCCGCAATCACCGTCGGATCATGCAGCGGCCCGCCATCCGTGCCCCACTGGCGCGCGTTGAAGCGCTTGTTGAAGGTCAGCAGATGATAGAACGCCTCGGCCAACGGCGTGCCGATCGCACGCAGCCGTGCCATGCGCGCCGCCGTCGTCAGCGCCCGGTGCGTGCAGTCCAGCGGGATCATCGTGATCGGAACGCCCGATTCGAAGATCCGCGCCGCAGCTTCCGGGTCGACATGGATATTATATTCCGCCGCCGGGGTGATGTTTCCACCCTCGGTCCGCGCCCCGCCCATCAGCACGATCCCGTGCAGATGCCCGGCCAGGCGCGGCTCGCGCGCCATCGCCAGCGCGATATTGGTCAACGGCGCCAGGCAGCACAGCGTCACGCTGTCGCGCGGGCGGCTCATCACCAGTTCGACGATCCGATCAGGGGCGAAGCCCTCGGCCGCTTGCAGCGAAGGCGGCGGCAGGTCGTAGCCATCGAACCCGGTGGTGCCATGCACATGCTCGGCGGTACGCAGCGCCCCCACCAGCGGCCCCGCCGCCCCGGCATAGACCGGCACATCCCCCCGTCCCGCCAGTTCCAGCGCCATCAGGGCGTTTCGCGTGGTCAACGCCAGCGGCACGTTGCCCCCCACCGTCGTCAGCGCCAGCACCTCCAGCTCGTCGGGCGATGCCAGCGCCATGAGGAAAGCGACCGCATCGTCCGGCGACGGGTCGGTGTCGATGATGATGGCGCGCGCCACAATATCCCTCCTTCAATCGGACCGATCGTCCGGCACCCAGTACAGCATCCGCGCCAACGCCCGGTCCACCCCCCACCAGAGCAGCACCGTCATCGTCGCCAATACCAGCAGCGCCGCGAACATCAGGTCGGTCTCGAAGCGTGTATTGGCCGTCTGCATCAGGAAGCCCAGCCCGGACGACGCCCCCACCCATTCCCCCACCACCGCGCCCAGCGGCGCGATCGCGGCGGCCACCCGCAGGCCGGAGGCAAAGGCCGGCAGCGCCGCCGGCAGCCGCAGCCGCAGCAGCACCAGCCCAGGCCGCGCATCCATGCTCCGCGCCAGATCCAGCCAGCCCGGCGGCGTGCGGCGCAAGCCATCGAAGAAGGACGAGGTGATGGGAAAGAAGATCACCAGCACCGCCATCACCACCTTCGAGGCGATGCCGAAGCCGAACCACAGCACCAGCAGCGGCGCCAGCGCAAAGACCGGCACCGCCTGACTGAGCAGCACCAGCGGCATCATCCAGCGCCGCACGGGGGCCGACGCCATCATCAGCAACGCCAGAACGCCACCGCCCAACGTGCCCAGCAGCAGCCCCAACACGGTTTCCAGCAGGGTCGTCCCCGCCGCGCCGGCCAGCAATCCACGCTGCGCCCACAGGGCCCGCCCCACCGCTCCCGGCGGCGGCAGCAGATAGGGCGGCACCCCGCCCAGCCGGACGATCCCCCACCATAGCAGGCCCAGCCCGCACAGCGTGCCCACCGGCCGGCCCAGCCGCCCCGCGATTCGCCGCATGCTCATGGCCCCGCCGCATCCAGCATGCGGCGCAGCAGCACCCCCTGGGCATGCAGCACGGATTCCTCATCCGCCGGCCGGGGCACCGCGCCCTCCGGCACCGCAATGCCCGCCACACGCACCGGGTCACCCGCCATCAGCAGGATTTCCTGCCCCAGCCGGCAGGCCTCCAGCGGGTCATGGGTAATCAGCACCACCGTGCGCCCATGCAGCGTCTCGGCCGCCAGATCCTGCATCCGCGCCCGCGTCACGCTGTCCAGCGCCGAAAAGGGCTCGTCCATCAGCACGACCGGACGATCCTCGTACAATGTCCGGGCCAGCGCCACACGCTGGCGCATCCCACCCGACAGTTCGGCCGGCAGCGCCGTCAGCCGATCGGCCAGCCCCATCCGCCGCAGCAACTCCACCGCCCGGTCACGATCGGGCCGCCGGCCGCGCAGCCGATCGCCCAGCATCACATTGTCGATCACCCGCGCCCAGGGTTGCAACAGGTCGCGCTGCCCCATCCACGCCATCCGGCCCGCCAGCGGCGCGCCGTCATCGGCCGCAACCGTGCCCGCCGCCGGGCGATCCAGCCCCGCGATCACGCGCAGCAGGCTGGTCTTGCCCACCCCGCTGGAACCCAGCAGCACGGAAAACACTCCGGCCGGCAGTGTCAGGTCCAGTCCGGTGAACAACGCGCGCCCGCCATGCGCCACGGCCAGATCCCGCAGCCTCAGCGCAGGTGCCGGTGCCGTCACCGGCGACGAACGGGATAGGCCAGTCCCAGCGCGTCGCGTGCCGCCGTGGCCAGCCGGTCGACCCGCTCGTTATTCTCGTCGCCCGAATGGCCGCGCACCCAGCGCCACTCGACCTGGTGACGCTTGGTGATCTCCAGCAGCCGACGCCACAGATCCATGTTGGCAACCGGATCGCCCGAAGCATTGCGCCAGTTCCGGCGCACCCAGCCGGTGTGCCAGCGGGTGATGCCGTTGCGCACATATTCGCTGTCGGTATGCAGCACCACGACGCAGGGGCGCCTCAGCGCCTCCAGTGCCTCGGCCGCCGCCGTCAGCTCCATGCGATTGTTGGTGGTCTCGGCCTCGCCACCCGAAATCTCGCGCTCAGTGCCACGAAATTTCAGCAGCGCCGCCCAGCCGCCCGGCCCCGGATTGGGCTTGCAGCCCCCATCGGTCCAGATCTCGACCGGCGCGGACGCGTTCGGTACATCAAGCTCGAATGCGGCATCGGCCTCGATCGGCCGGTCGGTATCAGACGCCATAGACCGACGCATCCCCTGCCTTACGATGAAAGCGCAGGCGGCGCAGGTAATCGAGCGGGTCCTTGCGCGTCACCATCGCGCCGGGCGGCGTGTTCAGCCAGTCATACAGCCGGGTCAGCAGAAACCGCATCGCGGCCCCCGCGGCCAGCACCGGCATCGCCCGCCGCTCGGCCGAGCTGAGAGGCCGCACCGATTCATACCCCGCGATCAGCGCCCGCGCCCGCTCGGGCACGAACGCGCCGTCGGCCTCGAAACACCAGGCGTTCAGACAGATCGCAATGTCGTAGGCCAGGAAATCGGTGCAGGCGAAATAGAAATCGATCAGCCCCGACACCCTGCCATCCAGAAAGAAGACATTGTCGGGGAACAGGTCGGCATGGATCTGTCCACGCGGCAACGCGTCGGCTCTCGGCCAGGCCGGCAGGATCGCGGCCAGCGCGGCATCCAGTTCCGCCCCCAGGCCCGGCGACACCGAATCCGCATCCGCCCGGCAGGAGTCCAGCAACGGCGCCCAGGCGGCCGGCCCCAGCCCGTTCGCACGTTCGGCCGTATAATCCCGCCCTGCGACATGCAGCGCCGCCAGCGCGGCACCCACCGGCGCGCAATGTTCCACCCGCACGTCGCGCGGCCACACACCGGGCAGAAAGGTCGTGATCGCCGCCGGCCGTCCGGCCAGGCTGCGCAGGGCATCGCCGTCGCGCCCCGCCACCGGGCGCGGGCAGGACAGGCCGTGATCGGCCAGGGCCCCCATCAGCCCCAGGAACCAGGGCAGGTCGGCGGGATTCACCCGCCGCTCATACAATGTCAGGATAAAATCGCCGTCCGTGGTCCGCAGGACGAAATTGCTGTTCTCGACCCCCTCGGCAATGCCCCGGTAGGCCGTGAGTTCACCGATATCGTAGAAGGACAGGAACGCCCGCAGCGCCCCGTCCGACACATCCGTATAGACAGCCATGCGAACGGGGCCTTGATCAGCCCAGCGGCGCCGGCAGGCGGAAGGTCACGTTCTCTTCCTTGACCGTCCGTTCCTCGATTTCCAGCGTGAAATGCTTGGCCAGCGCCGTCACCATTTCCTGCACCAGCGCCTCGGGCGCCGAGGCCCCGGCGGTGATGCCCAGCGTGTTCACCCCGTCCAGCACCGACCAGTCCAGATTGCTCAGGCGCGGCACCAGCAGGGCGCGCGGCGCGCCGGAGCGTTCCGCCACTTCGCGCAGGCGCTGGGAGTTGGAGGAATTCGGCGAGCCGATCACGATCACGAGGTCGCAGCCCGGCGCGATGGCCTTGACCGCTTCCTGGCGGTTGGTGGTGGCGTAGCAGATATCCTCGCGCTTCGGCCCCTCGATCAGCGGGAAGCGGCGGCGCAGGATCTCGACGATCTCGGCGGTGTCGTCGACCGAGAGCGTGGTCTGGGTAATGAAGGCCAGGCGCGCCGGGTCGGCCGGCTGCACGGTCCGGGCCTCTTCCGCGTCGTTGATCAGGGTCACCGCGCCGGCCGGCAACTGGCCCATCGTGCCCACCACTTCCGGGTGTCCGGCATGGCCGATCATCAGGATGTGGCGGCTCTCGGGGCCGCCATCGGCGAAATGACGCTCGGCCTCGCGATGCACCTTGGAAACCAGCGGGCAGGTCGCATCCAGATACAGCAGGTTGCGCCGCTCGGCCTCGGCCGGCACCGTCTTGGGCACGCCATGGGCCGAGAACACGACATGCGCGTCAGCCGGCACCTCGTCCAGCTCCTCGACGAAGATGGCACCCTGCGCTTCCAGCTCCTCGACCACGGTCCGGTTATGCACGATCTCGTGCCGCACATAGACCGGCGCGCCATAGCGGCGGATCGCTTCCTCGACCACGCGGATCGCGCGATCCACTCCGGCGCAGAAGCCGCGCGGCCCGGCCAGAAGAACCTTCAGCGACCGCATGGGCGCCTCGACGGAAGCGGAATCGGAGGTCTGAATCATCTGGTCGGGCATGGTGTTCCCCAAACGGCCGGCGAGCGGTATAGGATACGGGCCGGGGGCAGCGACCGGCCGGCCGCGCATCCCGGTGCTGGTCCGGCCCTACGCAAACCGGGGCCATGGCGCAAGCCATTTTCCTGTAACCCCGGTGCATTTGGACATAGCCGTCCAGCCGGAGCCACACAAGCAGCCCGTCCACATGGCGGTCCCCGCAACCCTGACCAAGCACGAGACCCCGGAACCCGCATGACCTCCCGCATGACCATCGTCAGCCCGAGCGGCCTTCGCCGCTTTCGCCCCGCCCATCTCAGCGGCCTGGCGATCCTGCCGCTCGCCATGTCGCTGGCGGCATGCACCCTGGACAATCCGGATGCCTTCGCACCGTCCTGCCCGATCGTCGAGGTCCCCGGCGCGGCCGCCGACCTGGTCGCCTTCACCGGCCCGTCGCACGATATCGGCCACCTTGCCTCCCGTGCCAGCGTGACGCGCGTCACCGGCCAGTGCCACAAAGGCTCGGGAAAATCGGCCTCGGTCGTCGCCGATATCAGCCTGGGCCTGAACGTCACGCGCGGCCCCGGCGCCGGACGCACGCTCGAAATCCCGTATTTCGTCGCCGTGGTCTATGGCGACGAGATCAAGAACAAGAAGCAGTTCACCGAGACGGTGCAGTTCCCGGCCAACGTCACCCAGATGCTGACCCATACCCGCATCGTGCCGATCACGCTGCCGGTGTCCAAGCACGTCACGATCGACGGCTACCGGCTGGAGGTCGGCCTTCAGTTGACGAAAGAACAGTTGGATTACAACCAGACCCACCTGATCGCGCCGACCTTCCATCACATGTGACCAGCAAGCGGCCGCAGGCGCGCAACCATGCCGGCGGCCGGCGCCCGCCCGCGGCCTTCACCGACAGACCAAGCGATATTAGCGACATGAAGACAGCATGACGGACACCGCCCTTTCCCAGACCGCGCCCGCCCTCAGCCAGCGGGAAATGACCCTGCGCGGTTTTATCCTCGGTGCCCTGATCACCATCGTCTTCACCGCCTCCAACGTCTATCTGGGGCTCAAGATCGGCCTGACCGTCGCGTCGTCGATTCCGGCGGCCGTGATCTCCATGTCCGTGCTGCGGGCGATGGGCGGCTCCACGATCCTCGAGAACAACATGGTCCAGACGCAGGCCTCGGCGGCCGGCACGCTGTCCTGCGTGTTCGTCTCGCTCCCCTGCATGATCATGATCGGCTACTGGCAGCATTTTCCGTACCTGGAGACGACGCTGCTCACCATGGCCGGCGGCATGACCGGCGTGCTGTTCACCGTTCCGCTGCGCCGGGCCATGGTGACCAACAGCGACCTGCCCTACCCCGAAGGCGTCGCAGCGGCCGAGATCCTGAAGGCCGGGTCCGAGAGCGGCAGCCCCGAGAGCCTGCGCGCCCTGCTGACCGGCGGCCTCCTGTCGGCCCTGGTCACATTCGCCACCGGCGGGCTGCGCCTGCTGGCCGACGGCGCGGCGCTGACCGCGACCTGGAGCGGCGCCATCTTCCGCGCCTCGACCGGCTTCTCGCTGGCCCTGCTGGGCGCGGGCTATCTGGTCGGAATCGCCGGCGGCCTCGCCATGCTGATCGGCACCCTCATCGCGTGGGACGTCGCGGTCCCGATTCTCAGCGTCCGGCTGCCCAATCCCGGCCACCTCGCCGCCGGCGATTTCGCAACCCAGCTCTGGGCGCACAAGGTGCGGTTCCTGGGCGCCGGCACCATCGCCATCTCCGCCATCTGGACACTGGCCCTGCTGGCGCGCCCGGTCGCGGCCGGCATCCGCGACATGATGCACGCCCATGGTTCGGACGGCGAGGACGGGCGCATGCGCGACCTTACGCCGCGCACGCTCCTGCTGCTGACCGGCCTGTGCCTGGCCATCCTGTTCGTCCTGTTCGTCGCCTTCCAGTATCCCTTCGCCCATGGCGGTGCCATCGTCACGGCGGCGCTGGCGGCGGTGGCGTTCTGCGCCCTGTTCGGCTTCCTGGTCGCCGCCGCATGCGGCTACATGGCCGGCATCGTGGGGTCCTCCTCCTCGCCCCTGTCAGGCATCGCGATCATCGCCATCGTCCTGGTCGCGTCCTTCATGCTGGTGCTGGAGCCGCTGGGCGTCCTGCCCACCGAGATGTCGGCCAACGGCCGGCACCTGTCCGTGGCCTTCGCGCTCTATATCCTCTCGGCCATCGTCGCCTCCTCGGCCATTTCCAACGACAACCTCCAGGACCTCAAGACCGGTCAGCTGGTCGGGGCCTCGCCCTGGCGGCAGCAGGTGGCGCTGCTGGTGGGCTGCGTCAGCGGCGCCATCGTCATCCCGCCGGTGCTGGAACTGCTGTACCAGGCCTATGGCTTCGTCGGCGCCATGCCCCATGCGGGCATGAACCCCGACCATGCGCTGCCGGCCCCGCAACCCGCCCTCCTGACCACCATCGCCATCGGCATCTTCCAGCACCAGCTCGACTGGACCATGATCCTGATCGGCATCGCGCTGGGCGTCGTGCTCATCATCGCCGATCTGGGTCTGCGCCGCATCGGCGGGGCCCTGCCGCCGCTGGCGGTCGGCATCGGGCTGTATCTTCCCCCGGCGGTCAGCGTCACGCTGGCCATCGGCGCCATCATCGGCTGGGCCTGCTCGCGCGGTGCCCGTCAGGCCGAAGGCGGCGTTGCCACCATGCTGGCCTCGGGCTTCATCGTGGGCGAAAGCCTGACGGGCGTGCTGCTGGCCGGTGTTGCCGGCGCCACCGGCCGCGACGACACACTGGCCATCCTCTCACCCGACGCGACCACGCTGCCGTCGGTACTGGGATTCCTGGTCTTTGCCGCCATATGTGCATGGTTCGGCCACCGCATCCGCAAGGCCTGAAACCCTGTCTGGAAATGCGCGCTGGCGGCGATCCGACGCGCGTTTCCTGCGCTTCGGTGCTCATGGCCATCAAGGCCACTCCGCTCCGATGCTCGGAAACACACGACGGGCGCGGCCCTTTCGGGCCGCTCTCGCTCACCAGCCCACATTTCCAGACAGGGTTTCCGAGACCAGACACACGGACGATAAAAGGAGTTTCCAGCGGTGATCCCCTTCTCGGTCCTCGACCTGTCCCTGATCGTTCGTGGCAGTGACGCCGCCACCGCTTTTCGCAACAGCCTCGACCTCTCGCGCCATGCCGAGGCGCTGGGCTTTCACCGCTACTGGGTGGCCGAACATCATGCCATGCCGGCCATCGCGTCGGCGGCGACCGCCATCCTGATCGGCCATCTGGCGGCGGGCACGCAGCATATCCGCGTCGGCGCCGGGGGCATCATGCTGCCCAACCACGCCCCTCTGATGGTGGCCGAACAGTTCGGCACGCTGGAAAGCCTGTTCCCCGGCCGGATCGACCTCGGGCTGGGCCGCGCCCCTGGCTCGGACCAGGAAACGATGCGCGCCCTGCGCCGCGACCCCACCAGCGCCGATCGCTTCCCGCAGGAAGTCGCCGAGCTGCTGCATTATTTCGCCCCGCCCCAGCCCGGCCAGCGCGTGCAGGCCGTGCCCGGCGCGAGCATGGATATCCCGGTCTGGCTGCTGGGATCGTCGCTGTTCTCGGCCCATCTGGCGGCCCATCTGGGCCTGCCCTTCGCCTTTGCCTCGCATTTCGCGCCGGACATGATGGAAGAGGCCGCAACGCTCTACCGCCAGCGTTTCACCCCATCCGCCCGGCTGGCTCAGCCCTACGTCATGCTGGGGCTGAACGTGGTGGCCGCCGACACCGATGCGCAGGCCCGGTTCCTGTTCACCTCGCACCAGCAGCAATTCGTCGCCCTGCGCCGGGGCCGGCCCGGCCAGTTTCCGCCCCCAGTTGCCGAAACAGAGGGACTATGGACCCCGACCGAACAAACCGGAATCGACCGGGCGCTGGCCTGCGCCGTCGTGGGCGGCCCTGACACCGTGCGCACCGGCCTGGCCCGCTTCATCGAGCGCCACCAGCCCGACGAGCTGATGATCGTCGGCGCGATCCACGACCACGCCGCCCGCCTGCATTCCTTCGCCCTCGCGGCGGCGGCGCGGCACGCGCTGGCCGGGGCTTGACCGCACAGGACCGTGGACGGGCCGTATCGCGAATGCGATGATGCGGCCATGTCCATCCAATTCGCCGACCTCACTTTCCCCACCCCCTCCGCCGAAAGCCTCGATGCGGCCTTCGGCGCCGTATCCGCCCTGCTGGACGAAGGCGACCGCGCCCAGGCACTGACCCGCTTCGACGCCGAACGCCGGGCCTATGACAGTTGGGCCTCGATGGTCGCCCTGCGCTTCTCCCAGGACACCACCAGCCAGCAGGCCCGCACCGATCGCGACCTGGCCGACCGCCTGACCCCGCACGTGACCGAGCTTGAAGTCGCCATCAAGCGCCGGCTGCTGGATGACCCCGACCGCGCGGGCCTCGCCACCGCCGTCGGCACCCACACCGTCCGCCTGTGGGAAACCGACATCACCACCTTCGACCCGCGCATCCGCGAGGCACTGGAAGAAGAATCCCGGCTGGGCGCCGACTATACCGCCCTGCTGGCCGCCGCACGCGTGACGGTGCAGGGCCAGACGGTCAATCTGTCCGGCCTCGCCCCCTTCGCCGAACATCCCGACCGCGCCGTCCGCCACGAGGCCGAGAAGGCGCGATGGGACTTCTTCGCCGCCAACGGGCCCGAGCTGGACCGGATCTACGACCAACTGGTCCAAGTGCGCCACGGCATGGCGCGCACGCTGGGCTATGATACCTACACCCCTCTGGGCTACCGGCGGATGCGCCGCGTCGATTACGGGCCGGAAGAGGTCGCGCGCTTTCGCGACGACGTGCTGGCCCATGTGGTGCCGCTGGTGAGCGCGATCATGGAAAACCGCCGCCTGACCATGAACTGGGACCGGCTGCATTTCTGGGACGAATCGCTGATCGACCCGCTGGGCAACCCGAAGCCGGCCGGCGACCACGACCTGCTGCTGGAACGGGCGCAGACGATGTTCGACCGCATGGGCGGCGATCTGGGCACGTTCTACCGCCAGATGGTCGAAGGCGGCTTCCTCGACCTGCGCAATCGCGAGGGCAAGGCCGGCGGCGGCTTCTGCACCGCCTTTCCCAGCGTCGGGATGCCCTTCATCTTCGCCAATTTCAACGGCACCCAGCACGACATCACCGTCTTCACGCACGAAATGGGCCACGCCTACCAGAACTGGAAGAGCCGCGACCTGCCGGGGATCGACCTGCTCTGGCCGACCATGGACGCCGCCGAGATCCATTCGATGGCGCTGGAATTCCTCACCTGGCCGCAGATCGACCTGATGGTCGAGGACGGGCTGGCCGACCGCTTCCGCCGCATGCACCTGATCGGCTCGCTGAGCTTCCTGCCCTACGGCGTCTGCGTCGATCATTTCCAGCACGAGATCTACGCCAAACCCGATATGACGGCCGCCGAACGGCACGAAACCTGGCAGCGTCTGGAAAAGCTGTACCTGCCCTGGCGCGATTACGGCGACCTGTCATGGCCCGCCGGCGGCGGCCGCTGGCAGGCCCAGGGCCATATCTACCGCTCGCCCTTCTATTACATCGACTACACGCTGGCCCTGTGCTGCGCGATGCAGTTCTGGCTATACAGCCGGGCCGACCAGGCAGGCGCGATGGCAATCTATGCCGATCTCTGCGCGCTGGGCGGCTCGCAGCCCTTCACCGGCCTGGTCGACGCCGCCGGCCTGATCAGCCCCTTCAAACAGGGCACCCTGGCCGACATCGTGCAGGAGGCCGACCGCTTCCTGCACACGCGCTAAAAAGGCTGCTTGCAAAGTCACCCTGCCGGCGATCCGGCGTGCCGCTTCGCGGCACCCTCACTCGGCAGGCTGACTTTTCAAACAGCCTTTCGAATCAAGAAGGGCGGGGGAAACCCCCGCCCTTCCATTCAGGCCCCGCGGCCGTTCCAGCCGGCCAGCAGGTCAACGACCGCCTGGGCCGACATGCGCCGCGCATTCCCCAGTTCCAGCGTACCGTCCGGGTTCAGCAGCCGCCCCTGGGACGTCACGATCAGCACCGTGGGCACGGCCTTGATCGTCACCCCATAATGCTGGGCGATATCCAGGTTGGTATTGATCCGCCCGACATTGACCATCACGGTAACGAAATGCGCAGCCACCCAAGGCGCGACCGAGGGCAGCGCCAGAACACCCGACAGCATCCGGCAATCCGGGCACCAGTTGCCGCCGAAATCGATCAGCACATTGCGGCCCGTTTCCTTCGCTGTCCTGAAGGCGGCATCGACCTGCGCCTGCGCGCCCTCGGTCGGCCCATAGGGTGCGGCGACCGGCTTCGGCGTTTCCTGCCCCACCTGGGGCACGGGCGGCAGGTCGGCCAGGGCCGGGGTGGCGGCCAGACCGGCCATCAGGACGGTCAGGGGAAGAAGGCGGCGCAGAAGCATGAAATTCGGTCCATGAAGCCAAGGATGAACAAGGCATAATATCAGGTTAAGATGGATCTTACGCGGCAAAAGCCATACAGATCCATCATGACGATAAAAGGATCTTCTCCCGGATGACAGAGGCCGCGCAATCCGGCATCGCCCGCACCCTGATCAAGACCGCCGCCATGGTGGCCGTGACGGCCGGGCTGATGGCCACCCTGCGCTACAGCGCCCATGTCGCCTATCTGGTCGATCACATTGCCGGAACACGGCTGTGGAGCAGCCTGTACGGCATGACCGGCGCCTCGGACGCCGAGGCCCGCGAACGGCTGATCGTGATGGGGGTCGCCGTCACCTGCTTCCTGCTGGCCCTGCCGATCGTGCAGGGCGGCGAATGGGCGATCGACCGACTGCGCGCGCGCCGGGCCTCAGCCCGGCGGTAACGGTTCGGCCTGGGCCGCCGCATCGCGGTCCCACAAAAACGTCAGTTCATGCTTGTTGTGCCACAGATGCAGCACCCGCCCGCCCGGAATCGCGGCGAAGGCGGCGGCGGTCTCGTGGTCGGTGGTGCCCTGGAACTTGATGGTCATCACGATGCGCCGCGCCGTGCGGCCCGCGATCCAGCGCTGCGCCAGCGCCAGCAGGCGCGTCGGGTAAGCGATGATGTCGGAGAACATCCAGTCCACCGCCCCCAGTTCGGCGGGCTCGATCCCGAACGCGCTTTCCCGGCGCAGCGTCACCCCCGGCATCGCCGCCACCTGTGGCGCGAGGTCCGCACGATCCACCGCCACCACGTCCGCCCCACATTGCGCAATCGCCCAGGTCCACCCGCCAGGCGACGCCCCCAGATCGACGCAGCGTTCACCGGGCATGGGCCACGCACCCAGCCGGGCGCAGGCTTCCCATAATTTCAGATAGGCGCGCGAAGGCGGCCCCACCCGATCCTCGACAAACGGCACCACCCCGTTCACGAAGGGCGAGGATTTGCGCGCCGACAGCAACAGCGTATCCGGCGCCAGCAGCGTCCACCCGCCCAGATGCCCGGTGGGCGCCGCGGCGGGAAAGACCAGCGGCCGGGCGGCCACCGGCGGCAGGCGGTCCGCAATCAGCGTCGCGCGACGGTGATGGCGCACGGCATGGCAGGCCCAGTTGCGCTGCCGACCGCGCAGCAGCGCCACCGCCGCGCCGATCGAGGCGATGGAATGGATCTCGGGCTCCAGCCAGATATCCAGCGCCCATGCCGCCGCAACCGGCGGGCTGGCCGAAAGCGCCAGCCGCCCATGCCACGCCATGATGTCCGCGCCCTGCCGGCCCAGTTCCTCGGCCAGCGCGTCCTCGAACCCTTCGGCCGCCAGATAGGCCGCACGCACGGGGTGCGGCAGCACGACCGGCGCCTCATCGCCATGAACAGGTGCGGTCATCGGCGCAGTCCGTCCACCGCCAGAAGCAGCCACGCCAGCATCAGCAGGCTGCCGCCGGTGGGCGCGACCGGGCCCAGATGCCGCCCCGTCACGCCGGTCCAGCCGACGGCACCGCTGAACAGCACCACCCCCAGCGCAAAGGCGGCGCCGGCCAGCAGCAGCGGCACCCGCCGCCCCCGCACGCACAGCAGGATGCCGACCGCCAGCAGCGCGGGCGCGTGCCACATGCCCATCTGCACCGCCTCGCGCGCCAGCGCGCGGCCGGAAGAAGCGGCGAACATCGCATCGGGCAGGTGCGCCGCCAGCGCGCCGCCCGCCACCGACAGCAGCCCCAGCAGGCCGCCCAGCGAGAGGAAAAGCCGGGCCGCACGCGGCACCGAATAAGGAGAACCAGACAGAGTCATCACGACCGGCAGTCTAGCCGGGCGCCCCTGTTGCCGTATAGTCGCCCCATGCCACGCCACGACCTGTTTCCGGACATCGCGCCGTACGAAAGCGGCACCCTGCCTGTCGGCGACGGGCACGAACTCTATTGGGAACAGGCGGGCAATCCGGCCGGCCGGCCGGTCCTGTTCCTGCATGGCGGCCCCGGCGCAGGCAGCGGGGCGGTCCATCGCCGCTTCTTCGATCCCACGCACTGGCGAATCGTGCTGTTCGACCAGCGCGGCGCGGGCCGCTCGCGCCCGCACGCCTCGGTGGTCGCCAACACCACGCCGCACCTGGTGCAGGATATCGAGCGCCTGCGCACGGCGCTGAATATTCCAGACTGGCTCCTGTTCGGCGGCTCATGGGGCTCGACGCTGGCATTGTCCTACGCCCAGGCCCACCCCGAGCGGGTGCGGGCGATGATCCTGCGCGGGATCTTCCTGGGCCGGCCGAGCGAGTTGGACTGGTTCTTCCACGGGCTGGCCCAGGTCTTTCCCGACGCGCATGCGGCCTTCCTGTCGCACCTGCCCGAGCATGAACGCCACGATCCGCTGGCGGCCTATTGCCGGCTGCTGTTCGACCCCGACCCGGCGATCCACCTGCCGGCCGCGCGAGCCTGGTCGGGCTATGAGGGCACATGCTCCACCCTGATCCCCGCACCCGCGGCCGTCGCCGGCTTCGCCCGCGACCGCGCGGTGATCGGCCTGGCACGGATCGAGGCCCATTATTTCCGCCACGGCCTGTTCCTGCCGCCGGGCGGCCTGCTGGGCCATATGGAGCGGATCGCCCATATTCCCGGCATCATCGTCCAGGGCCGCTACGACATGATCTGCCCCTGCACCTCCGCATGGGACCTCGTCCACGCGTGGCCCGGCGCCACACTCAGCCTGGTGCCGGACGCCGGGCATTCCGCGCTGGAACCGGGGATCCGCCGGCGGCTGGTCACCTGCGTCGAAGAGATGCGCACACTCTAGCAGCATCGCCCGAACCCCATGGGGATGCCCACGTTGGGCCTGTATCCGCCATGCCGGGAAAGGATCGGGGACCGATGACGAAACATGATCGCTGGATGCTCTTCGCGGCACTGCTGCCGCTGGCCGCCTGCGCCACCGCGCCGAAACCCGCACCCGCGCCGCCGCCTGCCCTGACCGAGACCGACGCCACGTTCATCGAAAAGGCCGCCCGCAGCAACGATTTCATCATCGCGACGGCAAAGCTGGCCGCCACCCAGGCCCGCAACCCGCATGTCAAGGATTTCGCCGCCCGGCTGGTCTCCGACCACACAGCCAGCCAGGACCGGCTGAAGGCCATCGCCGACCGGCATGGCACCACCCTGCCCGCCGACCTGAATACGGACGAGGAACATGTTCTGGACAGTCTGAAGGCCGAAAAGGGGCGCACCTTCGACCGCGACTTCACCGCCCTGCAGATCGCGGGCCACAATGATGCCGCCCCGCTGTTCCAGGCCGAAGCGGCCAGCGGGTCCGACCCGGCCCTGAAAACCTACGCCATCGACATGCAGGCGGCCGTCCACTCCCATCTGGACATGGCCAGGACATTGGGCCAACACGGGCACCATCGTCGCCCGCATCACTGACCGGAACGAAGCCGCAGCCGGTCCCCCGACCGTGAGGAACCGACACGCACCATGAGCATCCGAATCGATCGCATCGTCACCCGCGGCGGCGATGGCGGGCAGACCTCGCTGGGCGACGGAACGCGGGTGGACAAATCCTGCGCGCGGATCGAGGCCCTGGGCGCGGTGGACGAGGCCAATGCCACGATCGGCGTCCTGCGGCTGCATGTGCCGGCATCTTCGCCCGATGCCGCCTGCCTGGCACGCATCCAGTCCCTGCTGTTCGATATCGGCGGGATCCTGTGCGTGCCGGAATCCGGACCAGCCGATACCGACAATTTTCGCGGCGGCGACGCGGCGGTCGCGTTTCTCGAACAGGCGACGGAACGGCTGCGCGCCTGCCAGGCGCCCCTGCGCAGTTTCGTGCTGCCAGCCGGCAGTCCGGGCGCCGCCCACGCTCATCTGGCCCGCACAGTGGCCCGCCGGGCAGAACGCCAGGTCGTGACGCTACGCCATGCCGAACCCGTCAGCGCGTCCGTCCTGCGCTGCCTGAACCGACTGTCCGATTATCTGTTCGTACTGGCCCGGCACCTGAACAATGACGGACAGGACGATGTGCTGTGGCATCCCGGCAACCCGGATATCTGAGAGCCTGACCGAAAATGCGCGCTGGCGGCGCTCCAGCGCGTGTTGCCTGCGCTTCGGTGCTCATGGCCATCAAGGCCACTCCGCTCCGATGCTCGGAAACACACGCCGGGCGCGGCCCTGCGGGCCGCTCTCGCTCGCCAGCCCACATTTTTGGTCAGGCTCCGACAGCGGCGCGCCTATCCGGGCCCACGGGATCTTCATTTTTTCAAATCATGTCGGCGCGCCCGGCATCGCCATTCAGGCGGCATACAGGATCGGGCTAGACATCACGGAAACGTGATGTTTATTATCCCTCCATTCCAGAACCCGAGGAAAAGACAAAAAACCCCCTGCTTTCTCCCACGTTCCCTCAGCAATCAGGCAGGAAATACCCTACCCGTCCAAAATCATCGGGAGTTACACAATAAACAATTACAACATCTCAACGTCATATCAAAAAAAATAAAATGAAATAAGAAAACATTACTTTAAAAAGAAACGAAATTACATGGCTAACACAAAAAACACACAATCTATCCATTCATTACGATAATATTCGTAATTATTTACGGTAATTTAATTCTAAATATTGCACAAGGGTGAAATTTTGCACATACGGCGTCAATTCAGCGCACAGCACCGGAAGAACATGCGATCAGCCCGGCCTTGCATTTTCTTCGGGAAAGAGAGTATGTGAAACTTATTGGATCAAATTCTCTTATCCATAATGCGCTTCGCACCCACCGGTTCCGAACCGGTAGCCTGCCTGAAACCGGCGGTCGGTCATTCGGCGCAGCGCAACAACAGCTTCCGTTTCGTCCGGAATGAAATGAACAAGACAAGAAAAACGCCCCCACATCGGCATATTTTCAACAAACATTCCCCACGATTTTCATCTCCTCTTTGAGAGACTCCCCATGTCCGCATCCTATAATGATACCTTCCCCTTTTCCGCAGATACCGAACAGCCCGACATCGACAATCGCGATGAGGTCAACGAGCAGGCGCTGCGTCTCGCCCTGTCCCGTCTCGGCTCGAAACAATCCGCCCCCGCTTCCTCCGCCCCATCGGCGCCCCGCGCCAACGCCCGTCCCTTCGATGCGGCACAGCGGCGGCGGAAATTCGTCCAGGACGGCGATGTCCGGGTCGAACATCATGTCCTGAACCGCCCCACGGCCCGCGCGATGCATGCGCCGCAGGACGATGGCGGCGAAATCGAGCGCCTGCGCCAGCAAGTCAAGCTGCTGCAAAAGCAGCGTGACGATGCCGACCGCGCCAGCCACGATGCCCAGAGCAGCCTGCGCTCGCTGGAAACCCGCATCGGCCATGCCGATATCATCCTGGCCGAAGCCCAGGCCGGACTGGCCAGCCGTGACGAGGAAATCCGCACCCTGCGATCCAGCCTGTCCGCGGCCCGTGCCGAAATCGCCCGCCTGACAGAGGAGCTTTCCGCTCCCAGGACGCGCGCCGCGGCCCCCCAGCTGCCCAGGCCCGCACCGGTTCCCCGTCCCCGCCGTGCCCCGGCCCCCGAGGTGATCGAGGACGAACCCGAGCCCGTGAAATGGTGGATCAAGAAGAAATAAGCCCGATCATCCTGACAATACGGCCCGTTCGCGCGGATTGGCGCGCCGGCCCTTGATCCGCGACACGCGGACCATGTCCCGTCTTTCCATCATGCTTGAACGGCTCGCGATCGTCCTGGTCATCACCAGCATGGCCGGCGCGGCCGCGATCCTGATGATGGCGCCGCTGGTCAACGGGCTTTTCCTGCTGCTGCGCGATATTTTCGGCATCCTGTTCCTGCCCTTCTCCTTCCTGTTCGGCATGGCCGGACAGACCGACCATGCGCGGGTCATGGGCAATGTCGTCGGCGGCATGGGGATGGAGCTGCTCTCTCACCCCCTGCGCACGCTGGCCGCCGCCATCACCAGCGCCGCCAGCGCGGTGCTGTTCGTCGTGGCACTCGGCCCAGCCGGCCGCATCGTCATGGCCGTCTCGCTGGCCGCCGGGCTTCTGGCCTTCTGGCTGGCCGGCGCCGCGACGGGAATGATCCTGCTGCCCGGCCTGCTGATCGAAATCCTGTACCTGCTGCGCCCTGCCCGCCCCGGTGGTACCATGCCGGGCGAGTAACGATTATGCGCAGCCGCGTCAGGCCGTCGCCAGCGCCTTGCGCATGATCTTGCCCGATCGCGTCGTCGGAAGCTGCTTCACGAACAGCACCTCCTTCAGCCCCACCCATCGGCCCAGGGCGCGCCCGACCCGTTCCACAATCTCGGCCGTCCAGCCTGGCTGTACCGGCCACGAGGCAGGCACGACATAGGCAACAGGCCTCTGCCCCCGCAACCCATCGGAGACAGCCGCCACGGCGCAGCCATGCACGGCAGGGTGGCCGGCAATGATCTTCTCGATCTGGACGCCGGAGACCCGCCGCCCGGCCACCTTGATGACATCGTCCGACCGCCCCAGCATATGCACGGCCTGATCGTCCGTGATCAGCCCCTCATCGAACGTGCGGTAACAGGCCCCATGATCCGCCAGATACGATGTCGGCGGCCGAAGCGCGCCCTCCTTCCAGATTCCGGCGAGGCAGCCTGGCGGAAGCGGCAGCGCCAGCAGGATTTCCCCACTCTGCCCGCCCTCGACCGGCGGGCGGACACGCGGCCAAAAACCGGGCGCGGGCCGCCCGATATCCTCCATGAGGGCCGGAGGGTCGCCTTCGGCCAGTCCAAAGAAATGCGCGGTGATGCTCCACCCGGTTTCGGTCTGCCACCAGTGATTCACCACCGGCCGGCGGAAAGACGACCGCGCCCAGTCCAGCAACGCCGGATCGGCATATTCCCCGGCGACAAAGACCCGCTTCAACGCGGGCAGATCATGGCCGGACAGGTCCGCCCCACCCTGGCGCATCACGCGCAACTGCGTCGGCGTGGTGAACAGGCACCGGACATCATGCGCGGCGCACAGCCCCAGGATCACGGCGGCAGAGGGGCACCCTTCCACAATAACGCTGGTGCCCCCGCTCAGCAGAGGCGCATAGACACCATAGGAATGTCCGACCACCCAACCGAGATCCGACGTGGTGAAGAAGCAATCGCCCGGCCCGCAGCCATAGATCAGTTCCATCGACAGGCTCAGTGCCACCGCATGGCCGCCATTGTCGCGGACGATCCCCTTGGGCGTTCCCGTCGTGCCGGATGTATGGAGAATATAGAGCGGGTCCTCGGCCCGCACCGGCACCGGGGGCACGGGCACGTGCCGCTCCAGCGCATGAAAATCATGATCCCGCCCCGGCTTGGCCCGCATCGGGCAGGCCGTACGCTGCACGATGACGCAGCCATCGGGCACATGCCCGGCTCCGGCCAGCGCCTCGTCCAGCGTCGCCCGCACAGGCAGGGCAGTCCGCCCCTGAAAACTGCAACTGGCCACGACGAGGATCTTCGGCGTCACGTCGTCGATCCGCCGCGCCAGCTCCGCCGCCGCATAGCCGGCGAAGACCACGACATGCACCGCGCCGATCCGCGCACAGGCCAGCATCGCGATTGCGGTTTCCACCATGCAGGGCGCCGCGATCAGAACCCGATCCCCCTTGCCGACACCCAGCGCGCGCAGCCCGCCCGCAAACCCCGCGACGCGGCGCTGAAGCGTGGTGTAGGACAGGATTTGCGTCTCCTGCGTCGCACAGGAATGCCAGACCAGGGCGGGCTGGTCCCCGCGTCCGGCCGCGACATGCCGGTCCACCGCATTGTGGCAGCTATTGAGCGTGCCGCCGGCAAACCAGTCATGCCACCCGTCCGCACGGGGCCGGCAGGCGGTCGCGGGCGCCTGCTCCCACGCAATGCGCCGCGCCGCCTCCAGCCAGAACCCGTCAGGATCGGTCGCGGCCGCGTGACGCATGGCGTCATATGTTGTCCACGGGAGCATGGCGCGTCTCCGCTCAGGCGATGGGGATCTCTTTGCCGGTGATCTGTCCGGCAAGCCACGCGGCATCGCGCGAAATGCCGGAAAACCGGCCGGACCCCCAGGTGTGCAGCCACGGCAGGCCCAGGAAGTAGAAGCCCGGCGCACCGGTCACGCCCCGATCCCACACCGGCTTCGTGGCCCCATTGAAGACCGGCACGTCGATCCAGCGATAATCCGGCCGGAACCCGATGCACCACAGGATGGCGGTAATCCCGGCGGCCTTCAGGTCGAGTGGCGCATTCTCCGCAGCAGGCTCCCAGACCGGCACATACGGGGCCTCGGTCGGCGCCTCGATCCCCGCCCGCACGATATGCGCGTCGATGGATGCCTTGATGTCGGCATTTGTCTTGTCGGCATCGTCCAGATTTTCCGTCAGGTCGGGCAGAAAGAACGCGACCTCGTCACGAATGGTCTCCAGCGTGCCGTGCAGGCCCACCCCGTCCTTCGCGAACTGCCGCAGATCCAGATCATGCCCGCCATTGCGGCCGGTGACGTAATGGTTGGTCTTGTCGCGCGCCCCATCCCGCAACGGATGCCTGTCCACCGTCAGGTCGTAGAACTTCATATCCGCCAGCCAGTCCACAACATCCCGCCCGCGATAGAAGCGCGAGACGCGCGGCGCGCTGCCGACGCACAGATGCACCTTGCGGCCTTCCAGATGCAGGTCCTCGACGATCTGCGCGCCGGACTGCCCGCTGCCCACCACCAGCACCGCCCCCTCGGGCAATTGCGCGGCATTCCGGTAATCCTGCGAATGAATCTGGACAATCGCGGGATCGATCGCACCGGCATAGCCGGGGATCACGGCATCATGATAGGCGCCGGAGGCAATGACGACGTGCCGAGCATGCCAGATTTCATCATTGGCCACCACACGATACCCGCCCTCTTCATGACGGGTAACGGAGGTCACGCGCGTATGCTCGCGCAACGGCGGCGCAAAAGAGTCCTGGAAAGACCGCACATAATCGACGATCTCGCCCTTCACCATGAAGCCATGCGGATCATCCCCCGCATAGGGGTGGCCCGGCAGCCGGCACTGCCAGTTCGGCGTGACGAGGCAGAAATTATCCCACCGTTCGTCTTCCCAGGAATGGCAGGCCGTTCCCGCCTCCAGCACCACATGCGCCACCCCCTCGCGGCAGAGATACCAGCTCAGGGAAAGTCCGGCCTGTCCCCCACCGACAATGACGACGGGAATGGTTTTTTCATTCTGTGACATAAGGATATTCCGCAAAGGGATTTCAGTGGAACGACAGGACACGCACCCGCGCGCCCCCTGCATCGGCAAAGCGCCCGCATATCTCGCGAACCACCTGCAGCTGGCCGAGCGCGCGACTGCACGCAAACCCGTACCGGGCCTGCACCCGCGCACTGGCCTCCGTCAGGGCCGCCTCTGCCCGGGCGAGGAAATCCGCGACCGGATAATCCGTCCCGACCACAAGGTGATCGCGCACGACCAGCGACGGCGAATAACAGTCGCTCTCCGTCTCGTCCGGCCATCGGACACGAAAGATCATTTCAGGCATGGATTGAACGCTCCTGAAGCACACCGGGCCCGGGCAACGCCGCCAGGCGCCGGTATGCGGGAATGTGCCGCGCGGCGACGCCGTGCCAGCAGAAGCGGCACGCAACCGCAGGGCCGATGGCCCGGAAACGGTCGCGCCCGCCGGGGCTCAGCGCGTCGTGCAGGGCACGGACAAGGGTGTCGGGCCGATGCGGTACACACCACAGGGCCTCCTCACCACGCAGATGCTCGGTAAAGGGTGCTGCGTCGGGCACGATGATCGGCGTGCCGCAGGCCAGCGCCTCGACCGGGCAGAGGCCGAACCCTTCGCTGTGCGAGGGATAGGCCAGCACGGACGCCTGCCGGTAGAAGGCCGCCATGTCGGCATCCGCCACTGGCCCCGTCACCGTCACGGCCTCCGCCTGCCCGCTGGCCGCCAGACGATCCGCAAAAGCCGCGCGATAATCGGAATGATCCAGCAGCGACGCACCGCCGGCGATGACAAGATGCACATCCGGGCGCACCGCGCGCAGGCGCAGAAAGGCCTCCAGCAGGGCAAGCGTATTCTTCCGCCGCTCGATCCCGCCGACCGACAGAATCAGGTGCCGCTCCGGCGGCAGCCCATGGCGCGCCCGCAACGAGCCATCCTGCTCCCCCTCATCGGGCGAAAACCGCAGCGGATCGACCCCATTGCCGACAACCGGCGCCACACGCCCCCATTCCGCAAGCAGGGTGCTTTCCCACAGCGCGCTGACGGTCAACAGCTCCGCCGCCGCCCGCAGCCCCCGCGCCTGACGCATCGCCAGGCCGGGATCGGAAAAATGGTCGAGATGATGAACGGTGCGCGCAAAACCGGGAATGCACCCTTCCGCCACCAGATCCGCCAGCGCATTGGCACTGATCGGGTCCTGGGCATGGAACACATCGTACCGCGCCCCCCGCAGCGCTTCACGCATGGCGCCATAATGCAGCTCAACCCGCGCGGAGAGATCGCGCACCTCCGGCACCGCAATGCAGCGCACGTCACAACGCGGCGCGCGGAAGAAACCCGCCCCGCCAGCATCGGGCGCAATCAGCGTCGCCTCGTGCCCGGCGGCGCACAGCGCCTCGGCCAGCGCCATGCCATGCACCACGCCCCCGCGCGGATTGGTCGAATGGGTGAGGATGGCGATGGAGAGCGTCATGGCGCGCACCCGATCAGCGGCCCCTGCCCCAGATCCCAGAACGTCTCGCGCGCCCCATCCCACAGCGCATCCAGCCTCCCCGATCCGTCACAGGAGCCGATGATGGCTGCAGCAATGCCCCGCGCCCGGAACCGGGCAAGAACGGCCTCCGCATCCGCCGGGCGCGCGGTCAGAAGATAGCCATAGCTGGGAAAGGCCCCGAGCCAGCGTTCCAGAGGCGCCCCCGCCGGCCGGGGAATGGCCTCCAGATCGATCGTGATCCCGATCCGCGAACATTCCGCCAGCATCAGGGCAGTGCCGAGAATCCCCGCCATGCTGATATCCTTGGCCGCCCGACTGAGCCCCGCCTCCACGATCTCCGGCAGCAATTCCAGGTCGGCCCGCAGCCGCGCGGCATCCGCGCTCGTCCCCAGTCCGGAACTCGCATCCCAGAATGGGTGCGGATCATGCCAGCGTCCCCGCAGGTCGATGGCGGCCACCAGCACCTCGCCGGGCCGTGCGTCAAAGCTGGTCAGCAGCCGCCGGGCCCGCCCGAGAATGGCAACCGAGAGCGAACAATGCGCGCTGCCGAGATTGGTATGCCCGCCCACAACCGGGATGCCATAGGCCCGCGCACCGTCGCGCAGCCCATGCAGGATCGGCGCGGCACTCTCGGCGGTCTCACCCCACAGCGTATCGACGACCGCGATCGGGCGCCCGCCCATGGCCGCGATGTCGCTGGCATTGACCATGACGCCGCAATAGCCGGCGAACCACGGCATGGCGCGCACGAACCCGTCCTGAAATCCTTCGCTGGCGAAGAGAAGATAGCCATCCCCATCCGGAATGGCCGCGCAATCGTCACCCAGCGCAATGGCATCCCCGGCCCGATAGCCCAGGGCGGCGACCGTGCCGGCGATATCGCGTTTCGCGACCAGCGCGCGACTGCTTCGCAGGCCGTGCAGCATCCTGGCAAGGGCGCCCATCCTCACGCACTCCGTCGCAGGACGGGCTGAGGACGCAGCAACCATGTCTGCGCCCGCCCATGCGCCGGATAACGCGACAGATCGGCCTCCATCTCATGATGCGGCAGGCCATGCAGGGTGACGGTGCCCAGGCTTGTCCAGTGCAGGCGCCGAAAGAACAGCACATTCTGCTCCTGCACCTGCGCCAGAAAACGCCGCGCCCCCAACCCATGCGCGGTGCAGACCGCCATGCGGATCAGCTCCGCCCCGATCCGTCCCAGCTTTCGATGCTCCGCATGGACCGCCAGCCGCGAACCGCGCCAGATACCGGGCTCGGCCTCATGAATGCGCACGGCGCCGACAATCCGGTCCGGCATCCCGGCCACGCAGCATGAGGCGATGATAGGCATGGCATGCGCATCGATCGTATCGCGGTCGTCATCCGCAAAAACCCCCTGCTCCCGGCAGAAGATTTCCCGCCGCAGGGCATAATGGCCGGCCCGCTCCCATTTCGATCGCGCCAGACGCACGATATATTCCGTCGGGATAAAGGGGCGATCATCCACATCATCCATGGCGGCTCTCATTGCTCATACGCCGAGAGCGACGAACAGGCGCCGCACCGGCCGCACCCCGCTCGGATATCGCTCGATTTCATGTTCGCCTCGCGCAGCATGCGGCCCAGAGGGGCCAGGACCGATTTCATGAAATCGGACGATGGCGGCGCATGCTCTTCCAGCGGCGTGCCCGAAATCGGCACGAACGGTACCACGAACGGATAAACCCCCAGCGCAATCAGCCGCTGGGCCAGAGCCAGGATTTCTTCAGCCGTATCCCCCAGCCCGGCCAGCAGATAGGTATTCACCTGCCCGCGCCCGAAGACGGGCACCGCACTGGCAAAGGCATCCAGATAGCGCTCGACGCTGACGGTCGCCTTGCCGGGCATGATCCGTTCCCGCACCGCCTGGGTCGCGGCCTCCAGATGCATGCCCAGACTGTCCGCCCCGGCATCGCGCAGCCGCCCGAACCACGCATGGTCACGCGGAGGCTCGCACTGCACCTGAATCGGCAGATCGACCGCCGCCCTGATCGCACGGACGGACTCCGCCAGCACGGCGGCCCCCCGATCCACGATATTGGGCGTACCGGTCGTCAGCACCATGTCGCGCACATGGTCCAGCTCCACCGCCGCCTTCGCCACTTCGGCAAGCTGCGCCGGGCTCTTGTAGGCAATGGTGCGCCCGGCCTCCAGCGACTGGCCGATGGCACAGAACTGGCACGCTGTCCGCCTGTCGGCATAGCGGATACAGGTCTGGTGCACGGTGGTCGCCAGCGTATCGCGCCCATGCAGCAGCGCGATCTTCCAGTAGGGAATACCCTCCGCCGTCTCCAGCCCATAAAAACGCGGCGGTGCCGGAAAACGGATCGGCCCCAGAGCCTGCCCATCGCGCACCAGCATGCTGGTGCCGTCGGCAGACGGCACACTCGCCTGAAAAGGCGAGCGCCGCGCGTCGGCCGTATAGACCGGAACCATCACGGTCTGCCCGGCGATGGTAATCGCCTTGTGGTCCGACGGCCCCGCCCCACCCTTGCGGGCAATGCCCCCGCCCTGCTCGCCGATCTGCAACCCGAAGGATTGCAGGTCGGTGATCAATTGCCGCCCGGCAACGGTGCCGATTGTGGGAACACTCATGGCAGAATCTCCATCCCACCCAATTCCGCACCCGGGCCATACGCATGCACGGTCCGGGCCGGGCGCCGATCGACCAGAAGGCTGAGCAGTTCGGGCCGCGCATAATGACCCACCGAGTCCATCATCCGCTTGCGCTTGGTGATCAGCGCGAAATCCAGATCGGCGATCACCATCCCCTCACCCTCGGTCAGCGGCGCGCCGAGCAGCTTGCCTTCCGGCGAGACGATGGCCGTGAAACAGCCACCCCGCAGCGGGCCTTCCAGCGCCGGATCGCCCGCAACCTGGCTGATCTGCTCATCGGTCAGCCAGCCGGTGGCATTGACGACGAAACAGCCCGATTCCAGCGCATGATGCCGGATCGTGACCTCCATCTGGTCGGCAAAGATCTGCCCGACCAGCGATCCCGGAAACTGCGCGCAGTGGATTTCCTCGTGCTGCGTCATCAGCGCATAACGCGCCAGCGGATTGTAATGCTCCCAGCAGGCCAGCGCCCCGATGCGCCCCACCGCACTATCCACCACCTTCAGCCCCGCGCCATCGCCCTGCCCCCAGACCATGCGCTCGTGATAGGTCGGGGTGATCTTGCGGCGCCGGAGCAGGATCTCTCCCGTGGCGTCGAAGACGATCTGCGTATTGTAAAGCGTGCCGTGATCGCGCTCGTTCACGCCCAGCACGACCACCATCCCGGTCTCGCGCGCGGCCTCGGCCACCATGCCGGTCACCGGACCGGGAATGACGACCGCGCGTTCGTAAAGCGCCAGATGCTCGCCGCCGAAGCGAAAGGCCGGCTGGATGAACGAGAAATACGGATAATAAGGCACGAAGGTTTCAGGAAAGACCGCCAGCTTCACGCCCCGTTCCGCGGCGTCGCGAATGCTCTGGCAGACTTTCCGCGCGGTCCCCGACCCGTCATCGCCCAGAACGGGCGAAATCTGGATGGCCGCCGCACGAACGATGCGTGACATGAAGGCTGTCCTTCCCGCAATCGGATGCTCAGAGCGTCCAGGTATCCAGAATGAAGGCGTTATCCCGCCGGTGCAGCAGCACCAGATCCAGCACGTCCTGCGGATTGATGGGCGTGATCCCCGGAATCAGCGACGGCTCGCCATGGCCATACAGCGCCTGGAGCGCGAACCGGCAGGCATAGACCTTGCCGCCTTCCTCGATGATTTTCGAAATCTGCTTGTTGCAGTTCATATGGCCGGGAAAGGCTTCATCCCCCAGACGCGGAAAGCCACGCTGGATGCCAAGCGTCACACCGGGCCCATAAAGCAGCACGGAGGTCTCGAACCCCTTCCGGATCAGCCGCGTCGCCTGCAACAGATTGACGAACCCGATCGATCCCTCGAACGCAACGGTATGGAAGGTCACCAGCGCCTTCTCGCCCGGATTGGCTTTGACGTCCTCGAAAACCTTGTTTTCGTAATCGACGAAGATATCGCCATCCTTATGGGGGGCGTGTTCGACTTTCGGCATGATGGATCTCCCGTATGGATCACTATCCGGCGGCACAAGGCAGGCCGCCCTGACGGGAGAAGTCGTGGCACGGGATCAGGCGGGAGGTAAAATTTTGTATGTATCTCGCCTTCAATACAATGAAGACAATCATCCCGACGTACCCCACAGGGCCGATTTCAATTCCATACAATATGATATCAGGCAGGGTACAATAGACTCCCTCCCTCACAACCCATTGTTATGCCTTACTTCATAAATCACGAACTCGTGAACGCCCTGCACCTTTATCTGATACCGATCGGCCTCTCACACGATATCCGCAAATCCCGGCGACCGCTTATGCTGCAACACTGACACGACCCCGCGCAGGGAATCCTCAAGGCTCGCAGCATCCGGCGCACTCCCCAGCGCAACCCGCGCCCGCTGCGGCGGCTCGCCGCTGATCGTGAACACCGTGCTGGGCACCAGCGCCAACCCCCGGCGGCGGGCATAGGCGACGAAATCCGTGCTCCCCCACCAGTCCGGCAATTTCAGCCAGACATGCGGCCCATCGGGATTCATGCAGTGCCCCTCCCCCAGAATCCTGCGGGCAATGGACTGCCGCAGGCGCAACTCGTTCCGGATCGCATGCAGGATCTGCTCCGCCTCCCCCGTCTGCATCCAGCGCGCGGTCAGGGCACTGAGCAGCCCCGCATTGGTCAGCGCAATCGCCCGGATCGCGGCAGTGACCCGACGCGTCATGTCCGTGCCCGGCAACGCCACATAGGCCGTACGCAGGCCGGGGCTGAGCGTCTTGGCCAGGGTCGCGACATAGAAAACGCGCCCATGATCCAGCGCCGCCAGCGCCGGCGGCGGATTGTCCATCAGCAGGCTGTATGGATCATCTTCCACCACATGCAGATGATGAAGCTGCGCAACAGCCAGGATGTCCCGGCGCCGTTGCAGCGACATGGTCGCCGTGGTCGGATTGTGAATGGTGGGAATGCAATAAAGCAGGCGCGGATGATGCTGCGCGCAGACCCGGTCGAGCTGCTCGGGCATCATCCCCTCGGCATCGCTGTCCACCCCCACCAGGATCAGCCCGAACTGCGCGGCGATGGTGCGGATGCCCGGATAGGCGATCCGATCCGTCACGATCACATCGCCGGGCTGCGTCAGCGTGGTGACAATGGCCGCCAGCGCGCTCTGCGCCCCCGGTGCCACCAGCACCTCATCCACCCGGCGCGGCCCGACTACCGGCGCGATCCATTTCGCCCCCAACTGGCGTTCCTCCATCGTGCCGCCGGTCACGCGGTAAGACATCAGGCTGTTCAGATCCTGCTGCTTCAGCAGCGCCGCGATATCGGCCTGGATCATCTTCTGCAGCGGCGGGTCCTGCGGCACCGGCGGCAGGTTCATGGTCAGGTCGATCACAGCCGGCCCGGTATGCCGCCAGTGGCTCTCCCCGGCACCGACGCGGATAAACGTCCCCCGCCCCACCGTGGCGTCGATCAGCCCCCGCCGCCGCGCCTCGGTAAAGGCGCGGGTCACCGTGGTCAGATTGGTGCCCAGATACTCCGCGATGGTCCGCTGGGGCGGCAGCCGGTCCCCCTCCCGCAGATCGCCCTTGCGGATGGACAGCGCCAGCGCATCGACCAGCGTGAGATAGATCGCCCCCGCATTGCGATCGACCTGCTCTTTCCAGTGCGCGAGATAGGACGGGTCAGACATCGGGCGAGCGACTTTCGTATGGAACCTGTTGGCACATATGCCTCCATACAATACCGACAATCCCTCCGCGACATTGTATGCATCATGCCACCGCAAGAACCATCGCCGTCCCCCCAAGCCGTTTCCGGCCCGGCATGCTATCCTCCCGCACCGACGACCGGTTACGAGACACAGAGCATGACCCGACCCGCCTCTCCCGCCGCCTACCGCACACTGGACCCGGCCGGCATCCGCGCCTTTCTCGCCGCCCAACCCGCCCTTGCGGCGCGCCTGGGCGGCCAGCCGGACGCGTGGCGGGTGCGCGAGGTCAGCGACGGCAACCTCAACAATGTGTTCCTGGTCGACGGTCCGGCCGGCGGCGTCTGCTTCAAGCAATCCCTGCCCCATGTCCGGGTGGACCCAAACTGGAAAATGCCGCTGGACCGCACGGCGTTCGAGGCCGCGTATCTGCGCGCCGTCCGCCCCCATGTCGGCGACCTCACGACCGAATTGCTGCATTTCGACCCCGACCTGTTCGTGCTGGTGGTCGAAAGCCTGGACGGCCACGTGGTGCTGCGACATGGCCTGATGCAGGGCGGCGACTGGCCCGACGCGGCCGCCGCCATCGGCCGCTTCGTGGCCCGCGCCACCTTCCCGACCTCGCCGCTGGCCCTGAAATTCGAGGATGCGTCGACCCTGCTGGCCCCCTTCGCCCGCAACCACACGCTCACCCGCATCACCGTCGATCTCGTCCTGACCGATCCCTACCACGCCCACCCGCGCAATCACTGGCTCAGCCCCGAACTCGATGCCACCGTAGCCGAATTCCGCGCCGATCCGGCGGTGCGCCGACGGGTGGGACAGATGCAGACCCGTTTCCTCACCTGCCAGCAGGCCCTGCTGCACGGCGACCTGCACACCGGCTCGGTTATGGTCTCGGGCAGCGACACCCGCGTCATCGATGGCGAATTCGCCCTCCCCGGCCCGATCGGCTTCGATTGCGGCCTGTTCATCGGCAACCTGCTGATGCACCTGTTCGCAACCCTCACGCCCGAGGGCCGAGCCCGGGCGCTCCGCGACATCGACCAATTCTGGACCCATTTCCGGCAGGATTTCATCGCCCTCTGGACCAACGCCGTCACACACGGCCAATCCGGCGACGCCTACGCCGCCCCCCTGTTCCGCGACGATCCCGCATCCCTGCGCCAGGTGCAGACCCAGTTCCTCGACGACATCGAAACCGACACGATCGCCTTCGCCGCACTCGAGATCATCCGCCGAACCACCGGCTACGCCCACGTCGCGGACTTCGACCTCATCGCGGACCGCACCGCCCGCGCGGCAAGACAGGAAGCCGCCCTGCGCTTGGCCCGCGACATGCTGGCACATCCCGAACGCACACCCACCATCGCAGCACTGGGCGCATGCGCCGCCGATCGCGCCCGCTAAAATGAAGGCACGCCCCGAAATGCGCTTCCCGACAGGTCCTGAATGACAACCGGCTTCTCCGCAACGGTCCGCCGCGCCACGCAGATCCTCACGGCACCGAAATCCGACCGGCCTCTCTTCGGGCAGACATCGACATTGGCGCACAGGCAGCCAAACGCGCGAATAGGCTATTCCCTTGCAATCAGGATGGCTCTTATCGATTTCGTCTTGAGTTCATTATGCTACGTCCTGTCAGGACAGCCGGTTACCGATCCCCACCCAAATCGACAGATAGATCTCACCGAGTTATTAATCGTATTGTTCGTGGATGTACTTTTTGTTGCCCCCCTACTTGAAACATCCATATTCCATTTTCTCTATAAACTCATATTCCCCCAACTCGGAAAACTGACGAACAGAACAAGGCTGATATTCTACATCATTCTGTCGGATCTCATTTTTTTCGTTCTGCATCTCCCCAAGAGGAGCCACGGTATTTTCATCTATCACTCTTTCTACCAGGCCCTTGTCATCGGACTGGTATCCGGCAGTATTTTCAGCCTCACCTATTACAGATCAGTCAATGAATACCATTTCCGCCCCTACCTCACGACGGCCCTCTGCCACGCTCTCGTCAACGGACTGCTGGTCATCGGGCTTACTCTTGTCTAGGCCCTGCCGTGCCACCCACGGTTTACGGCACGCAAGGGCTGCGCAATAAGGGCGCTCCCGCTCCGCCCCCCTTCGGCATCTGAGGCCCCATGATCCGTCTCGACAATATCAGCAAGCATAACGGCCATCGCGTCATCTTCATCGAGTCCTCGGCCGCGCTGCAGAAGGGCGAAAAGATCGGGCTGGTCGGCCCCAATGGTGCGGGCAAGACGACGCTGTTCCGCCTGATCACCGGCCAGGAAGAACCCGATGAAGGACATGTCCTGACCGATCGCGGGGTCACGGTCGGCTTCTTCAACCAGGATGTGGGCGAGATGGCCGGCCGCAGCGCGGTCGCCGAGGTGATGAACGGGGCCGGCCCGGTGGCCGAGATCGGGGCGGAACTGGCCGAGCTGGAAACGGCGATGGCCGACCCGGAGCGGTTCGACGAGCTGGACACCATCCTCGAACGGTTCGGCGAGGTCCAGGCCCGCTTCGAGGAACTGGGCGGCTACGCGCTGGACGGGCGCGCGCGCGAGGTCCTGCACGGGCTGGGCTTCAGCCAGGAAATGATGGACGGCGATGTCGGCCGCCTGTCGGGCGGATGGAAGATGCGCGTGGCGCTGGCCCGCATCCTGCTGATGAAGCCGGACGTGATGCTGCTCGACGAACCGAGCAACCATCTCGACCTGGAAAGCCTGATCTGGCTGGAGCAGTTCCTGGCCGGCTATGACGGCGCCCTGCTGATGACCTCGCACGATCGCGCCTTCATGAACCGCATCATCAACAAGGTGATCGAGATCGACGGCGGCGTCCTGACCAGCTTCTCGGGCGATTACGAATTCTACGAGCAGCAGCGGGCCATGAACGAGAAGCAGCAGCAGGCGCAGTTCGACCGCCAGCAGGCGATGCTGGCCAAGGAAGTCGCCTTCATCGAACGCTTCAAGGCCCGCGCCTCCCACGCCGCCCAGGTACAGAGCCGGGTCAAGAAACTGGACAAGATCGACCGCGTCGAGCCGCCGAAGCGCCGCCAGACGCTCGCCTTCACCTTCCCGCAAGCCCCCCGGTCAGGCGACGCGGTCGTCAATCTGCGCGGCGTGGACAAGACATACGGCAGCCGGGTGATCTATCAGGATCTCGACCTGCTGATCCGTCGGCAGGAGCGTTGCTGCGTGCTCGGCGTCAACGGCGCAGGCAAATCGACACTCTTGAAGCTGGTCACAGGCACCACCGAACCCGATGCCGGCACGGTCACCCTCGGCGGCAGCGTCAAGATGGGCTATTTCGCCCAGCACGCCATGGACCTGCTGGACGGCGACCGCACGATCTTCGAAACCCTGAACGACGCCTTTCCCCTCGCCGCCCAGGGCTCGCTCCGGGCGCTGGCCGGCGGCTTCGGCTTCTCGGGCGACGATGTCGACAAACTCTGCCGCGTGCTCTCCGGCGGCGAAAAGGCCCGCCTGGTCCTGGCCCTGATGCTCTACGATCCCCCGAACTTCCTGGTGCTCGACGAACCGACCAACCATCTCGACATCGCCACCAAGGAAATGCTGATCACCGCCCTGGCCGATTATGACGGCACCATGCTCTTCGTCTCGCACGACCGTCATTTCCTGGCCGCCCTGTCCAACCTCGTCCTGGAACTGACACCGGAAGGCATCCATCGCTACGACGGCGGCTATACCGAATATGTCGCCCGCACCGGCCGCGAAGCGCCAGGCCTGCATGCCTGACGCTTTACCCACAGGCGAATGACAGCCACAAACCGGCTATCAGAACTCCGCCGACAAGGTGAAGTGGTAGACGCGCGGCAGGCCCGCATACAGGGTTGATGCCGCGCCCGATGTGCCACTCGGCGCACCCGTATAAACCGATGCCCAATACCGTTCGTTGGTCACATTGCTGACGCCGAAACGCGCGACCCACGGAAACCGGGCGACATGGAAGGCATAGCGCGTGCCCAGTTCCAGCGTCGTGTACGATCCGGTATGCAGCGTGTTGGTCACGTTGGCCGCGCGGTTGCCCATATAATGGATACCGGCATTGAAGGCCCAGCCCGACGCGAAGGCGCCCAATGAAGCCGGCAGGCGGTAATCCAGCAACAGACTGGCCTGCAACGGCGCCGCGCCCACAATCTCCTTGTCGTTATAGGCGGCGGTCCTGCTGTCGACCAGTTCCGCATCCAGCCAGGTCATACCGGCAAGAATCGAGAGGTTCGGCAGCACTTCACCCGAAACCTGGGCTTCCACACCATAATTGCGCTGCGTTCCGCCATATGTGTAGGTCTGGCACGTCGTGCCGCCCGCGCACGTGCCATTTGCCGCACTGACATACATCGCATAAGGCGACGTCATGCGGAAACCAGCGATGTTAAGCTGCATTTCCTGATAACGCAGTTTATAGCCGACTTCATACTCTTCCGAATGTGCAATCGGCAATGCGATGTTCGTATTGGTATAATACTGACTGTTCGGCGTCACCGGCCCCGCTTCAACCGACCGTCCATAGGTGAAATAGAAGGTCTGGTTATCGGTCGGTTTATACATCAGGCTGGTGGTCGGGCTGAAAGCCGCGTCGGCCGAAAAGGTCTTTTTCAGCGCACTGGTTGCATTCAGCGCCCCCGCCTGATCGATCCAGCTCCAGGCCAGCGTACCCATGATCGACCAATGTCTGTTGATCGTCAGCGTATCGCCCACGATAAAGGACTGGCTGGTAATGGTGCTGGATTTGTAACGCCCCTGATAATAAGGCTGCGTGCCGTTCGTGGGCGCGGCACCATACATATTGTATGTTCCCAGGCTCTGCGCAGGCGTTACCGCACTTGTCGGGTTATAATTTCCCATCATGTAGCCGTTGGTGCCAATGACCAGATCATGCCGGATCGGCCCGGTATAAACACGGCCATTGAAATACGCCATGTTGCTGCCGACGCGGAAATCATTTGCCGTCGTTGTTGCGGTGGCCTTCGCAGAATAGAACCCATCCGTTCCATCAGTCGCGGTCAGCGTATCGCTGATACCAAAGGACTGCCGCATGGCGTCCTGATAGAGTCCGCCCAGGGTAAAGCTCCAATCCTCGTTGATCTGGTGCCTGACCTTGGCGAGGAACGTATTGGTCTCCATGTTATAGCCGCTCCAGTCAGGAGCCAGCCGCTTGCCCAGATCCGGTGCCTCGGGCAACTGCCCGCCAATGCCGGTGGGGTTGGCGGCGGTGCCGGCAGGAATCCCGAAGCCCGGTGCCAGGCCGCGCGCGGCGTAGGTATAATGGCTGGCGTCAATTTCGATAACCGTCCTGTCGTCCAGGTGGATATCGAAATCGGCGCTGACCATTTCGCGCCGTATCCAGCTTCCCGGTGCGTAGGCCGTGCCATCGGCATGCAGCATGTTCAGGCGGTAGCCAAACCAGCCATTCCTGCCGACACGACCGGAGATATCGCCATTGACGATGGGGGTGCCGATGGAATCCACACCGACCGAAAGCCGTTCGGTCCGCCGGTCGGTCGGGCGCTTGAGCGTATATTCAAAGACGCCGGCCGGATTTTCCGGCCCATACATCGCCCCGGCCAGACCGTTGAGGACCTGCAGGTTATCGACCCATTCGGCCGGATAAGGGGTGGTGGACACCACATTCAACCCGTCAAGGCGGGAGTTGGCGACCACGTCGGCCTCGAACCCGCGCGACTGCGGGCGGGACGTATTGGGGTCGCCCCGGATTTCCAGCTGCACCGAGGGCAGATACTGCGCCATGTCATTGATGTTGCGGATCTGCTGGTTGACCACAACATCGTGCGGAACGCCCATGATGGAATAAGGCGTATCCAGCGTGTCCCGATTGCCCAGCGGCCCGAGATAGACGCTCTTGTTCATATATTTGGCGGCCGTGCCGTCCGCCGCATGATGGCCATGAACGGTCACGGTTTCGCCGTTGGAACCATCCAGTATCCCGGCAATCGGGGCCGTGGTGGCCGATGTTCCGGCAGGCGGCGTTCTAGTGGCCCGTGTTCCGGCAACCGGCGTCCGGGCGGGCGGCGTTTTTACGGCCTGGCTGCCAGTCCTGCCCTGCGGTGTGGAGGCAGGCGGTGCGGCCAGCGCCGAAGTGGCCAGCAGAGAGGCGCCAAACGTGCCGGCGATGAACAGGGCATGAAAACGATGGGGCATGGATCTGGCGCATCCGGACTATGAACAAAGAACGTGAGATGTGTTTTTTCTGCCCGCCCTGAGACGGGGTTGTCTATATATCCCCGTACATAGATCTGTATATGGGTGGATATAATCACAGACTGTTGCCGGAATAATACAGTTCCGGCGAAGCCCCGATAATTGGCGGAAAACACGATGCCGGAAGAATGCCCATGGCGTTCATCCACCCAGGCGACCTTTCAGCGGGTCAGGGATGAAAGGACAGACATGGCCATCCCCCTGGTTTCCACGCTTGCCGTAATCCTTTCACCGCAGGCATGATCGCTCTCATGCGCCGTTTCCTGCCGATCCTCACCCTGCTCCTGCCCAATGCGGCGGCGGCGGCACCAAGCCCCAGCCCCTCCGAGATCGTGGCCCACGCGCCCAACACCGCCTGGGCCGACGTGCCGCCGGACCGGCTCCTGGTCATGACGCTGGCCGACGGCGCGCAGGTCGCGATCGAGCTCGTCCCCCAGTTCGCACCAATCCACACCGGCAATATCGTGCATCTGGCGCGCGCGCATTGGTGGGATGGCGGCGCGATCATCCGCGTGCAGGACAATTACGTCGTGCAATGGGCCCCGCGCGACGAAAAGGCCAAGCCACCCGCAGGCTTTGTCGCCCATCCACCAGCGGAATATGATCGCGCGCGTCAGGATATTGCCATTCGTCCACTCGGCTTTCCCGATCCCTACGCACCATCGGCCGGGTTCTCGTCAGGCTGGCCCGTCGCCGTGGATGGCGACCGGGTCTGGCTCCCCCACTGTTACGGCATGGTCGGCGTCGGGCGCGACATGCCCCCCGATACCGGCGACGGGCAGGAGCTGTACGCCGTCAACAGCGAGGCCCCCCGCCAGCTCGACCGCAATCTCGCCATCGTGGGGCGGGTTCTCACCGGCATGGAGCATCTCGGCGCATTGCCACGCGGCACGGCCGCCCTGGGCTTTTACGCCAGCAAGGCCCAGAACGTCGCGATTCACAGCATCTCGCTCGCCGCCGACCTGCCCAGCGCCAAGCAGCCGCATCTTCAGGTCATGCGCACCGACAGCCCCACATTCACGGATTACCTGAACGCCCGCGCCAACCGCACGGACCCGTTCTTCGTCCGCCCCGCCCATGGCGTCGCGCTGTGCAATGTGCCGGTGCCGGTGCGGCTGAAACCGTAAAGTCGCGTTGTTCTTTTTTGAAAAAAAGAACCAAAAAACTTTTTTTTGTTCAGGGAACCTTGTTCTGGGGACATCGGTTTTTCCTGAACGAATAAATCTTTCGCTATCGCAGGCCGGCTACGAAATCGGCGATCCGCGCGCAGGCTTCGCGCAGCACATCGTCGCTGGTAGCACAGGAGAGGCGCAGGTAAGGCCCCAGCCCGAAGGCGCTGCCATGCACGCAGGCCACATGCTGC
The DNA here is from genome assembly GCF_014174215.1 of Gluconacetobacter tumulicola. Lineage (GTDB taxonomy): Bacteria > Pseudomonadota > Alphaproteobacteria > Acetobacterales > Acetobacteraceae > Gluconacetobacter > Gluconacetobacter tumulicola. Next base: position 16,936 of record NZ_JABEQL010000029.1, on the reverse strand, counting down.
TCGTCCAGCAGGGCGCGGGCAAAATCCTCATCCGTCCGCACCGCCTGCCCGCCCCTGCTGGTCCGCCCCAGGCAGCCGGCAATGCCCGGATAGGCATAGAACGCCCCCTCCGGCATGGCACAGGTCACGCCGGGAATGGCGCGCAGGGCCTCCACCACCATCGTGCGGCGCCGCGCATAGGTATCGCGCATCTCCGCGATCAGCGACGCCGGCCCATCCAGCGCGGCGGCGGCCGCGGCCTGCGCGACCGAACAGATGCCCGAGGTCGCATTGCCCTGAATCCGCGTCATCATGCGGATCAGCCGCTCCGGCCCACCCGCATAGCCCACGCGCCAGCCGGTCATGGCATAGGATTTCGACACCCCGTTCACCGTCAGGATGCGCGATGCCAGATCCGGCGCCACGGCAGCCAGCGAATGATGACGCGCCCCGTCGAAGACCAGATGCTCATAGATCTCATCGGACAGAATCCACGCCTGAGGATAGCGGCGCAGCACCTCGGCCACGGCTTCCAGATCCGCCAGCCCCATCACCGCCCCGGTCGGATTGCTGGGGAAGTTCAGCACCACCCAGCGCGTGCGCGGCGACATCGCAGCCTCAAGCGCCGGCGCGGTCAGGCGGAACCCGTCTTCCTCCCGACATTCCGCCGCCACCGGCACGCCGCCGAACAGCCGCGCCGCCAGCGGATAACTGACCCAGTAGGGTGCGGGGATCACCACCTCGTCGCCGGCATCGATGGTCGCCATGAAGGCGTTGAAGATCACCTGCTTGCCGCCGTTGGAAACCATGATCTCCGACAGCGCGTATTCCAGCCCGTTCTCGCGTGCGAATTTGTGCGCGATCGCGGTTTTCAGCGCCGGGGTGCCATCGACGGGCGGATATTTCGTCTGCCCGTCCAGCGCGGCCCGATGCGTGGCCTCGATCACCGCGCGCGGGGTGGCGAAATCCGGCTCGCCCAGCGCCAGCGACAGTACCTGATGCCCTTCGGCCCGCAGCGCCCGCGCCCGCACCGCCATGGCGATGGTGGCGGGCGATTCCAGCCGCCCGGTGCGGGCGGCGAAGCCGGGCTCTTCCGATGCCATTTACCGGTCCTCAGCGCAGGCCGGCGCAGAAGCGCTGGATGCGGGCACAGGCCTCGCGCAGGCTTTCCGTGTCCGTGGCATAGGAAATGCGGAAATGGCCGGCGAACATGAACGCCGCGCCATGCACCGCCGCCACGCCCTCTTCCTCCAGCAGCGCGGTGACGAAATCCTCGTCGTTGCCGATGGTGCGCCCGCCGGCACTCACCTTGCCCAGACAGGCTTCGATCGACGGGAAGACATAAAACGCCCCCTCCGGCCGATGGCAGCTCAGCCCCTTGGCCTGGTTGAGCATCCCCACCACCAGGTCGCGCCGGTCCTGATAGGCAGCCACCATCTCGCCGATGAACTCCTGCGGCCCCGACAGGGCCTCCAGCGCCGCCGCCTGGCTGATCGAGCAGGTGCCCGAGGTCGACTGGCTCTGCAGCTTGTTCATCGCCTTGGTCAGCACGCCCGGCGCGCCCGAAAAGCCGATGCGCCAGCCGGTCATGGCATAGGCCTTCGACACGCCGTTCATCGTCACCGTCCGCTCGCGCAGCTTCGGTTCCACCTGCACGATGGTCGCGGGCACGAAACCCTCATAGACCAGCTTGTCATAGATATCGTCGGTGAAGATCCACACATCCGGATGCCGCAGCAGCACGTCGCAGATCGGCCGCAGATCCTCGGCGGAATAGGCCGCGCCCGTCGGGTTGCAGGGCGAGTTGAGGAAGAACCACTTGGTCCGGGGCGTGATCGCGGCCTCCAGATCCTCGGCCCGCAGCTTGAAGCCGGTCTCCGCCGGGCACGGCACGATCACCGGCACGCCGTCGGCGAGCGCCACGATGTCGGGGTACGACACCCAGCACGGCGCGGGGATGATCGCCTCGTCCCCCGGATTCAGGGTCGCGACCATGGCGTTGTAGATCACCTGCTTGCCGCCGGTCGAGACGATGATCTCGTCGGCCGTGTAGTCCAGCCCGGAATCGATGCGAAACCGCTCGGCCACGGCCTGGCGCAGCGCCAGCGTGCCGGCCACGTCGGTATATTTGGTCTGACCCTCCGCGATCGCGCGGATCGCCGCGTCCTTGATGTTCTGCGGGGTGTCGAAATCGGGCTCGCCGGCCGACAGGCTGATAATATCCTGTCCAGCCGCCTTCAAGGCACGCGCCTTGGTCGAAATGGCGATGGTCTGGCTGGGGCTGACCTTGTTCAGACGGGCGGCGATAAGATCCATGACACCAAGTCCACAGTAACGGGGGAACACACCGGCACCGCGGGCGGGCCGATGCGGGCGCATACCGTAATGCGAAGCGCGGGCCGAGGAAACCGCCCATCGCAGCAGATCAGGCCGGCAGGGGCGCTTTTCCCGTCGCCGCGTCGCGCACGGCCTGCGGGCTCCATCCCGCCTCGCGCAGCGCGCGCAGGGTCTGCGCCCGGTCGCGCTTGGCCAGCCGCCGGCCATCTTCATCCAGCAGCAGGGGATGGTGCAGATAATCCGGCGCGGGCCAGCCCATCAGCACCTGCAACAGGCGATGCACCGCCGTCGCGGGGCGCAGATCCTCGCCCCGCGTCACCAGGCTGACCCCCTGCAACGCGTCGTCATGAGTGACGCAGAGATGATACGAGGCCGGGCAATCCTTGCGCGCCAGCACCACATCGCCAAACGGCGCGACCGGCGCCGACAGCACCCGCCGCCCGCCCCCATCCTCCCATTCATGCCAGCTCATGACATCGCCGCCCGCCTCCCGCGTCGCGCGCGCCATGTCCAGCCGCAGCACATGCGACACGCCCCGGGCGATGCGCTCCGCCCGTTCCGCCGCCGACAGGCCACGGCAGGCGCCGCCATAAGCCAGCGTGCCGTCGGGGGCCTGATGGGGGGCATGCGCGGCCTCGGCCGCTTCGCGCTTTATATCGGCACGGGTGCAGAAACAGGGATAGAGCAGCCCACGCCCCGCCAGCCCGTCCAGCACGGCGCGATAATCCGCCATATGGTCGGACTGCCGGCGGACAGGCCCATCCGGCACGATGCCCAACCAGGCAAGATCCTCAAGGATCGCCTCTTCATATCCCACCCGGCAGCGGCCGGGATCGATATCCTCGATCCGCAACAGGAACCGCCCGCCCGACTCGCCGGCCCCCTTCCACGCCGCAAATGCTGCGGCAGCATGCCCCAGATGCAGAAAACCGGTCGGACTGGGCGCAAAACGCGTCACCCAACCCCGCCCCCCATTCGGATTTCCACCCTGAAAACAGCAGGATGCCGTCATACCGCAACGCTCCCTCACCCGCCGCCCCGTCGCCGGACCGGCACGAATGCCCCCGCCTCCCTTGCGGAAACGAGGAATATTTGCGATATAGATTGAAGGTTCTCAACGGCGCATATCATTCGGCGTTCGGATTTTGAGTAACGACGCCCGATGATGGTGTGGCGGCATCGCGAAAGGATGCGCCCCTTGCTTGCTGGCAGTCCACATTATCCGGCCTTGGTCCTGAACGCTGATTTCAGGCCGCTTTCCTATTTTCCGCTCTCGCTCTGGTCATGGCAGGATGCCATCAAGGCGGTGTTCCTCGACCGGGTCTCGGTCCTCAGCGAATATGACGAGGAAGTCCGCTCCCCCAGCCGGTCACTCCGATTACCCAGCGTCATCGCGCTGAAGGATTATATCCCGACCGCCCGCCGACCCGCCTTCACCCGCTTCAACGTCTTCCTGCGCGACAATTTCTCCTGTCAATATTGCCTGGACCGCCTGCCGACCCACGATCTGACGTTCGACCACGTCATTCCCCGCTGCAAGGGCGGCCGCACCACGTGGGAAAACGTCGTCACCGCCTGTAGCCCCTGCAATCTGATGAAGGGCTCGCGGATGCCGTATGAACTCCACATGTATCCGCGCCGCACGCCCGCCCAGCCTTCCACCTGGGAATTGCAGGAAAACGGACGCTCCTTCCCGCCGAATTACCTGCATGAGAGCTGGCGGGATTATCTATACTGGGACAGCGAACTGGATACCTGACGGCTCCCGCTCCCGCACGCCTTTCCCGACAGGCTGCCCTTGGCGGAGCCTGACCGGAAAGGCGCGATGGCCGCGATCAGTCATGCGTTTTCCACGGCCGGATATCAGGTTCAGCCGTCGCGGCGTCCCCTCACCCTGACAGCAGCGCCGGTTCCACCGTGGTTTTCCGTACCGCGACAGCCGGTCCGGAGCCGCGCGCCTCCGGCAGACGGAATGTTTCAACCAGACCGTTGAGCCGCCGCCCCTCAGTGGCCAGCCGCCGGGATGTTTCGCTGAATCTCTCGGCAACATTCGTGTTCTGCTGCGTCGTCTGATCCAGCGAACCCACGGCGGCATTGATCTCCGACAGGCTGGACGATTGCTCCTTCGCCGCCACGGCGATGGCATCCAGATGCTCCCCCATCTCGCCGATAAAATCGGAAATCGTCCGCAGCGCCCCGCTGCAATCCCTGACCCGGCTCGAGCCATCCTTCACGTCGGCGGCAGTCGCGCGGATCACGCTCCGCACATCCCGGGCGGCGTCGGCGCATTTCTGCGCGAGCAGGCGCACTTCGCTGGCCACCACGGTGAAGCCCCTGCCCGCCTCCCCGGCCCTGGCGGCCTCGACACTGGCATTCAGCGCCAGGATATTGGTCTGGAAGGCTACATTGTCGATCATGTCCACGATCGCGGCGATCCTCTCCGATCCCCGTTCGATCCGGCTCATCGCCTCCTCCGTTTCCAGCGTGACGGTGCGCGAGGTCGCCGCCGACTCGCGCGCCCGTACACCGATCCGGTGGGCATTGTCCGACCGCTCCGCCGTATCCGCCACGCTCCGGACAATCCCCGACACCGCCGCGTTCGTCTGCTCCAGCGCCGCGGCCTGACGTTCGGTCCGGCGCGCCAGATTCTCCGCCCCGGCCGCCAGTTCATGGGTCCCGTCGCGGATCACGCGGACGGCGCCCGACATCTGGCCGAAGGCCGCGCCAAGCTGGGCCAGGGACTGGTTGAAATCACCGCGCAGGGATTCGAATTCCGCCGAGAACGGGGTCGTGATCTGGAAGGAAAGATCGCCGCCCGCCATCCGCTTCAGCCCATCCGCCAGCGCGCTGGTGGCCCGCAGCAGCCATTCCCGGGCCTCGGCCTCGGCCTGCTCCTGAATGGCGACACGCTCGGCCTCCACGCGTCGGCGCTGGCCCTCGGCATCCCGCTCCAGCTCCTGCTTCGCAATGGCGGCGACACGAAAGACCTCAAGCGAACGGGAAATCGCACCGATCTCGTCCGTCCTGTCCATCGGAAAGACCAGGTCCGTCTCCCCGCCCGCCAGCCTGGTGATGGAAGTATTGATCCACTGAAGCGGCCGTAGAATCTTGTACAGAACCACAAGAACCGCCGCCAGCATCACGACGAACAGCACGGAATAAGCCGCATAGACCCGGCGGATCGTCGTCCTGTAGACAGCCTCCGACTGAACACCATACGACGCCGCATCCTTGATGCTGCCATCGAGGAACGAGGTCAGGGTCTCCGAAACCGTTTCCTCCGCCTCGACCAGATCCTGGCCGGCCGTCGCGACGGCGTGGGCATGGTCCTGGGCAACCGACCAGGTCTTGAACGTCTCGTCGTGCAGGTCCTTGTACTGGTACCATTGCTCCTGAATGTTATGGAACAGCGCCTGCTCGCGATCCGTCGTGATGAACGGAACATACTGGTCGATGGCGTGGGCGATCTTGTCCGAGGCCACGTCGCTCTCGCCCGAGAGCTTCGTGAAATCATCCTGCGACGACGCGGTAAGCTGCGTGATTTCGATGCCCCGGAAATTCTGGATCTCGGTGCGCAGGGTCGAAAGCGCCTTGATGCTCGCAAGCGACTTGTTGGTAATCGCCTCGACCCGGCCATTCACATAGGTCAGGCCCCCTATCGAAAACAGCCCGGAGAACACACAGGAAAGGGCGATAAAAAACAGAACGATACTCAACGACCCTTTGATACCAAGCGATCGCACAGGCCACCCTTTCGCTCTATCTGGCGCCCGTTTCCCAATTTGATGGACGCACGCCGCCCACGGCCGGAATGGCAGGGACACGCGCGCGAACCTACAGTCAATCCGCCGACCGAATTATGAAGATTATATTTACTTTGCCGATCGACCGTCGGTGGAGCCGCAAGCCGGCCCCCATCCTTGATCCAGATCATGGAATCCGAGCAGGCGCTCTCATCATACTGCACCCCCTTTCTGATCATGGAGCGCCGTCATGGCACGTGTTTCCGGCAAAGTCGCGATCGTCACGGGCGCATCACTCGGCATCGGCAAGGCGGCCGCCCTGATGCTGGCCCGCGAGGGCGCAAAGGTCGCCGTCGCCGACCTGAAGGAAGATGAAGGCCACGCCGTCGTGGCCGAAATCGAGGCGGCCGGGGGCGAGGCCCTGTTCGTCCCGCTGGATGTCAGCCGCGAAGATGAGTGGACGCTGGCCATCGCCGCTGTCCTGGCGCGCTTCGGGCGGCTGGATATCCTGGTCAACAATGCCGGCATCGCCTATTCCGGCACGGTGGAAAGCACCAGCCTGAACGACTGGCGCCGCGTGCAGTCGATCAATCTCGACGGCGTCTTCCTGGGCACGAAGGCCGCCGTCGCCGCGATGAAGGACCATGGCGGGTCGATCATCAACCTGTCCTCGATCGAGGGGCTGATCGGCGATCCGACCCTGGCCGCCTACAATGCCAGCAAGGGCGGCGTGCGCCTGTTCACCAAATCGGCGGCCTTGCATTGCGCCCGCTCCGGCTACCGGGTCCGCGTCAACTCGGTCCATCCCGGCTATATCTGGACCCCGATGGTCCAGGGCCTGACCGGCGAAACCGCCGACCAGCTCGCCGCCCGCAAACGGCTGGAGGCGCTGCATCCCGTGGGGCATCTGGGCGAAGCCGACGACATCGCCTACGGCATCCTCTACCTCGCCTCCGACGAATCGAAATTCATGACCGGCAGCGAACTGGTCATCGATGGCGGCTATACCGCCCAGTAAGCACCGGTTTTACAGGGCGAAGAGCTGCCGCAAGCAGCTTTTCGTCCACACACGCTTCAAAAGGCGATGTTTCAGGCACATGTCGTTACGATGGGATTAGACATTTTTCCGGTCCCGCTGCTACCGTCCCGACATCTTTAACCATTGGGACACGCTCCTCCATGAGCAAGGCTTTCATCGCCGCCGTTCTTCAGGATTCTCTTAACTGCACGGGCGTTGCTGCCGGCAAGGCCGCCAACGACCTGATCGATGCGATCGTGGCCACGTTGCACGAGGAAGGCGGGTTCACGCTCCCCTCCTTCGGCACGTTCACCGTGCACAAGACGAAGGCCCGCAAGGCACTCAATCCCCGCACCGGCGAGTCGGTAAAGGTCAAGGCCGGCAAGACCGTCCGCTTCAAGGCCAGCCCGAACCTCAAGAAGGCGGTCTGATCACCCCAACCGGCATCGGAGGGGCGGCCGGTCCGCCCCCCATGCATCCTTTGCGGGGCCGGCCGCGTTCCCACCCGGGACCGGCCGGGCGGAATGGGCCCGCCCATCGCCCTGGGAAAGCCCCCCGCCATGCCCACCCAGCACCCGCGCCTGACGATCCGCTACTGCACCCGCTGCAACTGGCTGCTGCGCGCGGCCTGGATGGCGCAGGAACTCCTCTCGACCTTCGGCGCCGCGCTGGGCGAGGTCGCACTGATCCCCGACGACAGCGGCGGCCGCTTCGAGATCATGCTGGATGGCAGCCTGCTGTGGGAACGCACGCGCGACGGCGGCTTCCCCGGCCCGAAAGAACTGAAGCAGCGCGTGCGGGACATTATAGATCCGCAACGGTCTCTAGGCCACACCGACCGCTAAAAGCCTGCCTGGAAATGCGCGCTGGCGGCGATCCGACGCGCGTTTCCTGCGCTTCGGTGCTCACGGCCATCAAGGCCGCTCCGCTCCGATGCTCAAAAACCACCGCCAGACGCGTGGCTGGCGCCACGCTTCCACTCACCATCGGAGCTTTTGCAGCCGCCTCCACGCTCCACGAACTCTGCGCGCTCTGCGCACCGTTTCTACCCCCACATTCCACTTCATCGCGCTTCGCAGTATGAGGGGCTGACGTTCGACGACCGGAGCATGTCCATGACCCATCAGCCTGCCGATCAACGCGTCACCCCCGACGACCTGCTCGGCACTGTCGAGGCGATCCTGGCCGGAGAGCCCGACCTCATCGCCAATGCGGCGAATGTCGCCGCCCTGCTGTTCGAGGCGCTGCCCCGCATCAACTGGGCCGGCTTCTATTTCCTGCGTGACGACCAGTTGGTCCTGGGGCCGTTCCAGGGCCGGGTCGCCTGCACCCGCATCCCGCTGGACAAGGGGGTCTGCGGCGCTGCGGCCAGCCGGCGCGAGACCATCGTGGTGGCGGATGTCCACGCCTTTCCCGGCCACATCGCCTGCGATGCGGCCTCGGCCTCGGAAATCGTGGTTCCGCTCATCGCCGGCGACCGGCTGATCGGGGTTCTGGATATCGACAGCCCGATCCGCGACCGCTTCACGCCGCAGGACCGGAAACTTGTGGAAGAGGTGGCCGCATTGCTCGTCCGCGCTCTTCCGGCATGACGCTCCGCTCCAAGGTCACCACGGCGGTGCCATCGCGGGGCAGGTCGGCATGGAAGGCCACCGTATTCCGGCCCGCGGCCTTGGCATGATACATCGCATGGTCCGCGCACGATAACAGATGCGCCGGTGTATCGGCGTCGTCCGGCACCGCCGCCACCCCGATGCTGGCCGTCACGGGATAGGTGACGGCATCGACGCGGAAGCCGCCGCGAAACTTCAACAGAAACGCATCGATCAGCGTCGTGACCACGTCCCCACGCGGATCGGCCAGGATCAACGCGCTGAACTCGTCGCCCGACAGCCGCGCCACGACCCCCATCGCCCCGGCACCGCCCTCGGTCGCATCGCACACCGTGGCGGTCAAGGCATTCGCCACCGCGCCCAGCAGGGCATCTCCGGTCCTGTGGCCATGCACGTCATTGACCTGCTTGAAATTGTCCAGGTCGATGAACAGCATCGTCAACGGGCGGCCGGTCGTGACGCTGATATGAAAGAACTGGTCCAGCTTGTCGTTGAAATAGATCCGGTTGCCGATCCCGGTCACCGAATCCGTCTCGTACAATTGCCGGATCTGGCGCAGCGATCGCGTCAACTGGCCATGCAGCATCCGCACATTCGCCGCCAGCCGGCCGACTTCTCCCATGTCGGGCACGTCGATATCGTTCCGGCGATTTTCCGTGATCGCCGTCACCTGGCGGTCCAGTTCCTCGACCGGTGCGATGACATAGCGGCGCACCAGCATCATCAGCACCCACACCGACACCAGGCTGAGACCGATGACAAACAGGCCGGTCACGGCGGCGAAGCGCGTCAGCGGGCCGCGCAGATAGGCGACGGAGGGGGTTTCATGCGCATAGAGGCCCGGAGCCAGCTCGGTACCGGCGGATAATTCCCGATACGATATCTGCGGCGTGCCGCTCAGTTCGACCGGCGCGCCATATTCGTGGGCCATGGTGCGCCGGATCTTCTCGAAACGGCCAGGCCGCACCGCAACCTGCATGACGAGCGACTGATCCGGCTGCGGCCCCACAAGCCCCACGCCCCCCGTGCGCGCCTGCACCTTCGCCGCCATCACCAGATAGGTCGTGTCATCCCCTTCGGTCACCAGTCCCGAACGCAAGGCCACCTCGTCGTTCAGCACCGCATGCGCGAAGGCCGACTGGCCCGTCCCCAGTATCTGGAACGGGTCGGACCCGTTGTCGAAATAGAAGATCTGCCTGCCATCCGACTGAAAGACGCTGCACGACACGCTCGTCCCGTCATTGGGAACCAGCGATTGCAGACTGTCCTGGACACCGATCGCCAGAACCCTCGTCCGGTATTCGGCGTCGCTTTCATCGATAAAGGTCAGGAAGGCGGAGCTGTTGCGCACGACATACAGCAATTGCGAATCCAGCGACGCATATTCGGCATAGGCGCTCTGGAGCTGTGACAGATTCTGCTGAAGCCTGGCCATGTTCTGCGTGATCAGGGCATGGCGATAGCCCAGATACGCCGCCCCGCCCGCCAGGATATGACCCAGCAGGACAATGGGGAACAGGACCGCGAACGCGCGTCTATTGAGTGTCATGGATCGTCAGCAGGGCACTGAGGATACGGCGCCGCAACGGCAGGCTGTCGGTCGGAAAGGGCCCGCGATAGATGATGGGATAGCCCGGCGGCGGATAGATCTGCGGGTCGTCGCGCATCGTACCCGGCAGCAATGCGGCCGCATGCGGGTTGGTCGGCGGCTGGCGCAGGAAGATGGCGTTCGCCGCCCCATTGTCCGGCTGCGCCAGAAACGCGACGAACCGTTCCGCCAGGCCCGGATTATGCGCACGCTTCAGCACGACCAGGCAGTCGGTCCACACCATCGCCCCCTCGCGCGGCGTCACGAAACGCCAGACCTCCTTTCCCCCGCCGGCCATGTTCAATGTCTTCTGGTCTCCCGTTCCGCCCAGGCCGATAAAGATCTGGCCCCTTACATCCCGACGCTGCTGCGCGGTCGATGGCAGCCCGTAGGTCAGCACGGCGGGCGCCTGCGCGCGCAGCAGTTCGAAGGCCCGCCGCAGGTCTCCCGGATCGCCGCTGTTCATCGGGCGTCCCATGAAATTCAGGGCGGCAGCCAGCAATTCCTCCTGGTCGTCGGTCATGGCGATATGCCCCACCAGGGCGGGCCCCGGCTTCAGCAGATCCGCCCAGGATTGCGGGGCCTCCTTCAGACGATCGGCGCGGTAGACGATCCCGGTATTCCCCCAGCTATAGGGCACGCCGTAGCGCCCGCACATGCCGCGCCACCGCTCCTCGCTCCGCGCCGTCTCGGGCAGCGACAGGCCGGACTGGTCCAGCAGCAGCCCCCGCTCGCCAAATGCCTGGACATGCGCACTGTCGATCACGGCCAGATCGATCGGCGCATTGACATTCGCGATCAGCAGGTCCCGCCGGTCTCCATTATCAAAGACGATCTGGTTGATCTCGACGCCGGTCATGGCTGTCCATGCCCGCACCAATTCGGGACTGATTCCCCATTTCCAGACAAGCAGGTTCAAGGCATTGGCATGCGCCTCGAAAGGCCGCAGGACCGACAGGACCAGCATGAAAACGCCCGTCCCCAGCAGGACAGGCCAACGGGAAGACCGGCCCGCCGATGCCCCGACGCGACCAGCCGCCAACGCCGCACTCAGCCCCCGGCGGCACACCCGCCCGGCAGATCGCCCTTTCAAACAGCCTTCCCGACAGGCGCGCACGCTATACCAATCCGTCAAAAAATCGCCTCGTCCGGCAGTGTTGTGTCCGCATGCCCATATCGGTCGTCACAACGAAGAAAGACGAGCAATCTCAACCGAGCCGCCGCCAAGTATCGCCGACGTGCTATTACGCATTTCGCTCTCGCAATCAACTCTCCGGAAGCGGCGGCGCACGCGGCAGGCTGGAATTGCCGAACGCCTTATAATCCCTACCACAATCGCGCACACACGACAGAAGTTTATTTCGATCTTGAATCAATGATTATAATTGACGGCAATATTGATAACAATGATGCGCCCCTGGATCGCGGAGAGCGATCGCACCCCTCCCGCGCACCCTCCATGCTTTCCCGCCCACACCGGTTTGGATAGTCTGGCCGCCCGTCCAGCAAAGGTCCGCGCGTGCTCGACTCCTCCCCCCTCGTTCCACCGATGCCGCCTCTTCTGTCGGAAGGCGCCGGGGGCCTCCGCGTTCTGGCTGCGCTGCGCCGCAACGGCTATTCGGCCTTTCCGCCCCGTTGCCTGACGGAGCCGGTCGTCAGCCTGCGCGCGCTCGGCCGTCCGCTGGTACTGGCCGCCGGGCCTGATTCCATGCAGGCCATCCTGACGTCGGATGCCGGGCATTATCGCCGCATGCGCGTCGGCCAGCGCGTTCTCAGCCCCATCGTCGGGCGCGGCCTGCTGGTCAGCGAGGGCGATACGTGGCGGCGGCAGCGCCGCGCCATGGCCCCGGCCTTCACGCCGCGCACGGTGCCGGTGCTGGCCGGGCATATCGCCGCCTGCGCCGAACGGGGCTGCCGCGGCCTGGACACCGACCGGCCGGTCGATCTGTTCTCCGCCATGCGGCGCCTGGCGCTGGATGTCGCTGCGGTGTCCATGTTCTCGCTGGACATCGGGGCATTCGACCAGCCCCTGCGCGATTCCGTCACCCGTTTCATGACCGGCATCGGCACCCCGCGCCCGTCCGACTTCCTGCTCCCGCCCCGCACGCCCACCCTGCTGGGCTGGCGGCGCGCGCGCTTCCGCCGCCAATGGGTGGCACTGATCGGCCGGATCATCGCCGCCCGCCGCACGCCGGGTCCGGCGGAGGCCCCGCGTGACCTGTTCGACCTGATGCAGGCGGCATTCGGCGACCAGGACGGCGGCACCACCTCCGAACTGATCGACGAAGTCGCCACCATGATCGTCGCCGGGCACGAAACGACGGCATCGGTCCTGTTCTGGGCCTGCCTGCTGCTGGCCCAATCCCCCCGCTGGCAGGACGAAGTGGCGCGGGAAGCGCGCGACAAGGACCTGACGCCGGATGGCGCCGCCACCTCCCTGCCCGCCCTGCACGCCACCACCGCCGTGGTGCGCGAAACGCTGCGCCTCTATCCACCCGCCTTCATGAGCGGCCGGGAAACGGTGGGCGAGACCGAACTCTGCGGCCACACCCTGCCCGGCAACGCGATGGTGCTGCTGCCGTTCTGGATGCTGCACCGCAATCCCGCCTTGTGGGACGCCCCCGCGCAATTCGATCCCCAACGCTTCCTGGACCGCCCCGATCCGCCACGCTTCACCTTCCTGCCGTTCGGCGCCGGCCCGCATGTCTGTATCGGGGCGCAGCTGGCCATGACCGAGGCCGTGCTGGTGCTGGCGCGGCTGCTCCAGGATTTCGCCCTCACCCTCGCCGACCATCGGCCGGTGCTGCCGGTGGGGGTGCTGTCGACGCGGCCCGACCACGCCCCGGCCTTCCGGCTGCGCCGCCGCTGACAGCACGCCCATCCACGCGGCTGGCGGTCAGCGATACACCATCCCGCCATCGATCAGGACCGACTGGCCGGTCATGTAATCGGAATCGGGGCCCGAGAGGTACGACACCAGCCCTGCCACATCCTCCGGCGTTTCCGCCCGGCCCAGGGCGATGCCGTCGACATATTTGCGGAACGTCGCCCCCTTCTCCGCTCCCGTGATCTCGGAGAACAGCCGGTCGATCTCCACCCACATATCCGTCCCCACCACGCCGGGGCAGTAGGCATTCACCGTAATGCCCTTGCTGGCATATTCCTTCGCCGCCGCCTGGGTCAGCCCGCGCACGGCGAATTTCGTCGCCGAATAGACGCCCAGCAGCGCAAACCCGTCATGCCCCGCGATCGAGCATGCATTGATGATCTTGCCTTTCCGGCCGGTCGCGATGAACCGGTCGGCCGCCGCCTGGATGCCCCACAGCACGCCCTGGACATTGATGCGGAAAATCCGCTCCACATCCTCCGGCGTTACCGACGCCAGCGCCTTGACCTGCGCGATGCCGGCATTGTTGACCATGATGTCGAAGCCGCCCAGCGCCTGCGCAGCGTGGTCGACCGCCGCCCGCACCTGCTCGCGGTCGCCCACATCGGCGACAAAGATCGTGGCCTTGCGCCCGATCGCCTCGATCTCGGCCGCCACCGAGGTCAGCGCCTCGGCCTTGAGATCGACCAGCGCCACATCGGCGCCGTCCCGTGCCAGGCGCAGGGCAATGCCCCGGCCAATTCCCTGGGCCCCGCCCGTGACCAGCGCGACCTTCCCTGCGATTGCCATGCAATCTTCTCCCGTTCAGCCATGCGAACCGCCGGCTACCGGGCATGAGATCGCCACAGGCCCATGCGACGCGAAAGAGGCCGCACCCACCCTCTCGCGCCCTCGTGACAGGCCCGCGCAACACCTGTCGCGGACCTGCGACACAGTGGCTGGTGGAGAGAACATCAGAAGCAGGATCACGATGGCCGGAAGGCGGCCACCGGAAACATCACGCCCGCCCCACAACGGTGCCGCACAGGGGCACCGTCGCGGACCGTTGGCCGTCCCTACAGGGATGCGCGCGTCGCGCCGTCAGTCATTGCCGCCAAAGGCGGGGCGCGTGGATTCGAACAGGAACCATGTCCGGCGCTCGGTTTCGTCGATCCAGACTTCCAGCAGGCTCGCCGTCGCCACGTCGCCGCCCTCGTCGCAGATCGCATGCACCGCGCGCAGGCGGCCGGTCAGCGCCAGATTGTCCTCGCGCAGTTCGGCCAGCATGTCTTCCGGGGTGACATAGAGCGCATCATTGTCCGCCACCTTGGTCAGGCGGCTGATCTCGCCGATCGAATGCAGGGTCGTGCCCCCCAGCTTGCGCGCGCGCTCGGCCAGCGGATCGGTCATGGCGAAGATCTGGTCGCTCTGCTCGTCCAGCAGCACATGGAAGTCGCGGAAATGGCGGCCGCTCATATGCCAGTGGAAATTCTTGGTCTTGATATAGAGCGCGAAGACATCGGCCAGAACCGTCCGCAAACCGGCGGAAATGGCCTCGACCGCGTCTTTCTTCAGGTCGGTCGGTGTCCCGAGATAGGTGTGAACATGGGCCTCGCCGGCAGCCAGGACTTTGGTCTTGTTCGACATTGTCTTCTCCATGAACATGACGTTCAACAGGCCATGTGGGCATCGGCCGCGATGTCGGCAACCCCGATCCCCGGCCGTCACGCAACAATCATATCCGGCATGCTCGGGCATCCCGGCTCCGGAATCCTGCGGATTTCCGCCCCCCGACAGGTCCATCTCCTGACGGCCCGCCTTTCTCCACCGCCGCATGCCCATACCGGGCGTGTCACCCCTTTCATGTTGCAATTGATATTCATTCTTATTATTGATCGGAAACTCACGGCGTCACGACAGTTTCCCAACCGTCGATTTCCCAACCCTCGCGCCGTGAAACCTCCCGCGGCATCGCCATCCTCCCGATGGCGGTGCCGTTTTTTCATCCCGCCGCACAACCGGTCGTCACACCGAGAACAGGTCCCGGTAGCGCGCGGGCTGGCAGCGCAGATACTGCTCCGGCGCCTTCACCCGCGCCACCAGATGCGCCGCCGCATGCCAGGGCCAGCGCGGGTCATACAGGATCGTCCGCGCCAGCCCGACCATGTCGGCATCCCCAGTGGCGACAATCGCCTCGGCCTGGTCGAAATCGGTGATCAGCCCCACCGCCACCACCGGCACATCCACCTGCTGCCGCACCGCACGGGCCAGCGGAACCTGATAGCTGGGCGCCACCGGAATATCCTGCAACGGGCTCAACCCCGCGCTGGAAACATGCACGGCATCGCACCCGCGCGCCTTCAGGCACTGCGCAAAGGCCACGGTCTGGTCGATCGTCCAGCCCCCCTCGACCCAGTCGGTGCCCGAAACACGGACCGAGACAGGCTTGTCGGGAAAGGCCTGGCGCACGGCATCGAACACTTCCAGCGGAAAGCGCATCCGGTTTTCCAGCGTGCCGCCATATTCGTCGTCCCGCCGGTTGGACAGCGGCGAGAGAAACTGATGCAGCAGATAGCCATGCGCAGCGTGAAGCTGCACCAGATCCAGCCCCAGCCGCGCCGCCCGCTTCGCCGATGCCGCAAAGGCCTCGCGCACCCGCCGCATCCCCTCGCGATCCAGGGCGGCCGGCGCATGCGTATCCGGCGTAAACGCCAGTGCGGACGGCGCCACCGTCTGCCATCCGTTCGCGGCATCGGGCGCGATCTGCCGCCCGCCCTTCCACGGCACCTCGCACGATGCCTTGCGCCCGGCATGGGAAAGCTGGATGCCGACCGGCATGTCCGACCACGCCCGGACACTGTCCAGCACGCGGCGCAGCGCCTCTTCCGTGCCGTCATCCCACAGCCCGACATCGCCATAGGTGATGCGCCCTTCAGGCAGGACCGACGTGGCCTCGATCGTCAACAGGCCGGCACCCGACAGCGCCAGATTGCCCAGATGGATCAGATGCCAGTCCGTCATCCGGCCCTCGACGGCCGAATACTGGCACATCGGGGCGATGACGATGCGGTTGGCCAGCGTCAGCCCGCCAATCCCGATCGGTTGGAACAGCCTCGATTGCGGCATGGATGCCCTCCTTCGATGTTTCGGCGTGTCTCGCCCTACGCGGCCCGGTAGGAAAACCCGCCGCAGCGCCTCAGATATGCGCGCAATTCGCGCAGGAACACATCCACATTCGCCCGCGCCCCCTGGCGGTGAGGCCGCAGCGCGTAGAAATCAATCCCCTCCCCCGAAAGCTCCGGCAGGACATGCACCAGCTTGCCGGATTTCAGATCGTCATGGACATCGCACATCAGCTTGTAGGCAATCCCCTGCCCCGACAACGCCCAGTCATGGATGACCTCGCAGCTCGTCGAGGACAGGCGCGGCTGCACCGTGACCACTTCCCGGTTCTCCTCGTCGCCGAATGCCCAGCGATTGACGAGGGTCATCGACTTGCTGCGCCGCAGGCACAAGCAATCATGCGCCGCGAGGTCCTGCAGCGTCGCGGGGGCAGGATGGTGCGCCAGATAGCCCGGCGAGGCGCAGAGAATGCGCGTCGTCGAGGCCAGATGCGTCACGATGGCGGTCGGCATGTCGGGCATGCCCAGCCGCACGATCAGGTCGAGGCAGTCGCCGAATTCAGGGCCTATCCTGAATTTCGTGTGTTTGGTGTGATGCTGAGGAAGGAGAAGCATCATGGCCCGACGCAAGAAGCCGGTGATCCCTGACGATGTTCTGGACCAGGTTCTG
>NZ_JABEQL010000028.1 GCF_014174215.1 Gluconacetobacter tumulicola | reverse complement strand
ACCGCAATCGCTCCGATCCTCACATATCAGTCAGATCCCTCTTGCTTTCCCAGGGCCGTCCACACATGAGCATCGGAGCACAGGAAACGCGCGTCGGATCGCCACCAGCGCCCATTTCCAGTCAGGCTTTCAGGCGCCGGCTACTCCGTGGCCTACCATATCGATCGGCCGCACCAGGCGGTCGAACGTTTCCGCATTCACCAGCCCCGATCGCAAGGCCGCCTCGCGCAGCGACAGATCATGCTCCATCGCGTCATGCGCGATCGCCGAGGCCCGGTCATAACCGATGGCGGGCGTCAGCGCCGTCACCAGCATCACCGATCCTTCGACATAGCGGCGAATCCGCTCGAGATTCAGTTGCGTCCCCTCCACCGAGAAGGTCCGGAACGACCGGCAGCCATCGGCCAGTATACGCAGGGAGTGCAGCACGTTCGCGATCACGACCGGACGCATCACGTTCAGTTCGAATTGCCCCTGGCTGCCCGCAAAGGCAACAGCGGCATCATTGCCCAGGATCTGGGTACAGATCATGACCATGGCCTCGCACTGGGTCGGATTGACCTTGCCCGGCATGATCGACGATCCTGGCTCGTTCGCCGGCAGGGACAGTTCCGCCAATCCGCATCGCGGGCCGGAGCCCAGCCAGCGCATGTCGTTGGCGATCTTCATCAGCACCACGGCGCATCCGCGAATGGCGGACGACACGCGCACCATCGCATCCAGCCCGGCGAGGGCTGCGAATTTATTGGGCGCGGTCACGAACGTAGCACCGGTCAGTTCCGCCAGCCGGGCCGCGATCGCCTTCCCGAAACCCGCCGGCGCGTTCAGCCCGGTTCCCACCGCCGTACCGCCGGCCGCCAACTCCAGCGCGCTTTCACGCGCGGCCTGCACGGCACGCATGGCATCGCGAATCTGATGCGCCCAGCCCGACCATTCCTGACCGACCGTCAGCGGCACCGCATCCTGCAAATGGGTGCGGCCGATTTTCACGACATCCTGCCATTCGCGCGACCGGGCCTCGATCAACCCGGCCAGCGCGTCCAGTTCCGGCAGCAGGCCCGCATCGATCCCGCGCACCGTCGCCACATGCATGGCAGTGGGAAAAGTGTCGTTGCTGGACTGCCCCATATTGACATCATCATTGGGGTGAATCGGCTTCTGGCTTCCCGGCTCGCCACCCAGCAACTGGATCGCACGATTGGCGATCACCTCGTTGACGTTCATGTTGGTCTGCGTACCTGACCCGGTCTGCCAGACGAACAATGGAAAATGCGCGTCCAGCCGCCCGTCCGCGACCTCGTCCGCCGCCTGCATGATGGCAGCAGCCTTCCAGTCGGGCAGGCGCCCGGCCTCCTGGTTCACCAGCGCCGCCGCCTTCTTCACCAGACCATAAGCCCGGCAGAGTTCCAGCGGCATGCGGTCGGTGCCGATCGAAAAATGAATCAGGCTGCGCTGCGTCTGCGCCCCCCAATAGCGGTCGGCCGGCACCGGCAGCGCGCCCAGCGCGTCATGCTCCTGCCGCTCGCCCTGCGCATTCAGGCCGATCGGCAGATCGGAATGCAGTCGGTATTCGGACATGTCGTCATCCTCCGTCACGTCAGATCACGTCGCCACGACCGGCATATCCGGCCAGCCGTCCGCAGCACGGTGCCACCCCGACCGACTCACCGTCCACCGAATCCCCCATCACCAATTCGGCATGAATCGCAAGCATCCCGCCTGTCGGAGACTGTCTTGGAACCCATGGGTCAGTGCGCGTCGTTTGCACTGGGCAAGGCCCGCCAACCCGCCCTCTCCGAACGCCCCCCCCCCCCCCGAAACCACCAGAAAGAAAAAGGGCGGCACGTCCATGACGTGCCGCCCCCTTTCCAATCAACGCTCGTTCGCCTGCGGCGCGATGCGCCGGACGTTACTGGCCGCGTGCGGCTGCCAGACGGGCCAGACGCACCTGCTTGCGCGCTTCGCGCGCTTCACGCCATGCGTCGACCGCCGTTCGATCCCCTTTCGCCATGCGGCGGCCGGTTCCACGCTGCGGCGTCGGCGCGGCCTTGGCGGCAACCGCCTTCTTGGCCGGTGCCGGCGCCTTGGCCGGAACCTTCCCGGCCTTGGCAACGGTCTTCGCGGCGGGCTTCGGCGTGGCCTTCTTCACGGCGACCTTCGCGGGGGCCTTGGCCACCGGCTTGGCGACGTCCTCCGGCGCGGCCTTCCGGCCAGCGGACGCCTTGGCCTTCACGGCGGTCGCCTTCACTTCGGGCTTCGGCGCTTCCTTGACCGACTTCGTCGTGGTCTTGCGCGCTTTTACCGAAGCCGGCTTCGTTTCCACGACCACGGCGGCACGGGCCTTCGCACCCCGCTTCGGGGGCTCGACCGGCGCAACGGCAACCGCTTCCTTCCGACGGGCCGGAGCCTTGGCAGGCACCACCGGTGCCACCACGACAGCCGCCTTGCGCGTCGTGCGGGCCTTGGCAGCCGGCTTCTTGGCCGTCGCGGCAACCGACTTGGCGGGTTTGCGGGGCGACGTCACCGCTTCTTCCGAAACGGGGCCGACCTTCAGCGCCGTGCGCGGCGTTCCTCGACGCCGCGCGGGCGCGGGCGGAACCGGCGCAGCAACGGGCTCGACCGCCACCTTGGCCGCCTTGGCAACGCGCGCGCGACGTGCCGGCTTTTCCTCGGCCTTGGCCGCGACGGGGGCCGGCGCGACAGGGGCCGTTTCAATCTTGGGTGCGGCGACCTTGGTCTTCCCGCGGCCGCGCTTCGCAGGCGTCGCCTCGGGCGTCGGCGGCGCGGTCACCACGGTCTCGACATCCTTGCGGGGCGTCCGGCGCCGGGTGGGTTTCGTCTCATCACTCATTATGGGTGCAACCTTTCGTTTGTCTTGATGACCGACAGTCCGTCCGGAGCCGATGCGCCATGACGGCGTGATCGGAAACCGGAATTCTGAAAGACCGTTTTCGTTCCCCGCCATCGTCGATGGCCTGCCTGGGTGTCGGGTAAAAAATATCTTTCTTCTTCGGCATCATCTCGGCGTTGTGGCCGCCTCTGTCAAGTCAAAGCATTAACCGAGCCTCGTTTTTTCTTGCGGGACGCCGAAACGCGCCACGCCGAAGCAGAACATGCAACCTATTGAAATCAATTTTTTCTTTATTATTTAAACGATTTTGCAAAAGTAGAAAAATTTCGCGGTTCTTCCGTCATGTTCGTCGCAACAGTCGATATGCCAGCCTCCGAGGCCGCGAAGGGAGACCGGATTCCCGCGTCGCACCGACCGGGGATGGGTGAGACGGGAAATCGTCCATGCCGTCTGGCGATTTCCCGGGCCCTCCGACCGACCGCCCGATCCCCGAAGAACCCGCAAGCCGCGAGATTTCGAAATTCGTCGAACGAACAGGCATGAGTACCATCGCTGGAGTCATGGGTCCGGCTATCGCGCGATGTCCCCTTCCCCGAAGCGAAAGCGATCATATCGCCCCCCTGATTCCGGGAGAATCGCACCATGGGCTGCCAGATAAAAAACGGTCAGCAGGAAGGCACGTATCGGGACATGCCCGCCATGCGGCTGTCGAATGCACGATCGTGACCCGTTCGAAGACGGCATGTCGTGCTCCATCTTTCCCGTTCACCCGGCTTTCACGATCATCGGCAGTCCGGCCACCATGAAGACGACCCGCCGCGCCGCGCACGCCACGGCCTGGTTCAGCCATCCGGCTTCATCCCGAAAGCGCCTGCCCAGCGGCGTCTCCGGCACAATACCCAGCCCCACCTCATTGCTTACCAGAACGGTCGGAGCCGACCGTCGTGCCAACACCCGCAACACAGCACCCGTCTCGGACGCGATATCGCGTTCCGCCAGCAGCAGATTGGTCAACCACAGGGTCAGGCAATCCACCAGCACCGGCGCCGGTCCGGCTTCCTCGAGCGCGCCCGCGAGGCCCAGAGGCTCTTCGACCGTCTGCCAGCCGACGGCACGCTCCTCCCGATGCCGCTCGATCCGCGCTTGCATTTCCTCGTCCCATGCGCGGGCGGTGGCGATATAGATCCAGGGTGCCGGCGCGGCCATGACCAGTTGCTCGGCATGCCGGCTCTTTCCCGAGCGAACACCACCCAGCACCAGCGTACACTCCGTGCGCGCCTCCGTTTCCACCGATGTCATCCTGTTCATCTCCTTATGTCTTGCACCCAGGCGCATAACGCCACACAAGAACCACCATGCAAGTCCATCCCCAAGCCACCACGATTTTTTCAAGCATGGCCGACCTGCACGCCGCATGCGTCGATCTGCCGCCACCCGACCACGCGGCTTCGCAGGCCATCGCGGCGCGCGAGGCCATATTGACGAAGCCGGCCGGCAGCCTTGGCCGTCTGGAAGAGCTCGTTGCATGGCTGGGAGCGTGGCAGGGGCGCGCAACGCCGAGCCTGGAACGCGTGCGGATCGTGATCTTCGCCGGGAATCACGGGGTCGTTCGGCAGGGTGTCTCCCCCTGGCCCGCCAGCGTCACCGCCCAGATGGTCGGCAATTTTTCCGCCGGCGGGGCCGCGATCAACCAGCTTGCCCGCATCGCGGACGCCACCCTGACCGTCATACCGATGGCGGATCTGGCACCGACCGAGGATTTCACCCTCGCCCCTGCCATGACCATTCCGGCCTTTCTGGATGCTGTCACGGCCGGTTACGCGGCGGTCGATGCCAATACCGACCTGCTGTGCCTGGGCGAAATGGGAATCGGCAACACGACGGCCGCCGCCGCGCTGGCGGCGGCGCTGTTCGGCGGCACTGGCCGCGACTGGGCGGGCCGTGGCGCCGGACTGGATGCGGACGGGGTGGCGCACAAGGCCGCGATCATCGACATCGCCCTGGCGCGTCACGCCACATGCTGCGACGACCCGCTGGTGGCCGCGCAAACCCTGGGTGGCTATGAGATGGCGGGCATCATGGGCGCGGTGCTGGCGGCGCGACATCGGCGCATTCCGGTCCTGCTCGATGGTTTCGTCTGCAGCGCCGCCGCGGCACCGCTCCGGCGGCTGAACCCGATGGGATTGACCCACACCAGCCTGTCGCACCGCTCGGCCGAGGCCGCCCATCACGCGCTGGCAGGTTTTATGGGCCTGGACCCGCTGCTGGATCTCGGCCTGCGGCTGGGCGAAGCCTCGGGTGCCGCGCTTGCCGTGCCGCTGCTGCGGGCGGCGCTGGCCTGCCACACCGGCATGGCCAGCTTCGCCGACGCGGGCGTCAGCGAGCGGACATGATCTGGCCGGCTCGGTGCCGTGCCGATCTGGCGGCCGGTATCGGCCTGCTGACGCGGCTGCCCGTGGGCTGGCTGTCCACGGATGCTGCCGGGATGGATCTGGGCCGTTCGGTATGGACATGGCCGCTGGTGGGCCTGGTGTTGGGGGCCATGGGCGGCCTGGTGCTGGGCGGTCTGGCGTCGGTGGGGCTGGACCGCCACCTGGCCGCCGCATGGGCGGTGGCACTGCAGATCCTGCTG
The DNA here is from genome assembly GCF_014174215.1 of Gluconacetobacter tumulicola. Classification (GTDB taxonomy): domain Bacteria; phylum Pseudomonadota; class Alphaproteobacteria; order Acetobacterales; family Acetobacteraceae; genus Gluconacetobacter; species Gluconacetobacter tumulicola. The sequence continues at coordinate 47,891 of NZ_JABEQL010000028.1, read as the reverse complement.
ACCGGCGGCCTGCATGAGGACGGACTGGCAGACACGGCCGACGGTTTCGGCGGCGGCCGGGACCGGGAACGGAAGCTGGCGATCATGCGCGACAGCCGGATCGGCAGTTACGGTGCCCTGGCCTTGGGCATGGCCCTGCTGATCCGGGTGACCGCGGCCGCCGCCGCCCCCCACCCTGCCATCGCGATGGCCCTCGCCGGCGGGCTGGGGCGGGCCGCGATGGCCGGCCTGTCCGCGACCATGAAGCCGGCCCGGCAGGACGGGCTGGCCGCCACGCTGCCCGGCATCCCGCGCCCGGCACTGGCAGCCTGCCTGCTGATCCCCCTGGCGGCCACGCTGGCGCTGCTGCCGGTCGGCAGGGCACTTCAATCCTGCGGCGCCGCGGCGCTGGCAGCCATCCTGCTCGGGCGCCTGGCGCGACAGCAGATCGGCGGCCTGACGGGCGACGTCCTGGGTGCCACCGCCATCGGCGTCGAATGCTGCATCCTGACCCTGCTGAGCATCGCCGCCGCGCCGGCCTGACCGGCAACCAGACGGGCCCATCACATACGCATGATCGCCCTTCCCCCTGCTTGTGCCGGTATCCGGCCGCACCAGATCCTTCTCAGAGCCTGATTGCCAGATGCGCGCCGGTGACGATCCGGCTTGTATTTCCAGACAGGCTGCACGGCGCACGCAATCCGCGCGCCAGGATTCTGTTGGAAGGAAAACAGGTCATGGACAATAAACGCCTGGCCGGAATCCCCGGCGAAGATGCCGCGAGCAAGACCCGGCAGGTCATCGGCGGCGTTATCGTGGTGGCCGTGCTGGTCGCCGCGATCATCGTCAGCATCCTGGTCTCCCCGACGATTATCCCTCCCCACTGAAATAACGGGGAAGGGCCAGGGCGACGGCACAGCTTTCCAAACGGGTTCCGGTTCAGGCATGATCCGCACACCGGAACCCGCCGGAACCCGACCGAGGACCCGTGTGACACGTGACGGCCTATCTGTATCTCGCCACGGCCATCATCGCCGAGGTCTTTGCGACATCGTTCCTGAAATATACGGCCCAGTTTACCCGGCCATTGCCCACGCTGCTGACCTTCGGCGGGTACGGGGTGGCGTTCTTCTTCCTGTCGCTGACCTTGCGGGTGATGCCGACAGGCGTCGCCTACGCCATCTGGTCGGGCGCAGGCATCGTGCTGATATCCACCATCAACTGGATCTGGCTGAAACAGCGCCTCGACGCCCCGGCATTGGCCGGCATGGCGCTGATCATACTGGGGGTCGCCGTCATCAACCTGTTCTCCCGCACCACCGGGCACTAACCGGTCCAGCTGGCCGGCAGGTGACCGTCAATGAACCTGCAACTGGGCCCGCGCCTCGCCATCCGGGCGGGCGGCGGTATGCAGGTTGACATAGACACGGCCCACCCGCAGCTCCTTGACCTGCTCCGGCGTCAGGACCACCGCGCCACTGAGCGGGCTGGTATAGGGTCCCTGAATCGGCGCCAGCACGCCGGCATCCTGGCCCGGATCGGCCGGACCATGGAAATGGGCCGCAACGACGGCGCCGCTCAGTCCGCGCCATGTGATGCGATAGGTCACCATATTCCGTTTTTCGTTCAAGGTGCCCGTCACGATTCCCGTCGGGTGATCGTTCGCGCCGGCCACCGGTACGAACGCGCCCGTCACCTGAAGGGTTCGCCCCTCGGCCACGGCGATGGATGACGCGATCGGCGCGGCCAACAGCAGGCCGCCGAACAGCAGGGAACAACGCATGATCCCGATCTCCATTGAAACAGACAGGTTGAACACGAACCCGCCGGACGCGGCGCTGGTCCGCGCGTCCGGTCCGGGGCATCATGCCGACAGTCAGATATCCAGACCAGCCGATCGGTTCAGGGCCGACAGATCCGGATCAATCCGCGTATCGACAAATCGCGCGAGCTGAATGCCACAGGCAACGAGCAGAACCGACGCCAGGCTCATCATTCCCAGATAGACCATTATGCCCTCCTGATGAAAACCAATCCGATCGTGTCTGCAATGACCGCCTCCTGTGCTCGAATCATGGCAAGAGGCAGGCTTTTTTTCAGCATGGGTCGCCGTCCACACGGGGCGAACCGGGTCCATCCGCGTTACTATACGCGCGCGAACAGATATTCCCGTTAACTTAATAAGACGCGCGGGTAACAACGCCCCAACGTCCGATAACGGCATAAGGTTGCGCCGCCATGCTGCCTCCTGTCCCTTTGCCGAAGGGCTGGACAGCCTCCTGCCGCCACCACACATCATGGCGGTGGCAGCACAAGGAAATCCCAGCCATGTCCCGCTTTGCCGATTATGACGACCGCCCGACCGACGCCGACGCCGGCAAGCACGAACAGGCACGCCGCCTGGCCGAAGCCGCCCTGAAGGCCGAGGACGAAGGCGATCAGGCCCGCGCCGACGATCTGTTCGCCGAAGCCGACCGCACCGACCCGCAGGCCGTGGAAAATGTCCTGATGGAATGGCCCGACCATCCCCGTGCCAGACGACACGCGCGCCGCTGATGCCGTTCGACCGCAAGGTCCGGATACAGGAAACGCGCGTCGGATCGCCGCCAACGCGCCTTCCAGCCTCTTAAGGCGTATGTGGGCCGGCGTCCTCGGCATTGCGGCGCAGCATCGCCGCCCCTTCCGCCACCGCGTTCCAGGCCGCCTGGGCCAGCGCCTTGCGGCTGGGGAAGGCATCGGGATCGAGCGGCGGGTGCAGGATCACGCTGGCACGCATCGAGCGCCACTGCGCCAGCTGCCAGACATGCGGTGCCAGATCCATGTCGCCATACCAGGAAAAGACGGGCCGGCGATGACGATTGACGTTCAGCCCGTCCAGCCGGTCATAGACCAGCGATACGGGCTGGATCAGCGGCGCCATGCCGGGCGCGTAGGTCAGCAGCGGCAGGTCGGTCTCGGCTCCCTTGCGCCGCGGCGGCATCTTGGCGATGGCGAAGAAGGCCGACATGAAGGGCAGCACACGCATCCCGTCCGACGACGTCCCTTCGGGGAACAGGACCAGATTGTCGCCCCCGATCAGGCGGCTGACCATTTCGTCACGCTCGCGGCCGGTCGTGCTGCGCTGCCGGCTGACAAAGATCGTCCGTCCAATGCGCGAGACGGTGCCCATGATCGGCCAGGCGCCGATATCGCCCTTGGCCACGAACACCGATGGCAGGACCGTGCCCAGAACCGGCACGTCCAGCCAGGAGCAATGGTTTGACACATAGATCACCGGACGTTCGCCGCGCGCGCGCGCGCGCGCGCCGCCTACCGTGCCGGCCCGGGTGCCGATCACGCGAATATCCATCGAGAGCAGCCGGCACAGCACGCCCCAGATCACGCGCGTCCAGCGGATCTTCGCCGTGCCGGGCACCAGCAGCAGCAGGGCCTCGAACGAGACCGATGTCGGGACCCAGACCGCGATCGCCAGCAGGCGTGCGGTCGCCCGCAGACGCGCCGACAGGCGGCTGCCCGTCGGGACCGGGGGGCTCTGGACGTCGGTGCAGGACATGTCGGGCCTCGCAAGACCCCGGGTCGGTGCTGGCCGGCGCGCGCTCATGGACAGGGGGCCCGATCGGAAACAGGGTGATACAGGATACGGCGAGGAACGAACTTCATGAACCGATCATAACCGGGTTGGGAGCCTGCATCAAAAAAGCCCCACTCGGGGCCGCCTGACAGCGGTCATGCATCACCAATCGGCCGCCATGTCAATGAAGGGCCGCCAGCCCGCCCTTCATCACATGGCCGACAGATCTGCAAACAACCCCGGCGATCCCGCGTTGAAACGACGTGGACGCGCCAATAGGGGCACACGCAATACGGAGGGTCATCATGTCGAACGACACGAAACCGACGCCGCCCAACCCGGAAAAAAAGAAACCGCATCCCCCCACCGAGCAGGAGGAAGCCAATCTGGACGAGGAACTGAAAGACAGTTTCCCCGCGAGTGACCCGCCATCTTCCGGTCACACGAATTCGCACTGAACGCGACCGGCTGGGGACCAGGGAGCGGGCCCGCGGAAATATCGCTCCCTGCGCCCGACGCATGCCGAACATCCCACGTTCGTGATGTCCTGCCCCCTGCGCGGGGCTCCCGTCGATCCCCATGTCAGAGACTGGGTCACCGCCCCCTCTCGCATTGCCGTCATTTCGCGAAGCCGGCGGTCGACCCCTCCCGGAGAGGAAGATGGGAAGAAGGGAGATTGTCCATGACGACAGCATATTCAGGCGTGGCCGGTGGCTCCGAGCGAGCATCCGCCCCCTCCCCGCCAGCAGGGCCACCGGAATGGGCGGCCTATCTTGAGGCCCTCCTGACCGGCGGCGAACCGCGCAATGGCTACGAGGCCCTGCTGCATCGGGCAGCCGATATAGGGTTATACGACGTGGTCCGCTCCTGGGGCATGACCGACACCCCGATGCCGATCGACAAGATGACGACCCGCCTCCTGCTCCCTGCGGAGATGCTGGTCGCCATCACCCGCGAGACGGCCTGGAGCGAGGATGAGACCCTGGCGGTCCTGACCACCGAACTGCCCCTCGCGGTCCGGCGGCACAGTACCCGACAGCGTTTCAACCGCTTCGGCCACACCGGCTGCCATGGCGAAGACCCGGTGCGCCGATAAGAGGCTGTTTCAAACAGGGTCTCAGTAGCCGCGTCGGCGATCGACGAGCCCCACCGGCACTTCGCCCCGTTGCAGCCGCTGCAGGTTCTCGATGACCTGTGCAGCGGCGCTGGCCGGGGTCGTATCGCTGGCCACATGCGGTGTGATGGTGACGCCGGGATGGTCCCAGAACGGATGATCCACGGGCAGCGGCTCCCGCGCCGTAACGTCCAGGATCGCGTGGGACAATTGACCGCTCGCCAGGACATCGAGCAGATCCTGCTCCACCAGATGGCCGCCACGCCCGCAATTCACCAGCGCCGCCCCGCGCGGCATGGCGTTGAAATGGGCGGAGCAGAGAATATCCCTGGTCTCCTCGGTCAACGGCAGCAGGCAGATCAGGATATCGGTCCGCGCCAGGAAGGGCTGAAGCCCCTCGGCGCCGGCAAAGCATGTGACACCGTCGAGCGCATGTGCCCCCCGGCTCCATCCGGCGCAATCGAATGCGAATAGTTGCAGGCGTTCCAGCAAAGCGCGCCCCAGCACGCCCAGCCCCAACACCCCGACCCGCCGGTCGCGGGCCAGCGTATGCGGCAGGCGCGTCCATTCATGCGCAGATTGCTGGCGGCGATAGGCCGGGATCTGCCGATGCAGGGCCAGCGTCGCCCAGGTGCCGTATTCCACCATCATCCCGGTCAGCGCCGGATCGACGATCCGCACCAGACTGACAGGCTCCGGCAGATCCAGCGACAGGAACTGGTCCACCCCGGCACCTTCCGAGAAGACGACCCGCAGATTCGGAAAACGCTGTACCAGATCGGGCGGAGCCTTCCAGGTCAGCAGCGCGGTGATCTCCGCCGGGTCGCCGCATTCGGGCCACAGCCGCACATCCAGATCGGGGGCCGCCTGATGCAGCGCCGTACGCCAGGCCGCCGCCCGGTCGGGTGAAGTTCTGACAAGCAACGCCATTTCATTCCATCCCGCGATGAGCCCGGCCGGGACATCAGCGCCGGAAGCCCATGATGTTATGGGCTCCCTTCCCCTTTCCCGGCAAGCGTCTCCGCTATGGTCACGGCGTCTCCAGTTCCAGGGCGAATTGCGTGCCGGACGCGGCGGCCTCCTGACTGTCGAGGCTGGACAGCGTCACCCCCAGCAGACGCACTCCCCTTTCAGGTGGAAAGAACGGACGCATCAGCCCCGTCGCAATCTCCCGCAGGTCGGCACGGGAGGATATCGGAGAGGGAAGCGAACGGGCCCGGCCGGTATGGCGGAAATCGGCATAGCGGATCTTCACCGTCACCGTGCGCCCGCTCAGCCCGCGCCTGCCGCTGACTTCCCACACCCGGTCGACCAGCGCGTCCAACACCGCCAACGCCTGGTCCCAATGATGGATATCCTGCTCCATCGTGCGTTCGGCGCCGATAGATTTGCGCTTGCGGTCGGGTTCGACCGGCCGCTCGTCCAGCCCGCGCGCAATGCCGTGGTAGAACGCGGCGGCACGGCCGAAATGGCGCGCCAGACGCTCCATGTCCCACTCCCGCAGGTCCAGGCCGGTGCGAATGCCCAGCGCATGCATGCGCGCCGCCGTGGCCGGGCCGATGCCGTGAAAGCGTTCGACCGGCAGGCTCTCGACAAAGCGCGGCCCCATGCGCGGCGTGATGACATACAGCCCGTCGGGCTTGCGGTGGTCCGATGCCAGCTTGGCGAGAAACTTGTTGTAGGACACGCCGGCCGATGCCGTCAGCCCGGTCTCCGCCCGGATCGCAGCCCGGATTTCCTCAGCGATCGCGGTGGCGGAGGACTGCGCGACCAGCGGCACGGTGACATCCAGATAGGCTTCGTCGAGCGAAAGCGGCTGGATCAGCTTCGTATAGCGGACGAAAATGGCATGGATCTGGGCCGAAACCGCCCGATAGACATCAAAACGCGGCGGCACGAAGAGCAGTTCGGGGCATTTGCGCCGCGCGGTGACCGAGGGCATGGCCGAGCGCACACCATATTGCCGCGCCTCGTAACTGGCGGCGGCGACCACCCCACGCTGCCGGCTGCCCCCAACGGCCACCGGCCGGCCCCGCAAGGCCGGGTCGTCCCGCTGCTCGACCGACGCATAGAAGGCATCCATGTCGACATGGATGATCCGCCGGATGACAGCCTCCCCCACTTCCTGCCGCACCATGTCCGTTCAGCCGTGCGGGCCGGAAGCTACCCTGGGGGCTGCCCTGGGGGCCGCCCCGGCACGCGGCCGGAGCGGAAGCGTCAGGCTCAGTTCTTGTTGCAAAACACTTTCTTGACCACGAAGGCCAGCGCCGCAACCAGACCCACGGCCAGGATTCCCTTCACGCAGGGGGACTTGATCTTACATTTCGTCGGACATTCAGCCATCGGTCTCACTTCCTTGAATGCGACAGCCGAGGCGCACATGCCCCGGTGCCTGCCGCATTTTATCCGCCTCGTCTTCTTCCTGACTAGTGCCAACAATCCGGAATTTTCCAGATTTCAGATTCTTAACATTAGACAAATCAATATTTTAGCGAACTGCCCCGCCCCAGAATTCACCCCTGCAATGCAGAGGCAGACCATGAGCCCGCAAGCGGATGGACCCTGTCGCACACCGTCGGATCGCCGTCCGGCGCGTAGGGCAGGCCCAGCACATCATGCAGGTAATCGCGCGTGGCGCGGCAGACGGCATCCGGAGTGCGCGAGCGCAGCGGCGAGGCGATGACATGGCTGTCGGCCTGCGGAAAATCCACCTGCCGCCGCAGGGCGACCGGCGTGCCGAATTGCCCGAACATCCGCATCATCGCCGGCACCTCGACCGTCAGGTCGGTATGCGTCGGATCGTGGTCGTAATAACCCAGAAAGACCGGCGCCGTGACCTGGCGAAACACCGACTCGACCATCCGCCCGCGCGTCAGCTGGGCCAGCGCGACATAACCGTCGACATGCACGTCCCCCGTCCAGACCGGCCCCAGCGCGGCGGCATGCGTCACGTCATGACCGTGATTGTGGAACAGCCACATCAGCTGCAATCCCCACGGCCAGAACAGCGGGTCCAGCTGGTTCCCCCGCTCGCGCACCAGCGGCGACCACAGGACCAGGCCGGCCAGCGCATGCGGAAAGCGCGCCGCCAGATCCAGCGCCAGGGCGCCACCGGTGGAGGCGCCGATCACCACCACCCTCTCGCCGATCGCGCCGCCGATCGCCAGCGCCCGCGCCGCCCCGTGCGCCAGACGCTCCCCCGTCAGGCCACGCATCGCGTCCGGCGCCTGCAACCCATGGCCCGGCAGCCGCGCCAGATAGAGGTTGCAGCCGAACAGGCGCGCGAGATCCGTATGGACCGGCGCCCCCTCCCCCTGGCTGGCGGTGAAACCATGCAGATAGACGATGGCGCAGGCGGTGCGCGCGGGGTGCGCCGGATCGGCCCATACGATCCGCGCCCCGGTGCCGGGTCGCAACGGGCCGGCCGCCGCTTCGCCGGCCGCGATCTCAGCCTCGAGCGTGGCAGGATCGGAGGGCATTGACGGCAAACTGACCGCACCGGTCCACGGCCGCACGCGCGGCCCCAGCCCGATCGCCAATCCCAGCATCCCCACCAGCAGAACGGCCCGCCACCCCATCATCGCCCGCATCCCGCGCCGTATCCCGACATATGAGCCCTATACCGAAATTTGCCTGATAAAATAGAGTGTTGTTTTTGTAATTACGAATATTGCCCTGCTCTCCTTTTTTCCTGCATACTCTCCGGCGGCAATACGGAACCGTTACCCCCAGGATCGCAATATTTGTTTACCACGCATGAGCCTCCGGGAAAGACGCGCCATTCATTATTTCGCCGCCGAAAAATCCTCGCATGGCTGATCTTCCTGCCCTGTACCGCAGCATTTCTGGCGGGGGCGCCCCCATCCGCGCACGGTCAGACGATCCCCACCACGCTGTACGATGCCGCAAGCGGCCTGACGAATATTTCCGTCATGTCGGCGATGCAGTTGCCGACGGGCCAGATCGTTGCGGCGACCCAGCATGGATTTTTCTTTTTCGACGGCAGGCGTTTCGTTCCCTTCGGCCCGGAACAGGGCCTGCCGGCCGCCGGCGTCGGGGTCGCCGCCGCACAGACCGGCGACGGAGACCTGATCCTGACCTATGCCGACATGATCTATGTCGCGCACAATCTGGCCGCCGCCGCATCGCCCGACCGGCTGCGCTTCCAGCCCGTCGACAGCGGGCGCCCGCTGGGGCATGACAGCCACCGCCGGATCATGCCGTGGCGTGGCGGCCTGGTCGTCACCGACCGTGACCACCTGCTGTTCATTCACAAGGAGGGCGCCCACGAACGCATCAGCCTGCTGGCCAGCACGCTGGGCATGCAGGGCGATCCGCTGACCGATGTGACAGCCCTGCATGAAGATGGCGACACGCTGTGGATCGGCACCAGCGACGGGCGCCTGTGCGCCGTATCCGGGCCCGACCTGCACTGTCCATCCCTGCCGTCCCTGGCGGAGCCTCGCGGGCTGGGAGCAATCACCCAGGACCGCGACGGCACATTGCTTGCGCGGACCCTGCATGAACTCGTCGTCGTTCCACACGGCCCGGCGGCCCCGCATGTCGAAACGATCCCTCACGCGGGCCGCCAATACGAAAACTACCAGCATCTGCTGACCATGTCCTGGTCCCCCCAGGGCGCGCTGATCACACAGGCCGACAACGACGAACTGGCTATCCGCACCGGCGGAACCTGGAAGACCGTCACCCTGGATGGCGAACTCTCCAATTCGCCGCTGACAGCCTTGCTGTTCGACCAGCAGGGGGCCCTGTGGATGGGCAGGATGGGATACGGCCTGGCCCGCGCGGGCGGATTTGGGACCTTCGAGACCTTCAGCCGGCGCGACGGCCTGGCGAGCGACGTCATGTGGCAGATGGCCCGTCAGCCCGGCGGCCCGCTCTGGATCGCTTCCGACACCGGCATCAGCGCACTGGATACCCGCACCAATACGGTCGTCCGCACCATCAGCCAGGCCGGATTCCACATTGCCGCCGACCGTCATGGCGGCATCTGGCAGGCCGGGCCGGAAGGCGTGACCCACCACGCCACGCAGACGGACTGGCGGCGCGACCATGCGATCAAGCGGGTCAACCAGATCCTGATCGGCCATGGCGACGACATATGGCTGCTGTCGGATCACGGGGCATGGCTGGCCGACGCCGCCCGACGCGATCAGGAGCCCCTGCCCGTTCCCGGCCTGGATGGCTCCTATGTCACGGGGCTGATCGACGCGGCCGGCACGGCATGGCTGGTCGAAAGGGGGCGGCTGGTGGTCCGGCATCCCGACGGCAGCACGACAATCATGCTGCCCAAATGGAAGCTGGCGACTTTCGCCCCCTACGTGATCGCCATGCAGGACGACCATCGCCTGTGGATCGGCGGCCAGGGCGGCCTCTATCGGCTGACGCATGATGGCGACCGGGTCGAGGATCTGACGTTCTACGACCCGGCCGCAATCGGCAACAGCATGCTGTACAGTCTCCTGATCGACCGGCATGGCCGCGTCTGGGCCGGTTCGGATCGGGGCGTGAACGTCTTCGACGGAAAGCACTGGATCACGATCACGGAGGCAGATGGACTGGTCTCCAACGATCTGGACCAGGACAGCCTGCTGGAGGACACGGACGGATCGATCTGGATCGGCACCAGCCGGGGCCTGTCGCATCTCCTCCGGCCGGAGACGGTGCTGACCGATATCTCCCCGCAACCGGTCATCACCGCCATGGCCCTCGGCCAGCATCCCTATTATGGCGAAGGGGCTGCCTTCAGCCGCGCGCCCCTGCGCGTGACCTTCGGCACGCTGGACTATCGCGACGCGCCGCGCCTGCGGTTCCGCTACCGGCTGGAAGGCGCGGACGAAAGCTGGAACGAGACCGCCGACGGATCGGTACGCTATCCATCGGTGCCGCCCGGCTCCCATCGCTTCATGCTGATGGCCTTCGATCCGGACCGCCATCAGCAATCCGCGATCGTGACCGCCCGCATCACCATGGCCCATCCCTGGTGGGATGGCTGGGCCGTCCGCGGCCTCGCGGCCGTTTGCCTGCTGCTGGCCGGCTACATGGCGTGGCGCATCCGCGTCGGGCTGCTGATCAAGCAGCGCCGGAAGCTGCAATCGATCGTCGACCGCCAGACCCGGGAAATCCGGGCCGCCCACCAGGCGCTGATCGAACAGGCGCGCCTCGACAGCCTGACGGGATTGCTGAACCGGGGGGCGATCCAGTCCCTGCTGCAATCCAGCCTCGCCGATCTGCCGGCCACCACGCCGCTGATGGCGGGACTGATCGACGTCGATCATTTCAAGCAGATCAATGACCGATGGGGACACCTGACCGGCGACGACGTCCTGACCGAAATCGGCAGCCGCCTGCGCCAGGGACTGAGCGGGGGCGATGCGGCCGGCCGCTATGGCGGCGAGGAGTTCCTGGTCGTGCTGACGGGCAAGAGCGCGACATTGCCGCACATGCAGGCGCTTTGCCGCACCCTGGGCGCGATGCCCGCCACCGTCGGCATGCCCGACCTAGTGGTCACGGTCAGCGCCGGCATCGCCCTGGCCTGCGCGAACGAGACCTGGCAGAGCCTGATCGAACGGGCCGACAAGGCGCTCTATCGCGCCAAGGCCGAGGGACGCAATCGGGTGATCCAGGCCCCCTGACGCGCGTCCGCGCCGTCTTTCAGCCCGCCGCCCGGCCGTCCGCCCGCATCAGGGCCTCCGCCAGCCAAGGCCCCGCCTCTGTTGTGCTGCCCGGGCAGGCCATTTCCAGCAGGGTCACCCCTTCGACGATCGACAGCAGGGCGGCGGGCGGACAGGGGCGATCCGGGTCGGGGATCAGCCGGGTGCCGATCCAGGCCGTCCAGTCGGCGACCACCTTCTTCGCAACCATGTCGTACGGCGCCTCACCGGCGGCGGCCCGCGCGATCACATCGGTCCACACCCGCATGAACGGCATCACCACCGGGTCCCGCCCCAACGCTAACACCTGGCCCAGGAATGCACCCGGCGAAACCGGCGGCCCCACGCTGTAGGCCTGAAGCAGCACGGACAGTTTCTCGCCGATGCGCGCCAGCACGCCAGTCACCAGCGTATCCTTGCTGCCGAAATAATAGATCAGCATCCGGTCGCTGGTGCCCAGCCGCCGCGCCAGGCCGCGCAGGCCCATCGTGCCCAGCCCCTCGCGCAGCACCAGTTCGGCCGCCGCCTCCGCCAGGACGTCGCGCCGCCCGGCCCGGTCGGGGGTCGCGGAATCATCACTCATGAAATTCTCTCGGAAAGAATACGATTTCGCATTGAAGCGTCCGCTACACAGCGCTAGTGTAGCACTCGCTTCATGGAAGGTGAGATAGCAATGCTCCGCTTGAATCAGATCATCATCTGCTCCGTCGTGGCGTTCCTCTTCTGGGCTCTGGCCACCCTGTTCGTCCATACCCTGCCCGGCAGCCTGTATGGCATGCGCGGCAATATCGGCTTCGTGACCAGCATCCCGGTCGCGCTGCTCAGCGTCTGGCTTGTTTGCCGCCTGGCACGGCTGGAAGGCAACCAGATCCTCTCCGGCTGTCTGTTCGTCATGGCCGACGCCATGCTCTACGATGCCATCGCCCTGCGCTGGTTCCCCACGCTTTACGCGGCCGACGACCAGACCTGCCGCCTGGCCTCGGCCTGGCTGCTCTGGGGCTACGGCATCAGCGCCTGGGGCGCCCTGCTGCTGGGCTTGTGGCGCGAACGGGTCGCTGCGCGCGCCTGACCCGTCGCACGACGCGGCGTCCGGCCTCTCAGCGAAGACGGGTTTGAAAGAACCGGACGACCGCATCATTGAACCGGGCATGAAAGGCGCCCCGGTCGAAGCCGGCCAGACTGGCACAGATCGGGTTGGACATCGCCGCCGCAATGCAGGGTGCGAGGAAATCGAAATGCCCGGCATCGGGCACGAGATGGAAATCCGGCGCCTGCGGCAGATTGTCCCGCACGACATCCGCGTAATAAGGCGCGGGAAGAATCGCATCCCGGCCAGCCTTCCAAAGCTGCACCGGTATCGTGACGGGTGCCAGCCCTGCCCGATCGAACGCAAAACCCAGCGCAGGGGCCGCCACTACAATCGCCTTGATCCGATCGTCCTGACGACCGGTCCACGCATGCTCAACCCGTTCTCTCGGATGGGCACGCAGCAGGCCGCAGTCGAAGAAATCGGGATGCTCACGGCAATGCGGCGCGACCGTGCCGAGGTCGGGACGTCCCCCAGCCGCCGCAAGAACCGTGAATCCACCGGAAGAAAAGCCGAACGCGCCAATACGCGTCGCATCGATCCGGCGCCGCGAGGGCCAGGTCTCCAGCATGTAGGTGATCAACGCACTCAACGCCGCCGGACGCTGCTCGATGCGGGTCGCCGCACCCTGGTCCCGCCAATTGTCCCCTGGATGCGTCAGCGCCGCGACGATGAAGCCGGCACGCGCCAGAGCCTGCGCAGTATCGAGATGGCCGGCGAACGACCCTCCATGACCATGCGACATCACGACCAGGGGATACTCCGACCCGTCAGGCAGCGCCCCGACAACACAATCCTGGACATATAATCCAAGTATCTGATGTTCCGGTTTCCCCACGGCGGGATACCAGATGCCGATTTCGGTACCGTTCGCCATTCGCGCATACTGAAACCCGACGGAGGGTGAACTGGCACGTGCAGATGTCAGAAGCGGGAGGCACAAGGCAGCACAAGCAACGATCAGGAACCTGTTGAACATCATAGCCGATCCGATTGAAATAATGGAGACGAGCGGCAGAAAAGCGGGTTGCCGCCGTCCGGGCCATCCGACATTCGTCAATGGGCGAACGGGCTGCGTGACCGGGCAAACGGGCTCGCTCCCATTAAAAAGGAAGGAAAATCCATAGATGACCGCGATCACGGCCAAGGCGCTTTCCAAAGCGCATCTCGCGCAGGCAGCGTGTGCGGTCTGTGCCCTGGGCGGCTTTCTCGGCCTACTCGGCCCGTTCGGCAGTTACCTCAATCATGGAACCGTGTCCCGGATCGTCTACTGGGTCGCGGCAACCTGGCTGGGCCTCGCGCTCTATGCCGCCGCCATTATCGCCACCCGCCGGATCGCGCCACCGGGCGGCCGCGCCTTCTGGTGCGTACTGGCGGGATTCGTCCTCATCGCCAGCGTGCCGCAGGCTTTTCTGACCCGCGGCGGCGCGCTGCTGCTGTGGCCGGCACTCGGGCACGTCCTGCCCGGCTGGACGGCATGGTACGCGCAGGTACTGGCAATCGGTCTGCCATCAACCCTGGGCGGTGCCGTCATATTCACGCGCCTGCGCCGGCCAATGATCGTCGGCCTCGACACCGAACCACCGCCGGCCTCCAAGGACAGCACAACCAGCCTGGGCACGGGAATCCTGGCCTTGCAGATGGAAGATCACTATGTGCGCGTTCATACGCATGCCGGATCGACCCTGCATCTCATGTCGATGACCCGCGCGATCGACGCTATCGCGCCCCTGACTGGCCTGCGCGTGCATCGCTCCTGGTGGGTGGCACGGCACGCCGTCCGGCAGATCGATGGACCAGCCCGCGCGATGCGGCTGACATTGGCAAACGGCGTCACGGCACCAGTCTCGCGGGCCAATGTTTCGGTCCTGCGGGCGGCAGAATGGCTGGCCGCCCCCGACAAGCCGAACTGAGCCAGCATTCGCCCCGGCTACGTTTCCACCAACGGATAATGACACGCCACCTCACGCCCATCCGGCAGTCCCCGCAACGTCGGCGGATCGACCCGGCAACGGTCGCGCGCCACCGGGCATCTCGTATGAAACCGGCAGCCGGGCGGCGGTGCAATCGGGCTGGGCACGTCGCCGCGCAACGGCGGCGGCAGCCCTTCGGTACGCACCACCGGCTCCGGCACGGCGGCGATCAGGGCGGCGGTGTAGGGGTGGGCCGGGCGATGCAGCACAGCGTCGGCCTCGCCCAGTTCGACGATCGCGCCCAGATACATCACCGCAACCCGGGTCGAAATCTGCCGCACCACCGCCAGATCATGCGCGACGAACACATAGGTCAGCCCCAGCCGGTCACGCAGATCCATGAACAGGTTCACGATCTGCGCCTGGATCGACACGTCCAGCGCCGCCACGGGCTCATCGGCCACCACCAGCCGGGGTGACAGTGCCAGCGCGCGGGCAATGTTGATGCGCTGCCGCTGACCACCGGAAAATTCGTGCGGATAGCGCGCCAGCGCCGCCTGCGGCAGGCCCACCAGATCCATCAGTTCCGCCAGCCGGGCCGCGATATCCGCCCGGCTGCGCCAGCCGCCACCGGGGGCGGGATGCACGCGCAACGGCTCGGCCACCAGGTCGCCGACCCGCCGGCGCGGGTTCAACGCGGCGTAGGAATCCTGAAACACCATCTGCATCTCCTGCCGCAGCGGGCGCAGGCGTCTTTCCGGCAGGGTGGTGATGTCGGTACCGTCGAAGACGACACGCCCTCCACTCGGCTGGACCAGCCGCAGCAGGCAGCGGCCGAGCGTCGATTTGCCGCAGCCGGACTCGCCCACCAGCCCCAGCACCTCGCCGCGCTGTACGGAAAGCGACACGCCGTCCAGCGCCCGCAGCACCTGCCCGCGCCCGACCCGATAGGTCATGCGTAAATCCTGCGCCGCAATCAGCGGAGCGGGAGAATCGACCGGCAGACGGGTCATGCGCTCATCTCCGCAACGAAACGCGGCGGCAGCGGGCGCCCCTCCGCCGGCAGCACACAGGCAATATCCTGCACCCCACTGGCGACCAACGCCGGCCGCACGGCGCAGGCCTCATGGGCATAGGCACAGCGTGGCGCGAAGGGGCAGCCGGCCGGGCGCTCGGCGGGAACCGGCGGGCTGCCGGGAATGGACGGCAGACGCGCCGGGCGCGGGCCATGCAGCGGCGGGATCGAATCCAGCAGCGCCGCCGTGTACGGGTGTCCCGGCTGCGCGAACAGCGCCCCGGTCGGCCCGCGCTCGGCAACCAGCCCGCTATACAGCACCAGCGTCCGGTCACAGGTCTCGGCTACCACGCCCATGTCATGGGTAATCAGCAGCACCGAGGACCCGTATTCCCGGCGCAACCCGCGCAACAGATCCAGGATCTGCGCCTGCACCGTCACATCCAGCGCAGTCGTCGGCTCGTCGGCGATCAGCAGGGCCGGATTGCAGGACAGCGCCATCGCGATCATCGCCCGCTGACGCAGGCCGCCGGAAAGTTGGTGCGGATAGCGCCCCGCCACCCGTTCCGGGTCCGGCACGCCCATGTCACCCAGCAGGCGCACGGTGCGCGACCGGGCATCGGCCCGCGATATCTTCTGATGCACGCGGATCTGCTCGTCGATCTGCCGCCCGACCGTATAGACCGGGGTAAAGGCGGTCATCGGGTCCTGGAAGATCATCGCGATCTCACGCCCGCGCAGCGCGCGATAGGCCCGTGGCGCCAGCCCCACCAGTTCACGCCCGCGAAAACGCACCGACCCGCTGACGCGCGCGCCCGGCACGTCGATCAGCCCCATGATCGCCAGCGAGGTCATGCTCTTGCCCGACCCCGACTCGCCCACAATGCCCAGGATTTCCCGTGCCCCCAGCGTAAAGGATACGGATTCGACGATCGGCACCAGCCGCCCGCCGATCGGCAGCGCCACCGTCAGGTCGCGCACCACCAGCAGCATGTCAGCGTCCATCGCGCACCCGGGGGTCCAAGAGGAGATACAGCATATCGACCACGGCATTGGCGATCACGACGAACACCGCCGAATACATCACCGTGGCCATGATCAGCGGCAGGTCCAGGTTCGACAGCGCCTGATAGGTCAACCGCCCCACCCCCTGCAAACCGAACACGACCTCGGTCAGCAGCGCACCGCCGCCGACCAGTTGCGCAAAATCCAGCCCGAACAATGAGACAAAGGTGATCATCGACGTGCGCAGCCCATGCACCAGCAGCACCCGCGCCGGCGACAGGCCCTTGGCACGCGCGGTGCGCATGAAATCCTCGCTCTGCACCGCCACCAGATCGGCGCGTAATACGCGGCTGTAGATGCCCACGAACAGCACCGCCAGCGTCAGCCACGGCAGCGCGAGCGCGCGGAACCAGCCCAGCGGGTCCTCGGTCAGCGGCACGTAGCCCAGCCCCGGCACCCAGGAAAACAGCCAGCTCTCGTGATAGCGGCTCTGCGTCACCAGATTCACCACCTGCCCCAGCCAGAAGACCGGGATCGAAATCCCCACCAGCCCCAGCATCATCAGGCCGCGATCCACCCAACTGCCGCGCAGCGCCGCCGCGATCACGCCCATGGCCACCGACAGCACAACCCAGATCACGGCAGCGCCCGAGACCAGCGACACCGTGACCGGCGCAGCCTCCAGGATCTCCGGCACCACTTTCTGCCCGCGATTGACGTAGGATGTCAGATCCCGCGTGACGAACAGCTTTTCCATCATCCGCGCATATTGCACCGGCAAGGGCCGGTCGAACCCATATTCCACACGCACCCGCGCCATCGTCTCAGACGAGGCATTGCGCCCGGCGATGCGCGCCGTCGGGTCTGCGCCCGGCGTGGCGAAGAAGACCAGGAACACCAGGACCGAAATCCCGACCAGCACGAACAGCGTCTGCCCCAGACGCCGCAGAACCGCCATCACCATCACGCGCGCTCCCGTCCGCTGTCGCGCACATCCAGCGCGTCGCGCATGCCGTCCCCCAGCACATTCAGCGCCAGCACCACGATGACGATCGCAAGCCCCGGCGCGATGGCCACCATCGGGCGCGTATAGATCAGCCCCTCGCCATCCTCGATGATCGTGCCCCACGACGCCCCCGGCGCCTGCACGCCGATCGAGAGGAACGACAGGGCGGATTCCGCCATCATCGCCAGCGCCATCATCAGCGGCGCCAGCACCACCAGCGTCCCGGTGACATTGGGCAGGATATCGCGCAGCACGATGCGATAGCCCGGCACCCCCAGCGCCCGCGCGGCGGTGACAAATTCCGCCCGCCGCAGCGACATCACCCGCCCGCGCACCGGCCGCGCCGCATAGGGCACATAGACCAGCGCGATGATGCAGATGGGGATCAGCAGATTGTCGCTGGCGATGGCAACCGGCCCCAGCTTCAATCCCTGGCTGACGGTGACGATGGAAAGCGAGATCGCGAACAGATAGACCGGCACCGCCCACATGATGTCCATGATGCGCGACAGCACCGCATCGACGATCCCCCCGGCATAACCCGCGACGATGCCCACGATGGCCGCAAGCACGATGCACAGCGCGGCGGCACAGAAGGAAATCAACAGCGACGTCCGCCCGCCATATAGCAGCCGCGCCGCCAGGTCGCGCCCCTGGCTGTCCGCTCCCAGCAGGTCGGCCGAGGCATGCCAGGTCGGGCCGATGGGCGACAGGCCCAGATGCAGCGGATTGTCATTGGGCTGCATGATGTCGACACTGCGCCCGTCGATCGTCACCGACCCCGCGACGTTGGAAGTGAACGGATCGGTATGCGCCACATCGCGCGCATAGACCGGCGCCAGCAGACATGCCGCCGTCACCGCCAGCAGCACCGCCAGCGCCACCATCGCCGCACGGTCGCGCGCCAGCCGCCGCCCGGCGCGGCGCCACGGCCCGGCAGGCCGGGGCGCGGAGAGGGACGACGATGCGGTCGGCGCTGTCATGGGGAAAGCCTTCTCACAGCCTGTTTGGAAATGCGCGCTGGTGAGCGAGAGCGGATGGCCGCGAGCACCGGAGCACAGAAAACGCCCGTCGGACCGCCACCAGCGCCCATTCCCGAAAAACTCTGAAAGCCTGTCCGGGAATGGGGGCTGGTGAGCGGGAGTAGCCCGACAGGGCTACGCCCGGCGTGTGTTTTCGAGCACCGGAGCGGAGCGGCCTTGATGGCCGTGAGCACCGGAGCACAGGGAACGCCCGTCGGACCGCCACCAGCGCACATTCCCGGACAGGCGCTCAATGGACCCAGAGCTGCGCGAGCAGCACCATGTAATAGGCGCTGGACAGCACATGCCCCACCCGCGCCGAGACCAGATCCAGCCGGCGGGTCTGCACCAGCGGCACCACCGGCGCCTGCGCCATGATGGCGGCATCGGCCTGCTGCCACATGGCATCGGCCCGCACCGGGTCGCCCTGCTGCGCCGCCGCGGCATCGTCCATCAGCCGGTCGATCGCCGGATCGCAGAAGCCCGACATGTTCAGCGAATTATCGGACGAAGGATGAAAACTGTCGCAGGCGAACAACGTGTGCAGAAACGCCCCCGGCGCCGGGTAATCGGCCTGCCACCCGGTAAAGCCGATCTGCACCGCGTTCGACGTATTCTGCAAATAGGAAAACTCGACCACCGGCGTGATCGGCCGCACGATGGCGTGGTAGCCCAGTTCCGCCAGCGTCTCGCGCACCGCCTGGCCCAGTACTCGCCCCATGGACGTGTTCATGGTCACGATCGTCACATCCTGCCCCGCCGTTCCGCTGGCGGCCACCAGCGCGCGGGCCCGCGCCATGTCCACCCCCTGCCAGGACGGCGCCGGATGCGCCACCGACGCCCCACGCCCATAGGCACATTCCGGATCATGGCTCGGGATGCCGCGCGGAATCATGTCGCACGCCGGATAGGCCAGCGCCGGACCGCCTTCATGCAGGACCATGGCATGACGATCCACCGCATCATTCAGTGCCCGCCGCACCTCGGGCACATCGAACGGCGCCAGGCGCACATTCATCTCCATGTACCAGACCACGAGCATGTCCGACAGATGGACGCGCGGCACATACCGGTCGCCCAACTCGCCCAGCCGGTCGCGCGGCGGCATGTCGAGCATCCAGTCATACTGGCCGTTTTCCACCGCCGTCACTTCGGCTTCCTCGTCCAGGCCGAAACTGTAGACGATCCGGTCGGGGAAGCCATCGGGCTGCGCCAGCCCATCCCACACCCGGAAATACGGATTACGTTCCAACCGCATCACCCGGTCCGGATCGTAGAAGGTGATGCGATAGGGACCGGTCCCCGGCGGGGCGACATTGCCCGTGTCATGGTCGGGCGTCCCCGCCGGCACGATCGCGGCCTGCGGAAAGGCGAGCTTGTACAGGAAATCCGTATCCGGCCGCGCCAGGTGAAAGGTCACCGTCCCCGCGGCCGCATCGGTCACCACGCCATTCGACAGGTCGCACCGCCCCTGCCCGGCAAGACACGGAGCCGCCCCGACCAGATTGCTGAAATACGGCCCCGCCGCGGGACTGTTGACGCGAAAGATCCGGCGCATGGTCGCCACGACATCCTCGACACCCAGTACGTGCCCGTCGGAAAAGCGGATGCCCTGCCGCAGGCGAAAGACATAGGTACGGCCGCCATCGCGGATCTCGGGCATGCCGTCGGCCAGGTCGGGCACCGGCCGCACCGCATCGCCGCGCCCGCTCTTGGGAAACGCCATCAGCCCGTCATAGACCGGGGCCCCGATCTGCAGATTCTGCTGCTCATACGCAATCTGCGGATCGACCGACCCGCCGGAGGACGCCGCCGTCAGCCGCAGCGTGCCACCGCGATGCGCCGCCATCAGCGCTCCGTCATCCATGCCATGCGCCGCGCCACCGGCCATGCCCAGCAAGAGAACAGGCAGAACACCCAGCAGGCGCGCCGCAACTCCCCTCACTGAATCCAAACCTGCGAGAAGATCATGTGATACAGGTCCGTATAGAAATAATTCCCCAGCCGTGACGATACCAGATCGATATAATTGATGCGAATGGCCGGCGCCGCCGGAGAGTCGCGGGTGATGATCCGCCCCGCCTGCGCCCAGAGTTCCGCCGCCCGCGCCGGATCGGTCTCCTGCTTGGCCGCATCCATCGCCGCCTGGGCTTCCTTGTTGCAATAGCCGGCGATGTTGATCGAATTGTCGGTACCGGGATGAAAATTCTCGCACCCGAACAGATCGTCCAGAAAGTTGGAGGCCGACGGGTAATCCGCAAACCAGTCACTCAGGCTGATCTGCACATGGTTCGACGTGTTCTGGATGTATCCAAGCTGCACCGAATGGGCCAATGGCTTGACGCTGGCGTCATAACCGATGGCCTGCAGCATGTTGCGCAGCCATACCCCCATGCTCATCTCGACGGCGGTGTTCTGCACCACCACCGTCACCTTCTGCCCGGCGGTACCACTGGCGGTCACCAGCCGGCGCGCGCCCTCCAGATCCGCCTCTCGCCATGACGGCGCCGGGTGGTCCGGGTCCGCCCCGACCGTATGGGCACATTCGTCCAGCGCGCCGGAAATGCCCGGCGGCACCATGGTGCAGAGCGGCCCCGCCACGGCGGCCCCGCCATACAGAATGGTCATCGCGCGCCGATCCAGCGCCCGGTTCACCGCCTGCCGCGCCATGCGGTTGTTGAAAGGCGGAATATTCACGTTCATCGGCACGTAATAGAAGCCGTAGAGCGACCGGAGATGGACCTGTCTGGTATGGCGCGCGCCCAGTTCGCCCAGCCGGTCCAGCGGCTTCATGTCGAACATCCAGTCATACTGCCCGTTTTCCACCGCCGTCACCGCCGCCTCGTCCGGCAGGCCGAAATCGTAGCGGATATGATCGGCATAGCCGTCGGGCTGCGCATCGGCGCTCCAGACATGGAAGAACGGATTGCGCTCCAGCACCGCCCCCCGGTCCGGATCGTAGCTGATGAACCGGTACGGCCCCGTGGTCGGCGCCGGCACATTGCCCAGATCATGATCCGGCATGTTCGCCGGCAGGATCGAGGCATGCGGAAAGGCCAGTTTCTGCGGGAATTCGGCATCCGGCTGGCTCAGATGGAAGACCACTTCCCGCGTCGCCGGATCGACCTTCAGCCCGCCCGCCAGCGTGCAGTGCGCCGGATCGCGCAGGCAGATATCCGCGCCGACAATGGCACCGTAGAACGACCCCGCCGTGGGGCTGCCGACCCGGAACAGCCGCCGGATCGAGGCCGCGACATCCGCCACCGTGACCTCCTGCCCGGTCGAGAACCGCACCCCCTGCCGCAGGGTGAAGCGCCAGGTCCGCCCGCCATCCTCGGGCTGCGGCACGGTTTCGGCCAGGTCGGGCACCACCTCGTCGCTGGTGCGGTCGTCCGCCTTGCGGAAATTCAGCAGCCCGTCATACAGGACCGTGAAAAGCTGGGCATATTCCGAAGTATAATTGATCTGCGGGTCCAGCGTCCCGCCCGAGGACGATGCCGTCAGCCGCAGCGTGCCCCCGCGATGCGGGCTGCCCAGCGTCTGCCCGTCCCCCACCGGCCGGGCACTCCCCGGCGGCGCGGAATCCTGCGCGCGGGCAGCGTAGCCGGGCACAGCCGCCAGCGCCGCCAATACTCCGGCAAGCAGAAGAGGCCGGCTCAGAGCCTGTCTGGAAAGCCGCGCTGGGGAGCGAGAGCGGCCCGCAGGGGCGCGCCCGGCGTGTGTTTCCGAGCATCGGAGCGGAGCGGCCTTGTGGGCCGTGAGCACCGAAGCACAGGAAACGCGCGTCGGATCGCCGCCAGCGCGGCTTTCCAGACAGGCTCTGAGCCGGCGCCCCCCCACCTATTGCGCCGCCATGAGACCGTTCAGACGATCGGCCATCTCCTGGGCCGAAGCATCGGACTGGATCGTCCCGGCATAACGCCCTTCGGGCGACATGATGACGATGCGCGGCGACGGCTCCATGCTGTAATCGCCATCCTTGCCCTCATGGCGCACATAGGGCGTATGATATTCGGCCGTGACGGCCTTGAGCATGGTCGGCGCACCGGTCATGGCGAAGATGCGCGGCCCGAACCGCAGCGTATAGGCCCGCATCGCCTCGGCGGTGTCACGCATCGGGTCCAGCGAGATGAACAGCGGCGCCACAAACCGGTGGCGCGGCCCCAGCAGGTCCATCGCGCCCGCCATCGCCCGCAGCGTCGCGCCGCATTGCTCATCGGGGCAGTGCGTGTAGCCGAAATAGACCAGCATCCAGCGGCCCCGGAAATTACTGTCCGACACCTCGCCCTCGGCCGCGCTGACCAGCCGGAACGACCCGCCGATCTCGTTGCCGTGGGTAGACAGCAGCGGCCCCGCGCGATCCATCGCCCAATAGCCCGCATAGCCCCCCGCGGCCGAAAGCACGGCGATGACCGCCCCGATCGCCAACCGGCGCTTGTCCCGTTCCTGCATCAATGTGCGTCCGCCCAGTTCGTTCCGGTCCCGGTCTCCACCACCAGCTTCACCGACAGATCGGCGGCGGATTCCATCACCTGTTTCACGAGTGCCGACAGGTCGCCCTCCTGGCCCTGCCGTACCTCGAACACAAGTTCGTCATGGACCTGAAGCAGCAGCCGTCCGTCAAGCCCGGCATCGGCCAGCGCATGCGGCAGGCGTACCATCGCGCGCTTGATGATGTCGGCCGCCCCGCCCTGCAACGGCGCGTTGATCGCCTGCCGCTCGGCATAGGACCGCCGGGCCGCATTGCGGTCGCCGATGCCCGGCACCCAGCAGCGCCGGCCGAACGGGGTGGTGACGTAACCGTTCGCCTTCGCCTCTTCCTTCATCCGGTCCATATAGTCGCGGATTTCCGGATAGCGGGCGAAATAGGCATCGATATACGACCGCGCCTCGCCCGGCGGGATGCCAAGCTGCCGCCCCAGCCCGAAGGCGCTGATACCGTAGATGATGCCGAAATTGATCGCCTTGGCCCGCCGGCGCGTCAGCGGGTCCATGCCCTCGATCGGCAGGCCGAACACTTCGGACGCCGTGCGGGCATGAATATCCTGCCCCAGCGCAAAGGCCTCGCGCAGGGCGGGAATGTTCGCCACATGGGCCAGCAGCCGCAATTCGATCTGCGAATAATCCGCCGACAGCAGCACATAGCCCGGCGCCGCGACAAAGGCGCGGCGGATGCGCCCCCCTTCCTCGGTACGGATGGGGATATTCTGCAGATTCGGCTCGTTGGACGACAGGCGGCCGGTCGAGGTGATGGCCATCTGGAACGAGGTATGCACCCGTTCCGTCCCCGGATCGGCCTGGCCCACCAGCGCGTCGGCATAGGTCGATTTCAGCTTGGCCAGCTGCCGCCAGGCGAGAATGCGCCCCGGCAGCTCATGCCCCTGGTCCGCCAGATCCTGCAATACGGAGGAATCAGTGCCCCAGGCGCCCGATTTCATCCGCTTGCCGCCGGCCAGCCCCATTTCGTCGAACAGGATCTCGCCCAATTGCTTGGGCGAGCCGACATTGAACGACCGCCCGGCCAGACGGTGGATCTCCACCTCCATCTCGCCCATGCGCGCCGCGAAATCGGCCGACAGGCGCCGCAATTCGGTGACATCGACCGCGATTCCGGCCCGCTCCATGTCGGCCAGCACGGCCACCAGCGGCCGCTCCAGCTCCTCATACAGCGCCAGCGCCCGGTTGGACCGCAGGGTCGGATGCAGCACCAGCCACAGCCGCAGCGTCACGTCCGTATCCTCGGCCGCATAGGCCGTGGCCCGCGCCACATCGACCCGCGCGAACGGAATGCGGTTGCGCCCGGTGCCCGTCACCTCGTCATAGGAAATCGGCGTATGGCCCAGATACAGCCGCGACAATTCGTCCATGCCCTGCCCATGCCGCCCGGCATACTGGGCATAGGAAATCAACATGGTGTCGTCGATCGGCGTCGGCTGCGGCGCCCCGGCACGGGTCAGTACCAGCAGGTCGAATTTGGCGTTCTGGAAAATCTTCAGCACCGACGGGTCGATAAACAGCGGCCCCAGGATCTCCAGCACGGCGGCCACCGGCATCTGGAGGCCAACGGGGTCCTCTTCCACCCCCTCCTCGGGCAGAAGCTGCGCCTGTGCCGGCGCGCCCTCATGGGCCAGCGGAATATAGCAGGACCGCCCCGGCGCCACCGCCAGCGAAATCCCGACCAGCCCGGCATGCAGCGGGTCCAGCCCGTCAGTCTCGGTATCGACGGCGCAGAATCCGACACGCCGCGCCTCCGCAACCCATGCCTCCAGCGCCTCGGCGGTGCGCACGGTCTCATAGGGGCCGAAAGCCGCGCGATCAGGCGCCACCGGCGCCTCGGCCGGCGCCGCGTCCGCACGGGCAACGGCCGGAGACGGGGCATGGCTGGCCACACCGACCGCCGCCGCCGTTTCCTTCAGCCCCATCCGATGCACCAGCGAGCGGAAGCCCATCCGCGTCAGCCAGGCGCCCAACTGCGCCTCATCCGGCGCGCGGCAGACCAGCTCCTCCAGCGGCAGGGGGCACGGCGCGTCCTCGCGCAGCGTCACCAGTTCGCGCGACAGCCGCGCGCGTTCCGCATGCTCGATCAGATTGTCGCGCCGCTTCGACGCCTTCATCGCCGGGGCGGCCTCCAGGATCGCATCCAGCGACCCGTATTCCGCGATCAGCGCCGATGCCGTCTTGGGCCCGATCCCCGGCACGCCCGGCACATTGTCCACCGAATCGCCGATCAGCGCCTGCACGTCGATCACCTTGTCGGGCGTGACGCCGAATTTCGCCTCGACCTCGGCCGGCCCGATGGGCTTCTGGCGGATCGGGTCCTGCATCTCCACGCCCGGGCGGATCAGCTGCATCAGGTCCTTGTCGGACGAGACGATGGTGCAGCGCCCACCCGCATCGGTCACGCGGCGGGCATAGGCCGCAATCAGATCGTCGGCCTCCCATCCCGCTTCCTCGATCCCCGGCACCCCGAAGGCCGAGGTGGCGTCGCGCACCAGGGCGAATTGCGGGCGCAGATCCTCGGGCGGCTCGGGCCGGTGGGCCTTGTACTGGTCATAGAGTTCGTTGCGGAAGGTCAGCCGCCCCGCATCGAAAATGACCGCCAGATGCGTGCCCACATGGTCGCGCAACAGGCGCGCCAGCATGTTGGTAAAGCCGAAGACGGCGTTGACCGGCGTCCCGTCGGGCGCAGTCATCGGCGGCAGGGCATGGAAGGCACGGAAGATGAACCCCGATCCGTCAACGAGGATCAGGTGAATCGGGGCGTCGCTGGACATGGGAGGTCTGATCAGTGCGCGGTGTCTTCCCCGGCATCGGGGCTCAGCACGAACAGGCGCGAGCAATAGGGGCAGAAGGTCTGGTGGCCTGCGATGCGCAGCCATACGCGCGGATGGCCCAGCGCCCCCAGCCCGCCATCGCAGGACAGGACCCGCGACTGCACGATCACCGTCTCGACATGGCCGAGGCGCGGATGGGGGACCGGATCGCCGGATTGGGCCGGAAGGGTCTGGACCTGCATATGTTCGCTCCGCCTCGTGATGATGGCCCTGTCGGCCGGTGGTCAGGATGGATGGGGGATGATACGCAGGATCACCGTGCTTTCAAACCTCCGCCTGTCACGCCTGCGCTATCTGGCCCCGCTCCTGCTGCTGGCCGGATGCACGATGCAGGACCCGCCACCACCCCATCCGCCCGCCGCCTGGGCGGCGGATGGCCGTCTGGTGCCACCCGACACGATCCTGCGCCTGCCCGACGGCACCGGGGTCCCCACCCGAATCTGGCCCGCACGCGGGCAGGTCCGGGCCGTCATGCTGGCACTGCATGGATTCGACGACAGCCGCGACGCGTGGGAATTCGCCGCCCCCACGCTCGCCGCCCAGGGCATCACCCTCTACGCCCCCGACCTGCGCGGCTTCGGCGGCATGAAAGATCGCGGCTTGTGGGCCGGCACGGACCGCATGGTCACCGATGCGCGCGATGAAGCGCTGCTGATCGCCCGCCGCCACCCCGGCGTGCCGCTCTATCTGCTGGGCGAGAGCATGGGCGGCGCGGTCGTCACCTGCCTGATGGCCCGCCCCGACGCGCCGCCGGTCGCCGGCACCATCCTGCTGGCCCCCGCGGTCTGGAAACTGGGCGTCGGCCCCGAAACCGTGCTGCGCCTGCTGGCCGCCACAGCGCCCGACTGGCGCCTGACAGGCCACGAACTGCCAGTCCATGTCGTGGCTGGCGACGACATGACGGCAATGCGCCGCCTCTATTTCGACCCGCTGACCCTGCATGCCACCCGCATGCAAGCCGTCGCCGGCCTGGCCGCCCTGATGCGCCAGGCCGCCGACGCCGCCCCCCATCTGCGGGGCCCCGCCCTGGTGATCTATGGCGGCCACGACCAGCTCGTCCCCCCGTCCGCCATGGCCACCCTGTGGCGCCACCTGCCCGCCGACGTGCGGCGCGACTACATCCCGCCGGGCTATCACCTGCTGCTGCGCGGCCGCAGCCGGCAGGCCACGATCGCCGACATCGCGCAATGGATCACCGACCCCAACCGCCCCCTGCCCTCGGGCGGCGATGTCACCGCCGCCGTGTGGCAAGCCCTCTCCCCGGATGGCAGCGACACCCCACCCCCCATCCTGGCCCCATTGGACAACCTGCCCGGCAAATAATTGCCCGACAGGGCTGGCGCCCCGAAACGGTTCGAGGTATGGAGGCGTCACTGGACTCGTAGCTCAGCTGGATAGAGCGTCGCCCTCCGAAGGCGAAGGTCGAAGGTTCGAATCCTTTCGAGTCCGCCATTCCTTGGGAAAATCGTTGTCTTTCAATCCTGTATTATCAGGTTTGACACTTTTCCCAGAAGGTTTGACACTTTCGCCCAGCATTGACATTGCAGTTTTTGCCAGGCGCACCTGCTCGACGGCCCGCGTGTAGCGGTCGATTTCAGCCAGTGTCCGATGCCCTGTGATGGCGGCGATCTGATGGGTAGTGCATCCGGCTTCGGCCAAGCGGCGCGCTGCCGCTTTGCGCAGTCCGTGGGGGCTGCACGCTTTCGGCAGTCCCGCCTGAGCGCACCAAGCAACGAAAACATTACAATGGCCTGCTGCTGGTTTCGTGGACAGCAGGTTAAGCTAGCATAGCGCGGGCTTCGAACTCCATGGGGCTCATGTATCCCAATTTTGAATGCCGTCTGCGCGGGTTGTAGAAGCGTTCGATGTAGTCGAAGACGTCGGCCCGTGCTTCATCTCGGGTGCGATAGACTTTACGGGCGGTCCGTTCGGTTTTCAGCGATGAGAAGAAGCTCTCCATCGCCGAATTGTCCCAGACATTCCCCGCCCGGCTCATCGAGCAGGTGATCCCGTTGTCAGCCAGGAGCTGCTGGAACTGTTCACTCGTATATTGCGATCCCTGGTCCGAATGGTGGAGCAACGCGTCGGTCTTTCCCCTTCGCCAGATCGCCATCATCAGCGCATCCATCACCAATGATGCATCGCGGTCGGCCTTCATGGACCAACCGACCGCACACCGTGAAAACAAGTCCAGCACGACGGCAACGTAGAGCCATCCTTCGGCAGTCCAGATGTAGGTGAAGTCGGCCAGCCATTTCTGATTTGGCCGATCGGCCTGAAAATCCCGATCCAGGATATTGTCAGCAATGATCGATCGTTCACCATCGTCCTTGGGTTTTCCACGGCGTCTGGGCCGCGCCCTCAAGGCATTGAGCCGCATCAGCCGTTCGATCCGGTGAAGCCCGCAGGCAAGTCCTTCCTCAAGAACATCGCGCCAGACGCGGCGCGCGCCATAGGTTCGGTCGCTGGTCCTGAAACTCGTCTCGATCGCCGTAACAAGCTTGGCGTCGTGGATCGCGGGGATACTGATCGGGCGGTTGAGCCAGGCGTGGAAGCCAGAACGCGAGACCTCCAGCACCTCGCAAAGCCAACTGACTGGCCAGATGTGGCGGTGTCTGGCAATGAAAGCGAACTTCACATTGCCTCGCGCGCGAAAAAAGCTGCCGCTTTCTTCAGGATGTCACGCTCCGCCCGGAGCCGGGCGACCTCTTTCTTCAGGGCTGCAATCTCGGCCAGATCGGCCCGCATCTGCC
Organism: Gluconacetobacter tumulicola; assembly: GCF_014174215.1. Taxonomy (GTDB): domain Bacteria; phylum Pseudomonadota; class Alphaproteobacteria; order Acetobacterales; family Acetobacteraceae; genus Gluconacetobacter; species Gluconacetobacter tumulicola. Next base: position 19,418 of record NZ_JABEQL010000028.1, on the reverse strand, counting down.
CATTCCCGGGAAACGCTGCAGTTGGGGTGGCGGTCAGTTCCCGTATCCACCGCCGCAACACGCTCTCCGCAACGTCGAGGTCCCGCCCAGCCTGCGCCACCGCTACACCCCGATCCGTCACCAGTCTTACAGCCTCGATCTTGAACTCACGGCTGAACTTCCGTCTCGTCATACCCACTCTCCAGTTCCTTCGTCACGATCTTATCTTCGTGTCCACGAAACCAGCAGCAGGCCATCTCGACGACGACGCCCTGAGGTCCGACGCCGTATGATCCACTCGCGTGATCCTGACCGCCCTACCTATCCCATCGCTCCAATCCGAGCCAAAACCACCTCTATCGAATCAGAGTTCGGTTCCCAATGGAATCCAAAACAGAGTCAATCTCTTCCCAAGTTGGTATGACACGGCCCATCATGGCCTGTCATATCCCGACCCGTCCCCTTCTCGTTGATCCGAGGTGGCTACCCCGGCTCAACGCTCCTTCGTCGCACGAAGCGACCAAATTTTCATAGATAAGCCAGATCCGACCGTGTCTACGCTATCCCTGACGAACCTTGAGTCCTTTGCACCGCCAGATCCCCTCCGCCCGCTTGGTTCACCGCCCAGTCCGCCGCACGCGGCAATGCCTTACCGGATGCCGCGTGAACGACCGGGCCGGCCCGCCGGGCCCTGTCCCGCTACATTGTCCTGATGTCATCAACCACGATCCAAAACGTGCTTTAGCGTTACCATTTTGGGTCGATTCGCATCCCCGTGGCGCGAAGCTGTGTGGGCGTAACACCGAACACCCGTCGAAACAGGCGCGAGAAATGTGCGGCATTTTCAAAGCCCGTGGCCAGCGCGGCGCCAGCCACGTCCAGCCCGCTATCCGTCAGCATCTGGCGCGCGCGTTCCAAGCGTAACGTCAGATAGAAGCTCTTGCCCGAACGGCCAAGATGCATGTGACATAGACGTTCGAACTGCCGTTGCGAGAGGCCGACCGCCCTGGCGAGTCCCTCCATCGTCAGCGGATGCTCGACATGCACCTCCATCAGCGTCACCGCCCGTGCGATCCGCTGGTCGCGCAGGGCATAGCGGCCGGCAACCGAAAGGCGCTGCGCCGCCTCGCCAGCACGCATCGGCGGATGCACGATCTGCTCGGCCACTGCCCGGGCCAGATCGTCGTCATGCTGCAACGCGATGAAGAACAGCATCATGTCGATCACCGCAGCCCCTCCCGCCCCAGTCAGCCGGTCGCGATCGAAGACATATAATCCCGAGGTGACGGAAATATCGGGGAAAGACTCGATGAAGGCCGCCTGGGATTCCCAATGCAGCGTCACGCTGCGTCCGGCCAGCAGGCCTGCACGGGCAAGCACGAACACCCCGGTATCCACCGCCCCCAGCAGCACGCCATGTCGCGCCATGCGCCGCAGCCCGTGTTCAATCGCCGGCGTCACGGCCTGGAGCGGTTCGTAGCTCGCCATGGCGAACAGGATATCCGGCACCACCCCGTCGCGCAGTCCAGCCGCGACATCGAGTGCGATTCCATTCGATGCCGTCACCCGCGCGCCATCGGCCGACAGCAGCGTCCAGCGATAATCCCGGCTGCCCAGACGCCGGGCAATACGCAACAGATCGATCGCGCAGGACAGTTCCAGCATCGAAAAATGCGGCAGCAGCAAAAACCCCACATGTGCGCCGGCATGTTTCCAGCGCTGCCGCCAGAAGGCATCTTCCTCGGCCCGCATCGCCCCTCCTTCACCCCGAACATGGCGAAAATGATCATCAGAATGTCGAATTCAGGCACCATACTCGGTGTGCGTCAATATAGTCTGATTCCATAATGATCTGGGGCTCAACGCCATGTCCGCCGACAGCGCCATCGCTTTTCCCGTCTCCGATGCTGGTACGTGCTTCCGCGCCGATGCCGGCGGGCTGCGGGTTACGCTGTCCGACGGTCGATCGCGGCTGCTCCATCCGCTCTGGCTGCGCGAGCGGCTGCCCGATCCGCGCGTCCTCGATCCCGTGACCGGACAGCGCCTGATCGAGGCCGCCGATCTGCCCACAGACCTTGCCCTGTTGTCGGCCACGCCGGATGGCATATTGCGCTTTTCCGACGGGTTCGAAACCCGTCTGCCGGATCGCTGCCAAGATGCGCTCTTCCCGCCCAGTCCGGACATTACACCCGTCTTGTGGGACGGCGGTTTCGTCCCGCCGGAACCGGTCGACTTCCAAGCCATGCAGGCCTGCAACGTCACAGGAATGCGGGCCAATCCACCTCTGGCCCTGTTCCTGACGCATCTGGCACGTCACGGTTTCGCCATCGTGCGCAACGTGCCGGCAACCATGGACGGGGCGCTGGACTTCGCTCGCCTGATCGGTCCAATCCGCACCACCAATTGGGGCGGCCTGGCCGATGTGCGCGCCATCGCCAATGCCTACGATCTGACGATGACCCCCCGGCATCTGGAGCCCCATAGCGACAATCCCTATCGCAATCCGACGCCCGGCTATATCCTCCTGCATTGTCTGACGAACGATGCGACTGGCGGGGAATCGACGCTGGTCGACGGGTTCCAGGCTGCCGAACATCTGCGGGTCACCGATCCCGACGCCTTCGAAACGCTGGCGACAACGGACATCCTGTTCCGCTACCGAGACGACAACACGCTATTGGAGCATCACGCGCCGCTGATCGCCTGCGACCGGTCGGGCCGGGTCCGCCAAGTGCGTTATTCGAACCGCACGGAAATGATCTACGCCCTGCCCGCCGTCCGGCTGGACCGGTACTACCGGGCACGCCGCGCTCTCTGGACGCTGATCCGTCCGGAATCGCCGCTGACCCTGCGCTTCAAGCTGGCACCCGGCGAATTGCTGATGATGGACAATTACCGCCTGCTGCACGGTCGGGCCGGATATCGCCTGGAAACCGGCAGCCGGCATATGCGGCAATGCTACATGGATCGTGACATCGTGTTCAGCCGGCGGGCCGGATTGAATGAATAGACGGCACTCTTTTTAAAAAGCACCAGGAAACTTTTATCCGTTCAGGAGCCTTTGCACCATATCATTCCGATATATAAACAAACGAAAATCGTTTCTCTGCCTTTTCTTCAGAAAAAGAAGAGAAAACTCCAAGCCAGGAGACAAGGATGTTCCGCAGTTTCGACGAGGCCACCGCCGAGGACTGGAAACCGATCGGCGAAAAATTTGAACGTTTCCAGCAAGGACTGGTCGGCGAAATCGTCGCCGCGCTACAGGCCCTGAAGCATCTGGACCTGGGCTATCCAGTCGATCGATATGAACATAGCCTGCAAACCGCAACCCGCGCCTTTCGTGCCCAGGCCGACGAGGAAACCGTGGTCTGCGCGCTGATCCACGATATCGGCGACGTGCTGGCACCAACCAATCACGGCCCATTCGCCGCCACCATGATCGCGCCTTATGTCTCGCCCGAAAACGCGTGGTTGGTGCATCATCACGAAGAATTCCAGGGCTATTTCTACGCACAATATTTCGGGGGCGACCGCCATGCCCGCGACGCCTATCGCGGGCATCCGGCCTTCGCGCGTACCGCGCTGTTCACCGATCACTGGGATCAGAAAGCGTTCGATCCCGATTACGACACGATGCCGATCGACGCCTTCATGCCCGCCCTTGACGCCATCTTCACCCGTCCCGCCTGGGGGCCACAGACCAAGACGAGACTCCGCCCATGACGATCACCCTCACATTGTCCCCCACCATGACGGATTCTGTTCCCATCGTCGTCGATTGGCGTCCATTCCGCACCGAACGCACCCTGACCGACGCTGAAACGACGGATGGGGCGGTCACGCTGGTCTGGGATGACCGCCGCCGGACGCAGTTCAACCCGTTTTTCCTGCGTGACAATTGTCCATGCAACGAATGCGTTCTTCCCCTGACCCGAGAACAGGTTTTCGAGATCGTTGATGCGCCTGACACGCTGGCCGCCGCCGCCGTACGCATCTCCGACATGCCGGCCCACAGCGTCGTCAGCGATCCGGCGGAAGGCCAGACCCTGCAGGTCGAGTGGTCGGACGGCCATGCGAGCGCCTATCCCGCCGGCTGGCTGCGCGCCCACGCCACGGACCCCGCCTCCCGCGCCGAGCGTCGGGCGCAGACACCCAAGCTCTTCATCTGGGGCGCGGAGCATGCCGATGGGCTGGGAGTTTTCACCCATGACCAGATCATGACCGATCCGGCCGGGCTGCTGGACTGGCTCGTCGCGTTGCGCGATTCCGGGCTGACGCTGGTCCGCGATGTTCCAACCGAACCGAACGCTCTGCTCGGTCCCGCCGAGCGCATTTCCCATGTACGGGAGACCAATTTCGGCCGTGTCTTCGATGTCCGCTCGAAACCCACGCCTGACAGTGCGGCCTATACCGCCGTCAACCTGCCGCCGCATACCGACCTGCCGACCCGCGAATTGCAGCCGGGCTATCAATTCCTGCATTGCCTGGTGAACGACGCCACCGGCGGCGAGAGCATCTTCGTCGATGGCTTCGCCATCGCCCAGGCGATGCGTGCGGATTATCCGGCACATTTCGCGATGCTCACCACGATGCCGCTGCCCAGTTGGAACCGCGACGACCGCACCGATTACCGCTGGTCCGCGCCACTGATCGCGCTGGATACCGAAGGCGCGGTGAGCGAGATTCGCTTCGCCAATTTCCTGCGCGGACCGATCGACGCACCCACCGAGCAGATGCCCGCCCTCTATGCCGCCCTGCGCCAATTCCAGGCCATGACGCGCGATGCACGCTTCCGTATCGAACGACGGCTGACACCGGGCGACATGTGGGTGTTCGACAATCGCCGGATGATGCATGCACGACGTGCCTTCGATCCGCGCAGCGGCGCACGCCATCTGCAGGGCGTGTATGTCGATCGCGACGAGGTCCGCTCGCGCATCCGCATCCTCTCACGCCAGACAGGATAGCACCATCACGGATCGCCCCCACCGTGCCCTCCTGTCACGCACGGCGCTACGTCCGTGGGAACTGGCCGCCGTGCTGCTGATGATCAGCGGGATCTGCGTGGCGACCTGCCTGCCCCTGGGTGCACGACACGCCCCGATCCTGGTCGCGCAGGCAGGCACGCCTTGACGTCGGGCTCAAGATCCTGACGGACACCGCGCCGTCCTCCGCGACCCGCGCGCCCCCGCTCTGGCGCCGCATCGCGGATCGTCCGGCCACCACCCTGGCGGTATTATGCCTGTTCGCGGCGCTGGATTCCGTCGATCAGGGCGGATTGAGTCTGGTCATCGAACGCATCCGACGCGATCTGGCGCTGACGCGGGTGGAAGTCAGTTTCCTGCTCGGCTTCGCCAACATGGCGGTGTCGAGTTGCATCCTGATTCCCGCCGGCATTCTCGTCGATCGCTTCAGCCGCAAACGCCTGCTGTTCGGCACCGGCTGCATCTGGGCCACGATGTCGATGCTGACCGGTCTGGCGCGCGGGTTCTGGCCGCTGTTCGGCGCACGCGCGGGCGGTGCGGTGGCGGACGGCGTGCTGAAACCCGCCTCGCAATCGATCCTGCGTGACCTGTTCCCGCCGGAACGCCGGGGCCTGCCCTTCAGCCTTTATTGGGGCTTCTATTCCCTGGGAAGCGGCGTCAGCTTCTATGTCAGCGGTCGCCTGATCCGCGCCGCCGATGCGGGCGTGTTCGCCCATTGGCCGATTATCGGCACCTTCCGCCCCTGGCAGATCGTGCTGGCCTTGCCTGGCCTGAGCACATTGCCGCTGACCGCACTGGTGCTGCTGATCGCCGAACCGAAGCGCGACCGGTCGACCGCCGACCCTACCGCCACCGCCAGCCTGCGCGAGACCGTGGCCTTCCTGCGCCGCACCTGGTGGCTCTACTGGCCTTCCCTCGCCTACAGCATCGTCTGGTCCATCCCCAATGCCGGCTTTCTGTGGACGCCCGCCGTACTGCATGAAAGCTGGGGCATCAGCGAGGCCGAGATTGGCCGCATGATCGGGCTGCTGGGCATGTCGCTCAGTCTGGCGGGGACACTGGGCGGCGGCCTGCTGGTAGACGTCGTCACCCGCCGCACCGGGCCGGACGCGGCCCTGCACGTCACCATCGTTGCCAGCGCACTCATGGCCCTGATCCAGACGCTGATCCTGCACGTGTCCAGCCATCAGATGGTCTTTACCCTGATCGGCGCGATATACACACTTCAGGGCACGATCAACGCCTCCTATTACGTCGCGGTCGCCGCCATCACGCCAGCCCGCTTCATGGGACGTGTCTTCGCCCTGCAATTCCTCTGCCTGGCGCTGCCGGGTGCGTTCGCACCGACCCTGATCGCCGAAACCGCCCGCTTTGTCGCCCCGGACGATGCATTGGCACAGGCCGTCTCGCTCAATGTCGGGCTGGGCTCCGCCGCCTACATGCTGCTGCTGCTTCTGTTTTCCGCCCGGATCTGGCGTTTTCGCCAGAAGGGGGGGGGTGTTGAAGGAGTCACGGTTGCGTCAGGAGCGTAGGATATCCTCTCTGACCTGTTTCCGGAAAACCGGATCGTTTTTGATCAGAGTTTTCCGAACGATTTTTCTCTGGCTGCGAGGACCGGAGAGCGATGCAGGCATCGCACATTTCGGATGCGCGGTTTCCCGACATTTTCTGTCGCCTTTTCAGCAGTGAATTCCATCCATCTTCAATGGACTGCTCCGATTCGAACACCTCATGATCATCCTGAATCGAATCAATACGTTTTCCAAACTTATTGATTCGATGTCATAACTATGCAAGCGGCTGTCTGAAACCTTCTACAATCCCTGACATATTCCTCCAATAATGAGGACCAGTTCGATCCGATTTCGCATGGGCATCAATCAGGTGCGGCTCATGCCAGGAGAGACCACCGAAATGAAGAAACTCCGCCTTGTGCCCGCGTTCTACGGTTTTCTCCTTGCCACTTCGTCGCATGGCGCCATGGCGCCATGGCGGCGAAGAAATCGCCGGCCGGTCCGGCACCAAAGGCAAACCCCGTCCTGCCGGCAGCAGGACCGCCCGCCAGCCGGTCGCACGCAGCGCATGCCGCACCGAAAGCCGAAACATTTAGCGTGGTCGGTCTGCGCAAAGCACGTGCCACATCCGTCGTGGTGGGGCAGGATCTGATCGCGAAATCCGTGCCGGGCACCAATCCGCTGAAGGTCCTGGCCCAGATGCCCGGCGTGATGTTCCAGTCCGACGATCCCCAGGGATCGGATACCTGGTCGAACCAGTTTTACATGCATGGGTTTTCCCAGAACCAGATCGGCATGACGCTGGATGGCATTCCATTGGGCGACCAGGAATTCCACAGCATGAACGGCCTGAATTCGGTGGCCGCCATCAGTTCCGAAAATGTTTCGCGTATGGATGCAACGATGAGCGCCGGCGCGGAAGATACCGCCTCGACCAGCAATCTGGGCGGTGCGGTGGCATTCCACTCGTCCGATCCCAGTCACAAGATGGGTGCGAAGATCGTACAGACGTTCGGCAGCAACGATATGTTCCATACTTATCTCCGGGGCGATTCCGGCGATCTGAATGCCCAGGGCTCGCGTTTCTATATTTCCTACATGCGCAACAATACCGACAAATGGAAAGGCGGCGGCAACCAGTTTTCGCAGCAGGTCAATGCCAAGTTCGTTCAGCCGATTCGTGAATCCAGTTCGATCTCTGCCTATTTTGACTGGTCGGATTTCGATCTGTACAATTACCAGGATATGTCATTCGACATGCTGAAGAATGGCGGATACAATATAGACAATTTCATCGGCACACCCAATGCCTATGAAAAAGCCTATCGTTCGGCTCTGTCGCTGAACGGCCTGCCGGGCGGCGCACTGCCAGCCGGTTACAGCAAGATGTCCGATCCATGGGATGCCTCCTATTACGATGGCGGCACTGTCGAACGTGATTATCTCGGTGGCATGAATTTCCATTTCATGCTGACCGATCGGCTCAGCTGGGATAGCGTCGCCTACGGGCACGGGCTATATTCGCGCGGCACGTGGGCCAGCCCGTACGTATCCTCGCCCAACGGCGCGCCGCTGATCGATCAGATGACCCTCCAGCATAGTCAGCGCGGCGGCATCACCTCCGCTCTGCATTACGATATCGCGCATAATCATATCAGCACCGGTATCTGGTACGAAGGCTTCCATACCGACATCGGCCGCTGGGCATTCCAGCAGCCGCTGTTGGGCGAGGGATCGCCCGTCAACTCCCTGGGGTCGTTGCCGGCGCCTTTCGCACAGCTCTGGCGCGAGCAGATCAATTCCAACAGCTTCACCGGTTTCGCCGAGGATACCTACAGTCCCCTTCCGAATCTGGCGCTGAATTTTTTTTTCCGCTCGCTCTTGCAGACGGCACGGGCCTGAGACACGCAGAGTCTCGAATCCTATACCGGCACCAGTGCGATCGCCGCCGGGTCAATCACCATCGCCAAGGCATTCCTGCCGCATATCAGCGCCGACTGGTATTTCATCAAACATCATGAACTGTTCTTCGATATCACGGAAAACGTGAAATCCTATCCGATCGCCGCCTACAAACAGGGTGCCTCGCCCTTTGCGCTCAGCCAGAGCACATATGATCTGCTGCAGAAACAGGGCGGCCTGAAACCTGAAACCGACTGGAATTATGCCGTGGGCTACCGCTTCACGGATTCTCTGGTGCAGGCATCGCTCTATGCCTATCACACCAATTTCAAGAATCGTCTGCAACAGATCACGTCCGGTTCGATCGTCAATCCGATTTCCACCGTAGCGAATGTCGGTGGCGTGACGATGAACGGCGTCGATGCGGGGCTGACCCTGACGCCGATCCGCAGCCTGTCGATCTATAACAGCATCAGCTACAACCACGCCACCTTCGACGACAATCTGGTCGAACCGGGTGTTACCTATCACCTCCGGGGGCAGCAGGTCGTCGCCTATCCCCGGTTCATGTACAAGAACAGCCTGTCATACACTTGGAAGAATTTCGACACGCATTTCGACACCACTTACATGGGGACGCGGAATTTCAGCTATACCGGGGACATGAAGGTTCCCCATTACTGGCTGGAATCCCTCGGTGCGCGCTATCATTTCGGCAGCCTGGGCAGGGGATTCGGGTTCGTGAAGGATCTGACGTTCGAATTCAATATCTATAACCTGACCAATACGAAATACATCGCGACAATGGGCGAGAACGGATTGCCGATGACCGGTGATTACCAATCCTTCTTGGTCGGCGCACCACGTCAGTATTTCGGCACGATCCGCGCGGGGTTCTGAACCGGCATGGTCTTTCTGCGACGTCGTGCATTTCTGGGCGCTCTGGCAACTGGTTCTTCCATGCTCGACGGCAGCCGGGTAATGGCCGCCGGACAACCTGCCGTCGCCCTGGACGACCCTCGGGTCAGAGTGGTGGAAAATCTCTGGATCCCGATGCCGGATGGCGTCCGGCTGGCCGCGCGCCTGTTCCTGCCCGCCGATGCCGACAGCCGGCCGACGGGGGTCGTGATCGAATATCTTCCCTATCGGAAACGGGACGGTTACCGGTATCGCGACGATATAGCCGGTCCGGCGCTGGCCGCGAGCGGGATCGGGTTGCTGCGCGTCGATATCCGGGGCTCCGGCGATTCTGAAGGGGTGATCCTTGATGAATATCTGCCGCCGGAACAGGACGATGCGCTGGAAGTGATCGCCTGGACGGCGCGGCAGGCCTGGTGCAACGGCCACGTCGGCATGCGTGGCATTTCCTATGGCTCGTTTTCGGGTCTACAGGCCGCCGCCAAGGCGCCGCCCGCGCTGCGCGCCATCGTTTCGGCCTGCGGCACCGAACAGCGCTATCTGGACGATATCCATTATCGCGGCGGATGCCTGCTGGCGGCCCAACTCGATTGGGGGATGGAGTGGCAGGTTATCCTGCGCGGTCCACCCGATCCGCGCGTGGTCGGGCCGCGCTGGCGAGCACTGTGGGGGCAGCGTCTGGCGGCCGTGATGCCGATCGCCATCGTCTGGGGCGCGCATCAGCGCCTCGACGCGACATGGCGCTATGGCTCGATCACCGATTACAGCCGCCTCAACTGCGCGATGTTTCACGTCGCCGGGCAATTGGACAGTTACGTGAACGCCGCCTCGCGGATGATGGAGCGTGCACCGCACTGTCCACAAAAGGCCTTGATCGGTCCCTGGACCCATAAATGGCCGGGCTATCCCGATCCGCCCGGTCATCACGGCACACCTGCCTTCGTGGCGAACGGGGTGCCGGGACCGGGGGTGGACTGGCTGCCGCTGGAGGCACGTTTCTGGCGTCGCTGGCTGTTGGGCGAGCAGAATGGCGTAATGGACGGCCCGGTATTATGGGCATTCCGCGAGGATGCCCCACCGGCCGCGACATTTCCCCAGGATACGCCAGGGGCATGGATCGCCAGCCCGTCCTGGCCGCCGCCGGATCAGGCATGGCGGCGTCTGGTGCTGAATGACGGCACGCTGGATGCATCCGCCGCCCCGCCGACCGAACGACGTCATGTCGCCAACCAGGCGATCGGCTTCGCGACGCCCGCGACCTACAGCAGCGGCGATCCCGCGACCTGCTGGCGCGAACAATCGGGAGACGACGCGCTGTCGCTGACCTTCGACAGCGCGCCGCTTGGAGCCGATTTCGATCTGCTCGGCCAGCCCGTCTTTCGCCTGCGCGTGCGCAGCGACAGGCCGGTGACAAAACTCTTCGTCCGACTCAACATGGTGCATCCGGACGGTACATCCGACCCGGTCAGCAACGCCGTTCTGAACCTGACCCATCGCGCGGACGATGCCGCGCCCACGCCGCTGGAGCCCGGCCGAGCCTATGACGTGGTGCTGCGTGGTCTGTTCGCCTGCCATCGGTTCGCTGCCGGCAGCCGGATACGCATCGCGATCAGCGAGGCCTGGTGGCCGGTCACATGGCCGTCGCCGGAGCGGGTGACATTGACCCTGGTCACCGGCGCCTCCTCGGTGGAATTGCCCGCTGCCCCGGCCGGGGTCACGACATCGCCGCCATTCGAGACGCTGGTCGGACGTTATGCGGGTTTCGCGTCCCCCGCACCGTTCCGCGATCGTCTGCATGGCGTGACGGTCAGCGGCCCAGCCGGCCAGCGCCTGTTTGTGCTGGAAGCCGGGTCGCGCCAGGAAGATGTGACCGACGTGCCCGCCACGGGTGAGGTCCTGGGCAGTTCGTTCTGGATCCGGCGTACCGTGCGCGAGGACGATCCGAACAGCGCCGAGATGCGCACCCGCTATACCAACTCCTACCTCATCGCCGGTCAAAAGATGACGCTCGCCGCCGAAGTGCGCCTGCGTTCGACGGCCAGCCATTTTCTCTATGACGAACGTTTCCTGGCGACGCACGATGGCGCAATCGTGTGCGACCGCCACTGGACACGACGCGCGGCACGCGATTTCGTCTGATGCGCATGCACCTTCGAACACTGCATGGGCAGTGGCGGGTTTCTCCCTCGCGCTCCGGAAAGAGGCAACAGCCCCTTTCCTCCCCTTTCGCGTTGTTCACGATGTCCAGAGGGCGACCGTCCTTTGGCGACGGACAGGGCGAAACCCTTGCGGCAATTTCCAACCTCATGGACCCGTCAGAACATGCGCGATCGTCCCGATATCCTGATCCTGATGGCCGACCAGTTGAAGGCATCCGCCCTGCCCACCTATGGCGGCCGGGTGGCGAAGACGCCGCATCTGGACGCATTGGCCGAGCGCGGCGTGGTGTTCGAGAATGCCTATTGCAACGTGCCGATCTGCGCGCCGTCTCGCGCGGTGTTCATGAGCGGCCGGCTGGCCTCGCATATCGGGGCCTATGACAACGCCGCCGAATTCCCTTCCCAGACACCGACTTTCGCCCACCATCTGCGTCTGGCCGGTTATGAGACGATCCTGACCGGCAAGATGCATTTCTGCGGCCCGGACCAGTTGCACGGGTTCGAAACACGGCTGACGACCGACATCTACCCCGCCGATTTCAACTGGACCCCCGACTGGACGCGGTTCGACGAGCGGCAGGAATGGTACCACACCATGAATTCGGTGACCGAGGCCGGGCGTTGCGTGCGGACCAACCAGATCGACTTCGATGAGGAAGTGACGTTCAGCGCGCGGCAGAAACTCTATGATCTGGCCCGCGATCCGGATCGCCGCCCCTTCGCGATGGTGGTTTCACTGACCCACCCGCACGATCCGTTCACCATCTCCGATCCATGGTGGAGCCGCTATACGGATGAAGAGATCGACATGCCGGCGATTCCGGCGCAGGCGGACGATCCGCATACCGCCCGTCTGCGCCACGTGAACGGCATGGACCTGCAGCCGGTGACCGAAGCGCAGGTCCGCGCCGCCCGCCATGCCTATTACGGGGCCTGCTCGTTCGTCGACGATGCGTTCGGCCAGATTCTGGGCACGTTGCACGAAACGGGGCTGGATCGCGACACGATCGTGATCGTGATCGCCGATCACGGCGAGATGCTGGGCGAGCGCGGGCAGTGGTACAAGATGAACTTCTTCGACGATGCCAGCCGTATCCCGATGATCATCAGTGCGCCGGGCCGTTTCGCGCCCCATCGGGTAGGCGCATGCGTATCGCTGCTCGACCTGCTGCCCACATTGTGCGATCTGGCCGGTCAGGACGATCTCCTGCCCGGCGACGGGCGCTCGCTGCTACCCTACTGCCTGGGCGACGACGATGACGGGCTGGCACTGGGAGAATATACCGCCGAAGGCGCGATCGCACCGATGGTGATGATCCGGCGCGGACGCTGGAAATTCGTGCACAGTGCGGCCGATCCGGACCAGTTGTACGATCTGCGGGCCGATCCGCAGGAACTCCGCAATCTGGCGACGGAACCGGCCTGTCATGCGACGTGCCGTGCCTTCCTGGCCGAAATCGATACCCGATGGGATCTGGCGGAACTGCATCGCGAGGTGCTGGCCTCGCAACAGCGTCGCCTGCTGGTTGCCGCGGCCATGCGCCAGGGCGCACCGTCCGCCTGGGATCATCAGCCGACGCGCGATGCGCGCACGCTCTATATCCGCAGTCACATCGATCTGGAAATTCTCGAACGCCGCGCGCGGTTTCCGGCACCGGGGCAGATCTGATGCGGCCGGTGCGCGCGCTCTTCGCCGGTCTGGCGCTCCTCTGCGCAGCGCCGGGGGCAGGCGCCCGCGCCGCCGCGCCGCCGGCCATGGACGCGCCGTCCTGCGCGCCGATCCGCTTTTCCGATGTCGGCTGGACGGATGCCGAGGCCGTCACCGCCGTTGCCGTGCGACTGTTCGACGCGCTGGGATACAGGCCGCAGGAGCCGATGCTGACGCTGACGATGACCTATGTCGCCATGCGCGACCATCGGGTCGATGCATTCCTCAGCAATTGGGAGCCGTCCGGTCATCTGGCGATCGCGCCCTTCCTGGCCGACGGCAGTGTCCAGCGCATCGCGACCAATCTGTCCGGCGCGCATTACACGCTGGCGGTACCTGATTACGTCTGGAATGCCGGCTTGCACGATTACAAGGATATCGCCTCCTGGGGCCGGTGGCTGGGCTACATGATCTTCGGGCTGGAAGCCGGCAATGACGGCAATGCGCTGGTCCTCGCCATGATCCGCGACAACCAGTTCGACCTGGGGCGTTTCCGTCTGGTGGAAAGCAGCGAACAGGGCATGCTGTCGCAACTGGACCGCGACGTGCAGAGCCATCGGCCGATCGTGTTCCTGGGATGGGAGCCGCATCCAATGAACATGCGTTTCCCGATCCGCTATCTGACCGGGGGCGAAGCCGTATTCGGGCCGGATGGCGGGGCGTCAGTCCATACCGTGATCCGGGCTGGCTACGATGCTACCTGCCCGAATGCCACCCGCCTGCTGGCGCGCATTCACTTCACCGTCCAGGACGAAAACACGATGATGCAGGCGATCCAGCGGGATCGGATCAAGCCGTCCACCGTTGCCTGGCAGTGGCTGCACGATCATCCCGCTGCATGGGCGGGATGGCTGGATGATGTCGTGACGATCGACGGGCGATCCGGTCGGGCGGCGGTGGAGGCAATGTTGCAACGGGGCGCATGAGGCCGGTCTCCCACCGCTGGGAAAGGGGCGATCGCCCCTTTTCACCCCCTTCGTCTTCAGGGCGTATCCAGAAAGCGATCGATCCGGTCGATCACGGCGCGCGGCTGTTCCCAGAACGGGTTATGGCCCAGGCCAGGATAGACCGTGACCTGGGCGCCGGGCAGGGCAGCGATCAGGGTGCGGCGGACTTCGGGCAGCATGATCGGGTCCTTTTCGCCCCAGATCAGCAGACAGGGCGCCTTGAGTCGTGCGAGGCCGGGATGTGGATCGAAACCGGTCAGCCCCTGGTCGAGCACGGCCAGCCAGACGGCGGCGGGAATATACGCGGAATCCACGCGCTGACGCTCCAGGAATGCGGGATCGACCGGTGTCGGAGACGACCACCAGGCACGCATGAAGGCGGAATCCGGATCGATCGGATCGTGTAGCCGGCTGATTGGGGTACGGAAATCAAAACCGTCCTTGCGGTCGGCCAGGTCCTGCGAGGTCGGCGTGGGGGACGGGCCGCCGGTGGAGGAAATCAGCACGACATGTTTCGCGCGTTCGGGCCAGTTCTCGGCAAAGACCTGCACGATCATGCTGCCCAGCGAATGGCCCACCAGATCGGCGTTCTGCAGGCCCAGGCGATCCATCAGCAGGCGGAGATCCCAGGCGAAATCGACCAGCGCGTAACAACAGGCCGGTTTGGATGAATGCCCATGTCCCCGCAGATCCACGAGGATCAGCCGGTCACGCGGCGAGAAGGCGCCGAGCGCCGGGAACCAGTCCCGCGCGCTGTCGGTATAACCATGCACCAGGATCACCGGACGCCCCGTGCGTGGCCCCATCTCGATCACGGCCAGATCGATCCCATCCGGCAGGGAGACGATCCGCCGGGCATTGTCGAACTGGGCCAGCGTTTCGGCACCGGCCCCCGTGGCGACCGTCGCGCCGGCCACCATGGGGGCGGCCAGCCAGACGAGCGCCAGACGCAGGATGCGGAGCAGCCGCACCGGCATCATGGCCGGCGCGGCATGACAACGGCGCGCCCCGCCGCCTCGGGGATCGGCAGCGCGCTTTGCGCCGCGCGCAGCGCGGCGATGGCCGTGGCGACGCTTTCGGGGATCAGCGCGCTGCGTCCCTGCACCGCATCGACATGGACCAGCATATGTTCCGCCGTGGCCAGTGGCGCGTCGTCGCCGGCCTTCGTCAGCGTATGGAACAGATGCAGGCGCTTGGCATCGGCATCCAGAATGTGCGTCCGGACCGTGATCGCCATGCCGTCATGCGCCTGGCCCAGATGCCGCAGATGGGTTTCGACCGTGTAGAAACTATGCCCGGCCGCCACATAATCCCGCCCGGCACCGATGACCGCCAGGACATTATCCGTCGCCTCGCCGAAAACCTGAAGATAGCGATGCTCGGTCATATGGCCGTTATAATCGATCCAGTCCGGCGATACCGTGCCATGCCAGCTTGTTAGGGTACCGTCCGCCGCCACCGTCCCTTCGTCCGTCGCCTTGCCGGCGTTGCGGGCGATGAAGGCGTTCAGCGTCGCGCCGGCCGCGTAGCCCTCTGGGCCGACCGTGGCCAGCGCGCGGATGATCTTGACCAGCGCCTCATCGCGCAGCCCCTCCAGCGCACGCACCGTTACGCCGCCGGCCTGTTCGTCCGACTGGCTGGCGACGCGGTCGATCAGCGCGTCGGTCAGTTCCGGGGCGACCAGCTTGGTCCAGGGCAGTTTCAGCGCCGGGCCGAACTGGGCCAGGAAATGCCGCATCCCCGCATCGCCGCCGGCCAAGCGATAGGTCAGGAACGTGCCCATGAAGGACCAGCGCAGACCGGCACCGTAGCGGATCGCGTCGTCCAGTTCCGCCGTCGTCGCGACGCCTTCCTCGATCAGCCACAATCCTTCGCGCCACAGGGCCTCCAGCAGGCGGTCGGCGATGAAGCCGTCCACTTCCTTGCGCACATGCAGAACCTGCATGCCGATAGCACGATAGAATGCCGCGACCGTTTCCTTCGTTTCATCCGATGTCTGCGCGCCGCCGCAGATTTCCACCAGCGGCAATAGATAGACGGGATTGAACGGATGGCCCACCACGAAGCGTTCGGGATGGCGCAGCCCGGCCTGAAGCCGCGTGGGCAGCAGGCCAGAGGTCGAGGACGCGATCGGCACGGAGGCCGGGAGCAGCGCGTCGATACGGCCCAGCACATCGCATTTCAGCGTCTCGATTTCCGGCAGGCTTTCCTGCACGAATGCTGCGTCGTCCAACGCCTCATCCAGCGTCGCGGCGATCAGCAGCCGCCCTTCCGGCGGCAGGGCACCGGGCATCAGCCGGGCCCAGGCCGCGCGCGCCATGGTCAGGATGGCCTCGGCACGGGCGCGGGAATCCGAGCTGGGATCGTACAGCACGGCGTCATGACCGTTCAGCACGAAGCGCGCGGCCCAGCCGGCACCGATCACGCCGCCGCCGACCAGCCCGCAGCGTTTCGGGGTAAAAGCCTCTCCGGTCATCGTCTCAGCCCCGCTTCGTCAGTTTCAGCATGTCACGCACCGCCTGCGGTCCCATGATTTCGACATTCATCGCAGTCAGGATTGTCGCCGCCCGTTCGACCAGTTGGGCATTGCTGGCCAGCTTGCCACGCGAGAGATAGAGATTGTCCTCCAGGCCCACCCGGATGTTCGCGCCGACCATCGGCGCCAGCCCGACATAGGGCAACTGGAAGCGGCCGAGCGAGAACATGCTGTAGATGCAATCCGGCAACGCATTGATCATCGCCTGCAGTGTCAGGACATCATTGGGCGCCCCATAGGGCACGCCCATGCAAAGCTGGATCATCAGCGGCGCGTCCAGCAGCCCTTCCTTGAGCATCTGTTTCGCGAATACCAGATGGCCGGTATCGAACACTTCCAGTTCCGGCCGCACGCCCAGCGCCTGCACCTGCCGCGCCATCTCACGCAGGATCGACGGCGTGTTGACCATGATATAGTCGCCCAGCGAGAAATTCATCGTCCCGCAATCCAGCGTGCAGATCTCGGGCAGCAATTCTGCCACATGGGCCAGGCGTTCGGTCGGGCCGATCATGTCCGTCTGCGCGGCGTTGGGCGGCAACGGGGTTTCGCCACTGCCCAGCACCAGATCCCCGCCCATTCCGGCCGTCAGGTTGATGATCACGTCGGTATCCGCATCGCGGATGCGCTCCACGACCTCGCGATAAAGCGCGACGTCGCGTGCCGCCTTGCCCGTTTCGGGATCGCGCACATGAATATGCGCCACAGCAGCGCCGGCCTTGGCCGCGTCGATCGCCGCCTCGGCGATCTGCCGGGGCGTGATGGGAAGATCGGGATGGTTGGCCGCCGTATCGCCGGCTCCCGTGACCGCGCAGGTAATGAACAGACTGGTTTTCATGCGGATTCGCCCTCGTGTCGGCCGACAGGTCTCGTTACTGCCTCGCACCGAGTGTCGCGCGGGGCGCAGGGAGCGTGCGTGACCATTTCTGCCCTTTGCGTTGCATTTTCCGCCACGATATCGTCGGCCCCATGACATGCCGCATCGGCTTCCTGCTCGTACCCCGCTTTTCAGCCCTAGGTTTCCTCTGCGCGGCGGAGCCGCTGCGTGTGGCCAACCGTCTTGCAGGGCAGGCGTTGTATCGCTGGGACGTGTTCTCGCTGGATGGCGGACCGGTCGAGGCGTCCAATGCGATGCGGTTGGAAACGGCCGGAAGGCTGGCCGACGCGCCGCCGCTGGACTGGCTTGTGATCTGCGCCGGTTTCTCCCCGCTGGCGGGACTGGCGTGCACGCACGACCGGACGCTGCGCGCCCTGGCGCGGCGCGGCGCGCAGATGGGGGGAATTGATACGGGGGCTTTTCTGCTGGCACGGGCGGGACTGGGCCGCGATGTGCCGATGACGATGCATTGGGAAGCCCGCCCCGCCTTTGTCGAGGCCTTTCCCGACTGGACCGCATCGGAGGAATTGTTCGAGGATCACGGCGCCATTTTCACCGGCGCGGGCGGCACGGCCTCGATCGACCTGATGCTGGCGCGCATTGCCGGCCTGCGTGGCGCCGGCTTCGCGCGACGGGTATCGGAACAATTCATCCATACGACGATCCGCAGCCCCGGTGCAGCGCAGAAAGTCCCGCTTCCCGCACGCTCGGTGGCGCATCATCGGCGACTGGCGCGTGTGGTGGCATTGATGGAACGGACCACCGATCGCCGTCTGGGCGCCGGAGAACTGGCCGCGATCGCCTGCTGTTCCGAACGGCATCTGGAGCGGATGTTCCACCATGCTTTCGGCTGGGGCATAGCAGCGCATCACCGTACGCTCCGCCTGGCCAAGGCACGCACCATGCTACGCGAGACCGATCTGATGGTGACCGAAATCGCCGCCGCGACCGGCTTCGAAAGCCGGTCGAGCTTTTCCCGTGCCTATCGCGAGGTTTTCGGCGTGTCGCCTGCGGGAGACAGGGTGGAACCGTGACTACGAAGCCAGGCCGGAAGCAGTCTGGCACCCTTCTGTCGCGTCCTGCAGAAAGGCCTGCAACCGTGACACCATAAAATCGAGGAAGAGGCGGATACGCTGCGGCATGGAAAAGATGACGCATCCGGCCACGGCTTCCAAGCCCGAACCATAGCCCGCGTCGATCACGAACGGGATCGACGTCTCCAAGGATCATCTCGACGCGGCCCGTTACCCCGGTGGAGAGACCGTGCGCGTGGCCAACACCCGCAAAGGCCAGACCGCGCTCCTGCGCTGAATCGGCGACATGAAGGTCGTCGCGCGGTTGGTGTTCGAGCCGACTGGCCCGTATCACCGGCTGCTGGAGGAACGTCTGGCGCGTGTTTTTGAGCACCGACGACGCGCAATACGCAGCTGACAAGCACAGCCAGGAAGCCCACCCCAAAGTGGTGGCCGATCTCAAGACAGCGTTCCAGCACGCCCGCGACCAGATCATACCGCTGATGGACGCGGCCGAGCGCGGCGACCCGTTCGAGCAAGCCGCGATCATTGCTGGGCAGGACGCGCTTTCCGGCCTGGACGCCCGGCTCTAGCCGACACCGGAGGGCGTCTTGCGCTGCTGGCCTATCGGGCGGGAGGTCAACCGGCCGGCGAACAATGGGCCAGATCTGCTGAATCCGGCTTAGGCCCTTTTTCGCCCGTTTCTCTCGCCCAAAAGGTTTGACAATCGTCGCAAAAATGCCCCGATTCGTGACGGGTTCCAAAGGTCGATTTAGAGCGGAATTCGACCTGAGTGAATTTTTTGGGGTACCCAAGCGGGCGTATTTGTGATTCAACATGATGGCCGGATGGGAGGCCGGCGGTCATGTCGAAAGCTCTGTCG
>NZ_JABEQL010000027.1 GCF_014174215.1 Gluconacetobacter tumulicola | reverse complement strand
CCGCGGGCATGAGCCCGCACCAACAGGCCGGACACATGACCGCAATCGCTCCGATCCTCACATATCAGCCAGATCCCTCTTGCTTTCCCAGGGCCGTCCACACATGAGCATCGGAGCACAGGAAGCGCGCGTCGGATCGCCACCAGCGCGCATTTCCAGGCCGGCTCTAGCCGTTGGCGGGAATGGTGACGATGGTATTCGGCCCCTTGCTGGTCTTGGACAGCTCCAGCAGGATCTGCAGCATGGTGAAGGCCAGCTTGCTGTCGAAATCGTCGTCCGCGATCCAGTAGAATTTGTGATTGTAGTTGGTCCAGGAGAAGACCGCCTCCGGGCGTTCCTTCGTCACGTGAATGACGACGATCGGCCGGATTTCCCGCCCGACCAGCCGGATGGTGGGGCGCGTGCGGCCCGAAGTAATATCCTCCTCCGGCACGTCGATCTGGTAGGCGATCTGCCCCAGCACCCCCAGCACCGTGCGCGTCAGCAGCCGGATCTGCCCCCGGCGCGGCCGCCCGCCGCCATAGACGACCTCCACCCGCTCGTCATCCTGCGCCATGCCCAGCAGGCGGCGCGTGTCATGCACCACCCGCGCCAGGTCCGGATCGTCGGTCGAGGCGATCGACAGGAACACGCGGTCGGCCGCCCCGTCCTTGTCGGTGGCCGTGGCGGTGGGGCTGCGCTCCAATTGGATGCCCAGCAGCCCCGCCAGTTGCAGCAGGCGCAGATCGTAGATCAGGTCGAAGAACACCGGCGACCCGCGCCCCACATCCCCACCCAGCGAGCCCGCATTGCTGATCAGGTTGATCGACTGCACCGCCAGCCGGAACAGCACGTCGATCGGCAGCCCGCCCATGGCCAGCGGCAGCAGGTTGCCCGGCGGCAGCGGGCGCAGGATGCTCTGCGCGTATGCATCGCCGGTCACGGGCTGGAAGGTGAAGGTCGGGCTTTCCTGCACCTGCATGCCCGCGCCGCCATAGGGCCGGCTGGCCAGCGAATAGGTCCCGATCCCGACAGAGAGATTGCGCTGCAGCTGATAGCCCGAGATCATCTGGGTGGTGTCCAGAAAGCCCGGCGTGTCGGCATAGCGCAGGCGCACGACGTTCAGCAGCGTCTGCTGCTTGCCTGAGCTGGTCAGCGCGCGCGAATAATCGCTCTGGTCCCGGTCCAGCCGGGTGGGCCCGATTTCGTAGCATCCTTGCAGACCGGACAGGCAGGGCAGCAGCAGAAGAAAACGAATGGTCCTGGTCATGGTCCCCGGATATCGGTCATGGCGCCTGAAGCGCCATAGATCACCGGGCCGGCATTTCCAATGCGCTTCCAGATCATTTTTCCTGACAAGTTGGCAATGTCGGGCCGGTGACGGCGCGCCGGGGAACCCGCCGCCCCCGGCCCGGTTTCATCGAATTGTCACAATGGAAATGCGGCCCCATGCCGTATGTGGCATCCCACCGACAGGGATTCCGCCACCAGGGACACGCATGGGTTGAGCCGATCATGACGACACGCCGCGACTTCCTCAAATACGCTCTCCTGTCCGGTGCGGCGGGCGCCACCGCGACGCTGCCCGACGCGATCCGGCGCGCCTTCGCCATCGCGCCCGATCCGGGCTCGACCTGGCAGGATGCCGAGCATGTCGTGATCCTGATGCAGGAAAACCGGTCGTTCGACCATGTGTTCGGCACGCTGCAGGGCGTGCGCGGCTTCAACGATCCCAGGGCGCTGCGCCTTGCCAACGGCAATCCGGTCTTCGCCCAGTCCGGGGCTTCGGGCCATACCTACCTGCCCTGGCGGCTGAACATCCGCGACACGCGCATCACCTGGATGGGCTCCATCCCCCATTCCCGCGACAGCCAGGTCGATGCATGGAACGATGGCGGCCATGATCGCTGGATCGACGCCAAGGCCTCGCAGCACGCGGGCTATGCGCGTTATCCGCTGACGATGGGCTATTACACGCGCGAGGACCTGCCGTTCTACTACGCGCTGGCCGATGCCTTCACCGTCTGCGACCAGCATTATTGCGGCGCGATGACCAGCACGACCCCCAACCGGCTGCTGTTCTGGACCGGCACCGTCCGCGACCTGCAGGCGACCGATTCCAGGGTCTACATGCGCAATGGCGAAATCCTGGAAGGCGGCATGAACTGGACCACCTTCCCCGAACGGCTGGAGAGAGCCGGCATTTCCTGGAAATTCTACCAGAACGAACTCTCCCAGACCGGCGGCATGACCGGGCCGGAACGGGCGTGGCTGTCCAATTTCGGCTGCAACGTGCTGGAATGTTTCGATCAATATTGCGTCTCGGCCAATCCCGGCTTCAGCGACTGGCTCGAGGCCCGCATCAGCGACTGCACGGACCATATCGACCGGCTGATGACGCAGGAAATGCTCGTCTCCGAAACGCGGGACGAACAGCTGGCCGAAGCAAGGGCCCTGCTGGCGGTCCTGACCCACCGCCGCGCCTCGGCCGGCCGCACGGTGGAAAAACTCCGGCCGGAAGAACGCGCCCTGTTCGAAAAGGCGTTCGTCATCAACAGCGGCGACCCAAATTACAGGACCCTCGAAACCCTGTCCTTCCCCGACGATGAAGGAAAGCGGCACATGGACGCCCCCAAGGGCGATATCCTGCACCAGTTCCGGCAGGATGTGCGCACGGGCGAACTGGCCACCGTCTCATGGCTGGCCGCGCCCGAGCATTTTTCCGACCACCCCACCTCACCATGGTACGGCGCCTGGTACGTGTCGGAAATCATGGATATCCTGACCGAAAATCCGGAAATCTGGAAAAAGACCATCTTCCTCATCACCTACGATGAGAATGACGGCTATTTCGACCATGGCTGTTCCTACGCGGCGCCGGACCCTTACCGTCCGGAAACCGGCCGCTCGTCGGCCGCGATCGGCCCGGACGGTCTGGAATATACCTCCGCCCGCGACGAAGAGGACCGGGGCGTTCCCCCCCGCCTGGCACGCACCGGGCCCATCGGGCTGGGCTTCCGCGTGCCCATGATCGTGGCCTCGCCCTGGAGCCGCGGCGGCTGGGTCAACTCGCAGCTCTTCGAGCACAGCTCGACCCTGCAATTCCTGGAAACCTTCATCCAGCAGAAATTCGGCAAGACGGTCACCGAGACCAACATCTCGCCCTGGCGCCGCGCGATCAGCGGCGACCTCACATCGTGCTTCCGCCCCTATGACGGCACGGTGCCCGCCCTGCCCTATCTGGACCGCGACGCGCATCTCCAGACCATCGAGCAAGCCCGCGACCAGCCCCTGCCCGGCGGCTTTCGCGCACTGCACGCAAGGGAACTGGCCGCCCTGCGCGCCAATCCGACAAGCCTGCGCACCATGGTGCGGCAGGAACCCGGCAGCCGCCCCTCCTGCGCCCTGCCCTACGAACCCTATTGCGACGGCGGCCTGACGCCCGATGGCGAGCAGTTCGCGCTGCGCCTGCACGCCGGCCAAAAATTGTACGGTGCCCGCGCGGCGGGCCTGCCCTTCAATATCTACCGCCACGGCGTCGCCCTGGACGGCACCAGGAAAAGGGGGGCCATGCAGGCCGGCACCTACGCCGTAGCAGCCGGCGACACGCTCGACGTGGCCTTCGACCTGACGTCATTCGCGGGCAGGCAGTATGACGTGTCGGTCCACGCCCCCAACGGATTCTATCGCCGCTTCAAGGGCCGGCAGGGCGGGCTGTGCCTGCAGGCGGAATGCGGATATCTGCACGGAAGGGGCCGGGACCTGGTCCTGCGCGTGACCAATACCAGCCACCGGACCATCACCCTGGCCTGCACCCTGGCCGGCCACCGGGACGCGAGGCAGACACTGCGCGTAACCCCGGGCCAAACTGCCACGGCAGCATTCGACCTGGCACCGGGCGCGATGTGGTACGACATCACGCTCACCACCCCGGCCGAGCCCCAACTGGCCTACCAGTTCGCCGGCCGGGTCGAAACCGGCCACCCCGGACGGACCGACCCCACCATGGGCGCGACCTGAGGCTGTTTGCAAAGTCGCCCTGCCGGCGATCCGACGCGACTTTTCAAACAGCCTCTGGCAATCACATGAAGGGCGCAGAAAAGGCGCGCCGGATCGCCACCGGCGCGCATTTTCGGGCAGGCTCAGGTGAGCTTCTTCGCCAGCCCGGCAACATGCTGGCCGAGGAAACGCGCGCCATCCAGTTCATTCTCGCTCACAGCGCGCGACCCGTCGCCACCGGCCAGCGTGGTCGCCCCATAGGGCGCGCCGCCCGTCACCTCATCCAGCTTCAACTGACCCTGGAAGCTGTAGGGCAGGCCGCTGATGACCATGCCGTGATGGATCAGGTTGGACAGCAGCGAATACAGCGTCGTTTCCTGCCCGCCATGCTGGCTGGCGGTGGAGGTAAAGGCCGCGCCCACCTTGCCGACCAGCGCACCCTTCAGCCACAGCCCACCCGTCTGGTCCCAGAAGGCCGCCATCTGTGCCGGCAGCCGCCCGAAGCGCGTCGGCGCACCGATGATGATGGCATCATACTCCGCCAGATCGGCCGGGGTCGCGACCGGCGCCGCCTGGTCGAGCTTGAAATGATGCGCCTTCGCGATCTCCTCGGGCACCGTCTCCGGCACGCGCTTGATATCGACCTCGACGCCCGCCGCGCGGGCCCCCTCGGCGACGGCCCCGGCCATCGTCTCGACATGCCCATAAGTGGAATAATAGAGAACCAGCAGCTTCGTCATCGTGACCTCTTCCCGGCCTCGGGGCCGTTTTCTGGGGGGCGAACGTTACATTCCGGACCATACGGCCCACCCCACCAGACGGCAGTACCCAAAGACGGAAACCCACGGTTTCCGTCTTTTACCGGTCACGCCATTTCACCCCATCACAACAAAGCGCCGAACATCGCCAGCACCACCCCGCCCATCAGCAGGGTCGCGATCCAGCCCAGCCATCGCAGCGGGCCGCGAATGGCAAACCGCCCCATCACATCCCGCCGCGCCGCCACCACCATCATCACGACCATGACCGGCACCGCCGTCACCCCGTTCAGCACCGCACTCCAGAACAGCGCGCGGATCGGATCGACAGGCGCGAAATTGATGATCATGCCGATCAGCGTGGCGATCACCAGCGTGGCGTAGAAGGCCTGCGCCTCCTTGGGGCGGCGCTCCAGCCCCGTCGGCCATTGCCGCGCCTCCCCCACGGCATAGGCGGCCGATCCCGCCAGCACCGGCACTGCCAGCATCCCGGTGCCCACGATGCCCACCGTGAAGACCAGCGACGCGAATTCCCCCGCGATCGGCCGCAGCGCCTCGGCGGCCTGCGCCGAGGTCTGGATATCGGTCACGCCATGGACATTCAGCGTCGCCGCCGTCGTCACCAGAATGGCCAGCGCGACCAGGTTGGAGAATCCCATGCCCACCAGCGTATCGATCTCGATGCGCCGCAGCGCCCGCCTGCCCTGCGACGGCGCATCGACCAGGTCGACGCGCTGGGGATAGACATGCAGGTCCTCGACCTCCTCCGACGCCTGCCAGAAGAACAGATAAGGGCTGATCGTGGTCCCCAGGATCGCCACCAGCGTCGTCAGATAGCCCGACGTCAGCGCATGGCCGGGCCAGACCAGATGCCAGGCCAGCCCCCGCCAATCCACCGCCACGCAGGCCAGCGCGGCGAAATAGGCAAACAACGCCAGCGTCAGCCATTTCAGCGCCGCCACATAGCGCGTATATTGCAGGAAGA
Source organism: Gluconacetobacter tumulicola (assembly GCF_014174215.1). GTDB lineage: Bacteria > Pseudomonadota > Alphaproteobacteria > Acetobacterales > Acetobacteraceae > Gluconacetobacter > Gluconacetobacter tumulicola. The sequence continues at coordinate 49,013 of NZ_JABEQL010000027.1, read as the reverse complement.
GCTGCATCGAGATCGAAATCGCCGAGAACAGCAGCACATACAGCGCATGCGGCGCCGGCAGCAGCAGCCCCAGCGCATCGGCCATCGCGCCCAGATCGGCGCCCAGATTGATGATGTTCGCCACCAGCAGCAGCAGCACGACCCCGCTCAGCAGCCAGGCCGGACAATGCAGGCGGATCACGCCGGCCAGCCCATGCCCCGTCGTCCGCCCGATCCGCGCGCTGATCATCTGCACCGCCACCATCAGCGGATAGGTGAACAGCAGCGTCCATGACAGCCCATAGGCAAACTGCGCCCCGGCCTGCGAATAGGTCGCGATCCCGCTCGGATCGTCATCCGACGCGCCGGTGATCAGCCCCGGCCCCAGCACGCGAAACAGAGGCGGCCGGCTCGGCCCGACCACCGGGCTGGGCAGTTCGGGATCATCCGCCCCCCGCCCCCCGGCAGGCACAACCGGCCCCTCGTCCCCACCGGGCGATGCCGCCGCCCCGCCTTCCCCCCCGTCCGGGGGCGTTTTCCGCGCTCTCATTCTGCTGCTCGCTTCATCGGGTCGAATGCGGATATCATCCTATCCCAGGCCCCACATGGTTGCACTCTCACGCGAAACCGCATGATGATCGACCCAATCTTGTCGTCACCGGCTCCAAACGCATGCGCGGAGCCACAGAATGCGAGGCCATTGCCATGACACGTCCCCATCTCCGGCTTCTCCTGGCAGGCACCGGCGTCCTGGCACTGCTGGCGGCCGTCGGCTGCCGCGCCATCCTCTCGCCGGAAGAAGCCCGGCAGTCGGTCGCGGCCGGAACCGGCCCCAATCCGATCCTGCTGCCGCCCAACCCGACCTTCATGCCCACGGTCAACATCGCCACCCCCGTCGGCTGGCAGGGCACGCAGGCCCCCGTCCCTGCACCAGGGCTGGCGGTGCATGTGTTCGCAACCGGACTGGACCATCCGCGCTGGCTGTACAGGCTGCCCAACGGCGACATCCTGGTGGCGGAATCCAATTCGCCCGGCACCGATATCAAGACCCTGAAAAACCGCATCGCCGGCCTGATCATGGGCCGCGTCGGCGCGGGCGCACCAAGCCCCAACCGCATCATCCTGCTGCGCGATACCAATGGCGACGGGCTCGCCGACCAGCGCAGCGTCTTCCTCGACCATCTCTATTCGCCCTTCGGCATGGCACTGGTCGGCGATACGCTCTACGTGGCCAATGCCAACGCCCTGGTCCGCTTCCCCTATCACGAGGGCGAAACCCATATCGACGCCCCGGGCGAGAAAGCCGCGGACCTGCCGGCCGGATACAACCACCACTGGACCAAGAACATCCTGGCCAGCCCGGACGGACGCACGCTCTACGTCACCATCGGCTCCAACAGCAATGTCGCCGATAACGGCATGGAAGCCGAGGAAGGCCGTGCGCGGATCGACAGGTTCGACATCGCCACCGGCACGCTCACCCCCTTCGCCACCGGCCTGCGCAACCCCAACGGGCTGGCGTGGGAGCCCCGGACCGGCATCCTGTGGACGGCGGTGAACGAACGGGACGAAATCGGCAGCGACCTCGTGCCGGACTACATCACGTCGGTGAAGGAGGGCGCGTTCTACGGCTGGCCCTACAGCTATTACGGCCAGCATGTCGATGTCCGCGTCCAGCCCCAGCGGCCGGACCTGGTGGCCAGCGCCATCGCGCCCGATTACGCGCTGGGCCCGCACACGGCCTCGCTGGGCATCGCCTTCTCGCAGGACAGCAGCCTGCCCGACGAATGGCGCAGCGGCCTGTTCGTCGCCCAGCACGGCTCATGGAACCGCAAGCCCAAGAGCGGCTACCGCGTCCTCTACGTCCCCTTCGCCGACGGCCGCCCCTCCGGCCCGCCCCGCGACGTGCTGACCGGCTTCCTCACCGCCGACGAAGAGCATGTCCACGGCCGCCCCGTCGGGCTGACCCTGGACAGATCCGGCGCCCTGCTGGTCGCGGACGATGTCGGCAATACCGTGTGGCGGGTAACGGGCACGGAACGAAAGCGCGACTGACGCCAGCCGATATCAGGTCCAGTACCAGGACCTGATATTCCAGCAGTTCGATCGCACGTTGATATTGCTCCTGTATCCCACCAGCGCGGACTTCACCCCCTCGATCGAACTGCGCTGGTACAGCGGCAGGATGGGCAGGTCGTGCCGGATGACCGATTGCAGCGTGCGATAGATCTCCCGCCGCTTCATCCTGTCCTGCTCGTGCATGCCCTCGACCATCAGCCTGTCGGCGATGGCGGAACTGTATTGGAAGACATTGCTGCCGACGCCGCCCCTGGCGACCGACTGGTGACTGTCGAAATGCAGCGAGCATTCAGGGTCCGACCCGACCATGAAGTCGATGTCCACAAGTGCGGTATCGAACTGCGAATGGGTCCAGCTACTGCCCCAGGTGATGGCCGGCGGGGCGTCGTGAAGCGACATCGCGGCGCCGATCTCTTTCCACTGCGCCTGCATCACCTGCTGCATCTGCTGGCGGAGCGGATCGCCCGAGGTCGAGGCATTGCCGAATTCCAGCCGCACGCCGTCGCGGCTGCGTATCCCGTCCCGGCCGGGGCGCCAGCCCGCCGCATCCAGCACGGCCCGCGCCCGCGCCGGGTCATGGCGATGGGCCGGCAGGTCCGGATTGAACCAGAAGGATTCCCGCGGCACATAGGATTCGCTGACATGCGGCAGCCCCTCGAGGATGATCGCGATGATCTCCTCCTTGTCCAGCGCCAGATAGAGCGCCTCGCGCACCGCCAGATCCTGGAACTGCGGCCGGCCGAGATTGAAGGCCACGATGCCCGCGGCAGCAGCCGGCGCGATCTCGATCCGCCGCCCCGCCGGCAGGGCAAGGGCCTCCCGGTAGCGATCCGGCGCAATGCCCTGCATGCCCAGATAATCGATCGCACCGACCTCGAACTGGGTGAAAAGGGCGGTCTGGTCCGGGATGTATTTGAAGATCAGCGTCTCGACATGCGGCTCGTCCGGCCGGTAGTAGCGTGGATTGGCCAGCAGCGTGATCTGGTCGCCCGGCACCCGGCTGCCCCAGCGGAACGGACCGGTGCCCACCGGATGCTGCGAAAAGGCAGAGGCGTTCCAATTGCGCTCACGGCCCAGCAGATGCGCCGGCACGACGAACATGTTCGCAAGCTGCGACAGATAGGACGCCGAACTCTCCTTCATCCGCCACGTGATTTCCGTTGCACTCACGACGGCGACATCCGTGACCAGCTCGTGCCCGGCGCGCGAATAGGCCGGGGAATCCGGATCGTGGAGCAGCCCGAGCGTAAAGCGCACATCCTCGGCCGTAAACGGCGTGCCGTCATGCCAGACGACATCCGGCCGCAGCCTGATGCGCCAGACGGTGCCATCCTCCGAAATGCCGCCATTGTCCTGCGTGGGAATGTCGGCCGCCAGTTCGGGGACGAACATGCCCGTCTCGTCGATGGACCAGAGCGGGCTGAACAGGTTCATGTGAACGCCGTCATCCACCTCGATATGCGGAAACAGCGGATTGAAGACCGTCGGCTCCTGCGAAAGCCCAACGACGATGCCGCCGCGCCGCCCCCGGGGTGCCGCGCCACCCGCCCCGCCGGCAAGCCCCGGCAGGGCAAGCGCCGCGCCAAGCCCGCCCACGAATGCCCGGCGGCCGAGAGGATACATCCTGGATCTCCGCATCGAACGTTCCTAGAAACCGACGTCGATCTGAATCTTCGAGCCATCCGTGAAGCGCGTCCAGCGGAAGGGCGAAGGGTCGACGACCGGGTCCGCCCCCGTCGCCAGGTCGGCGGCAAGCTGCCCCGCCCCCGGGCCGATCCCGAACCCATGGCCCGAGAAGCCCGTGGCCACGATCAGCCCGGCAACACCCGGCACCGGGCTGATGGTCGGCACCGCATCGGGCAGCACGTCGATCATGCCGCCCCATGTCTGCACCACCTTCATCCCCGCCGCCTTGGGAAACAGGCTCAGGAAGGCCTCCTCGGCCTGTTTCAGCAGGGATGCGACCGGTGCCGGGTCCAGCGTGCGCACCCGCTCGAACACCGTCGGCCGGTCCATGGACCAGTGCCGGGGCTGCCGCACGGCCTCCATGAAACGATGGTCCAGGCGCGGCTTCAGCGCCCGCCGCTCGGCCCGGAGCGCCGGCAGGAATTTCGGCAGGAAACGGATCGTATCCGGCACGATGGGCGCCACGACGGTGCCGGACTGGGCGAAATTGTAGCCGCCGTCATCGCGTTTGCGAAAGGCGACCTTGCCCGTATAGGCGCTCACCTCCGGCAGTCCCTCGATCGGCGAGGTCCGGGCGACCGAGGCCAGCACCTTGAGCTGCGGCAAAGTCAGGTCATGGTTCTCCAGCAGCAGGCGCGACCACGCCCCGCCGGCGACCACCACCGCACTACAGGCGATACGCCCTTTTTCCGTAAACACGCCCCGCACCTGCCCGCCCGCGATATCCAGCCCCCGCACGGCGGTGGATTGCAGGATATGCGCGCCGCGCGCCCGGGCGGCGGCCGCAATGGCCGGCGCGGCCTTCTGCGGTTCGGCCCGCCCATCGGTCGAATTGTACAGGGCGGAGCGGAACGTACGCGTGGCGCCCGGCAGCAGTTCCGCAATCTCCGCCGGCGAGATCACGCGCGATCCGGTCTGCCAGATGCGGGAATTCTCGGCCCAGCGTTCATGGCGCGCCTGGTCGGCCTCGCTCACCGCCACGGAAAGCACGCCGGTCACCTTGAAGCCGGTATCGGCCTGTTCGAGCGGACCGAGCCCGTGCCAGAGACGCATGCTTTCGACCATCAGCGGAATTTCGCGCGCATCGCGCCCGTTCTTGCGCACCCATCCCCAGTTGCGGCTGGATTGTTCCGCCCCGATCATGCCTTTTTCGCACAGGGTGACGGCAATCCCCTTCCGGCTCAGCGCAAGGGCCGTGCTGGCGCCGACGATTCCCCCGCCGATGACGACAATGTCGGTCGAGGCCGGCAGGGTCGTATCGCTCTCGATGGTGACGACTTCAGGTCCCATGATCTGTCTTCCACTTGTCGTGAATAGGTCTCAGCGGCAGGATTGCCCGGCGAGCGGACCGTCGATCACCAGCTCGTCGCGCAGGCAGGCGGTCATGTGCCCCCCCTCCAGCATGCGGACGGGCGGTTTTCCCGTGGCGCAGGCCGCAATGGCGAAGGGGCAGCGGGGACGGAATGCGCACCCTCCCGCCCCATCCGTCTCTTCGGCCGGCAACCGCGCCGCCATCGGGCCGGCTGGCGCGCTGTCCGGCGCCGGGGCAGCGTTCAGCAGCATGGCGGTATAGGGGTGGCGCGGACGCGTGAACATCGCCACCGTCTCCCCCAGTTCGACGATGCGGCCGCGATACATCACGGCGATCCGGTCGGAGATGACGCCCACCACCGGCAGGTCATGGGCAATGAACACGATGGCAATGCCCAGCCGCTCGCGCAGGTCCATGAACAGGTTGACGACCTGCGCCTGCACCGACACGTCCAGCGCCGATACCGCCTCGTCGGCGACGACCAGCGCCGGGTCGAGCATCAGCGCCCGGGCGATGTTGATCCTCTGGCGCTGCCCGCCCGAGAATTCGTGCGGATAGCGGTTGAGCAGCGTCTCCGGCAGCCCGACCAGGTCGAGCGCCGCCACCAGCTTCCGGCGATCCTCCGCCGGACCGGCGGTCAACCCGTGGAGTGCGAGCGGCGTACGCAGAAGCTGCTCCACCGTCATGCGCGGGTTCAGCGACGCATACGGGTCCTGGAAGATCATCTGCGCACGGCGGCGGAAGGCCCGGCGCTGCCGCCGGTCCATGCCATCGGGATCGACCCCGTCGAACAGCACCTGCCCCGATGTGCGGGGCAGGATATCCATGGCGATCCGTCCTGCGGTACTCTTGCCCGATCCGGATTCGCCCACGATGCCCAGCACCTCGCCCCGCGCGACCGTGAACGAGATATCGTCCAGCGCGACGAAATCGTCGCCCTTTCCAAAAAGACCTTTCCTGCGCGGGTAGATCTTCGTCAGGTTGCGCACGTCCAGCAGCGGCGCGGTCGGATCAGCCACGGGCAATCTCCTGCCAGCGCACGCAGCGCACCTCATGCCCCTCCCGCGCGGCTTCCAGCGACGGCCGGAACATGTCGCACACGCCGGGGCGGAAATGCGCACAGCGCGGATGGAAGGTGCAGCCCTGCGGACGGTGCCGGGGGTCTGGCACATGGCCCGGAATGGTGGGCAGCCGCCTGCGCCGGGCCAGCACGGCGTCATAGGTCGGCACGGTGCGGAACAGCACGCTGCTATAGGGCATCAGGGGGCCGTCCAGCGCGTCGCGGACCGGCGCGTTCTCGACGACCTGTCCCGAATACATGACGACGACCCGGTCCGAAATCTGCGCCACCACGCCGATATTATGGGTGATGAAGATGATGGCCATGCCCATTTCTGCCTGAAGCTGCCGCAACAGCGCCAGGATCTGGGCCTGGACGGTCACGTCCAGCGCGGTGGTCGGTTCGTCGGCGATCAGCAGCCGGGGACGGCAGGCCAGCGCCATGGCGATCATGACGCGCTGGCGCATGCCGCCGGAAAGCTGGCCGGGATAGTGCGAGACGATCTGCCCCGGGTCGCGCAGCCCGACCCGCGCCAGCAGGTCGACGGCCGTCGCGCGGGCCTGCCGGCGCGTCAGCCCGTCATGGGTCGTCAGCACTTCCGCGATCTGCTCGCCGATGGTCAGGACCGGGTTCAGGCTGGTCATCGGGTCCTGGAACACCATGCTGATATCGCGCCCCCGCAAGGCGCGCATCTCCCGCTCGGGCAGCGCCAGCAGGTCGACTTCATGCGCCTCATCCCGCCTAAACAGCGCCTGGCCCGAGACGATGGTGCCCGCCCCGGCCGGCAGCAGGCCCAGCAGCGCCATGGCGGTCACGCTCTTGCCCGAACTGCTCTCGCCGACGATGGCCACGGTCTCCCCGGCACCGACATCGAAGCTCGCCCCCTCCACCGCCGGAATGTCCGGGCCGCTGCCCTGCGCGAACGTCACGGCCAGCTTGCGGACCGAAAGGATCGGGCGGCTCATGCGCGGCGCCCCTGCCTCGGGTCGACCGCAAGGCGCAGCCCGTCCCCCACGAAATTCAGCCCGATGACGGCGATCGCGATCACGAGGCCGGGCAGGATGGCCAGCCACGGGTCGGGCCGCAGATATTCCTGCGCATCGTTCAGCATCGCCCCCAGGCTGGGCTGCGGCGGCTGGATACCGTTGCCCAGATAGCTCACATAGGCCTCCATCAGGATGGCGCGCGCGACGTTCAGCGTCGAGACGACGATGATGGCGCCGGTGATGTTGGGCAGCAGCTCACGCAGCAGCATATGCACGCCCGATGCCCCCATGGCCTCGACCGCGATCACGAACTCCCGGCCCCGCAGCGCCCGCACCTGCCCGTCGACGACGCGCGAAACCTCCATCCAGGCCACCAGCGAGACGATCCCGACAATGGTCGGCGCACCGGGCTGCCCGAAGGACGCCAGCGTCAGCAGCAGGAAAATGGTCGGAAAACACAATACGGAATCGACGATCCGCATCAGGACGCGCCGCGTCCAGCCGCCATGGAACCCCGTCAGCCCGCCCGTCAGGCAGCCTGTCACGGTACTCAGCACCATGGCCGACAGGCCGATCAGCAGCGAGGTCCTGGCCCCCGCCAGCAGCCGCACCAGCGTATCGCGCCCGATCTCGTCGGTCCCGAGTACATGCCCGCCCGAAAGCGGCGGCAGGAAACGATGATGCAGGTCGATCTCCAGCGGATCATAGGGCAGCAACGGCGGCAGCAGGGTGCAGGCCACGGCCAGCACGGCCACCATGACCAGCCCGGCCGAGGCGGTGCGGATCTTCATGAGGCGACGAAACGTGTGCATATCACGACCCTTTCCGGAATTCCCGCATCATCACCCGCCTCACTGGCGCCCCGCGCGAAGACGCGGATCGGCGACGGCATAGAGGGCGTCGGTGACAATGCTGCCGAAGGTGGCCAGCACGGCGGAAAACATGAGGATACCCATGGCCACCGGATAATCGCGATATTCGAGCGAATCGAGAAACAGCCTGCCGATTCCGGGCCAGGTAAAGACCGTCTCGGTCACCAGCGCCCCGCTGAGCAGGGTAGGCAATTGCAGTCCGGCCAGCGTGATCATCGGCAGCAGCGCATTGCGCAGCACATGCCGGTAGCGAATGCGCCGGGGGGACAATCCCTTGGCCCGGGCGGTCCGGATGTAATCCTGGCCCAGAACCTCGGCCACCGCATTGCGTGTATAGCGCGACCAGATCGCGGTGGACCCGAGGGCCAGCACGACCGCCGGCAGCAAGAGATGCCGCAGATAATCGCCGAGCGAGAAGGCGCCCCCCACCGCATGGATATTTCCCGATGGCAGCCAGCCGAGACGCACCGAGAACAGCGAGATGAAGACAAGGCCGAACCAGAAGGTCGGGATCGACAGCAGAACGACGGAAAGAACCGTCATCAGCGTGTCGGTACGCGACCCCTGGCGAAAGGCCCCGTACATCCCCATCGACGCGCCCACCCACGTCGCCAGCAGGCTGGCGGTGCCGGCCAGTTCCAGCGTGGCGCCCAGATGACCGAAAATGACCGTCAGCACCGGCTGATGATCGCGGAACGAACGCCCCCAATCGCCGACCAGCAACCCCTTCACCCAGATCAGATACTGAAGAGGCAGGGGAACATCGAGCCCCATCTGGTGCCGGATCACGCCCAACTGAGTCGCCGTCATGCCCGGCGACAAGGCAAACTGCGCCAGTGGATCGCCGGGCGCCAGATGCAGCAGCAGAAAACCGGTGACAGAGACGATCGCCAGGGTGACGACCATACGGACGAGCCGGGAGACGAACGTTTCTGTCATCGCATATCCTTGCCGCCCGTCCCGATCAGAGCTTCAGATTGACCTGGAAATAGTAGTATCCACCGTTGAAGCCGATCTGCTGGATATCGTAATCATACATCGCCGTCCCGATATAGCGGAATGCGGTCGGTATCTTCTTCTGCTTTTCGTTCCCGACATTGTTCGCGCCGAGCGCGACCCGCCATTGCGGATTGATCTGGTAGGCAATCATCAGGTTGGTCTGGAAGCGCGGGCTGTTGACGTAACGCATGAACCGCGTGTTCGAATAGGCCAACGGGCCGAGATAATATTCGAGCTGCGAGGTCGCCCGTCCATAACGGATTTCATGGGCGGTGAAATCCCATTTCCCCATATGCCAGTTGCCGCCGAAGATCAGCTTGTTCCGCGGGGTATAGGAGGTGATATAGCCCTGCGTCTGGGCATTGATCAAATCTTTCCCGGTACCGTCCTTGTTGATCTTGAGGATGTCGGTCTCGTTGAAATTCACCGCCAGGTCCCAATCGATCGCACCGTACCGCCCCACATCCGTCCGGTAGGTGGCCGTGATGTCCATGCCCCGCGTCCGGGTATTGGCGACGTTCGAGAAATACTGCGCCTTCACCGCCGACGCGATGAGACCCGGAGGAAGGCCAAAGCCACCGGCGGTAAGGGCGTTGATCGCCGGCAGTCCGCTATTGACGCCCCCCACCATGATCCGGTCCTTCAGGGTGATCTGATAGGCATCGAACGTAATATGCAGGTTGCGCACCGGATTCAGCACGAAGCCGGCGCTGAAACTTGTCGACCGTTCAGGCTTGAGCGGGCGGGAGCCCAGTTCGCGCGCAGCGACCGAATTCACGGGCAGGAAGCCGCTGGCACCGGTGGGCGAGACGGCAAGGCTCGACCAGTTCTCCTCCGCCAGCGTCGGGGCGCGGAACCCGTTGCTGATCGTGCCGCGCAGGCTGAAATATTTGTTGAAATCGTAGCGCGAGGACACTTTCCCCGTCTTGGTGTCGCCGGCATCGGTATAATGCTCGAAGCGCCCCGCCAGGTCGATCTGCCATTTCGGCAGAAGCTGCGTCGAAAGATCGATATAGCCCGCCGTCACGTCACGATTGCTGTCCGATGCATTCTGCGGGCTCAACCCATGATCGGCGGCCGGCCCGGCCCCATACCACGCCCCGAATTCGCCGGCCCCGATATGGTAGCTGTCATAACGATACTGCGCACCGATGGCGAAATTCAGCGGCGCGGCCAGCAACGGTACATGAAAGGCATGGCGCAGCCCCGCATCCGTCGTCCACTGGGTGTTGCTCAGCGTCATCATCTTGTTGAAGCGGGCGGGCGACGAGCCGAAATCGGCGATCAGCGACGGGTTTTCGGTATTCAGCATCCCGATCGTGGCCGAATCCCCGCCATAGCTGGTGCTGACATCCCAATCCCAGTCGAACTTCGTGCCGCGAAAACCGACGGTCACGCTGTAGTCGTTTTCGCCAAGCGTGATCTGCGGGCTGAATCCGTACGGGTACATCGACGGCATGACGGTCGAAGGACGGAAATACTGCATGCTCTCGCCATCACGATGCCCGAAGGTCGAGAACGAATAGAGTTCGATGCCGGGCATGATGTGATAGCCCATGTTATAGCCGATCGTCTCGCGCATCTGGCGTGGATTGCCGAGCAGGAAATTGTCTTTTACGCCCGTGCGATTGTCGATCCCATCGCGCGACGTATGGTCCATATACTTGAATTCGGCATTCAGGTCGAAGAACCCGCGATCGGCCAGCGAGGTACCCCAGTTGATCGATTCGCCCGACGTAAAGCCGTCACCCGCATAATAGCCGCCATTGATGGCCTGCGCCTGAAGCCCATGCGTATCGTGCTTGAGAATGATGTTGACGACGCCGGCGATGGCGTCCGACCCATATTGCGCGGCCGCGCCATCCTGGAGAATCTCGACGTGATCGACGGCCGAGACGGGAATCAGGTCGATATCCACCGGGCTCGTACCCTGCTGCGGCCCCTGGAACGTCGAGAGGACCGCCGTGGTGTGCCGGCGCTTGCCGTTGACCAGGATCAGCGTCTGGTTGGGGGTCAGCCCCCGCAGGCTGATCGCATCGGTCATGTTCGAATTGCCGATATTCATGTCCGAACGGGTCATGGACGGCGCAAGCTGGATCAGCGCATCGCGGATGTCGCTCTGGCCGGTGGCGGCAAGCTGCTTTGCCGTGACCACCTGGATGGGGCTGACGCTGCTCCGCGCCGTCTGGTGCGGGTCCCGCGTGCCGGTCACGATGACCTGCTCGTCCGCCGCGGGCAGGTCTGCCACACGCGCCGCCTGGGCCCACGCCCTCCCTCCCGGGGAGAAATGGTTCACACCGAGAAGGATCGTGGTTCCGAGCACGTAATGTCGTAGGCGGGGCATAAGCGTATCTCCGGGACAGGGAGGCGGCGCGGGACGGACCTGCCGTGAAAAGGGACTGACGGGCTGGGCATGCCGGACCAGGGGATCATTTCCTGCCTCCATCATCCATTCCGTTTTCAGTATGCCGAGATTAGGAAGCAGGCCGCACGCTGTCCATATATTTTTTAAACGAAATGATCATATTTCTCATTTCATAGGACTATAAAATTACTCACCACACTGAATTCCAGGAAGAATCGTCCCCCTCCCCGAAAATCAGATTCAGTATGCCGGATTTATCGGAACGGATGGAATCCGCCGGAAGTACCGCACAAAAAACCTTTTCCATGAAAAGATTTATACCGATCCAACGGGTCCACCTCCGCGTCCCTGCGGCCCGGTGAGCATGCACGGCTCGCGGCCGGTCAGTATCCGCGCTCCGGCCGGTAGCGGAGCGGCGCTTCCTCGCCACGCAGCACGGCCCGGATCACCCGCACGGCATGCTCGGCCTTCGCCGGCCGCGACGCCTCGGCGGCGGCATGGGGCGTGATGATGATGTTCGGATGCGCCCACAACGGATTTTCAGGCGGCAGCGGTTCCCGCATGAACACGTCCAGCACCGCACCGTCGAGCAGCCCCGCATCGAGCGCCGCCACCAGATCGTCCTCGACCAGATGGCTGCCACGGCCCGCATTGACCACGCACGCCCCCCGCCTCAGCGCCGCGAACGTGCCGGCCCCCAGGATTCCCCGCGTCTCGGGAGTGGACGGCAGAAGGCAGACGAGGATATCGACCGAGGCCAGGAAGGGCGCGAAACCGCCTTCGCCGGCATGGCAGGCGACACCCGGCACCTCATGCCGCGATCGCGCCCAGCCCGCGACCCGGAACCCGGCACCGACCAGGCGCATCGCCACCTCGCGTCCCAGATTCCCCAATCCCATGATGCCGACCGTCGTATCGCCCGCCAGCCGATTGCCGGGAAAGGCGAGCCATTCATGCGCCTGCCGGGCATTCCGCCACGTCCACGCGCGTCTCAGGCAGCACAGGCTGGCCCACAGCACATAGTCCGACATCTGCGGCCCAAGCTCGGCATCGCCCATGCGATAGAGCGGAACATGCCGGGGCCATAGCGGGTCGCGGGTGATGTGATCGACCCCCGCGCCGCTGCTGACAATGGCCTTCAGCCCGGTCATGCGGCGCAGCATCGCGCCCTCCGGCTCCCATGCCAGAACGAAATCGACCCGCTCGGGCGCCGCGCAGGCATCCGCCCACCCCAGCACCTCCAGTTCCGGCATCAGCGGGGCAAACGCCGCTTTCCATTCCGCCAATGCCGCGGCTCCGCCCGACCTGATGGCAAGACATGTCATGAGACGCTCCCTTTCCGGCCCTCCCGCACGGGCGGCCGCCAGACCGGCGCCAGTTCGCCCACCGCCATTACGGTATACTGAACCAGGAATACGCACCGCGTCCATTCCGAAAACGAATCTTCTTCCTTTCCATTCCTCATATTTTCCCGCGCGATCTCCGAAACAAAGCGGCAATCCCTCCCGCACCCCCTTTTCAGTATACCGGAATGCAGTTTAAACAGGACGGGAAACGGCAACCGGTCCCCTATGACATGACATCGCCACAGAACCTGGGTCAGCACTATGATGTCGCCATAGCCGGCGCAGGCATCATCGGGCTGGCCACCGCCCTTTTCCTGCGCGAGCGGGGCCTGTCGGTGGTGGTTTTCGACAAGGGCGAGGCCGCATACGAGCAATCCAGCCGCAACTGGGGCTGGATGCGCACCATCAGCCAGGACATGGCGGAACTCTCCCTGGCCCTCGACAGCCGGCCGCTCTGGCGCCAATGGGCCCGGGAGGGCGATTTCGGATTCCGGCCATGCGGCCTGTTGTCCGTGGCCGCCGATGCGGGCGAATGGTCCGGCCTGCGCGGCTGGCTGGACCAGGCAACCGGTCGCGGACTGGACGCCAGGATGGCCGAGGCGGACGAGGTAGCGCGCCTCCTGCCCCAGTTCCGGCGGCGCTGGGCCGGTGCCGTGTTCGCCCCGGGCGATGCGGGCATCGAACCCGACCAGGCCATGAATTTTCTGGAAAGCAAGGTCCGGCAGGCCGGGGTCGATATCGTGACCGGCAACGCCGTCAGGCGCATCGACATCCGGGGCGGCACGGTGGCGGGCGTGGAGACCGAGACCGGATTCGTGGCGGCGGGCAAGGTCGTGGTCGCGGCGGGCGTGTGGTCGCGCTGGCTGTGCGCCACGCTCGGAATCGTGCTCCCGCAATTGCGCGTCATCGCCTCCGTCCTGCGCACCACGCCGGTCGATGGCGGCCCCGACGTCAATCTGGCCTCGACACGCTATTGCCTGCGGCGCCGCCGCGACGGCGGCTATACGGTGGCCCGCCGCAACTCGTCCCTCACGCACGTCACGCCGGATTCCCTGCGCTTCATGCGCCAGTATCTGCCGAACTATCTCAGGCAGAAACAGCTTCTTCGCGTTCGCATGGGCATGGATTTCTTCCGCGAACTGCGGCTGGAGCGGCGGTTCGGCCCCGGCCGCCCCAACCCGTTCGAGGATTTCCGCACCTGCGACCCGGTGCCGGACACCGAGACGCTGAAAGAAACCCTGGACCATCTGAAGGAGGACGCACCCGTTTTCCGCTCCGCCCGCATCGCGGCAAGCTGGGCGGGCACGATCGACGTCCTGCCCGACGCACTGCCGGTCCTCTCCCCCGTCGCGCGCTATCCCGGTCTTTTCCTGGCAACGGGGTTTTCGGCGCACGGGTTCGGGATCGGGCCCGCAGCCGGCCGGCTGATGGCGGATATCGTGACGGACACAGCCCCGACGGCGTCCGCCGCCCCCTTCCGCCTGGAACGTTTCCACCTCAACGGCGACTGACGCCCACACCCCGGCCGCCGGCGCGTTTGTTGTTCGCAGGGCCGGTCTATGGCAAAGGCGGATGAGTGACGGACGGGGGGGGGGGATCGAGGCATGGCAAAGGCGGCACAACCCGAGGAACCAGCAGATAGCGGCATGGATCGCCATTACACGGGCGAGGAACTGTACCTCATCCTCCGCCAGGACCTGATCAACGACCGGACCCCGGGCGGCACCGTCCTGCAGGAGCACGAGATCGCCACCCGATACGGCGTCAGCCGCACGCCGGTCCGCGAGGCCCTGCAAAGACTGCACCAGGATAATCTGATCGGCCGCAGGGGGCGTTTCTACACGGTCGCCCAACCGCCCCTGGAGCGCATCCGCGAACTGTATGAGTTCCGCGAGGCGATCGAGGCCAGCACGATCGTCCTGTGCTGCCGCCGCGCCAGCGACGACACGCTGGAACAGATCCGCGCCATCGTGGACGAACAGCAGAAGGCGGCCGACCAGCGCCGGTTCTACGATTACGAACGCCTGGACGCCCTGTTCCACGTCGCGATCGCCAATGGCGGCGAAAACCGCCTCCTGACGCATCAGCTCGAGGTCAGCTACGACCAGATCTGGTTTTCCAAGGTCGGCAACCTGGTCTCGCTCCAGGAATATTCGGTGGACGCAACGATCGCCGAACATCGCCGCATCGTCGATTCCCTGCTGCGCAGGAAGGAGGATGTCGCGAAGGCCGAAATGATCAGCCACCTGCGCGCGGCCATCGATGTCAGCGAACGCTCCGTGGGCGGCCGCGCAAAACGCCCGAGGAAAGCCCAGGCCTAACCCCCTCCCCCATCCTCCCCCTCGGCAACCGCGCGCGCCACCACCAGATCCTCCGGCGTATTGACGTTCAGGAACGGATCGAACGGCCGATCCGGGAACACCACCTCCCGCACCCCCACCGTCTCGGCAAACGCCCGCACGCCGAAGGCCGCACGCGGTGCATCGGGCGCCACCCCCTCCAGCCGGGCACGCAACGCCCCCCGCGCCGCCACCGGCCACAACGCCACCAGATGGTGCCGCCGCCCGCCCGACACCGCCACCGACGGCCCGGGCGCCAGCGCAGCCGCCAGCCCGCGCGGCACGAAGGGCGTATCCCCCGGCACCGTCAGCACCCAGGCGCATTCCAGCCCAGCCGCCCAGTCCATGGCCGCCAGCACCCCGGCCAGCGGCCCGGCGCCCTCGATCCCGTCAGGCAGCACCGGCAGCCCATAGGCCGCAAAGCGCGCTTCATCACCCCGCGCGTTGATGGCCAGCGTCATATCCTCCCCCGCCAGACGCGCCAGCAGTCGCGCCAGCAGGGTCGAGCGCCCGGCGGTCACAAGCGGCTTGTCGCCCCCACCCATGCGGGTGGCCGCCCCGCCCGCCAGAACCACACCAGCACACCCCATCGCCACGCTCCCTTGCCGCTGGCCCCTCAGCTCCCGACCTTGCCATCACCGGGGATTGAAGGCACCTGTACCCCCTACGAACACGCGGAACGCAACAGGACGAAACGATGGGGCAGGCCGCCATCATGGGCATTACCGGGCGCAGCGGCACGGGCAAGACCACATTGATGGTCCGCCTGCTGGAAACGCTGGCCGCACGAGGCCTGCGCGTCTCCACCATCAAGCACGCCCACCATGGCTTCGACATGGACCGCCCGGGCAAGGATTCCCACCGCCACCGCACGGCCGGCGCGCACGAGGTGCTGGTGGCCTCCGACACACGCTGGGCCCTGCTGCATGAACAGGACGGCCCAGACCACCCCACCTTGCCCGACCTGATCGCCCGCATGGCCCCGGCGGACCTGATCCTGGTCGAAGGCTTCCGCACAGCCCTGCCGGTCGCGATCGAAATCTACCGTCCCACCCTCGGCAAGGACCCGCTCTGGCCCGCCACGCCCCAGATCGCAGCCGTCGCCACCGATGCCCCCACGCTGGACCTGCCACCCGGTATCGCCCGGCTGGACCTCAACGACACCGACGCCATCGCCGCCTTCGTGCTGGCCCATGCCCGCCCGTGCCAGACCACAGGAAACCAGACCACAGGACACACGCCATGACCGCATCGGACGAACCCGGCTGGTTCCCCATCGCCCTGCGCCTGCGCGGCGCGCGCGTGCTGGTCGTGGGCGGCGGCGGCATCGCCCTGAACAAGATCCGACTGCTGCTGGCCCACGCGGCATGGATCGAGGTCCTGGCCCCCACGCTGGACGACGCGCTGGCCACCCTGCGCGACACCGGGCAGATCCACCACATCGCCGCCGAAGCCCATCCCGACCAACTGAATGCAATGCTGCCCGGCTGCCGCCTGGTCTACGCCGCCACCGACGACCGCGCCGTCAACCGCGCCGTCGCCGCACGGGCCGACGCGCTGAACATCCCGGTCTGCGCGGTGGACGATCCCGAACCCTCCAGCTTCATCACCCCCGCACAGATCCATCGCGGCCCGGTGCGGATCGCGATTTCCACCGGCGGCGCCGCCCCGGTCCTGGCCCGCCGCCTGCGCGAACGCATCGAGGCCGCAATGCCGGCCGGGCTGGACGGCCTCGCCCGCTTCCTGCGCGACGCCCGCCCCCATGTCGTCGCACACTGCCCCGACATCGACCGCCGCCGCCGCGTGTGGGAAGATTTTCTGGACGGCCCAGGCGGAGCCGCCGCCCAGCGCGGCGACACCGCAACCGCCCGACAGGTGCTGGACCAGCTCCTGGACGGCACACGCGTCACAGGCGAGGTCTGGCTGGTCGGCGCCGGCCCCGGCGACCCGGACCTGCTGACCCTGCGCGCGCTGCACCTGATGCAGAATGCCGATTCCGTGCTCTACGACCAGCTTCTGCCCCCCGCCCTGCTGGACCGCGTACGCCGCGACGCCACGCGTGTCTTCGTCGGCAAGCAGCGCGACCGCCACACCATGCCGCAACCCGACATCAATGCCGAACTGATCCGCCGCGCCCGCGCGGGCGAGCGCGTGCTGCGCCTGAAGGGCGGCGACCCGTTCATCTTCGGCCGGGGCGGCGAGGAAATCGAGGCCCTGGTCGAAGCCGGCATCCCCTTCCAAGTCGTGCCCGGCATCACGGCCGCCATCGGCTGCGCCGCCTATGCCGGCATTCCGCTGACCCACCGCGACTGCGCCCAATCCTGCCTCTTCGTCACCGGCCACGCCCGCAAGGACGGCACGCTGGACCTGCCATGGGACCGCATGGCAGGCAGGGGCCAGACGATCGCCATCTATATGGGCGTCCACGCCCTGCCCGATCTGTGCGCGATGCTGGTCCACCACGGCCTCCCCCCCGACTGGCCCGCCGCCATCGTCGAACGCGGCACCCAACCCGACCAGCGCGTACTGACCGGCACCTTGGCCACCCTGCCCGACCTGGCCCGCACCAGCGGCATAGGCAGCCCCGCGCTGATCCTGGTAGGCGAAGTGGTACGCCATCGGGTGGTATCACCACCAATAGAGTAAGGACCCTTCTTTTTCTGAAAAAAGAAGCAAAAAGACTTTTGATCCGTTCAGGTGCCTCGCAACGAGCAGGCAAAAAGCTCCTGAACAAATCAGAATTTTTTTGGTTCTTTTTTCAAAAAAGAACAGACTTCCCACCAACATGCAGAAGCAGAATCTGTCTGGAAAATGTGGGCTGGCAAGCGAGAACGGCCTATATGTGAAGTGAGCATCGGAGCACAGGAAACATGCGCCGGATCGCCACCAGCGCGCATTGACAGACAGGTTCTCAGGATACGTCCGCCATCAGCGAGACATGCGCGCAGGTAATCTTCCAGCCTTCATCCGTACGCACCCAGGTCTGGCTCTGCCGCCCGATACGCGTGGCCCCCTCGCGCTGGAATTCCAGATTGACGGTGGCCAGATCGGTGCCGAAGGTCGTGATCACTCGCCGCAGCACCCGCCGCTGCGGCGACCCGCCAGCCCGCCCCTTGCGAAAGGCCGCGATCTCGGCAAAGCCATACAGCATCTCACCCACACCATAACGGATCGTCTCCGGCGCATCGCGGAACAGCGCATCCAGCGTCTCCAGCTCGTTCGCCATCAGCGCCGCCTCATACCGGTCGGCCATCGCGGTCACTTCAGCCACAATGGCGGGGTCGTCGATCAGAATCATATCGGTCCTCCTGCTTCAGGCACATAATCCATCATTCGTCCGACCGAAACCAGACTCCGGCAAGGATCCATCCCCCCCTCAACGCACAGGCGCCGAACCACCCTGAATATCGGACTTCATCCATGTCGCAACATAAACCCTGCTTGTTCTTCCACCACCCGGGTCTCACAACAACGTATCGCCGTAAAAATCCTGGAAAATACCCTTTAATTCCTGAAGAACAAGATTCGCGCCCGGAAAGAGAATTCGTCCGCTCGCTACGATGAGCGATAATTTCTGTGTCGAGACCTTCGTTTCCTTCAGCATCAGGAACACTGCCTCGTCATCCCGGTAGTTGCCGAACGCATCCAGGTCGCGCATCAGCGCGATCCCGATCTTCTTTTTTACCATGTCACAGAGCAGGGCGATATTGTTCGAATTCAATATGACATCAAAGCTAAGGGAGCTTCCGTCAAGAAGACGTTCAAGAAGCTGCCACAAAGCCGTCGAAGGGTCGGGCGCTATGATCGGATAGCCGATGCAGTCAGAGACGCACACATTGGCAATCTCCGTGAGCGGATGCCCAAAGGGAACAAGGACACCCAACCGGGACAAAGCTTCGGCTTCCACACTCAGACCAGCGAACGATGGCGGATCGAAGGTCACGGCGATATCGCATTCCCCCGAACGCAGCAGCGTTGCAGTCGTGGCGGCGGTGGCGACCGTGATCTTGAAACGGAGGCCGGGGATTCGCGCGTGAAGCCGTTCGATGGCAGAGGGAATGAAATTAACGGCCAATCCGTCGGCCACGGCGATTTTGACTTCGCCACCCCGCGCATTCCGCAACGCATCCATATGGCGGTTCAGTGACGCTTCGTCGTCGACCCAACGGGCGATCTGGTGGGCAATCATCTCTCCGGCCGCGGTTGGACGCAGACCGCCAGGCGTGCGGTCGAACAGCTTGATACCCAATGCCTGCTCGGCATTCAGGATCTGCCGATCCACCGCCGATGCTGCGATGTGGAGTCGCTCCGCCGCCTTCCGGATCGACCCCTTATGCATCACTTCGTTGAAATATATAGAAAATTTAGACATGAAAACCATTCGCGCATCTCCTGCCCGCTTGCACGCCTGCCGCGTCACTCTTTCGAACATGCTTGCCCAAGGAAGAATCCGCGCCGCATAGTGTACTAAAAAACACTACGCCGTGTGCAAAATTCAGAGCTTTAACAGTGCGCATTGCTCGGCGTATATATTCCGAGCACGTAATTTTCTTTAGAAAAAAAAGCATAGAGACAACGAAAAAAAGGCGCTCTGACATGAAATTAGTAGACATGGCTGCGTGCATAACGCAACAATATCGCGCGTCGCCTTACACGATGTCGTTGCGGCATCGTTTAGCGGCTTCTGTCTCAGGTGTCCTGCTTTTAGCTTCACTCTCCGTCTCCGCACGGCCCGCGATGGCCGCGGACGATGCCGGTGTCCAGAAAAGTGGATCCAGGGAACACGCAGCCCCCGGAACCGCTGCGCCCCCACAATCCTCCAGGACAGAAACCGTCAACGTGACCCTATCCCGACAAGAGGCGGATCAGGCCCTTGGCGGTGGCGGTGGCATGATGCGGCGTGAGAGCGCTCCCTACGCGATCCAGACCGTCACCAGGCAGTTCATCGACCAGAAGAGCCCAGCCAGTACAGTGCTTGACCTGGTCAAGAACCTGCCCAGCATGAATGTATCCTCCGCCGATACGTCCGGTATCCATGGGGGCGGTATTGAAAGCCGGGGACTGACGGACGCGGACATGGCCATCCTGCTGGATGGCGTGCCGGCCAGCAGTGCCGGCTATATCGACCAGAATGTCGACTCCGAAAACGTGGAAAATGTGTCTTCAAGCCCGGGTGCCTTCGCACTGGATGCACCCGTTACCACATCCGCGGGCGGCGTGCTGCAGGAAGATACCGTCACGCCGTCTCACAGGGCGGGCGGGACGATGGATTTTTCCTACGGCACCAATAACATGTCACGCGAATTCCTGCGTCTTCAATCCGGAGATATCGGGAATACGGGCGTACGTACCTATCTGTCCGGATCGCATACCCATGCGCGCCAATGGATGGGAGAAGGGGCGAACGATCGCCAGCACATCGATTTCGGCCTGCAAAAGGATTTCAGGAACGCCTCGAATGTGAAGCTGTTTTTTTCGTGGAACAACAACCAGATCATGGTGGACAACTACGCGACCGCACAGCAGTTCCATCAGTACAAACATCTGGGAATCGGCTACAATCGAAGCAACGAGGCCTCTGGCGACAATTACTGGAAGAACAATATATCCCATTTCAATACGGTTTTTTTGGTCATGCCAGTGCATATCGCCTTGGCTCGAAAGCTGTCGCTGGATATCACCCCCTATTTCTACGATGCACTTGGATGGGACTCCTGGGGGAGCGGGTTGTCGATGGCAGGAAGTTACCTGACTGCCCGGGGGGCTCCGGTCGGCGCGGGCCAGCAGCTTGTTTCCTACTGGAATGCCTATAGCCAGCCCGATGTCGGTGTCACTACCAAACTTGGATATGATATTGACGCACACAATCATTTCCACGTCGGATACTGGTACGCAAACAATTTTTCCCAGATCGGATTTCCCGTCAATCTGTCGCATGGGGGCGCGACAAGCCCCTCCAGCCAGAATACCGCGCTCTACACGCTGGACGGAGCACGGGCCCTGGGCGGGCTGAGCAATACGGGATATGAAATCCATTCTCTCTTTGTCCAGGACGAGGCGCGTTATCTGGACGATCGCCTGCGTGTAAATGCGGGCTTCAAGTTCATGATGACCAACTACTGGATGAAGAACCTGCTGGAATCACGCAGCGTCCAGGGTGCCAGACTCGGCGCCAACTCCACCGTACCACTGCCGCAATTGTCGATTTCATATGATATCGACAGAAACAACCAGATCTATATCCATGGAGAGGGAGATTTCCGACAGCCCGATCCCTCGACGATCCAGGTTGGTTCCGGACTTCCAAAAAACCAGTATTCCATCAAGGAGGAACTTGGATATCGGTACCACGACGATCATGTGATGCTCGATCTGTCGCTGTTCAACTATAATATCACGAACCGCCTGATGAATACCTATCTCGGCGGTGGCGTGTTCGGTTCGATCAACGCGGGCAACCAGACCGTACGCGGCTTCGATCTCATGATATCGGGGCGGCCGTACCATCATTTCAGCCCCTACGCGTCGCTTGAATATCTGCATGCGACGATTGATTCCAACATTCCCTATGGCTCCACGTATCTGCGGACCAAGGGTAATGGCGCGCCGATGGCCCCCAAGGTCATGGCCAATTTCGGCCTGTCTTACAATGATTCCCGTTTCTTCGGCAATTTTGCGCTGCACTATGCCGGATCCCAGTCGGTGACACTTGTCGGAGACCAGCGCATGCCGGGCTATGTGACCGACAGCCTGAGCATCGGCTATCACTTCAAGCCCTATTCATTCGCCAGATCGCCGACTTTCAAACTCAATTTCCAGAATCTGACCGGTGCCGTCGTCCGGACCGGGCCAGTAGGTATCGCGACCAACCTGCATCAGGCCACCCTGCTTGACGGCAGCATGCTGGCGGCCGGCAGCGGCGCGGAATTCTATGTCCTGCCACGTTTCAGCATGACAGGAACGATTTCGACGGATTTCTGACGGATGATGCTCACCGGCAGGCAGCAGGCCCCGCCGGTGATGCCGCATCGGTTGTGGCCTGTTTTCGGGAATGAGGTGTGCATGACGGTCGGTTGCGATCGCCGCATGCTCTGGTGGGTGTTTATGAACGTTTTAGACGAAGCCGGCCAGGATACTCCGGGAGCGCGTGCTGTTGCGCGCTGCCGGATCCTGGGCGAAGAACGCTACAGCGACATGTCCGGCGGCCTGTTCCGGCCGTTTCTGGGCGCCGGGCACATCGCGGCGATGGAGCAGGTTTCGACATGGATGCAGGAAGCCGGCATGAGGGTCGCCAGAAACCCCGTGGGCACGCTGGTCGGCCGTTACGAAGGACAGGTGACGGATGCACCGTGCCTGATGATCGGATCGCACATCGACAGTGTCCGTGACGGCGGGCTGTATGACGGCGTGCTGGGCGTCATGCTGGGCATCGAATGCGTGGCGCATTTCGCCGAACGCGGTGAACGCCTGCCTTTCGCTATCGAGGTCGTGGCCTTCGGTGATGAGGAAGGGTCGCGTTTTCCCCTGTCCATGCTGGGGTCGCGTGCCCTTGGCGGCAAGCCGCTAGGCATGGTGGCGGATATGACGGACCGTGACGGCGTGTCCCTGCGCGACGCAATGGCGGCGGTCGGACTCGATGTCGCCCGCATCGCGGAGGCAAGGCGCGACCGTTCCGGGATACTGGCCTATCTCGAAGCCCATATCGAACAGGGACCGGTGCTGGATCATGAGAGTGCTCCGGTGGCTGCCGTCTCGGGAATCGCCGGCATCCAGAGGTTTCATGTCCAGATCGACGGCGTTCCCGGTCATGCGGGGACGGTGCCGCTGGCCATGCGCCAGGATGCGCTGGCGGCAGCCGGCGAAATCGTGCTGGAGATCGAGACCTTCGCGACCCGGCATGCATCATCACTGATCGCCACGGTCGGACGGATCGAAGCCTTTCCGGGCGCGATCAATGTCATTGCCGGCCGGGTAGTGCTGACGGTCGAGATCCGTTCGGTCGACGATGCGGTGCTCGAAGGCTCGGTGGACCAGGTCGAAGAGATCCTGGCGGCGGTCTCGGCGCGCCGTCCCGTACGTTATACGATCTTCGACCGGCAGACATTTGCCGCCGCCCGGTGCGACAGCCGCCTGGTCGGACTGCTGGCATGCGCGATGGAACAGGCCGGCCTGCCCCGCCGGATCATGGTCAGCGGGGCAGGCCACGACGCCATGATGATGACCGACTGGGTACCGAGCGCGATGCTGTTCATCCGCAGCCCCAGGGGAATCAGCCATCATCCCGACGAAACGGTCAAGATACCGGACGTGCAGTCGGCATTTGACGTCATGGGCAGGTTCATATCGGATCTGAGCCGAACGGGAATCGGTCCGGGGGATGGAGAACACGCACATGAAAGCTGATGGACGAACGGGAACGGTCCCCCTCCTTCGCCTGGCGGACAGCCACTGCCATCTCGACTTTGCCGAACTGGAAGGCGATTACGATGCCGTCATCGCCCGTGCGCGTGCGGTTGGTATCCGCCATTTCCTGACGATCGGGGTTTGCGTTCGCGATTTTCCGCGTGTGCTGGGCAGGGCCGAAGGCACGGAGGACATTTTCTGTTCGGTCGGTACCCATCCCCACTGGGCGGATCAGGAAAGCGATGTAACGGCCGACGAACTGGTGACGATCGCCGCCCATCCCAAGGTCGTCGGTATCGGCGAAGTCGGTCTGGACACGTTCTTCACCGAAACGTCCTGGGAGGCCCAGATGCGCAATCTGCTGGTCCACATCGACGCCGCCCGACGCACGCAATTGCCGCTGATCGTGCATTCGGTAAAGCAGGATGCCGCGATGGAGACGGTGCTGCGCTGCGAGCATGCCAAAGGGGCCTTTCCTGTCGTGATGCACTGTTTTTCCGGTGGCCGGACCCTCGCCCGGGCCAATCTGGAAATGGGCCATTACCTCTCGTTCTCGGGCCTTCTGACCTACGAAGACCGACCGGACCTGCGCGAGATTGCCGCCGAACTGCCGGCGGACAGGGTTTTGATCGAAACCGATGCTCCGTCGCTGGCGCCCGTGCCCTATGCCGACCAGCGGAACGAGCCCGCCTATATCGTGCATACGCTGAAGCTGCTGGCCCGGATCCGCAATGCCCGCCCGGAAGATCTGGCCGAGCAGACAAGCGCCAATTTCCTGCGGGCCTTCGGGAAGATCCCGACTTCCGCCCCATCCGTGCCGGGGGGGGCGTAGCCATGTCGGAACACACGGCACGCCCGGAAGACCTGGTGATTACCGCCGCCGGCGAAGTACGCATCCGCCAGGAACTTACGCTTGTGGCGCTGGGCAGGAAGCCCGCGGACCTGGTGCTGCGGGTCGGGCGGCTGCTGGACGTGCATACGCGGCGCTGGCTGACCGACCAGGACATCGTGATCCACGGGCGGCGCATCGCCTGGGTCGGGCCGGCCGGTACCTTCTCGGGCACCGTCCGGACACGGGTGGAGCGTCCGGCTCTTGCCGCGGTGCCCGGTTTCGGCGAGGTACACAAGCACATCGAAAGCTCGCACCTGACGCCGGAACATGAAGCGGCCATGGTGCTGCCCCGCGGCAATACCTGGACCTGCGAGGCCAGCCACGAACTGTCCAATGTGGATGGCGGGCGCAACCTGTCATTCTGGCTGACGGCGCGCCGCCATGGCGTGCCGATGAAGATTTTTCCACTGCCAGGTTCGGCGGTGCCGCCGACGGCTTATGAAAGCGGCGGCGGATATTTCGGATATGACGAGCAGCGCGGCTTTCTGCGCGACAACCTGATGGTGCCGGGGCTGGACGAGGTCATGGACTGGCCGAGCGTCTGGAATCCCGAATCCCCATCCTACGAACGTCTGTGGGGCATGATCGAAGCCACGTTCGAACAGCGTGGCGTGATAGAAGGTCACGGCGCCGGGCTGCATGACAGCGCCGCGATCAATGCCTTTGCGGCTGCCGGCCTCGCTTCGGACCACGAGGTCCTGACCGTGCCGGAGCTGTTCGCCAAGCTGGCGGCGGGCGTCTTCGTCGAAATCCGGCCACGTTCCATTCCCGATCTCGTGCGGGGCATGCTCGATGCGGGGCTCACGGACTTCTCGCAGGTGGCCCTGACGACCGACGACCGGTCGGCGTCGGATACGCTGAAGTTCGGGGCCTGCGATTACAATGCACGCCTGGCGATAGAAGCCGGCATGCCCGTCGAAACGGCGATCCAGTGCCTGACCATCAACCCCGCGCGGCATATGCGCCTGACGCCCTGGGTCGGCAGCATCGCCCCCGGCCGCTTCGCGGATATCGTCCTGCTGTCGAATGTGGAAAGCCTGCACATCGACGAGGTCTGGGCCGACGGGCGGTGCGTGGGCCGCAATGGCACCTATGTGGGTGAAATGCCGGCGATCGCCTGGCCTGACTGGACGCGACGGACGGTGAATGTCGGCCGGGACCTGGCAGCGGCGGATTTTGCCATAGCGGCCGAACCGGGCCGAGACAGCATGACGGCCGCCATCCTGCGCCCTTTCCACTGGGCCGATGATTTCCTGACCGAAAGCCTGCCGGTGCGCGACGGCGCGGTGCAGCGAGACGCGGCACGGCGCATCACAAAGTTCGCCATTGTCGACCGCTATTCGGGCAAAGGGCAGATCGGGCGCATGTTCTGGCGCGGATGCGGCCCCCGTACACCGGACACGGCCGTGGGCTGCTCGGTCGCCCACGACCAGCACAATATCTGGGTGGTCGGCTCGTCGGACGAGGCCATGGCGCGGGTCGTCAACCAGATCGCCCGCCAGCAGGGGGGCTGGGCACTGGTGCGCGATGACGCGGTGCTGGCAACCGTGCGCTACGAGATCGGTGGCCTGATGACCGCGCGCCCGGCAGAGGAACTGGATGCCGAGATGCAGGCATTCTACCGCCATGCCTCGACGATCGACTGGATGCACGAACCCACCTATTCGGCCAACTGGCCCGAAGGCTTCCCCGAGCGGCTGTGCTTCGCGACACTGACCTGCGCGCCGTGGCGCTGGGTACTGGTCGCGCCATCCGACAGGGCCCCCCAGGGATTCGTCAATGTCCAGACGGGGCAGACCCATCCCGTGGTCTGGTGACATCCCCAGCCACTGCCGGGGCGGCACGCGCCCTCTCCATCTGAGCGATTATCGAGGACTATGCCGTCATGACGCTGGATTTAGCCGCCATCCGCCGGTTCCTGAGCTTCGATCCGGCGGCGCACGGGTCGAGTTGGCCGACCGAAATCATGGCCGGCCTGACCACGTTCGGCGCCATGGGGTACATCATCGTCGTCAACCCGGCGATCCTGTCGGCGACGGGTGCCAGCAGGGCGGATATGATCGTGGTCACTGCCCTGGCGGCCATGGCGGGGTCCCTGCTGATGGCCTTCCTGTCGCGGCTGCCGATCGCGCTGGCGCCGGGCATGGGGTCGAACGTGGTGTTTGCCCAGGTGGTGGTCGTCCGGATGGGACTGTCCTATGGGACGGCGCTGTCGATGGTGCTGGTGGGGGCGATCCTGTTCATCCTGCTGTCAATGAGCCATTTGCGGCACAATATCGTGCGGAGTTTTCCCGAAACGATCCGGATCGGATTGCAGGGCGGTATCGGGCTCTTCATTGCCTATCTGGGCCTGCGCAGCGGTGGGCTGGTCACCGTCGATCATGCTGGGAACCTGGAGTTCGGCGATCTGCGCGCGCCCGCGGTTCTGCTGGTCTTCCTGTCGGTACTGGTGACGCCGGCGCTGGTGGCGTTGCGGATCAAGGGCGCGTTTCTGCTGTCGATCGCGTTCGTCACGGTGGCGGGACTGTTCGTGCCGGCGGGTACAGGCCATGTCATGACCGTGCTTCCACCCCATCTGGTCGACATCCCGCGGATCCCCCGTGCCTATCTGTTCGCATTCGACGATCGGCAGTTCATCGAGAATTTCTTTCTTGTCCTGCCCATCACGCTCTATTTTTTCCTGTCGGATTTCTTCTCGGCCACGGCGACGATGATTGCGGTGACCCGACGGGCGGGCCTGATGGACGCGCATGGCGGGTTTCCCAATGCGCGTCGGGCCTACCTCGCGGATGGGCTGGCGTCCGTCATCGGTGCATGCCTGGGCAGTCCGACAGTCGGCGCCTATGTGGAATCCGCAGCCGGGGTCGAAATGGGCGGGCGTACCGGCGCGACGACACTGGTGGTCGCGCTGCTGTTTGGTGCCAGCGCCTTCTTCTGGCCGCTGATTACCGTGATCCCGCCCCAGGCGACGGCCGCGGCTCTGGTCATGGTCGGCGTCCTGATGATGGAGGGGCTGGGGCAGCTGGACATGTCACATCCGATCGAAGCCGTTCCCGCTGTGCTGATCGTCCTGCTGACGGTTGCGACGACCAACCTGATGATCGGCCTGTGCGCCGGCTGTTTCGTCTATACGGTGATGGCGGCCGCCATGCGTGATTGGAAGCGCCTGACGCCGGTTTTCCTGCTGACCGACGTGCTGCTGGTCATCTATCTGATCCTGATGAGCAGCACGACCAGCTAGCAGAGCCGTGCGCGGGGGGGGGCCTGCCGTCCGCCTCCTATCCGAACACCAACAACCTGCGGCGCCGGCGTCCCAATCCGCAGGTTGCAAGCCGGGCAGGAAACGACGATCCTCCGCCGCATGTGGACCGAACCCTATCTGGAAACCTGCTGCCGGTCGGCGCTGCACCGGCTGATGCTCAGCGGCCCCGCCGGCCGCCCGGCGGGGCTGAAGGACCAGCCATGCCTGGACCGGCTGGAACGGATGGGCCTGGCAGCGCAGGATGCCGACGGCCGCTACCACCCCACGCCCCAGGGCGTGGCGCGGCATGAAGCGGAAATCCTCTCCCCCCCATGATGCGGCATGACGATCTGTGGCGCGCGCTGGACACGCTGGCCGCCGAACGCGGCCTCACCCCTTCCGGCCTGGCCCGGGCAGCGGGGCTGGACCCCACCAGCTTCAACCCGTCGAAGCGCGCCACCTCGGCCGGCCGCCCCCGCTGGCCGGGCACCGAAAGCCTGGCGCGCGTGCTGGACATCACCGGCCTGAGCCTGGAGGCCTTCGCCCGGCTCGCGGGCGGCCAGCACCCGCTCGCCCCCACGCCCCGCGCCAGCCGGTCGCGCCTGCGCCTGTCCGCCTTCTCGCAGCTCGACCAGCCGGGCATGTTCGACGGTGCGGGCCTGCCCAGCGGCCGCCATTGGGACCAGTGGGACATGCCCGGCCCCGCCGAGGCCGATCTCTACGCCGTCACACTGGATACCGCCCTGTTCGAACCGGTATTCCGCGCCGGTACGATCCTGATGGTCTCGCCCGGCACCCCAGTCCGCCGGCATGACCGGGTGCTGGTCCAGCGGCCGGAAGGCGCGCTGTGCGCGGTGGTGGTCGATCCGCGCGCCGGCATCGGTTGCGGCCCCCTGCTGGCCCCGATCGGCGCCGCGGCAGGCGGCGGGCCGTTCGAGGCCTCCCCCGCCGATCACCTGCACCGTATCATGATGGCGTTTCTGTAGTGGGCGCAGGGGGCACCACAGCCGATTGATGCAGGTTATCCACCCGTGTGATCTTCGCACCATGATCATGATGGACCCTGCTGATTTTATTAGCCTGCAAGGCCCCCAATACGCTTTGGTCGATATCGAAACTGTCCGCCACGGCCTGATGCCCGATGTCCTCGCGCCTTTTGCGCCGTTCCACGCTGAACCGTTTTTTATTGTACAGCGCCCAGCCGATCAGGATCGCCGCCAGAACGATCATGACGGCACCATAAAGCAGCAGGCTACCGATGGTCTCGGAAACGCTGGCCTTAACCGGCGTATGGTCAACATTGAAGAAATTCAGCAAAAATCCGGAAACAAGGAGAAAGACAAACCCGCCCCATGCGAAAATGGTTATCACTATATCGACGACAATATAAAATCTGGTTCTCTGCGTTTTGATGATTTTGTCGTTCATGATGGAATTTTCTTCCATATTCCCGGTTGAAACGATCATCATCGTGCCTCCGTCCGATCCGGAGATATTTGCGCGATCCCCCGATCCGGACTGTCCCAGCGCGCGCGCCGTCCCTGGCTTTTCAGCATGGTCTTCGGAAAGCTCACCAGGGTCGTGAACAGGCTGAGCATCCAGTAGACCATCGGATACCAGACGACCCAGAAAAGCGAGGAGGCGATATTCTTCTCATAAGAGCGTTCGATCAGAAGGCTGACCGAAAACTGTACAAGGCAGACGACGCTCAGAAGCAGGCCGGTAAAGGCCGGCGGGAACAGCGTGTCGATATAGATGCTCTTCGGGAGCGGAAAAAACAGACCATAGAAATACAGCATGACGCTGAACGCGAACAGGAACGCCCAGATAGTCGAAAGGAAGAATTCGACCAGCAACATCCACATGCGCCGGTTGCGCCAGCGCCAGATCGTGAACATGTTTTTCAGGAACACTTCCGCGCCGCCCTGGGCCCAGCGCAGGCGCTGCTTCCACAAGCCACGCAATGTCTCCGGCATCAAGATCCAGCACAGCGCGCGCGGTTCATAGAAAACGCCCCAGTGATACAACTGCAGTTTCCAGCTGATATCGATGTCCTCGGTGATCATGTCGGGGCTCCAATATCCGACATCGGCCAGCGCGGTGCGGCGGAAGGCGGCAACGACCCCCGATACCGTGAACACATGACCGTAGACACGCTGCGCGCGTTTGATCAGGCCGATGATGGACGAGAATTCCCCGACCTGGAGCCGCCCGATCAATGTCGAGCGCGTGCGGATGCGCGGGTTGCCCGTGACGGCGCCGACGCGCGGCAGGTCCAATAATGGTGCGACCAGATAGGCGGCCGCATCCTTGTCCAGCAATGCGTCGCCATCGATGCAGACCAGAAAGTCGCTGCGCGCCACCGCCGCCCCCATGCGCAGGGCAACTGCCTTCCCCTGGTTTTCGGCCAGTTGGATGACCCGAAGCTTTGGATAATCATGAGCGATCTGTTGCAGGATCTCGCCGGTCTCATCCTTCGAGCCATCATTGATCGCGATGACTTCGATATGCTGGTATCTCTGATGGATCGCCGCCTCGATCGTCTCGCGAACGTTCGGCCCTTCGTTGTAGCAGGGGATGAGTATCGAAATTAATGGATTGCCTTTCAGGTCCGGCGGCCGGCGTTCCCCGCCCCTGTTCCAGTGCCGTTCCTTGGTGAACCAGAAGAACACCCCGCCGGTGACCCAGATTCCGGACATGAACAGCGGCCAGTAGAAGACGAATTTAAGCGCCACCTCTCCCGACAGAACCCAAACGGCCCCTAACGGCAGGCTCAGGACGATGCAGAGCACGATGACGGCAATGAGACGATCGATCATCGGAGCGGATACCAGCGATTGGAAAAGACCGGCCTCACGGCCTCCAGGGACGGACGACCCTCTATGAAATCATCCGGATAATAGCCGTAATTTCCGGCACCCAGACCTTGCAGCCTCTTCATCCATTCGACCAGCGTCCCGTCCGCGACCGGTTTCGCCGGGTGCCTTCGCCAATCCTCGGTCTGCAACTCGATAATGGCGTGTGCCAGACCGTCCTTGTTGGACCGTATGGTCTCGACAAGCCCGGTCAGCCATGACAGGTCTTTCCCGGCCGGCACCTCTTCCATCAGGGGCATGGCCATGGGTACCGTCCAGTCATACGTACCCAGAAAATCCTTCAGATTCTGCGCGTACCATTCCTCGCTGTCGGGCTGCAGAACCGGTTCGGCATAGATATTGCGCGCGGATTCCACCTGCGGCCCGCGGATTGCACGGACATGCTGCAGCAGCGTCATGGTAAAACCCGTCAGAGCCTGGCTCTTGAACCGCGTCCAGAGCCGCATATAAGCCGGGTTCCCGCGAATCTCGCCGATGGACGGGGGCAGTCCCTGGCTCTCATAGGCTTTCAGGGCATCGGGCGACGCATCCTCGAAATCCGACAGCAGGGCGTCATCATGAAACAGGATGCCGCTGAAGACCGCCTGGCCCGCGAGGTCTTCATACAGACCGATGATCCTCTTTCGTACGTCCTCATTGAAAAAGGACAGGCGCCGATATTGCAGGGGGTTGATCTCCCCCTGTCCCGTATGCGGATTCCAGGCCAGGACGTGGGGCAGGTCCGGCGCGTCGAATGCCAGGACCGGCATCCAGGCATAGACCCGCGCACCGCCCCGGGTCTGCAACTGCCAGGCGACCCGGTTGAACAGGTCCGCCCGGACGGGCAGCCAGCGATTGGGAAAATAGACGGACTTGATATTTCCGTCCCCCGCAGGGTCGGCAAAAGCCTGCAGGAAGACATAATTGGCATGCAGGTCGGCCACGCGCTGGATCAGCAGATCGACATTGCGCGACATCTGCTTCGGATCGGAATCGTAGACATAATCCAGGTCCACCTGCACCATACGAACGAACGGCTTCTCCTGAACCCCTGATACGCTCTGGGCGAACTCCCGCAAGGACGGATTGCCGGCGACCAGAAGGCGCGGAATATTGTCGTTGCGGTTGATGTCGGCCAGCCCGTCATCGAGCGTCATCGCCATCTGATAGCCATGCCGCCTGGCCACCGCGAGCGTGACGCCGCTGGCCGCGCCGTACGGCCATACCCACACGCGCGGCTTCTTTCCCGTCGCCTGGATGATGCGCTGCGTGATCAGGCCGACATCCTTGTCGACGCGCGCCTCGAACGCGCCGGCGGTCTCGTACCGTCCGGTCCTGGCATCATAGGTTCTGTTGACGTTGAAGGGTTCGGTATTGCCCTGCGGGTTGGCCACCATGCCCTTATGCTCGGCATAGGTATGCGCGCCGATCTCGACCAGGCCGGATTGCGACATCTCGCGTATTTCCTGCCAGTTCAGGAACTGCTCGCGCGGCGAGAGCAGGCCGCCGAAATCCACCTTCTTGCCGGCCGGCGTATCCATCCATTCACCGACGGGCGCAAGCAGCGCCGGCCAGTGATAGGCCTTCAGCAGGGGGAACACCCGCTTATAAAATCCGGCATATCCATCGTCGAATGTCAGGACGACGGCCTTCTCCGGCAGCTCCTTCCTGCCCTGCTGAACGGCAACGAGATCGTCGATGCCGACGATGTTGTATCCGTTGTCCTTCAGCCACGCGAACTGCTCGACCAGGGCGCTGGTCCGGACTGCCAGAAAGCGCTGATCCGCGCCTCCATCCTCGATATCATGATAGGCAAGCACCAGATATTTGCCCTTGGACCAAGGCTTGTCCGTAATCGGCCCCGGCCGCCCGGCCGGCGCGAGGAAATCCGGTGCCGCACGCGCGGGGCCGGCTCCGAATGCCAGAACGGCAAGAAACAGGACGGCCCGAGAGACCAGACAGGAGCCCATGACGTCAGAACCTGTAATTAAGATTGAACGAGATCGCCAGATTCCTCTGTCTTTCCCCGTCATAGGGGCGCTTGTCCCAGATCACGGTCGCACCGAATGCCAGCGTGTCGTCAAACTGGAAATTCTGGCCATAACTGAAACTGGTGATGGCCTTGGTGGGATAGCCCCGTTCCACATAGACACCTTCTCCAATTTCGAAGGTCTGGCTCCACTGCATCTCGTAGCGGCGATAGAGGATTTCCTCCGCCGTGATGGCCGGCAGGATCGCCAGATCCTGATGAGGATTATAATAGAACGTGTTACGCGCCGTATTGTGGCTGGAGCTGATGCTGGGCGTGAAATCCAGGAGCCAGCGTGCCGAACTGAAAATCCTCTGCTGGGCCAGAAGATTATATTCCTGTCGGTTATTGCCGTCGGAAAAGCGGCTGTCGGCGAAATCAAGCCGCACCTGGCGCTTCTCGTTCTCGCGCCACAGGACATAGAGCGCGCCCGTGCTGCCCGTAACGTTGTTGCGCAGTGCCCTCAGGGGAATATGCGCGCCCAGCCGTTCCAGGCTGCCGCCCAGGCGCCAATGGTCGTCGAAATCATGCCAGCCCGACAGCACACCGCCGAATGCGTTGCCGTGACCGTAAGCATGATGATCGCCTTCCAGCGAGATCCAGTTGTTACGGTTTCTGTATTCGACACCCAGAATCTGAACGCGGTCGGTCCCGGTCCCCTCCTCGAAATGACTGTTATTGTAACCGACACCGGCGAAGACGCGCCAGTTATAGTGAAGAGGCATGCTGTACAGCAGCGTCCGCAGATTGAAATCATAAGCACCGGTCACCGGACTGTTGGAGCTGATGCCCTTGTCCCCCTCGATATCCAGTTCCATCATCTCATGGACGCTCAGCGCCCTGGCCAGACGCCGCACGGTCTCGTTCTCCGGCTCCCGTCCGACGACATCGCGGGTCAGAAGCGTGGCATTTCGCCAGTCCTGAAGGTCCAGGGCATCGACCCCCTGCTGGGACTCCAGGCCAATATTGCTGGGATCGAGATATTCCGCACGCTTGAGAATATCCTCGGCCTTTCTGGGCCAGCCGCGCTCGGTATAGACATCCGCCAACTCCACCGCGAGTTCCTGGTTGGTCGATGCCGTGCCTGCCAGATGCTCGGCGAGGTTACGCGCACGCGACAGGCGATTCTCGTTCTGCTGAAGAGTGACGCGCATCTGCTGCACGTCCAGCCATTGATCATTGTCCTTCCGCGTCGGCAATCCGTAGATGGCCGTCTGGTATGGCACGGATTTCTCAAGTGCTGTGACGAGCGCCTTCGCCTCGCGCAATTGGCGGGATTCGACCAGGGCAGTGAAATAGAGATTCACGGCCTCGCGGTCGGACAGGTCGATGATCTGCTTCCAGATCGCGGCAGCCTTTACCGGCTGGCGCAGATAGAGATAGGCCGTGGCCGCCCAGTTCCGCGCATAGGCGGGCAGAGGTCCCGCCACCTGGAGCGCTTCATATTCGTCCGTCAGTTCGCGCATCCGATAGCGCGCCAGCAGGGCACCCAGACGATCGATCCTCGCGACGCGCAGATCCGCTTTCGCAGCCGGATCTTTCCCGTAGCGTCGCAGAAGATCCTGATAATAGGCCAATGTGCGATCGGCCAATACGAACCGGTTCTTTTCCGTCGGAGGAGGAATCAGGCCGATCCGCACATATTCCGCCCCCTGGGCCAGTTCGATCTGCCGCTGCCGCGCGCTGCCCAGCGGCAAATGCGCGGCGACGACCAGCTCGCCCGCGACGATCCTGTTCTCGGCATTGGCATCAAGGTAGGCAAAACCCACTTCCCTGCTGCGCGGGTCCAGGCTGTAGGCCCTGGTCGCGGACTGCCAGGCATCCTCCCGCAGACCGGCGGCATCCTGAATATAGGACAGGGTCAGATACGCACGGGCGGAACCGGACCGCCGTGCGAAATCCGTGCCTTGGGCCAGAGCGTCCTTGAAGGAACGGGCATCCGCCAGGGTCATGAGATACTGGCTGCGCACCCCCTCGTCGGAAGAATGGTCGGCCCCCGCCTGACGAAAGAGCGCCAGAGCTTGCTGCCATTGCTTCAGGTTGCGATAGGCCCTGGCAACGACCAGCTTCGTATGATCGGGCAATGACCGTCCCCCTGCCCGGCGCCACAGCGCGACGATGTCGCCGTCATGCCCGGCCCAGGCGCTGATCTCGATCCAGTCGGCGATTTCACGTTCGCTGAGCGGGCGTTGCTCCTGCGCATCGCGCAGCCAGTTCAATATCGGTTGATAATCGCCATTGCGGGCCTTGATCACCAGGGTGTCGTAGAGCCCGGCCTGCGCGGCAAAAGCGGACAGACTGCCCCGGAAAAAGGAATAGATAAAAACAAAGAAGAAAATCCTGTTCCGATTCCCCTTCCCGCGCCCGTTATAAGATAATCCGCAAGCCATGACGTAGAGATCTATCCATTTATTGTAGAAGCCGAATGAACACCTAATACGCGAGACACGGTCGCGGATATGCCGATATTTTTTAAAATACAGACGTGCGAACCATGAAACGATTCCATTCAGAAGTAGACAGTGACACGACCGATCGTGACACACAAAATGGCACGAAATAATGAGAGCTACGGCACTATATTTTACACTCCGCTTTCATAAGCGCTCACCCGAGCATTCACGACTTCGATAGTCTGCAGAGACTGACCGACAGCAACCCCCGAATATCGTCCTATGACCGCCCCGAGCCGTCAATTCCCAATTGGGTCTTGACATATTTTTCATAAAAAGATCAAAACGACATACGGGGCACGCGCATCCCGTTCACTCCACGGTCACGGACTTTGCCAGGTTGCGGGGCTGGTCGACATCCGTCCCCTTGAGCACAGCCACTTCATACGCCAGCATCTGCATCGGAATGGCGTGCAGGATCGGAGCCACGAAGCCATGCACCCGCGGCAGGACGACGACCCGCTCGGCCATCGCGGACATACGGCCCGCCCCTTCCGTGTCCGTGAAGACCAGAAGGCGCCCACCGCGTGCCTTGGCCTCCTGTAGATTGGACGATGTCTTGTCGAAAAGCGGGCCGGAAGGCACGGCGGCGACGATTGGCACATTGCCGTCGATCAGGGAGATCGGGCCGTGCTTCATTTCACCCGCGGCATAAGCCTCGGCATGAATATAGGAAATCTCCTTCAGCTTGAGCGCCCCCTCCATTGCCACGGGGACCATGCTGCCACGGCCGAGGTAAAGAACGTCCCGCGCCTCGGCGACGACCCGTGCCATCTGGCGAATGGCATCGCCTTGGCCGAACACGTCTGCGACGCGACTGGGGAGGTCCAGCAGGGCTGCGACCAGCTCTTCTTCGTCCGAAGCCTTCAATGTTCCGCGCGCCCGAGCGGTCGCAATGGTCAGGCAGGCCAGGACCGTCAGTTGCGCGGTAAAGGCCTTGGTTGACGCCACGGAAATCTCAGGCCCCGCAACGGTACCCAGCACAAGGTCACTCTCACGCGCCATGGTGCTGTGTTCGACATTCAGGACCGACAGAATGTGAACGGCCCGTTCGCGCAAGCCTCGCAAGGCCGCCAGAGTATCGGCCGTCTCACCCGATTGCGAGATCAGAAGACCGAGCGAGCCGGGCACAAGGGGCGGATTTCTATAACGCATCTCGCTGGCGACATCGATATCGACAGGCAGGCGCGCAATGTCTTCCAGCCAGTACCGGCCAACCATGCCGGCATAGAATGCGGAGCCGCACGCCGTTATAATGGCGCGCGGCACACGCGCGAGGTCGAAAGGCAGATCCGGCAGCACGATCCTGCGCGTCGACGGGTCCACCATCCGCTGCAGCGTCTGCCCAATCACCTGCGGATGCTCGTGGAGTTCTTTTTCCATGTAGTAGCGGTAGCCGTCCTTGCCGACGGAATCGGCCGTCAGGGCCGTAATCTGCGCGATACGCTCTACCGGCGTGCCGTCAAAAGTCATGAACTCCGCGCCCCGCGCGGTCATCACCACGCAATCACCATTGCGCATGTAGACGATACGGCGGGTCAGGGGAGCCAATGCCAGCGCGTCGGAACCGAGGAACATGTCATCCTCACCGAAACCAACGGCCAGCGGTGCGTTGTGACATGCGCCGATCATCAGGCCTTCGTGGTCCACGAAAATCATGGCGACGGCAAACGCACCCTCCAGGCGCTTCAGTGCCTGGAGGGCGGCGTCCTTCGGCGCGAGACCCCGCCGCAGGTGATAATCCACCAGCAGGGCAATGGTCTCGCTATCCGTTTCCG
Source organism: Gluconacetobacter tumulicola (assembly GCF_014174215.1). Classification (GTDB taxonomy): domain Bacteria; phylum Pseudomonadota; class Alphaproteobacteria; order Acetobacterales; family Acetobacteraceae; genus Gluconacetobacter; species Gluconacetobacter tumulicola. The sequence goes on along the minus strand of NZ_JABEQL010000027.1, from coordinate 12,339 downwards.
TTTCGAAAACCTGGCCGGCGCTCTCCAACTCGTGCCGAAGGGCTTCGAAATTTTCGATAATGCCATTATGCACGATGGCGACCCGGGACGTCGCATGCGGGTGCGCATTACAGACGGATGGGGCGCCATGTGTCGCCCAGCGCGTATGGCCGATGCCGGTTCGGCCGGGCAGAGGCTCCCGCTCCAGCAGCGCCGCCAGATTATCCAGCTTGCCCGCGGCCCGGCGCCGCCCGATGCCGCCATCGACCACCGTGGCGATGCCGGCGGAATCATACCCCCGATATTCCAGCCGCCGCAGGGCCTCCAGAATAATGGATTGCGCCTGGCGTGACCCCACAACGCCACATATTCCACACATCGGTCATTTTCCTTCTTCGCGTTCACAGCACCTTTGAATCGTCTGCCCACTCCGATCCCGGTGGCCTGGCGCGCTCCATGAACCGGGACTACGGGCGGCGCACCATCCGCAACGGCGCCGCCCGCAACAGGCAGGGCATCGTCGCCGCCAGAGACCGTCCGGAATTTCAGGCATGGGGCGAAATGGGCAGTAATGACAAGACAATTACCTGTACAAGATTCCTGCCGAGGAGAATGGCCAAGCTGAGCCCCGACCATAAATCCCATTTGGGACTTGACACACAGCCAATAGCAAAGTTAGAGACAGAAAATTTTCATACAGTGCAATAGCAACGAAATGAAATACCGAAAATTAAATAGTATCATTTCGCGCTTGTATGAATCAGTCGCTGCACCGCAGCAATGGACGAACTCTCTTTCGGAGCTTGCATGCTTTCTCAACTATGAAAGCATTGCTGTCGTTCCAATAACAATAGTCAATAATCAAGACCAGATTTTATCGTCCGTCAAAAACAAAACATCCGATAAGGAATATGTTGAGTATTATCAATACGTAGTCCCAAAAAGAAGATTATATTCCTCACAAAATGGGAGAAATTTCGTTATAAGGGACATAGATATATTATCTGATTACGAGATTAAGAATTCTGAGTATTATGTTGATTTTTTGAACAGATATGGATGCAGCAGCACAGAACGGTGCTATATTTCTCTCGATGGAAACGAATACGCCATAGCCGGCCAGATCGGCCTTCATTACGAAAGAAACAACGACGACGGCATCGATATTTCGTTTATTTCAAATCACATCAAGAATTGTCTTACCTTATCCGAGAAATTCGGATCTTTAACGTCCATTAACTCAACAATGGAAATGGTTTACAATAAAATAAATATCGGAATATGCATTCTCGATTCGAAAAATAAGGTTATATTTATAAACAAATTCCTTGAAAATTTGAAGAACAGCTTCTTCTTTATCAGAGAAGGCTCCATCCATTTCAACATGAAGTCGAATCATCGGGAATGGGAAAAAATCATCACCCATTCTTCTGATACGAGCACCGCCTTTTTCAGCAATCCCAACGACGGGAAGATGCTTGCAAGGTTGATCACACTGCCCGATGTGATGGTCGATTACCTGGGAATGAATGATAAATGTAAAACCGTCTTCTTTTACGGTTTCAACGGTTCTCACGGTCATGTACGGGATATTTTACGTGCCATGGGGCTTTCTCCCGCAGAGGCCAGTCTGGCTCAAATACTTGGCCAGACGACATCCCTTAAAGACAGTGCCAATATTCTCAACATATCGTACGAGAGCGCGAGAACGTCGATAAAGAATATATTTTCGAAATTGAATATAAACAGTCAAAATGAATTAATGTCCATCATCACAAAAATATCCATAACAAATTAAGAACCTGTTTGGAAATGTGAGCTGGTGCATTATCCCGCGGATGTCAGGGAAGCGACGCCAGCGTGGAGATTCCCTCGGTCACCGGCACGGCTTCCATCAGCACCACGCGCGCGCGAAACCCCCTCTCCCGCCCCGGCACTGGGGATGCGATCTCCAGCCGCGCCCCCATCTGCCCGGCAATGCTGGCGGCGATGGCCAGCCCCAGCCCGCTGCCGTCGGCGGCACTCCCCCCGCGCACGAAGGGCTCGGTCAAACCCGGCAGGATCGCGGCCGGCAGCGGCGCACAATCATTGACGATGTCCACCACCCCGCCCCGCGACAGCGTGACGGCGATCACGGCATCCTGCGTGCCGTGATGGGCCGCGTTCTCGATCAGGTTGCGGAACAGGATGCCCGCCGCATCGATATCCCCACGCGCGAACAGCGCCTCCATCCCGTCGCAATCCACCGTCACGACAGGAAAGGCGGGCGGCATGTCGGCAAATTCCTCCGCCAGGATCTGCAACACCGCAATCAGGTCGAACCGGTCGTCCCCCATCGCCGCCCCCGACGACGCGCGCGACAATTGCAGCAACTTCTCCGTCATCCGGCCCAACCGGCGGATCTGCCCGATCATGGCGGCCACCCGCCCCGGCGCCTCGGGCTCATGCAATTGCTCGCGCAGCATCTGCGCCTGCGCCAGCAGCGCGCCGATCGGGTTGCGCAGTTCGTGTGCCGCATTGGCCGCAAAGGCCCGTTCGGTCGAGAGCGCCTTCTTCAGCCGGTCCAGCAGCATGTTGACCGCCATATGGATCGCCGACAGTTCCTCCGGCAAATCCAGCGCCGGGATGGGGGCCAGATTGCCGCCGCCACGGGCACGGATTTCCGCCTGCAACGATGTCAGCGGCCGCAGCGCCCGCCGCACCACCCAGCGCACCAGCAGCCACACGGCCGGCAGGAACACGATCATCGGCAGGATCGAAATCAGCGTCGCCCGCCGCACCGCCTCCCGCCGATGGAAAGTCGGCTCGCCCACCAGAATGTAATGCCCGCTATCCGAGGCCTTGACGACATAGACGCGAAAGCGCGGCCGGTCATAGAACCCACCACGCAGCACCGGCACAAAAGCCTCGGTCGGCGCATTCTGCGACCGCAGCAGCAATCGCCCGTCCGGGGTCGCGATCTGATAGGCCAGCGTGCGCGGACCGACCTCCGGCAGCAGCGCGACCGTGTCCCCGGCGGGGCGCACCGCATGGGCGGCAATGACGAATTCCAGCCGCTCGGCCACCTCCTGCAACGAATTATCCAGCCGCTCCGTCACTTCGTAGCGCGTAAAACCCGCCACCAGCACGCTCAACAGCGCCAGACAGCCCAATACCACCACCAGCACCCCGGCCATGATGCGCGTGGCCAGGCTCCATCGTCCCCCATCGCGCCTCATGCCGCCCCCTCCCGCGCCAACCGATAGCCCCGCCCGCGCACGGTCAGGATCAGCCCGGCCCCCACCTTCTTGCGCACGCGGCTGACAAAGACCTCGATCGCATTGCTCTCGATCTCCTCCCCCAGCCCGTAGAGCGCATCCTCGATCTGCTCGCGCGAGCACAGCGCCCCCGCCCGCCGCGCCAGCAATTCGATCACCGCCCATTCGCGCGCCGTCAGATCCACATCCTGCCCCTCGCGGGACAGGCTGCGCCGCCCCAGATCGATCTCCACCCCGCCCAGCACCAGCCGGTTGCTGGCAAGCGCCCCATAGCGGCGCGAGACCGCGTCGATCCGGGCCAGCAATTCATCGAAATCATAGGGTTTGACGATGTAATCGTCCGCACCGTCCGACAGGCCGGCAATACGGTCGCTGATCTGGTCCTGCGCGGTGGCGATCATCACCGCCATCGCCGACCCGCCCCGGCGGATCTCCCGCAACAGGTCGCGCCCGCTGCCATCCGGCAATCCCAGATCCAGCAACAGGAAATCATAGGCAATGGCCGCCAGGGCCGCGCGCGCATCGGCCAGCGTAGTAAACCAGTCGGCGGCATGCCCGGCCCGGCGCAGCCGCTCCTGCACCGCCGACCCCAACGGCCTTTCATCCTCGACAACCAGAATCCGCACGGTTTCCCTTTCTGGCACTAAGGTCGGGCTCTGCCCGAACCCGGCAGGGCCTGAGGCCCTGCACCCCAATCCGATAACGACCGGGTTTCCAAAGGGCGACTGCCCTTTGGCGGGGTTCGGGGCAGAGCCCCGAAAGCCTACCCCTTTTTCCGCTCCCGCATCACCCGCGCATAAAGCGAAGGCAGCACCAGCAGCGTCAGCACGGTAGACGACACCAGCCCGCCGATCACCACCGTCGCCAGCGGCCGCTCCACCTCCGCCCCGGCACTGGTCGAAAACGCCATGGGGAAGAAGCCCAGGCTGGCCACCAGGGCGGTCGCCATCACGGGCCGGAAACGCTGTTCCGCCGCCTCGAACGCCGCGCGCGCCACATCCATCCCGGTGCTGCGCAGATGCTGGATATAGCTGACCAGCACCACACCGTTCAGGATCGCGACACCGAACAGCGCAATGAACCCGATCCCGGCCGAAATGCTGAACGGCAGCCCCCGCGCCGCCAGCGCCAGAATCCCCCCCGTCGCCGCCATCGGCAGGTTGACGAACACCAGCGCCGCCGGCGCGACCGACCCCAGCGCCAGCACCAGCAGCACGAAGATCAGCGCCAGCGCGATCGGCACCACGATCTCCAGCCGCGCCATGGCCGATTGCAGGTTGCGAAACTGCCCCTCCCACGTCAGGCGATAGCCGGGGGGCAGATGCACCCGCGCCGCCACCGCCGCCTGCGCCGCCGCGACGTAGGAACTCAAATCCCGCCCGCGCACATTGGCCTGCACGATCAGCCGGCGCTGGATGCGGTCGCGGCTGATGCGCGGCGGCCCGTCCACTACCGACACGCGCGCCACCTGCGACAGCAGCACCGACCCCGTCCCATCGGCCCGGCGCACGCGCAGGCCCGCGATCTGCCCGACCGAGGCTACCTGAGCGGCGGCGAAACGGATCTGCGTGTTCACCACCGCATCATCCATGATCACGGGCCGGCCGATATGCCCCCCCACCGCCTCGACCGTGTCGAGGATGTCGGCCATCGCCACATTCAGCCGCGCCGCGCGCGCGCGATCGACATCGACATGGATGAAGGGCAGCGTGCCATCGCCCTGCGGCGCCACGTCGGCCGCCCCCTGCACGCTGTTCAGCGCCGCCGCCACCTGGTCGCCCAGCCGCGACAGCGTCGTCAGGTCAGGGCCATAGATCGACACCGCGATCTGCGTCCGCACGCCCGACAGCAGATCGTCCATCCGCATCTCGACCGGCTGGCTCCACGAGAACTGCGCCTCCGGCAGCCGGTCGCGCAGCGCACGGTCATAGGCGCCGACCAGCCCTTCCTGCGTGCGCGCGGTGCGCCAGGCCGACGGGTCCTTCAGAAAGACGAACGTATCGGTCTCGTTCACCCCCATCGGATCGGTCGGAATGGCCGAGGTCCCGGTATTGCTGACCACGGTGGCGATGTCGGGAAAACCCTTCAGGATCTGCTCTTCCTTGCGCACCGATTCCAGCACCGTCGGCAGCGAGGCACTGGGCAGGCGCGTCGTGGTCACCACCAGCGCCCCCTCGCCCAGTTGCGGGATGAACTCCCCCCCCAGCCGCATGGCCAGCATGACCGAGACCAGGAACACCGCGATCGTGCCGCCGAACAGCATGCCGGGATGGCTCTCCCCCCACCGCACCGCCGGCCCGTAGCGGCGGCGCAGCACCGCCACCAGCCGCGTGTCGCCATGCCCCCGGCTGCCCCGCATCGCCAGCGCCGCGATTACCGGCACGCAGAACACGCAATAGGCCAGCGAGGCCAGCAGCGCCATGATGACGGTCTGCGCCATCGGGCGGAACATCTTCCCCTCGATCCCCTGCAAGGTCAGGATCGGCAGATACACCATCACGATCACCAGAATGGCGAAGGTGACGGGCCGCAGCACCTGGGTCGTCGCCGACACCACCTGCGTCCGCAGGTCGGTCGCGCGATCGGTCTCGCGCATGGCCAGCAGATGCTCGACCACCACCAGCGAACTGTCGACGATCATCCCGAAATCGATCGCCCCCAGACTGAGCAGGTTGGCCGAAATGCCGAACTGCCGCATCCCCGTCATGGCGCAGACCAGCGCAAAGGGAATGACCGAGGCAATCACCAGCGACGCCCGCCAGTCGCCGATCACCACCACCAGCACGCCCACCACCAGCACCGCACCCATCAGCAGATTGTCGCGCACGGTGGCGATGGTGCGGTTGGTCAGGTCCGACCGGCTGTAATACGGCTCCAGCGTCACGCCCGAAGGCAGCCCGCGCCCGATGCCCGGCAGCGCCGCGCGAATGGCGGCCAGCGTGGCGTCCGAACTCGCCCCCTGGCGCATCATCACCACGCCGATCACGATCTCACCCTGCCCGTCACGCGTCACCGCACCCAGCCGGGTGCGCGGACCCATCGATACCGCCCCCACATCGCGCAGGCGGATCGCCGTGCCGTCGGCATTGCTGCGCACCGGCAGCGCGCCGAAATCGTCCAGGGTGCGGATCAGCCCACGCCCCACCACGATCTGCTGCTCGGCATGATGCTCGATCCAGCCGCCGCCCGAGGCCGCATTGTTGCCGTCCACGGCGCGATACACGTCCCCCACCGAAACGCCGTACGCATTCAGCCGCGCCTGATCCAGCGCCACCTGAAACGTCTCCTCGGCCCCGCCATTGACGTTCACGTCCACCACGCCCGGCACCAGCTTCAGTTGCGGCACCACGCTCCAGCTCATCAGCCGGTTCAGCTCCATCAGCGAGCGACCCGCCCCATGGATCTGGATCTGCATGATCTCGCCCATGCCGGTGGCCAGCGGACCCATATTGATCGACAGGCCCGGTACCGCGATCAGCCCGCGCGCCTGCTGGATGCGCTCGTTGACGCGGGTGCGGTCCAGGTCGATGTCGGTATCGTCGTCGAACTGCACATAGACCACCGACACGCCGGACCGCGAGACCGAGCGCAGATCGTTCATCCCCGGAATCCCGGCCATGCTGGCCTCGACGGGAAAGGTGATCAGCCGCTCGACCTCCTCGGTGGCGAGGCCAGGGGCGACGACCGAAACCAGCACCTGCCGGGGCGAAATGTCGGGCACGGCTTCCACCGGCAGACCGATCACCGCCGCCATCCCAACCAGCATGATCGCGAGTGCCGCCCCCAGGACGACGAAGCGGTTCGCCTGGAGCAGAATCAGAAGGCCACGCATGGTCAGTCGTCCCCGCCCATCCCGGCCAGCAGAATCATGGATTTCAGGGCAAAGCTGCCATGGACGGCCACCGCCTGCCCCGCCGACAGGCCCGAGACGATGACCGCGCTGTCTCCATTATCGATCCCGACCGTCACCGGCACCGGCCGGTAGCTGTCGGTCCCGTTCCGCACGAACACCACATCGCGGCCCGCAATCTGCTGCACCGCCTCGGACGGAACCACGATGCCGCTCTTTGTCTCGGCGGTTTCCAGCGCCACATCCAGCATCATGCCCGGGCGCAGCGCACCATCCGGATTGGGCACGCTGCTGATGACGCGCACCAGCCCGGTGGCGGGCGCGGCCACGCCGCTGATGCTGCTGATGCGGCTTTCGATCCGCCGCCCGTTCAACAGCGCGGTCTGCCGCCCGCCCACCACCAGCCGGGCGGCATCCTGCGGCGCAATGTCGGACACGATCCAGACCGATGACAGGTCGATCAGGGTCGCGGCAACCTGCCCGGCCTCGATATCCCCATCGGACGACACACCCATCTCCTGGACCATGCCATCGATCGGGGCCAGCAGCGACGATGTCTCATCCCCGCCGGTGCCGATGCGCTCGCTGATCGAGTTGAACTCCTCCTCGAAGCGATGCGTCATGGTTCCGACATCGGCCTGCCGCGCGGCCACGGTGCTGCGCGCCTCCTGCAGCACGGCCAGCCGGCGCCGCACCTCCCCCTGCGAGACGGTGGTGCCGGCCAGGTCCCGCGCGCGCTTCCACGCCGCCTCGGCCTCGGCCTCCGCCGCCAGGGCGCCGGCCAGGGCGGCCTGCATCTGCACCGATTGCAGCCGCGCGACATGCAGCGAATGGTCCAGATAATCGACCAGCACACTCTTGCGCGCCACATGCTGCCCGGCCATGACATGCACCCGCAGCACCTTGCCCGCACCGACCGGCCGCACCCGCACGATCCGCGTCTCGTCCGGCATCACGCTGGCCAGCACCGGCAGCATCCGCGACAGGCTGCCCGGCCGGGCCACGCTGTCGGCCACCCCCTCGGCCTGCCGCGCCTCGGCGCCGATCGTCACCGGCTCCAGCCCCGCCGGCGCCTCGGCCCGGACGGCGGGCGCCCGGGTCAGGCCCATCAGGGCAGCCGCCAGCCCGATTGCCGCACGCAGGCGCCTCATGGCGTCATACCGGTGGCGATGGCAGCGCGCAGAATGGCCGCATGCCAGCCGATTTCGGCGGAATTCAGCGCCAGAATGGCGTTATAGGCGGCCAGCCGCGCCCGCAATGCCTCGATCAGTGCCGTTTCCCCCACCTGCCAGGAATGTTCCATCTCGTCGGCCCGCCGGTTCAGCGCGGTGGCCGAGGCCCGCGCGCCCTCCAGTGTCGTCCGCGCCGCATCCAGCCGGGCCCGCACCTGCGCCAGCTCCACCCGCACCATGCGCCGCGCCTGCACTTCCTGGCTGCCGGCCGCCGCCAGCCGGTTGCGGGCCTCGGCCATCATCGGCACGTTCCGCGCCTCGCTGGGCAGCGGGACCGAGATCTGGACCCCCACCCGATTGTCCCACGGGCTGCCATACGACCCTTCATGGATCGCGCCGACCCCGATTTCCGGATTGGGCATGAACGACGCCCGGGCCAGCCGCACCCCCTCGCGCGCTGCCGCCACATCGCGGGTGGCGGCGCGCACGCGCGGGTCATTATCCTCGACCGCCTGGGGCATATCCAGGCGCGTCCGCGCCAGCAGGCGATCGTCATAGGACAGCATATCTGGCAGCCCCGGCCGGCCCAGCAGCGTCTCCAGCGCCGCGCCGGTGGTCGCGACCTGCTCGCGCGCCAGCCCGGCCTCGTTCCGCGCGGCCGCCAGTTCGGCATCCGCCGCCTGCCGGTCGGCAGCGGCCGCCTCCCCCTGATGTTCGGCCCGCCCTACGGCGGCGGCAACCCGCTGCATCGCCTGCACCAGCGACAGCGCCACCGTCTGCCGCCGCTGGGCGATCACCCGCGCCCCGGTCGCCTCCAGCACGCGTACGGCCACCGCCATGTGCTCGACATTCAGCTTTTCCTGGATGGTGGCGGATTCGGCCTGCGCCACACGCTGCGTCGCCGTCCCCTGCCCGGGCAGCCACAGCGGCACCGACACCGTGCCCTCATAGGTGGTGTAACCGATATTGGTGCCGATGAAATGGTCGTCGAAATACTGGGCCGACACCACGGGGCCGCCGGGAAACCAGGATTTCGCGGCATCGGCCCGCGCATCGGCCGACTGGCCGTTGGTCGTCAGCTCCGTCCGCACAGGATCGACCGCCCACGCGGCCGTGACGGCATCGCGAAAGGACAGGTCCGCCGCACGGGCCCGACCGGCCAGCCCCCCAGCCAGACCCACCCCCACGATCACGGCCAGCATGGCACCCAGGCCCGGCTTTTCGGCACTATGCCGACGCAACAAGGCCCCTGGCATCCATCCGCCCCCGCACTCCGGATGGCCCGATGCCACCCCTGTCGAAAGCGCGCTCTAACACACCAAGCTGACAGGACCCTGAACGAGGACAGCGGGCGCCGGGCCCACGGGAGAATTTACGCGCGACCCGCTGACTTTCGTGGGGTTTTGGCCTATGTCTGCGCCCATGACCGACACACCGCTCTCGCTGATCCGCAATTTCTCGATCATCGCGCATATCGACCACGGCAAGTCGACGCTGGCCGACCGGCTGATTCAGGCCTGCGGCGCGCTGACGGCGCGCGAAATGACCAACCAGGTCCTGGACAATATGGAGCTGGAGCGCGAGCGCGGCATCACCATCAAGGCGCAGACGGTGCGCCTGACCTACCCGGCCAAGGACGGCAAGACCTACGTCCTGAACCTCATGGACACGCCGGGCCATGTCGATTTCGCCTACGAGGTCAGCCGTTCGCTCGCAGCCTGCGAAGGCTCGCTGCTGGTCGTCGACGCCTCGCAGGGCGTGGAGGCGCAGACGCTCGCCAACGTCTACCAGGCCATCGACGCCCATCACGAGATCGTGCCGGTCCTGAACAAGGTGGACCTCCCCGCCGCCGAGCCCGAGCGCGTCCGCGCGCAGATCGAGGAAGTGATCGGCATCCCGGCCGACGACGCGGTCCAGATCTCCGCCAAGACCGGCCTGAACATCGAGGGCGTGCTGGAGGCCCTGGTCACCCGCCTGCCCCCGCCGGTCGGCGACGACACCAAGCCGCTGCAGGCGCTGCTGGTCGATAGCTGGTACGACCCCTATCTGGGCGTGATCATCCTGGTCCGCGTCAAGGAAGGCCGGCTGAAGCGCGGCATGCGCATCCGCATGATGTCCAACAACGCGGTCTATAACGTCGACCAGGTCGGCGTCTTCGCCCCGCGCATGGTCCCGGTCGAGGATCTGGGCCCGGGCGAGATGGGCTACATCAACGCCGCGATCAAGACGGTGGCCGACTGCAATGTCGGCGACACGCTGACCGACGACCGCCGCCCGGCCGAAACCGCGCTGGCGGGCTTCAAGCCGTCGATCCCGGTGGTGTGGTGCGGCCTGTATCCCGTCGATGCCGACGATTTCGAGAAACTGCGCGACAGCCTGTCCAAGCTGCGGCTGAACGACGCCTCGTTCCATTACGAGGCCGAGACCTCCGCCGCGCTGGGCTTCGGCTTCCGCTGCGGCTTCCTGGGCCTGCTGCATCTGGAAATCATCCAGGAGCGCCTGAGCCGCGAATTCAACCTGGACCTGATCGCGACCGCCCCGTCGGTGGTCTACCGCCTCTACCGCACGAACGGCGAGATGGAGGAACTGCACAACCCCGCCGACATGCCCGACGGCTCGGTGATCGAGCGGATGGAAGAACCGTGGATCGTCGCCACCATCATGGTGCCCGACGAGTATCTGGGCGCGGTGCTGACCCTGTGCAGCGAGCGGCGCGGCGTCCAGAAGGACCTCACCTATGTCGGCAACCGGGCGATGGCGGTCTACCGCCTGCCGCTGAACGAGGTGGTGTTCGATTTCTACGACCGGCTGAAATCGGTATCGCGCGGCTATGCCAGCTTCGACTACCAGATGGACGGCTACGAAGAGAGCGACCTGGTGCGGATCTCGATCCTGGTCAATCTGGAGCCGGTCGATGCGCTGTCCTTCGTCGCCCACCGCTCGGCGGCCGAAAGCCGGGGCCGCTCGATCTGCGCCAAGCTGAAGGAACTGATCCCCCGCCAATTGTTCAAGATCGCGATCCAGGCCGCGATCGGCAGCCGCGTGATCGCGCGCGAGACGATCGGCGCGATGTCCAAGGACGTGACGGCCAAATGCTATGGCGGCGACATCTCGCGCAAGCGCAAGCTGCTGGAAAAGCAGAAGGAAGGCAAGAAGCGCATGCGCCAGTTCGGCAAGGTCGAAATCCCCCAGAGCGCCTTCCTCGCCGCCCTGAAGATGGACCACTGACCCTCACCACCCCAACCCGCGCCGGCCCCAAATCCGGCGCACCTTTCCCCCTTGCGCCGGCCGGAATTGTTGCTATGTTCCCGCCCCATACCGACGGGCCTGCCACACCGGCAGCCCCGCCAGTGCGCCGGAGAGATGGCCGAGCGGCTTAAGGCGCACGCTTGGAAAGCGTGTGTACGTTAATAGCGTACCGTGGGTTCGAATCCCACTCTCTCCGCCACCAATCCAAAAATATCATAATGAAATCAGTCTTCTATATACAGAGACTCGACGCTTACCCCTTTGCTATCTCTTTTAGAAGCCGCGCTACCCAGACACAGCGGGGAACGAAGCGGCACAGGCTCCTCCGCTCCGCGATTTCCGCGATCTGTTCAGCATAGGCTTCGAGCCGAATCGCGCCGTGCCATTCCGATACCGTGCGCTCGGACGCGTCCTGCACCAGGTTCATGTCTCGCCTGATCGCCCGGCGATATCGCGCAAGCCGCGCGTGTGGAACGTCTGCCGGTCGAGGGCATCGACACCACTTGCCGACAGGGACTTAGCCGGGATCTTCTGGCGCGCTGCCATGCGGGTGCTCATGCCATGGCTCCCTTCTGTCGGGCGATTTCATCCATAGGTCTGGCAATCACGAGCTTGATTGAGGTCCACAACCACTCTCTAGGCGCTGTGTACATTCATGGATTCCTTTGGAGTTGAAGTTCTGATTCAAGGCGACCCTTGAGCAGACGGACACTGACAGACGGTAACCGGCCGCTCAAGGCCGCATAATCACGCAGCCTGTTTGTGAGTTGTCGGCATGGGCCGCCAATTCCATGGCAGCAGTTCGTGGAGGCGGTTGATCTTATGATCGTTG
>NZ_JABEQL010000026.1 GCF_014174215.1 Gluconacetobacter tumulicola | reverse complement strand
GGGCGCCTCAGGGCAGCGCCAGTTGCAAATTCCCCATAACTGAGTCCCGGTGTCGCGGGTTCGGTCCTCCCCGACTTTCGTACGCCTCACGGCGCCCGAAACTCTTCAGGAGTGCGGGCTGTCCGCTTTCGGGAACGCTCCCACGGGAAGCCGACTTTCTGCAACGGCTTTTGCATCAGCCGCGCCGTTGATATTGTTGTGGGGTGGCAACCGTTGCGGAACGGGATTTTTTATTCTGCTTACGACATGTTTCCTGTGAGCCGCTCCCAGTTTCCATGCGCGAACGCCTGCCTGTCAGACGTCTCCAGGCCGCAGTTTTCGAGAAAGCGCCGCGCATCGCCGCCGGTGCGGTATTGATAGGGATAGTCGGTAGAGAACAGAAGACGGTCGTGACCGACGATCCGTGCTGCCTGTTCCAGATAATGCGGCAGGAACATGCCGCTCGCCGTGACATACAGATTGCGCCGAAAATAGGTCATCATGGTGTGCTTCAGACCGGTCGCGCGATCCATGTTGGCTATACGCTCGGCATAGAACAGGACCAGTTCGCCCCAGTGGCCCAGAATAACCTGCAGATCCGGGAAGCGATCGAAATGGCCCGCCAGCACCAGACGCAGGAACTGGATACCGGCATCATAATGCCAGCCGAGACCGAAGCAGGAAAAAGCGGCATCGATCTGCGGGCTGAACCCGGAATAGTAGGCATCTCGGACAGCCTTATCCGGCGCTCTGGGATGGAGTAGGACGGGCGCTTTCAGCGCCGCAGCACTTTGAAAGACCGGGAGCAAGTCAGCATGGTCCAGGTTGCGATGACCCACTCGCCCGCACAGCATCGTTCCCTTGAAGCCGAGCGTCCTGACACAGCGCTCGAGTTCTAGGGCCGCTTCATCGGGCATCGCTACGGGCAGCGTCGCCAGCGCCTGAAAGCGATCCGGATGGCGTGCAATCGCTTCCGCAAGAGCATTGTTCGCGCGGCGCGCCAGATCGAGACTGCCGGGGCCAAGATCGTGCAGTGACGGTGTGGTGAGCGACAGCACCTGAACGTCCAGCCCGGTCTCGTCCATAAGAGCGAGCCGCTCTTCCGAGAGATCGGTTAGCCGCTTTTCAAGTGGGCCACCGTGGAATGCAACGCTTGGATCAGAGGCTCCAAGACCAATGGCGGACCAGGCGTCCTTTATCTCAGGCGTCAAGAAATGCTCTTCGATGCCGATCAGCTTCATGGAATGGCTCCTTTCTGCAGGCTACTCGTCATGACGGGACATGCCTGTCAAAATAGGTATGAAACCGGAGCAGGCGCCAGGCGCTTGCGGATCAATATGTCATTGCGTGTGACGCTATATATTGCCGATGATCGTTGATAGGGTCATTACATGCAGAACATCGATCTCAATCTTCTGACCGCGCTAGACGTACTGCTCGACGAAGCCAGTGTGACAGGCGCAGCTCGTCGTCTTGGGCTCAGTTCTTCTGCCATGAGTCGGACACTGACGCGGCTTCGTTTGACCACTGGTGATCCGTTGCTGGTTCGGGCAGGCCGACATCTCGTGCCGACGCCCTATGCAACGGATATCCGCGAGCGCGTTCATGCCCTGACCCGCGACGCGCAGGCTGTCCTGCGCCCGCAGCATCGGGAACTGGATTTGAAAGCGCTGGATCGGACATTCGTCCTTCGCGCCAGTGAAGGCTTTCTAAATGTTGCTGCAGCGCCTCTGGTGACAGCCATCATGAAAGAAGCACCACGGGTGCGCCTGCGGTTTGCGCCCAAGCCGGATAAGGATGTGCTACCGCTACGAGACGGGCGGATCGATCTGGAAATCGGCGTCCGGGGCGCCTCTGCGCCAGAGATCCGAAGCCGGCTTCTGTTCCGGGATACGTTCGTCGGCGTGGCGCGCATCGGCCATTCTCTTTTTCATGACGAAGATATCAGTCTACCGCGCTACGCAGCATGCCGTCATGTCGTGACCTCGCGACGAGGAACGTTCAGAGGACCAGTTGATGATGCGCTTGAGCAACTGGGTTACCAACGCACCGTGTCGGTCGTCGTGCCTGGATTTCCGGATGCGATCAAGATCGTGCAGCAAACGGATCTGGTGACGCATGTGCCACGGTTGTGTCTCGCGAACCTTTCCGACGAATTCGCAGAGACATCGGGCCTGAGAACATTTCAGCTTCCCGTAAAAACACCTGAAATCGCCGTTTCCGCCATGTGGCACCCCAGGCTGGACGCCGATCCTGACCACCGCTGGCTTCGCAACACAGTATATATGGTGTGTCGAAAAGTTCTCTCTAGCTGACGACGTCCGCTTTCGGAAAAGCGCTTTACGGCTTCGAATGTCCAGGATGAGAGCGTAAGCAGTCGTGTTTGGGAAGGGTATAATTACCCTGAAAAGGGGGGCGGACTTTACAGGAATGGCCCTCTCCATGCCATGATCGTTCGGGCATTCCACCGGCCAGGGGGAGGCGATGCCGGTGGAATAACGCCTATCGGTCACCGGATTTCAAAAAACGCATTCTGACATGCCGGAGAACGGAACGACACCATGCGCATCATGCGTCTCGTGATACTGCTGTTCGGTGCCGCCCTGCTCGTCCTGGCCGTGTTTCATCGGCGCTGGCTGCCGCCGGCCTACGACCCTACGCAGCCGCTTGATTTCGGCGCGGCCTGGACCGTGATGACGCCCTTCAAGCTCCGTCTGTTGTCCAGTTCGCCGGAGCTGTGCCACGCGGCACTTCTCACCTCCCCGCTGCCTGTTCAGGAACATGCGCATAGCGGCACCGAAGCTTGTCCGCTTCAGGATGTCTTTACGGTCGGGGGAGGGGATGTTCCCCTGCTCCCCGCCAGCTTTCTGGCGTCGTGCAATCTGGCGGTGCAGCGGTCCTTGTTCGAAGCACGGGTTGCCAGGCCGGTCACGCAGGCTGTGTTCCATACCGGCCTCGGGCGTATCCGGCATGTCGGCAGCTTCGCCTGTCGAGATGTCCGTGACCGGCCAGGTTCCGAGAGCAGTCATGCCACCGCCGATGCGATCGATGTTTCTGCTTTCATCCTTGCCGATGGGCGGGAAATTCCTGTCAGTGCCTGGAATGCGGGAGGGGCCGTCGGCCCCTATTTACACCAGGTGCGCGACCAGGCCTACCGCGTCTTTAGCACCGTTCTATCGCCCGATTACAACAGCCTGCATGCCAGCCACTTCCATCTTCAGGCTACCGGCTTCGGCCTTTGCCGCTGACAGGCCTGTTCCGCCAGCGGTTTGCTTCACGTTTCGGCGGGTGTAGGCGCAGCCTGCGCAATCAGTTTTTCCTGTTTCAGATCGCTCCAGAACGCGGATGGAATCGCGACCTCCATGGATTGCGCATTGGCCTGCGCCTGCGCGGCATTGCGTGCGCCGGGAATGACGGCCGCGACGGTCGGGTTGGCGGCAGCGAACTGAAGTGCCGCCGTGCGCAGGTCGATACCGTGGCGCCTGGCGATGGCATTCATCCGCGTGCGCTTGCGTTCCATGCCGGCCGGGATGCTGCCCCCATAATCATAGCGCGCGCGGCCGGCTGCAAAACCGGCATTCAGTGGCGCGCCGACCACGACGGAAATCCCCCGCCGGGCGAGAGCGGGGAGCGTGCGATCAAGCGCCTCCTGATGGTGGAAGATGGAATATTGCGTCGCCAGCAGAATGATGTCGGGGTCGCCGATGTCCAGCGTGCGGAACGCCGCCTCGGGCGTATTGATGCCGAGCCCCCAGGCCTTGATCGTGCCCTCTTCGCGCAGTCTGGTCAGCGCGGGGATCGCGCCCTTGGCGGCCTGCTCGAAATAGCTTGTCCATTTCGCCCCCATGTCCCTGTTCCCGGGGGACAGATCATGGATATAGACGATATCGATCCGGGAAATACCCAGTCTCTGAAGACTGTCCTCGATGGATCGCTTCACACCGTCCGCCGAATAATCGTAGCGATAGGCGAAGGGCGAGGGGTCCTGCCACATCGTCCCGCCGGACGGCTGGGGGGCCGCCGTCAGCAGCCGGCCGACCTTGGTGGACAGCACGAATTCATCGCGCGGCCTCGTGTGCAGGAAATGGCCGAACCGCCGCTCGCTGAGCCCCAGCCCATACCATGGCGAGGTGTCGAAATAGCGGACCCCGGACGCCCACGCGGCCTCAAGAGTGGCCTCGGCATCCTGGTCCGTGGCAGGGGCGAAGCCATTGCCGATCGGCACCCCGCCGAGGCCAAGCCGCGTGGCGGGCCGAAAGCGCTGCCCCGGCTGGGCCGCATTCAGCGGGAGCGCATTCCGGGTCACACGCCCCAGCGTGGGCATGACGTCCCCCGCATGCTGGGCATCCTGCGCATGGGCGCTGCGGGACATCAGGACCGCGGCGCCCCCCAGGGCAGAGATGGCGAGCAGATCGCGTCGGGTTGCTGTCATCGGGCCCTCGCATGACATGGACCCCCCTACAATGCCCGCGGCACGGTATCCGTTCCCCGATCCTGAGCGGACGAACGAACGGCCCGGTCTTGAAACAGGTCCATGGCGCTCCACGTCCTGACTGTTCGCACCGATCGTGGCGCTGGGGCTCGGGGGAGAATATCCATGCCCGGAAAAATCGTGACCTGCCTGTGGTTCGACCATGGCGAGGCGCGCAATGCGGCGGAGTTCTACGCGGCCACCTTTCCGGACAGCCATGTCGGGCAGACGCTTCGATCGCCCGCCGATTATCCAGGCGGGCAGGAGGGCAGCGAGTTGACGGTGGAATTCACCGTGCTGGGCCAGGCCTTCGTCGGCCTGAATGGCGGACGCGGCTTCATGCCGAACGAGGCGGTGAGTTTCCAGGTGATGACCGAAGACCAGGCGGAAACCGACCGCTATTGGGATGCCATCGTCGGGAATGGCGGCAGTGAGAGCGCCTGCAGCTGGTGCAAGGACCGCTGGGGCTTTTCATGGCAGATCGTGCCCCGCATCCTGCTGGCCGCATTGCAGGACCCGGATCGCGCGGCCGCGAAGCGGGCAATGGAAGCCATGATGACCATGGGCCGGATCGACATCGCGCGGATCGAGGCCGCACGAGCGGGCGCGGGCACGGCCTGACGCCCGATGAAGGGCCGCCCGGCCCCGGATAGGCAGGGCGGCCGGCTGCGTCAGGGCGCGCTCGCCTGATCCAGCGCGGCGATATCCTCCGCATCCAGCGACAGCGCGACGGCTTTTGCGAAGCTTTCCACATGGCTGCGCTTCGTGGCGCTGGCGATCGGCGCCGTCACGCCTTCCCGCGCGATCAGCCAGGCCAGCGCCACTTCCGCATCGCGCGCGCCATGGCGGGCGGCGACGTCATCCAGCGCCGCGAGAATCCGCATGCCGCGCGCATCGAGATATTTCCCGATCCCTTCGCCACGCCGGCTCTGCCCCAGATCGTCCTTGCTGCGATATTTCCCCGAGAGAAAGCCGGAGGCGAGGCTGAAATAGGTCACGACGCCCAGCCCCTCGCGCAGGCAGAGATCGCGCAGCGGGCCGTCGAAGCTGCCCCGGTCGTAGAGATTATATTCCGGCTGAAGCACCTGATAGGCCGGCAGCCCCTTGGCCCGCGCGACGTGCAGGGCCTCGTCCAGTTGCATGGCATCGAGGTTGGACGCCCCGATGGCGCGGATCTTGCCGGCCTTCAGCAGCTTGTCATACGCGCCCAGCGTTTCGGCATAGGGCGTGTGCGGGTCGGGCCAGTGGGAGAAATACAGGTCGATCCGCTCCACCCCCAGCCGCGCGAGCGAGGCATCGACGGCCTGGAGGATCCACGTCTCCGACAGGCCCTTCTGGCCCGGCACGCCCAGGTCGGAGCCGACCTTGGTGAAGATCTTCACCTTGTCGTGCATGCCGGGCCGCGCCTTCAGCCATTTGCCGATGATCGTTTCCGACTCGCCACCCTTGTTGCCCGGCGCCCATGCCGAATAGACATCGGCGGTGTCGATGGCATCGAACCCGTGATCGACGAAGGCATCCAGCACGTCGAAACTCGCCTTCTCGTCGATCGTCCAGCCGAAGACATTGCCGCCGAAAACGATCGGCGCGATCTCGAAGCCCGCATGGCCCAGCGAACGTTTCTGCATGGCGTTGGCTCTCCTGTCTTTCTGTTTCAGGACGGAGGGCGGCGAGCAGGCGCCTGCGGAATCGCGGGGGCCTTCCGTGTCTTCCGCCCGGTCGGAGCACGCATCGCGCCATGGGCCGGGCGGTTTTCCGCTCCGGCCCGCACAGGCTTCAGAACAGCACGTTCAGCGCGGTGCTCAGGACCACGGCATCCTTGAACACCGTCGTTCCGCCGACATGGTTGACATACTGGAAATCGGGCTGAAGCGACACGCCGGTCATCAGATGGGCCGAATAGAAGGCCTCGTAGATGTCCTCATGCCCCTGGATGCCGTAGGGCGTGCCGAAATTGGCGCCCCGGAACGGCAGCCCATAGGCCACCGCCGCTTCCTGCGACAGGGTGGCGCTGCGGCTGAAATTGGCCCACTGGAAGTTGATGCCGACACTGTCCAGCGGCCGGCCCCACAGATAGCCGGTATCCAGCAGGGCGGCGACCAGATGATGGTTCATCTGCGACGTCCGGCCGTCGGCATAGGAATATTGCCCGGCCAGCACCAGCCCGTTCATCTCGCCCGGTCCATGGCGGATCAGCATCTGGTCGGCCATGACCCAGGCCGATGTCTGCCCGCTGTGCCGGCGGGGCGCCAGGCCGCTCACGATCCATGGCTGGCCGTTCACACCCTCGTACAGATCGTCATAGCGCGAATTGTCGTAGAGGAAGCCGACCTTGTAATGGCCGACCAGCCTGTCGGGCCCGAATTCCGGAATCCAGCCGATCTCGACCTCGGTACCCAGCTTGCCCAGATTGTCCTGTCCCCAGGCCCAGCCCGAAATGCCGCCATTATAGGAATGCGGCGATACGGCAAACAGCCCGCCCATGACATAGAAATGGCGGGTCGGCATCAGGCGCAGCACGGTGCCGATATTGCCCGACGGCCAGTCGCGCCCCGCTGTCAGGTATTTCGTCGGCGTCACGTTGCCGCACACCCAGACATTCATGAAGCTGCACACCCAGGGCGAGTTGTTGAAGAACGTCCCGGTCGGAATCCAGCCGGCAGCCAGGTCGACCTTGTGCTGAAACCATGATTTCTCGAAATAGGCCCAGACCAGATGCGCCACCACGTTGCCGCGCGCGCCATAGATCTGCTGCACCTGGTTGCCGTTGTCGCCGAACAGCCGGCTGAGATTCTGCCCGTTGCCGTTCACCGCCAGCATATGCAGCCACAGATCGTTGGACCATGCGCCCGCGCCCAGCAGCTTCTGCCAGTCGATATCGACCGTGCCCCCGACCTGGCCGGCCAGCGTGTAGCTCTGCGTCTTGCCGCCCGAGACATTGCCGGAAATGCCTTCATAGAGGGCGAGGGCGACATAGACGCCATGCTTCTGCAGCCAGGGCTGCGCGCCGCCCCAGGCACCCAACGCATGGGTGGTGCCATAGGGCGCGCCGAATGACGGCGGCCCGTAGGGCGATTGCAGGAAACCGGGGATTGTCTGTTCCAGATTGCCGGCCGGCTGGGTATCCGCCGCCGTCTGGCTCGGCCGGGCGAAGGGCGACGTGGCCGGGGCATCCGGGGCGGCGGCCCGGGCCGGAAGGGTGCCCGGCGCCACGAAGGCGGCCGCCAGCGCCAGCGCGACCAGCCCCGCACGCCACCGCGTGGCGGTCAGCCGGCGCGAGAGGGCGCGCAGGGCTCGGGCTCCGGGAAAATCGGTCACGCTTTCGCATCTTGTCGGGGAGGATAAGCAAAAACGACAGTTCTTTTCAAGGGAAACGGGGAAGGAGGGGGGGGCGGATGGGGCATTGCTGCGTGATTTTTTCCACATCGTCGATATCTTTATTTATTTTTATTGCAGAGTTCTAGCCAAAACCTCTGGCACGCCACATTTTTCTTTGTCGGGTATGGCACAGATCCCACGGTACGACATTTTATGTTGTACGGCGCAGCGATTGGAAAATTCTTATCTTTGTGGCCAATCCTGAGGACTATCATTTTCGTTCGTCTGTGCCATGCACATGGAGGCGTGATGCCGACGCAGGAAAGGGAAACCGGCGCCCGCGCGTCGTAAACGCGCACGGAGGGGCGCGGTTCCGCATGGCCCCGCATCCGGCCCCTCCCAGCCCGGCGCCACTCCTGTCAGAGACGCAATGACTGGGCGGCCCGCGCTGTCGTGCAGCACTGCAAGGCTGGCGGAAGGAAAAGAATCTTCATAAAAAATAACTTTGAAATAGAGAGTGGTTTGCCTATGCTTCGTCTTGCCGGGGCGAGTGCGATGCGCCCCTCAACCCCCTCAACCCCCTCAACTCGAGGCCCCCATGACGACCCGAACCGAAACGTCGCTGCATGACGACCTGACCTTCCTGCGCGGCCTGGCCGAGGCCGGGCGCAACGCGCCGCTGACCAGCGGCCCTTATTTCCTCAGCGCCGGCCTGCTGTTCGGCCTGACCAGCTTCGCCGCCTGGGCCATCGCGACCGGCCGGACGGTCCTGCCGCCGCAGGCGCAGGTCTGGGTGTGGCTGGCGGCGATGGTCGCCTACCTGCCGGTGATCTGGTTCCTCAACCGCGCGCTGCCGGGCCGCCCCGGCAGCGTGGTGATGGTCAACCGCGCCATCGGCATGATGTGGAGCGGGCTGGGGACCGGGATCGGCGTGATGTTCGTCGCCGGCATGATCCTGGCCTGGCGCTGCGGCACGCCAATCGTCTGGGTGATGTTTCCGTCCCTGGTCCTGGCGCTGTACGGGGCGGGATGGAGCGCCACGGCCTTCATCTCCGGCCAGGCATGGCTGCGGGCGGTGGCGGCCGGGGCGTTTGCCGGCGCGCTGGCCGTGGCGGCTGCAATCGACAGCCCCGCCATCTTCCTGCTCTACGGGCTGCTGATCCTGCTGCTGGTGGCGCTGCCGGGCTGGGTCCTGCTGCGCCGCGAAGGCCGGGCGGCGTGACGCGGACCATGGATAATTTCGATATCGGGCAGATCGACGACGTGATCCACGGCCGCGTGCGGCTGGGCATCATGGCCTATCTGTCCTCGGCCGGAATGGCGGATTTCACGGCGCTGCGCACTCATCTGGGCGTGACCGACGGCAATCTGTCGACCCATCTGCGCAAGCTGGAGGATGCGGGCTATGTGGTGCAGGACAAGGGCTTCGCGGGCCGGCGTCCCCTGACGCGGCTGATACTGACCGACAGCGGCCGGTCCGCCTTCATCGCCTATCTGGATGCGATCCGGCGGCTGGTGGACCAGAACGCGCCGGGGGACTGAGGCCCGTCCCCCGGCGGCGCGCACCGGGTGGCGTCAGTCCTGTGGCGGATGGTCCGCGCCGTCGCCCGCCACCGTTGCCGGCAGGACGGGCAGGATGACCGACGAACGGTGCGTTGCGTCATGCCAGATGGTCTGGTTGGCGATCACCGCCGTGCGCGCCGTGGCGAGCGGCTCCCCTGTATTGGGGTTGGGCGCGAACTGCGGATAGTCGCTGGAGGAAATTTCCAGCCTTATCCGGTGGCCCGGTTTGAACAGGTTCGAGGTCGGCCAGACCTTGATGTGATATTCGTAGACCTTGCCGGGAACGATCGGGGTCGGATGACTGAGCGAATCCCGGTAGGCGGCGCGGATGATGCCGTTGTTCAGGTTGATCGCCCGGCCGTCGGGCAGGACGTCGATCAGCTTCGCCGTGAAGTCGGTATCCTTCGCGTCCGTCGCTGCGAACAGATCGACCGTGATCGGGCCGGTGACATCGAGCGCCTCCTTCAAGGGGGCGCTGGTGTAGACCAGGATGTCGGGACGCTGCTCGATGGCGGACTGGTCGAACTGTCCCTGCGGCCCCGACGTCCAGGCGCAGCAGGAATGACCGCCCAGGCTGGGAACCGGGTTCGCGGGATTGTAGATGAAGTGATCGGACGACGGGGAGCCTGCGGGTTTGTCCGGCGTCAGGCTGCCGTCGCCCATCGAGGAATTCGCCCGTCCCTCGCTGCCCAGATACCAGGTGCGGTATTGCGTGCCCGCGACGGGGAAGGACGTTGCCGTGTGCCACCGGTTCTCGCCCATCGTGAAGTAATCGACGCGCGGACCGTCGGTGAAGCCGTTATCCTTGCCTTTCAGCACATGATCGAGGAAGCGGATGGTCAGCTCGTTGACGGGGCTGTTGGCGACGGGGCCGATATCCTCCAGCATGGGGCTGACGACCGCGTCGGGGCGTCCCCAGCCGATATGTTCCCACGGGCCGAGCACGAGACGCTGGTTGGCGCGCGCCTGCGCGCTGCCGCCCGACATTCTCATGCCGTTGAAATTGTTGATGGCACCGGTCAGGAACGAGTCATACCAGCCGTCGAAGGCCAGGACGGGGACCTTGACGCGGTCGTAATGGGTGCGGATCTGAAACGCCTCCCAGAAACTGTCGCGTGTCGGGTGGGCGACTGTATCGTAGAAATAGGGGGCGACCTCGGGCTTTTCCGGATGGAGCGCCGGGAAGGCACCATAGGGCGTGAAGGACAGCCAGGTGGACGGGTTCTTGCCGTCGGCGAAGAGCGCCTTCGACAGGTCCTTGTCGCCGCGATTGGCGGCGGCGGAGGAGGCGATGGTCTCCATCATCCAGGGCGTGATGAAGGCCAGGCGGAAGGCGCCGTCCTCATAGCTCCAGCCATCGTAATAATCGTCCCCCGTGTTGGAGGGGATGATGGCCTTCAGCGCCGGCGGCGTCGCGGTGGCGGCCAGCCACTGGGTCGCGCCGACATAGGAAGAGCCGTACATCGCGACCTGCCCGTCCGCGCCCGGCAGCGCGGCAGCCCATTGCACGGTGTCGTACCCGTCGTCGCGATCATAGCGATATTCGTAGAACGTACCGCCAGATTTTCCCTGTCCCCTGATGTCCTGGACGACGACGATGTAGCATTGCGACGCGAACCAGGCGGGTGACTGGAAGCGCGAAGGCTGCACCTGCGCGGCCTCCTTGCCGTACTGGGTGCGCATCAGCAGGACGGGCACCTTCCCGGTGGTGGTCGGGGTGTAGACATCCGCGCGGAGAATGGTGCCGTCGCGCATCTTCGCCGGAACGTTCGATGTCTTGGTGACGGCGCAGGCTCCGCGCCCCTCACTGGTCGGCCAGGGGCCGGACGCGGCCAGGGAGGGGGTGGCGAGGGCGGTCGAGGCCAGCGCGGTGGCAAGGCCCAGGAAGGAAAATCGAGACATGGTGCGTCTTGAACCCTTGAATGAGGTCAGAAGCCGGTGCTGAGCGAGGCGATGGCGGCCACGCCGCCGGCGCTGAGATAAAGCGGCGAAGAGCCGGCAATGGTGGTGCCGTAAATGCCCCGCGTGGCTTTTGCGTTGGTGGAGATGCTCTGGAACCCGGACAGATAGTTCCTGGCTCCGATATTGACGACGTTGAGCTGGAACTGCGGATGCTCGGCGAACCACAGTTTGCGCATACGATAGCCGAGCGTGATGTTGGCGGTCTCGTAGCCGGGAATCTTCTCGTCGTTCATGATCGTGGAATATTGGGAACCGACGTAATTGAACGCAAAGTTTCCGAAGACAGAACCATCGTCATACGAAATCCCGACGGCGGCCGAGAATTCGGGGCTCTGCACGGCGCGCTTGCCGCGCGTGGGCAGCAGGTCGTTGCCCTTTATGATATTGTTGTCCGTCGTCGCGTGCAGATACTGGGCGGAGACATAGGGGCTCCAGTGATGCCAGGGGCGCAGGCCGATTTCGCCCTGTGCGCCGCGCGACGTCTTGCCACCCGCCTCGATCGGCGAGGGGAGGGGAATGCCGTTGATATATTGCGACGAGGTAATCTGGTTGTTGGTGATGTTGTAGTTGAACAGCGAAAGGGCGACGTTGACCGTCGAATAGTGGCGATAGCCGATTTCCTCGCCGATCGCATATTCGCCCTTGAGCGACGATTGCTTCGAGGCCGGATTGGGGCTGGAGGTGGAGAAGACCTCGCCATAGACCTGAACGGAGGCAGGCGCGCGGTAGGAGGTCGTTCCGTCGATATAGATCTGGTCGTTGGGCGTGATCTGGTAGCTGGCGGAAACCTGCGGCAGGGGCTGGGAATAGCTGCCACCGACATTGTAGTGGGTGACGCCGGGGATCAGGTTGGTCGCCCAGCGGGTGATCATCAGGTAGCGCAATCCGGCATCCAGCGTCAGCCGGCCTCCCAGAAGCTTCAGCTCGTCATCGATGAAGATCTCGTTCATCTGATGCTTGAAATTCATGTCGAGCGTTCTGTACTCGCGGCCGTCGGGAAGGGTGACCATGTATTTGCTGTATCGGTTGGCGATGCTGCCGTCATAACCGACGGGCGCGTAGTAGATGGGCTCTTCCAGGGCGATATAGCTGTAGATATATCCGGCGCGGAAAATGTTGGCTCCCGCCTTCCACGTCAGGGCCGCGTTGAGGAATCCCGTCTTCTGCGGGACGGGGTTGATGCTGGAGGCGGTCATGACGCCATGGGTCTGGTAGGGCAGGTTCAGGTCGGGAATGGCCTGGTTCCCGAAATACGAGCCCTTGTTCTTTATGGTTACGCCGCCTAAGTAGAATTCGGAATAGTTCATTATAGGCAGGCGTGACGTCCAGCGTCGTGGAGCGGCTCAGCTTCAGCTTGATCGGGGCGATCAGCACGGTCGAGCGGCGCTGGTACTGCTGCAGGCCGATCCAGTTCGTATTTCCCGGGAAATATTCCTTCGTATAGTTGAAGGATGTCCCATATTGCTCCCACTGCGTCAGCGTCACGGGGCGGTAATTGCCCTGCTGCCAGTTGTCGTAGGAAAAGGTCAGGCCCGCGCTGCTGCCTTCGCCCCAGTTCTTGATAAGTTTCGAATCGACATGATATTTCTTGAAGACGCCCGATCCGCGCCACTGGTCGTTGGTGGTGGAGGAGAAGGAGGCGAATGCCTTGACCCCGCTATGGCCGATCTCGCCCGTGTCGTAGCGGATATATTCCCGCTGCAGGGATTTCGAGCCGAAGCTGAAATCGACCATGCCGCTCCGGTGATCCTGCGGGCCGCGCAGGGCGACGGTCACCAGGCCGCCGACATCGTTATAGACCGGCGCGCCGATATCGGGCGCGCCCTGGGCGACCGTGACGGACTGGATGTTGTCGGTATCCACCATCGCCTGTGTATAGGGCGTGTAGTTGATGCTGTCGTTCAGCGGAATCCCTTCATAGACGAAGCCGATTTCCGCCTGTTGCAGGCCACGGATCGACATGGCGGTGTTCGATTGGCCCAGCGGGTCGGTGCTGGCGGAAATGACGCCCGGCAAGGCGGCAATCATGGCGATCGCGTTGCCGGTCGGCGCCTGCTTGGCGATGAAATCGCGCGTCACCGTGCTTTGCGAGCGTGCCAGGGTCTGCCGCGCCATCAGGCCGCCGCCGGGCGTGGTGTTGGTCACGCCGTTGGCCGTGCGCATGCCGCCGGTGACTGAAACGTCTTCGCTCCTGGCGGCCTGGATACCGGCGGGCGGCTTATGCGCGGCCGCCGGGGCTGTTGCCTTCGCCGGCGCGGCGGTGGCCGGCGTGGCGTGGCGTGAAAGGGGATGAGGGGTCGCGTGCCTGGAATCGTACGGCACGCGGGCCTGCGCCGTGACGGAAATCAGGGTGGTCGAGACAAGGAGCCGGGCAAGGAGGGATCTGGGGCGGGACAAGGGAAGGTCCTCCTTCTGGCGGAACGGGCAGGCAAGAATTTTTCCTTCGCACACTGTTTTGATTTCGAAAGGGATCGTCAAATAACGAGTTTTCTGCTTTATTATAAATCTTATGAATATCTCGCGGATGGACCTGAATCTGGCCCAGGTGTTCCTCGCCCTGTGGCATGAACGCAGCGTCAGTCGCGCGGCGGTGCGGCTGGCCCTGACCCAGCCGGCCGTCAGCGCGTCCCTGCGGCGCCTGCGCGCCCTGTGCGGTGACGAGCTGTTCGTCAGGACGCGCTACGGCATGCAGCCGACGTCCCGGGCGACGACGATGGCGTCGGTCCTGGAGGAATGCGTCGATACGTTGCGCGGCGCCCTGGGGCAGCGGGGTGAGTTCAATCCGGCGTTTTCGTCGCGCAGCTTCGTGGTCGGCTGCGACGGCGGTCTGGATTATGCGCTTGGACCGCACCTGATGGCCAAAATCAGGGAGGTGGCGCCAAACGTGACGCTGACGGCCCGGGCCGTTCCGGCCGATACGATGAACCTGACGCTGGAGCGCCGGGAAATCGACCTTGCCGTCACGATCTATCCGTTGACGCGGCCTGATTGCGTCGCGCTTTCCCTGGCGCCGTACCGCATGGTGTGCGTGGGGGACCCGGAATTCGTCAATCTGCCCGAGACCCTGCGGCTCGAGGAACTCTGCGTGTGGGATCAGATCCTGATCGAAGGCGCGCGGCAGCATAGCGTGTTCGACCACGCCCTGCGCAATCTGGGATTCAGCCGGACCATCCGCGCGGTGGTGCCGTCTTTCGGACATCTTCCGTTGTTTCTGCGAAAGGCGCGGACGGTGGCCGTGGTGCCCGAATATATAGCCCATGCGTTTCGCGAAATGACCGGGCTGTGTGTTGCCGGCCTGCCCGATATCGTGGGGCCGCGCGAGATCCGTCTGCTGTCCCCCGTCGCGAACAGGAACGATGCCGGGCTGTGCTGGCTTCAGAGCCTGGTTCTGGACGCGCGGCATGTCTGGTCCGTCTGAAACGAAGGACCGGGGGAAATGTTCGAAATGACATGATGACGGGTTGCTGGTCGCGGACGAAGGGGAGCGGTTTTCGCACGTGACGGGGGCATTGCGACCTGCAAGGATCGGGAGATGATCGCCTATCCCGCCGATTTCCCGACCCTGAACCGGGCCGCCGCCCTCTCCACCCGGCGCGAACGCCACGCCGGCGGCCGCGCCCTGCGGCATAGCCTGCCGCGCGGCGCCCATGCGGACTGGACGCCGCCGCCCGGCCGCGCCGACCCGGTCGCGATCCTGGAACGGCAGGGGGCGGACCGGATCGCCGGCCTGCTGCCCATCCGCCATCAGCGCATGGCGGCCTCGCCCTTCGCCTTCCTGCGCGGTGCGGCGGCGGTGATGGCGGCGGACCTGGCGCAGACGGTCTGGACCGGCCCGCGCGTGCAGGGCTGCGGCGACTGCCACCTGGCCAATTTCGGCGCCTATGCCTCGCCCGAGGGCGCGCCCGTCTTCGATATCAACGATTTCGACGAAACCCTGCCCGCCCCCTTCGAATGGGACATCAAGCGCCTGGGGGCATCCCTGGTGCTGGCGGGGCAGGAGACCGGCCTGTCGGACAAGGCGGCGCGCGCGCTGGCCGTTCTGGCGGCACAGGCCTACGCCACCGAGATGGCGCGCCTGGCCCCGCTGACGCCGCTGGAGATCTGGACCAACCGGATCGACCTCGCCGCCGCGATCGCTTCATTCGACGACGGACGGGCGCGGCGGCGCGCGGGGACGCTGCTGGCCGAACGGATGGACAGCGCGCGCCGCCATTTCGGGCTGGTGGCCGACAATGGCGGCACGCCGTCTCTGCGCGAAAAGCCGCCGCTGGTGATGCGCCTGCCCGAGCATGACGAGATCGTGCGCGGCGCCTTCGCCCGCTATGTCGCCACCCAGCCGCCCGAGCGCGCCATTCTGCTGGCGCAGTACCGCCTGCGCGACGTGATCTTCAAGGTCGTGGGGGTGGGCAGCGTCGGCACGTTCTGCGCCATCGGCCTGTTCACCACCGCCGATGGCGACAGCCTGCTGCTGCAGATCAAGGAGGCACAGGATTCCGTGCTCGCGCCCTTCGCCGGGGTTTCGGCCTTCCGCAACCAGGGGCAGCGGGTGGTGGCCGGCCAGCGCATGATGCAGGCGGCGTCGGATGTCTTCCTGGGCTGGACCCACACGCAGGACGAGGCCGAGGATGCGCATCACGATCTCTCGGGCGCCGGCCGGCAATTCTATGTCCGCCGCCTCAAGGATGCCCGCCTGGCCGCCATCGGCACCGAAGTCGCGCAGGATGGGTTGGCCGATTACGCGCCGCTCTGTGGCCGCACGCTGGCCCGGGCCCATGCCCGCACCGGCGATGTGGTGGCGCTGTCGGCCTATCTGGGGCGGGGCCGCGCCTTTGCCGATGCGATCGGCGGCTTCTCGCTGCTCTATGCCGCACAGACCCACCGCGACTGGGCGGCGTTCCGGGCGGCGATCGCCGCCGGGCGCCTGCCGGCGGGGAACGGAGGGGTCTGAATCATGACGGCCGGAACCGGGCCGGGAGACAAGGCCGGGCCGCGAGACGGGGCCGCGCCGCCTGGGGGCCTGCTGGCACGCCTGCGGGCGCAGGGGGCCAGGGCGGCGGCGGCCCTGCGCGCGCCCGGCGGGTGGCACGACGCGCTGGCCGGACTGACGCTGGCCTCGATGAACATTCCGCAGGTCCTGGGCTATGCCGCCATCGCCGGCATGCCGGCGGTCACGGGCCTGTATACGGTGCTGCTGCCGCTGGTGGCCTTCGCCCTGCTGGGGTCGTCGCGGCATCTGGTGGTGGCGGCCGATTCCGCCACCGCCGCCATCATCGCCAGCGGGCTGGCGGGCATGGCGGCGGCGGGCAGCCCGCGCTACGTGGCGCTGGTCGGCGCGGTGGCGTGGCTGGTGGCGTCGTTCCTGCTGGGCGCGCGGCTGTTCCGGCTGGGCTTCCTGGCCGATTTCTTCTCGCGCACCGTGCTGGTCGGCTTCCTCACCGGGGTCGGGGTGCAGGTCTGCATCGCCATGTCGCGCGACATGCTGGGCGTGGCGGCCCCGGCGCATAATCCGCTGGCGCAGCTGCTGCAGGTCACGCGCGGGCTGCCGGGGGCCAGCTTCCTGTGCGCCGGGCTGTCGCTGCTGGTGGTGGCGCTGATCCTGGCAGGCGGCCGCCTGCTGCCGCGCGCGCCGATGGCGCTGGTCGCGGTGGTGGGTGCCATCGTGGCCAGCCGGGCGCTGGACCTGGCGGGGCACGGGGTGGCGGTCATCGGCCCGATCGCGGGCGGCCTGCCGTCGCTGCGCCCGCCGAACGTGACGTGGA
Source organism: Gluconacetobacter tumulicola (assembly GCF_014174215.1). Lineage (GTDB taxonomy): Bacteria > Pseudomonadota > Alphaproteobacteria > Acetobacterales > Acetobacteraceae > Gluconacetobacter > Gluconacetobacter tumulicola. The sequence continues at coordinate 38,481 of NZ_JABEQL010000026.1, read as the reverse complement.
ACCAGATGCTGGCCCTGCTGCCGGTCGCGGGTTCCTGCGTGGTGGTGATCATCGCGCAGAGCGCCGCCACCTCGCGCGCCTTCGCCCTGCGCTGCCACGAAGAGGTGGACGAGAACGCCGACATACTGGGCCTGTCCGCCGCCAATGCCGCCGCCGCGCTGACCGGAACCTTCGTGGTCAATGGCAGCCCCACCCAGACGGCGATGGCGCTGCGGGCGGGCGCGCGCAGCCAGCGCGCGCAGCTTGTCTTCGCGCTGGCTACGCTGCTCGTGCTGCTGGTGCTGACCGGGCCGTTGCGCGACCTGCCGCGCTGCGTGCTGTCCGCCATCGTCTTCGCCGTCGCGGCGGGCATGATCGACTGGCGCGGCCTGCTGGATATCCGCCGCGAGAGCCCCGGCGAATTCCAACTGGCCCTGGCCACCGCCGCCGCCGTGGTGGGAGTGGGGGTGGAACAGGGCATCTTCCTGGCGATCGCATTGTCGCTGTTCCGCCATGTCCGCCACAGCTACCGCCCGCACAGCGTGGTGCTGCTGGTGGATGACGCCACCGGCATGCTGGAGCCGGTACCGGTCGGCCGGGGCATGCAGACCGAGCCCGGATTGATCATCTATCGGTTCGGCGCCGATCTCTTCTATGCCAACTGCTCCCGTTTCGCGGACGATGCGCGGCTGCTGGTCGACAGCGCGCCGGCCCGGCTGCGCTGCCTGATCGTCGATGCCAGCGCGATCACCGATCTCGATTTCTCGGCCGCCGGCACGCTGCGCGACCTGCTGGCGGAACTGCGCGGGCGTGGCGTGCGCGTGCTGTTCGGCCGCGTTTCGCCCTATCTGCGCGCCGACATGGACCGGCACCGGATCACGGCGGTCGCCGGAGCGGACGCCTATTTCACCGCCCTGCATCCCGCGATCCGTGCCGGCCGCGCCATCGTCCACGTGGCCGGGGGAATTTGATTGTCATCGTGATCGAACATGGCTGCCACCCGGTTCCCGAGGCGGCCAAGGTCGGCTATGAAAGTTAACGGGGGATGGACGGGGTTTGATGGCGCATGGTGGACGACTTTCATGACGTCATGGCACTGGCGATCGAGGGAAGCGGAACCGGCATATGGGACCGCGACGTCATTAGCGGTACAATCAGATATTCAGCCGGCTGGGTCGAAATACTGGGCTATGCGCACGACGAGATCCCGGCACGGATAGAGGACAGTTACGGCCGCGTGCATCCCGACGATCTGGCCTATGTCCAGGCGACCATGCAGGATCATTTCGACGGACGCACATCGGTCTATGAGGTCGAGCACCGGCTGCGCTGCAAGGACGGCAGCTACAAATGGGTGCTGAGCCGCGGCATGGTCATCAGCCGCGACGAACAGGGCCGGCCGCTGCGCATGGTCGGCACGACCGCCGACATCACCTCCACCCATCTCATGGCCGAGCGACTGCGGCAAACGACCAACCTGGTCGCCAACCTGACCAACAAGATCCCCGGGCTGATCTTCGAGTCCCGGCGCGCGCCCGACGGCGTGGCCCGCATGACCTATGTCAGTTCCGGCATCGGCGAGATCTTCGGGCTGACGGCCGAAGATGTGGCGATCAGCACCGCGGCGATTCATGATCGTATCCATCCCGACGACCGGGCGATGTATCATGCGTCGCTGGATGCATCCCAACGCGATCTTGTGTCCTGGCAATGCATCTTCCGTGTCGACTTGCCGGTGCGGGGACTCTGCTGGCGGCAGATCGACGCCCGGCCGGCCCGGCTGCCGGATGGCGACACGCTGTGGCACGGGCTGGTGACGGACGTGACCGAGCGCATGGAAATGGAGCAGCAGCTTCACGACCTGGCGCGGCTGGACCATCTGAGCGGCCTGGCAAACCGGCGGGCTTTCCTGGAACGCATGGAAAAGACCTGGTCCGCCCTGGTGCAGGAACGGCACGAGCGGGTGGCGGTGATGATGATCGACGTCGATCATTTCAAATCGATCAACGACCGGTATGGCCACGCGGCGGGCGACGAGGTGATCCGCCATGTCGCCGCGATCATGTGTTCCGTCCTGCGGTCCAACGACATGACCGGGCGCATGGGGGGCGAGGAATTCGCCGTCTGCCTGCCCAATCTCGGCATGGAGGAAGCCGGCCGCATCGGCGACCGCCTGCGGGCCGAGATCGCGGAAACACAGGCCTGGTTCGAGGACATTGCCATTTCGCTGACGGTCAGCATCGGCATTGCCCCAATGCTGCCCACCGACAGGAACGGCGAGCAGGTTCTGGCGCGGGCGGACAAGGCTTTGTACGCGGCCAAGCAGGCGGGCCGAAACCGGCTGGCCTTCGCCGAGAACCCGGACTGAGCGGCGGCATGGGGCATGACAGGCGGCGTGCCGGGGGCGGGTCGTGACGGCCGGACTCGGGGCGGGGCTGGGATACGGCGTGGCGGCCGGTGCGTTCTGGGGGCTGGCGTTCCTGGCACCGGCGCTGGCGGGCGATTTCACGCCGGTGCAGATCTCGATCGGCCGCTATCTGGCCTATGGCGCGTTCTCGCTGCTGGCGCTGGCGCCGCGCTGGCCGACGGTGCGCGCGATGGTCGGGGCGCGGGAAATCCGGGCCCTGTTCGTGCTCGGCCTGCTGGGCAACATCCTCTATTACGTGCTGCTGTCCTATGCGGTGCGGCTGGGCGGGATCGCCGCCACCTCGCTGATCATCGGCCTGCTGCCAGCGGTGCTGACGCTGATCGGCAGCCGTGACGACGGCGCTGTGTCGCTGGGGCGGCTCGCGCCCTCGCTGCTGTTCAGCCTGGCGGCGATAGGCTGTATCGGCTGGGGGACGATCGGCATGGCTGGCCCGGCGCCGGGGGCGTCCCTGCTGGGCTGGCTGTGCGCCCTGGGCGCGATGCTGTCCTGGGCGGCCTATGCCGTCAGCAACCAGCGCTGGCTGGCGCGGCTGGGCCACATCTCGGCACAGGACTGGAACCTGCTGACCGGGGCCGCCACCTTCATCCTGGCGGTGCTGGCCGCGGGGCCGGCCTTCCTGTTCGGGGTGCCGGGCACGCCCGGCGGATGGGACTGGACGCGGTTCGTGGCCGTGGCGGCCGGCAGCGGCCTCCTGGTGTCGATCGTGGGCAATGCCTTCTGGAACCGCATGAGCCGCCTGCTGCCGCTGACGCTGGCGGGACAGATGATCCTGTTCGAAACCCTGTTCGCGCTCCTTTACGGTTTTCTGTGGGACCAGCGCCTGCCGACCGCGATCGAAATCGCGGCGATGCTGCTGGTCTGCGCCAGCGTGCTATCCGGCATGGCCGTCCACCGTCCGTCCGCCGGCATGCCGGTTCCCGAACCGTCCTGATCTTTCACAGGCTGCCTGGTCGTCGAGCGTGCGGTACATCACATGACAGTCCACCGGCCCCAGCGTGGCGTGGCGATAGGCGCCGGGCAGGGTGCCGACGATCAGGAACCCGTGCCGGCGCCACAGCCGCACCGCAACCTGGTTGCTGGCCACCACCATGTTGAACTGCATGGCCGCAAATCCCATCCGCGCGGCCTCGGCCAGCGAATGCGCGCACAGCGCGGCCGCCACACCCTGCCCGCGCGCCGCCGGCGCCACGATATAGCCGGCATTGCAGACATGGTCGCCCGGCCCGGCGGCATTGGGCTTGATGTAGTAGCTGCCCAGAATGACCCCATCGCGCTCGGCGACGAAGGTAGCGCGCGGCGCCTCGCCCCATAGGGCCCAGCCCGCCGCGCGGTCCAGTTCGGGGTCCAGCGCATAGGTTTCGCGCGCGCGGGCAATGTCGCGCAGGACGGGCCAGACCGCATCGAAATCGGCCGGGATCATGGGGCGGATCAGCATGGTCTTCCATCGCGCCCTTTCCCCCGGGGCGTCAAGGCGGGGCGGGCGGTTCGTCTCCCCTCCGTTCGGGCAGGCGGCAGGTAGCGAAATAGCCGCGTTTCTCGTCGTCGCGATAGGCGGCCAGCAGGCAGAGGACGATCGACAGGCCCAGCACCGGAAAATAGACGATCGAGCCCGGCAGGCCCGGCAGGACCGGGGCGGCGGTGCCCAGCGCCAGATAGACCGGCGGCGGCAGGGCGGCGGCCAGGTTGCCGATCATCCACGCCACGACCAGGGTGGCGCGGGGGCGGGCGGGGCTCATGCGGCATCTCCCTGCGCCAGGGCGATGGGGGGCGCGGTGTCACGCCGGCTGGTATCGGCGCCGGCAAACAGCCGGGCCACGCGGTGGGTCTCGGGGGCCGTGTGAGGGGCCAGAAGCGACAGGGCGACATAGGTGGCGGCATTGACCGCCAGCCCGATCACGCCCGAACTCAGCCCCCCGACATGGGCCGCCGCGCCGTGGAAGAATGTTTCCAGCAGGATGGCGGTGGCAAAGCCCGCGACCATGCCGGCGATGCCGGCGGTGGCGGTGCCCCGGCGCCAGAACAGCCCGCCATATTGCGCAACCGCAACCTGGATGATCCCCTGATAGGATAGCAGCGCCAGCATCGACAGATGCGCGATGGGCAGGCAGGCGATCCCGGCCGCCAGCGCGGTGGCGACGACCATGGTTCCCTTCGCCGTCAGGATCGACGTCCGGTAGGGCAGGGTGCGCCCCGCGCCCACGATGTCGTTGGCAACCTGCGTGCCCATGGCCTGGATGATGGCATCCACCCCGCCCATCGTCGCCGCCAGCATCACCGTGCCGGCCAGGCCCAGCCCCACCGGCCCGGCTGCCAGGCGCGCCACCTCGAACCACGCCATGTCCGCCTCGCCATGCAGGCCGGGCAGGGCGGCGGCCATCAGCCCCATCACCACCAGCGCCATCGAGAACAGCATCGACAGCGGCGCGCTGAACACGCCCGCGCGCAGCATGCTGCGCACGCTGTCGGCGGTGTAGAGCCGCACGAAGATCGGCGGCCAGCACCAGCCGCCGAGCGTGCCGGTCAGGATCATCGAGAACAGCGTCAGCGGTCCCCCGCCATCGCCGCCCACGCCCGGCACGCGCAGCATGTGCGCGGGCAGGCGGGAAGGCGACAGGCCCTGGCCGGCCATCCAGGCGATCAACCCCAGGATCAGCGCCGTGCCGCCGACATAGGCGACGATGCCCTGGTACATGTCGGAAATGACCAGGCCGCGCATGCCCATGCGAATGGTCCAGACCTGGCGCACCAGGATCAGCGCCACGCCGCAGGCCACCGACTGCCCCGGCGTCAGCCGCCCCATCGACAGGGCGGAGAACATCGCGCCCAGCCCTTTGAAACCCAGCACCAGCCAGGGCATGATCGACAGCACGCTGATGACCGAGGACGTGACGGCCAGCGCCGTGGAATCATAGCGCAGCCGCAGCAGGTCGGCCTGGGTCTTCAGGTCGTTCGCCGCCCCCCACAGCCACACCCGCCGCGCCATCAGATACATCAGCAGTACGGTGAGCAGGCTGTAGATCGGCATGTAGAAGGCCACCACGCCGCTGCCCAGCGCCATGCCGGTCAGCGACAGCAGGATGCCGCCGGGCCACCAGCTGTTCAGGAACGACATGGATTGCAGCCATGCCCCGTACGACCGGCCACCGACCGCGTAATCCGAGAACGAGCGGTCCTTGCGATAACTGGCCTGCAGCAGCACCACCAGCCCGGCGCAGAACACTCCGACGATTCCGAACGCGATACCCATTGGCGGGCCTCCCTTGATTCTTGGTTATGCGCCCAGCCGCTCCACCAGCCGCGACGGCGCGCGGCGCCCTTCCACCAGCAACCCTTCCAGGGCGTGGCAGACGCGCATGACCGTCACATCGTCCTGCCAGCGGCCGGTCACCTGCACGCCGACCGGCAGGCCCGAGGCCGAGAACCCGGCCGGGATCGACGCCGCCGGCTGCCCCGTCATGTTGGCCAGGAACGCAAAGCCCCCCCATTCCAGCCAGTCGGGCCAGGACGGGTCGGGCACCGTCTGCCCGGCGGTGAACGGCAGCACTGACACGCTGGGCGACAGCACCACATCCATCGTTTCATGCAGGCGCGCGGCTTCCTGCCGGTAGGTAATGCGCCGCATCTGCGCGTCGATCAGGTCGCCGGTCGCGATGGCTGCGCCCTTGAAGGCCTCGGTGCGGAATTCGGGATCGACCAGCTCCAGCCGTTCGGGCGGCAGGCGGCGCAGCGCCTGCCACGCCCCGGCCTGCCACAAGGTGCGGTAGGTGGGGCGCCAATCCTCGAAATCCGGCACCGGCACCAGGGTCGCGCCCGCCAGTTCGGCCAGCGCCACGCTGGCGCCGAAGACGGCCCGCACCTCCGGGTCGACGGGCAGGCAGCCGTAATCCTCGGCCACGCCCACGCGCAGGCCCGAAAGCGGCAGCGGCCCGGCCAGAAAGGCGCCCGGCGGCGCGGGCGGGAAGCTGTACGGGTCCCTTGGGTGATATCCCTCCATCACCGAAAGCATCAGCGCCGCGTCGGCGACCGAGCGCGCCATCGGTCCGTAATGCGCCATATCGGAATAATGCGGCCCGATCGGCCATTGCGGCACCCGCCCGAAGGTTCCCTTCAGGCCGAAGACGCCGCTGAAGCTGGCGGGCACGCGCACCGATCCGCCCCCATCGCTGCCCAGCGCCAGCGGGCCGCAGCCCGACGCCAGCGCCGCCCCGGCGCCGCCGCTGCTGCCGCCGGGGGTAACGGCCGGGTCGTGGGCATTGCGGGTGATGCCGGTCAGCGGGCTGTCGGTCACCGCCTTCCATCCATTCTCGCACGTCGTGGTGCAGGCATAGATGATCGCCCCCGCGGCGCGCAGCCGCGCTACGGACGGGGCATCTTCCGTGGCGGGCGCCTGGCCGATCGACAGGCGCGATCCGCGCCCCAGTACCCAGCCGCGCGTCATGGCGGTGTCCTTGACCGACACCGGAATCCCTTCCAGCGGCCGGGTCGGCAGGCCGGCGCGCCACGCCCGCGCGGACGCGTCGGCGGCGGCCAGGGCCTCGTCGGCATCGACGCGCACGAACGGGTTCAGCACCCCCTGCATGGCATCGGCGCGCGCCAGCACCGCGCGGGTCACCTCGACCGGCGACGTATCGCCGGCGGCGTACAGCGCCAGCAGGGTCGTGGCGTCGAGATCGCACAGATCGGTCATGGCGTCGCTTCCTTCAGGCAAAGATCGAGCGTGGTGCGCAGGGCCGCGACAATGGCGTCGATCCCCTCGCGGTCGATGATCATCGGCGGGCAAAAGGCCAGCGCGTCCCCCATCGCGCGTGAAATCACCCCCTGCTGTTGCAGCAACTGGGCGGCGCGGCGTCCCAGCGCGCCCGTGGGCCATGCCGCCGGGTCGGCCAGGCGCGCGGGCGTCAGTTCCACCGCCGCCATCAGCCCCACGCCCCGGACCTCGTCGACCAGCGGGTGGTCGGCCAGCGTGGCCAGGCATTCCTGCATCCAGGCGCCGGCTTCGGCGGCGCGCGCCACCAGGCCGCGCTCGTCGATGATGCGCAGCGTCTCGACCGCCACGGCGGCGGCGACGGGGTGGCCGCCGCCGGTAAAGCCATGGCCGAACGTGCCGATACTGTGCGTCAGGTCGGCAATCGGCTCGAACATCCGCCCGTTCAGCAGGATGGCGGAAATCGGCAGGTAGGATGACGATAATTGCTTGGACAGCACCATCACGTCCGGGCGGATGCCATAGGTCTCGCAGCCGAACATCCGTCCGGTGCGGCCGAAGCCGCAGATCACCTCGTCGGCGACCAGCATGATGTCGTATCGTTCCAGCACCGCCTGGATCTTTTCCCAATAGGTCCGTGGCGGCACGATCACGCCGCCCGCGCCCATCACCGGCTCGCCGAAGAAGGCGGCGATGGTCTCCGGGCCTTCACGCAGGATCAGTTCTTCCAGCTCGCCGGCCAGGCGGGTGGCGAAATCCTCCTCGCTTTCGCCCGGCCGCGCGAAACGGCGGTAATGCGGGGCGGTCAGGTGCAGAAAGCCGGGCAGAGGCAGGTCGAAACCGGTATGATTGGCCGGTATGCCCGTCAGGCTGGCGGCCGCGATGGTGATGCCGTGATAGGCGCGCTGCCGGCTGATGATCTTCTTGCGCTGCGTCTGGCCCAGCGCGTTCGCGCGATACCACAGCATCTTGATGACGGTGTCGTTGGCTTCGGAGCCCGAATTGGTGAAGAACGCCTTGCTCATCGGCACCGGCGCCATCGTCACCAGCCGCTCCGCCAGATCCACCATCGGGCCGTGCCCTTTCTGGCTGAAAGGGTGGTAGTAGGGCAGGCGTTCCATCTGCCGCGTCGCGGCCGCGACCAGCCTGGGCTCGCTGAAGCCCAGCCCCACGCTCCACAGGCCTGCCATCGCCTCGATATAGCGGTTGCCCGCCAGGTCGTAGACATGGATGCCCTCGCCCCGGTCGATGATGAGCGGCCCGCTTTGCAGGTTGGCGCGGGCATCGGTCAGCGGGTGCATGACGTAGCGGGCGTCACGCATTTCCGGTGTCATGATATCGTCTGTCATGGGCTGGATGGTTCCTGTCTGTTGCGCACGCGGCCTCCCCCGTCAGAACCCGACCGTGACGGCGCCGGCGATCGCGAAGCCGCCGCCGATCTGGTAGGTCGGGCTCTTGCCCGCGATGGGGGTGCCGCGCAGGCCCGTCATGGTGTGCGCGTTGGATGTCAGGCCCGCCGTCTGGGCGTAGTAGAGATTGTTCCCGATATTCATCAGGTTCAGCTGGATCTGCGGCCGGTACAGCGTGGCGTGGGCGACATGGACATTGGGCAGCCGGTAGCCCAGCGTCACGTCCGACGTCAGATAGCCCGGAATGCTCTCGTCATTCATGAAGGTGCTGTAGCGGCGGCCGATATAGTTCAGGTTGAAATTCCCGAAATACGTGCCGTCATCATAAGCCAGCCCGATCGCGCCGGTGAAGGCGGGCGTGTTCACCGCGATCTTGCCGGCGGTGGGCAGCACGTCATTGCCCACCTTGAAATCATTATCGGTGGTGGCGTGGACGTACGAGCCCGAGACATAGGGGCTGAAATGATGCCACGGCCGCAGCCCGACCTCGAGCTGCGCGCCACGGATCGTCTGCCCGCCCAGGATGATCGGCGCCGTCACCAGCGATCCGCCGACGAAGGCGGTCGACAGCACATCGTGATTGACCATGTTGTAGTTGAACAGGGCGGCCGACACATGTACCAGCCCGCTATGGCGATAGCCCAGCTCCTCGCCGATCGCATATTCGGGCTTCATGTCCTGCGGATGGCCCTGGATCGGAATGGGCGAGGCCGCGTCATAAATGTCGATATAGGCTTCGCTGCGATCGGGCGCCTTGAAGCTGGTGGTGCCGTTGACATAGATCTGGTCGTTGGGCGTGATGTCGAAACTGGCGGAAACCTGCGGCAGCGGTTCGGCATAGTTCGCGCCGTTCTTGTAGGTCGCGGCACCGGGGATCAGGTTGCTGACCCAGCGCTGCATCATGACCTCCTTGAATCCGGCATTCAGTTTCAGCCGGTCGTTGAAAGCCGTAAACGTATCCTCGATGAATATGGCGTTCGTCTGCTGGCGGAACACGATGTCCCATCCCGACATCACCTGCCCGTCGGCGGTGGTCACGCCAAAGCGTCCCCAGGCATTGGCCGGCAGGCCCTGCTTGCTGGTCGCGGCGTAATTGGCGCGCTCGGTCATGTCCAGATACGAATACCAGTAGCCGACGCGCAGCGTATTGTGCCCACGGGTCCAGGCCAGGTCCGTCATCAGGCTGAGCGTATGCTGGTGCTGCGGATCGACGACCTCGACCGTCTGCTTGCCGTTGGGGCCGACATCGGGCAGGCTGAGCGGCCCGACCAGATGGGTTCCGTAATAGCTGTTCTTCTGGCTTATGGCTTCGCCATAGTTGGTCCATTTGTCCCAGTTGATGAAATAGGGCGTGGCCGACAGCTTGAACCCGCTGCCCAGATTCAGATGCACCGGCGCGATGATGGACAGCACGTCGTTGCGCAGGCGCGCCAGTTGCCAGTAGCTGCCGACGCCGGGCGCGTAGTTCGTGTTGTAATACAGCGAAGACGTACCGAGTTTTTCGAACGCGGCCTTGGTGGGCGTGGCCGAACCGTTGGCGTTGATGCCGGCCGAGGTATAATGCCCCCATAAAAAGGTCAGGCCCGCGCTGTTGCCATGGCCCCATTCCTTGATCGCCTTGGCATCCACATGGTGGCGCATCAGCGAGCCGGGCGTCTGCCAGAACTGGTTGTAGCTCCACGAATAGGACATGAAGGCCCGCACGCCGGTATGGCCGATCTCGCCGGTATCGATCCGGGCGAATTCCTTCTTCATGTTCCAGGTGCCGTAGCTGGATTCCAGCAGGCCGCCGGCGGTGCGTGCCGGATCGCGCAGCGTGGTGCGGATTTCCGCGCCCACCGAATAATAGGCCGGGCTGCTGATGTCGGGCGAACCCTGTGTCAGCGCCACCGACGATACGTTTTCCATGTCCGGGCTGCCGCCGATGGCATCGGGGCTGAGATACACGCCGTCGGTCAGCGGCACGCCTTCCACCAGATAGCCGACCTGCGTATAGTTCAGCCCACGGACCATGATCCCGCGCGAGATCTGGCCATAGGGATCGGAGCGCGCATAGGACACGCCCGGCATGCTGGCCAGCATGGCCTGCACGGTGGTGTTGGACGGTTTCTTGGCGATGAAGTCGCGCGTGACCTCGCTGCGGGATTTCGGCGCGGTCTGCACCGGCATCATGCCGCCGCCGGGCGTGGTGTTGCGCACGCCGGTGGGGGTGGTGATGCCGCCGGTGACCGAGATGGTCTCGGCCGCCGGCGCGGTGCGCGTGGCCGGTCCGGGTGCGGAGTGGGCGGGCGGTGCGGCACGGTGCGCGTGGCTGGTGGCGGGTGTCGCGGCGGGCGTTGCCGCCCGGCCGCCGGGGCAGAATGTCCAGACGCCGGTACAGGCGATGATGGTTCCGGAAATCATGAGCCGTCGTCGGGGAATGGTCGGTGATCGCATGACAGGACCTCCTGGGGGCGAAGCATCTGGCCGTATCCGGCCTGCGCCGGGTCGTTCCGCGGAATAGTCGGCGTGTAGAAAGAACAGGTAATTCTGTTTTAATAATTGTTCTAATTTCTAAAGAAATGGAGGAAAAATCCATTTCATTACGATTGACGTTATCATCTCCGGAGAACGTTTCGGAAGCGACTTTTTCTTCGCATGTGGAAACGAAAAGTTTCCACATGCGGCATGCGTGCGCGCCCGGTCCGGCCGGGCGATGTGTCCGGGTCAGTAGCCGCGGGTGGGGTCGAAGGTCAGGGCGGGACGGTCGCCGCGTGCGATCTGCGCGATGACGTCCAGGATATAGCGCGCGCGATCGGCGATCGGTGCCTCGGACGCGACATGCGGGGTGACGGTGATGCGCGGATGGTCCCACAGGGGGGAGGATGGCGGCAGGGGCTCGTGGTCGAACACGTCCAGTACCGCCCCCGCCAGATGGCCGGACTCCAGGGCCTGGATCAGGTCGTCCACCACCAGATGGTCGCCCCGCGCGACATTGACCACGCCGCCGCCGGGCCGCAGGCGCGCCAGCAGGCCGGCATCGATGATGTGCCGCGTCGAGGGCGTGTTCGGCAGAAGGCAGACCAGGATATCGGTGCCGTTCAGGAACGGCTCCAGCGCCTCGGGCCCGGCGAAATGGGCGGATGCCTTCGAAGGTGGCGGGGCGACGCGACCATCCGCGCACGGCAAAGCCCGCCTGCCGCAACCGTTGGGCAGCATGGCCGCCCAGATGGCCCATGCCCATGACCCCGACGGTGCAGCCGGCGCTGCCGCGTGTTGCCGCCGGGCGGGCCCATGCATGGTCGCGCTGCCGCAGCGCCCAGCTTCGGGCATCGCGCAGCAGCATCAGGCACGCCCAGAGAACATAATCGCCCATCAGCAGTGCCGTGGCGTCGCCGCCCATGCGGACCAGCGGCAGATGCGCCGGCCAGTCCGGGTCGCGGTCCACGATATGGTCCACGCCCGCGCCGCTGCTCAGGATGGCCTTCAGGTTTCCGAAACGCCGCAGGTCGCCGGGCGGCGGGCACCAGACCAGCGCGTAGTCCACACATGCCGGCCGGGCCAGGGCTTCCTCCCACGACAGCAGGGTGACGGAGGGATCGAGGCGGCGAACGGCTCGGCCAGGCGGGCGCGATAGTCCGGCAGATCGTGGATATGAACGGCGATGACCGGCATGGCGCCGTTCAGCTTCGATAGGCGGGCTGCTCGCGGTCCAGCTTGCGCCGCAGCGCCGTCCAGACCAGTTGGCCCTTGTCCGGCTCGTTCGCGAATTGGGCATGGGTGCGCTCCAGCGTCGCGGCGCCGGGCAGGCTCAAGGGCGCGCCGGTCGATTGCACGGCGATCTGGATGCGGCAGGCCTGCTCCAGATAGTACATGCGATAGAAGGTCTCGGCCACCGTGGTGCCGACGGTGAGCAGCCCGTGATTTTCCAGGATCATCGCCGGATGGTCGCCCAGATCGCGGACCAGCCGTTCGCGCTCGCTCAGATTGTCATCGGCGGCGATGCCTTCGTAGGAATGGAAGGCGACATGGTTGGTGAATTCCATGCTGATCTGGTTCAGCGGCAGGATGCCCTGCTTCTGGGCCGCGACCGCCATGCCGGCGAGGGTGTGGGTGTGCATCACGCAGGCCGCGTCGTGCCGCGCGCGATGGATGGCGGAGTGGATGACGAAACCCGCCGGATTCACCGGAAAGGACAAAGGCTGGGCCGGCAGGCCGTCGGCATCGACCTCGACCAGCGAACTGGCGGTGATTTCCTCGAACAGCCAGCCATAGGGATTGACCAGGAAGCGGTTTCCGTCGCCCGGCAGGCGCACGGACAGGTGCGTGTAGATCAGGTCGCTCATGCCGAACAGGGCGATCAGCCGGTAGGCCGCCGCCAGGTCTTCGCGCAGCTCTTGGTCGTTCATGGTCGTGGTCCCGGTTCGCTGACGGTGATGCCGGGCCGAGGGTAGAGGGCGGGAGGGCCCGTCGCGAAGGTGCCTTCCTGTTCGCGGGTGGGAACTCTGGGTTTCCAACCGCTTTACAGCGCCGGTCGCGGCCCCGTAAGATTCCGCCGGACAGCCCGGCGGATTGGATCGTGTCGACGAAGAAACGGCTTCTTCTTCCGCCCTTCGGGGCACTGCGCGCCTTCGATGCCTATGGCCGCACCGGCGGCGTACGCAAGGCGGCGGAGTATCTGGGCGTCAGCCACACGATCGTCGGGCGCCATCTGCGCACGCTGGAAGACTGGGTGGGGGTGGCGCTGATCGACCGGGCCAGCGGCACGCTGACGCAGAAGGGCCTGTCCTATCACAAGGACATCACCGAGGCGCTGAACGGCCTGTCGCGCGCCACCGAGCGGCTGCGCCCGCGCATGGAGGACTCGATCCGCATCAGTTGCGTGTCGGGCTTCGCCTCGCTGTGGCTGGCGGGGCGGCTCGGGGCCTTCCGGCGCAGCGAACCGTCGATCGACCTGATGGTGCGCCCGTTCGACCGGTTTCCCGATTTCGATCGCGACGACCTGCACGCGGATATCCGCTATCTGCGCGACAAGGAGCTGGAAACCTTTCCTGCCGGCTTCAAGAAGGTGCTGCTGGGGCGGCCCGCCATGTTCCCGGTGGCCAGTCCTGTCCTTGCGGCGGAGGTGGCGGGGCGCGTGCGCACGATCACCGACCTGCTGGCCGAGCCGCTGATCGAGGCGGAGGACAGCCACGAATGGCATCTCTTCCTGTCGGGCCACAAAGTTAGCCCGGCCTCGTTCGTGCCGTTCGGACGGCTGGGGCATGCCAGCGTCACCCTGGCGGCGGCGCGACACGGGCAGGGGATCTCGCTGGCCAATGTCTTCCTGGTGTCGGACGATCTGGAGCGCGGAACCCTGGTGAAGGTCACGGTGCCGGGGCAGGCGTTCCGGCGGGTCTTCATCGGCGGCTATTACCTGATCGCCCCCGAGAGCAACTGGAACCGGCCGCAGTTCGTGCGCTTCCGCAACTGGCTGACGGCCGAGGTCGCGTCGTTCCTGGCCCGCGAGATGCCGTAGGGCGGGTTCAGGGGCACCGGCCAGCCGGCGCCCCCGCGTGTGGTCAGGCCGGAAGGGTCCGGCCGGCTGCGGCGTGCTGCCCCGGCTGGCCGCAGCGCGCCAGCAGCGCGCGCAGGTGGTTGACCACGGGGAAGACCTCGCGGTTCCGGTCGCCGCCCTGGGCGTCCCAGGCCTGCTGTTCCAGTTCCACCACCTCGCGGTCTTCCTCGAAGATCCGGTTGGTGAACACCGCCAGCGCCGGCCAGATCAGGTCGATCAGGAACGGAATCTTCGGGCGCCGCACCGACAGCAGGCCAAAGGCGCGGGTCGTGCGCTGGTCGGCGCTCTGCGGCACATAGGCCACCCACAGATCCATCATCAGGTCGCCATCCTTGTCGACGATCCGCAGCGTCTGGTACGGATATTCGGTCCGCACCGTCACCACTTCCTCGACCGGCTGCTCGCGCCCCTTCAGGTCGCGATGGCGGCCGAAGATCAGCGCCTCGGCCAGCGGCTGGTGGGTATCGGTGCGGGCAAAGCTGTAGCGGGCCTCGACGAAATTCTCGCCCCGGTCCTGGCCCAGGAAGCGCGCGCGGATCTGGCCCATCTGGCGGCGGTGCAGGAACTGATGGTTCATGTCCATCAGGTTCTCATGCATGAAGGTATAGTGGCAGGCCACGCGGGGCCCGAACCGCCGCGTGCGGAAATCGGGGTCGCCGACATGCGCCAGCGTGGGCATGGGGACGGAATCCGCCAGGGCCGGATCACCGGGGAAGATGAAGATCAGCCCGCCCTGTTCGCGGCAGGGATAGGTGCGCACGCCATTGGGCAGCTTGCCCTTGCCCAGATAGGGCACGTCGATGCAGCGGCCCGACCGGCCATACGCCCAGCCATGATAGCAGCATTGCACCGCCTGGCCCTTCACCGTGCCCTTGCTCAGCGGCACCTGCCGGTGGGCGCAGCGATCCTCCAGCGCAAAGACCTCGCCCTCGGTGGGGCGGACCAGTGCGACCGGCTGGCCGGCATAGCGGGTGCCGATCGTCTTGCCGGCCTTGAGTTCGTGCGACCACGCCACCGGGTACCAGAAATCGGGGTCGCAATCGATCGTGCGCAGGTCGGGCATCCCGATTCCGATGGCATCGCGCTCGGTGAGGGAGATCTGGTCCATGGCTATGTCCATTCCGGTTCTTTCTTGATCGCGCATTGTCCTCCCTCGGGAACGTCCCTGTCTTGCTCCAGTTGGGAAACCGAGCCTTGCAGAAGACGAAACCATGCGTCCGCCGGGCTTGACAGCGCATGCCGCCGCCGGCTCAGAAAAATAAAAGACGAAAATGAAACGAATATAAATGCATATACGATACGATCGAATATTGGGTATCAAAAATAGATAATTTACTATAATAATATTACTCGGAATTTATGCGTATAAATTATATGTCAAATTATAAAAGTTGTGAAAAATGAAACATAATGTATTCACAAATGTGTCATATTTGCCGCATCATTAAAGAATGAGAGGCGAGCATCTTCCGGGTCTGTTGCATTTTCATCTCGGATTACGCTTGATTTAGTCCCAATGGCTGCCCGCGGATGCCGGCGGCCACAATCCCAGTGGAATGCGACGAAGGGAGCCCGGGCGCCTGACATGACCGACATCGTTCCAGGTGCTTCCCGCCGCGATTCCTGATCCGCCAAAACGCGGCGCGACGATCCCGTCCGACGCGATCGACAAGGGGGCATGACGGTCCCGCGGGCTGCCGCACGGCGCCGCGCGCGGGCGCGCGTGCCCTATCCTGACAAGGTGAGTATGACCAGACAGACCGGATTTCTCCGACGCCACGGCCGATCGTTCCTGCTGGGATCGGCTTCCCTTCTGATGGCCTCGGCCAGCCTGCCCGCGCTTGCCGCCAGCGGCGAGAACGGCAAGGCCCATGCCCGCCATCGTGCCGCTAAGGCGGCGCATCATGCTTCGGCCGCCGCTGCCGCGCAGCCGGCCGCCGCCGCCCGTCCGGCGGCACGCGTCCGTGCCGAGGCCGAGACGGTCGAGGTCAGCGGCGCGCGTTTCCATTCGCGCGGGGCGGAAACGGCCGTGACGCGCGCCACCATGGACCAGTTCGTGGCCGGCACCAGCCCGCTCCAGGTGCTGGCACTCACCACCCCCGGCGTCAGCTTCGGCTCGGACGACGCGCTGGGCCTCGATACGGTGGCCAGCACGCTGTATATCCGCGGCTTCAACCAGACCCAGATCGGCGCGACGCTGGACGGCATCCCGATGGGCGGCCAGGGATTCCATAACTGGAACGGCCTGGGCGTCGACCAGATGGAAATCCAGGAAAACCTCGCCGGCATGACGGTGTCGCAGGGCGCGGGCGCGCTGGACACACCCTCGGCGCAGACGCTGGGCGGGGCGATCACCTACACCTCCGCCGATCCGCTGGACAAGGCGGGCGGCCGTGTCAGCCAGAGCTTCGGCAGCTACGACGCCTTCCGCACCTTCGCCCGCGTGGACAGCGGCGTTCTGAATGCCACCGGCACCAAATTCTACGCCTCCTATGCCCGCACCGCGCAGGATCTGTGGAAGGGTTTCGGCGACCAGCAGGAACACCAGGCCAATTTCAAGCTCGTGCAGCCGCTGGGCGACAAGGGCAAGATCACGGCCATCTTCGACTACTCGAACTTCATCCAGTACAATTATCTGGGCCTGACCAGGAACATGTGGGAAAAGATGGGCCGTGACACGACCTATCTGAAGCCCGATTATGCGCTGTCCAAGGAATGGGCGGCCAATGCCCAGGCGGGCACGGTGCCCACCAACCTGCAGGGCGTGCTGACGCCGGACGAAATCGGCGACTACGCCTATGACGGCACGCAGACGCAGCGCAACTACCTGTCAGCCATCAAGGCCGACTATCAGTTCTTCCCCAACGTGCTGTCCAAGACCGCGGCCTACGCCCACGTCTCCAGCGGCGATTACAGCGGCACCAATCCGTTCCTGATCTCGCCCACCTCGCAGGTGCCGATGGCGCTTGAAACCGGGCACGTCGACGTCCGCCGCATCGGCTTCACCCAGAGCTTCGACATCACCGTCAACAAGAACGACATCAAGACCGGCATCTGGTACGAGAACGACACGTTCAACTACGCGATGCGGATGTACGAAGACGGCGTGGACGCGGCGCACAATTCCAAGAGCGACTTCAAGGCCTCGCAGGCCACGACCTGGTGGGCAGATTCGTTCAACACGAACACGTTCCAGTACTATTTGCAGGACACCTACCACATCATTCCGGGCATGACCGTCACCGCCGGCTTCCGCTCGCTGCTGCAGACGACGCATGGCGGCACCAGCGTCGACAATACCAGCAGCCTGTCGGACTGGGGCGTCTATTACAGCCATCCCGCGTCGGGCAGCATGACGGCGGCCAATGCCTTCCTGCCGCACTTCAATTTCGATTATCACTTCCTGGATCATCATGAAGTGTATTTCGACATTGCCGAGAACATGCGCGCCTACGATTACGGCACGCAGAGCGGCAGCGGCAATCCGTGGGGCGGCCTGGGCAATGCCAGCAACCCGGCGCAGGCCGTGTTCAACGCCAACAAGAACAAGCTCAAGCCCGAGCGGACATGGAACTATGTCGTCGGCTATCGCTACGATTCGAAGTTTTTCTCAGGCAGCGTCGATTACTACCACACGGATTACTACAACCGTCTGGCGGCGATCACGGCCGGTCCCACCGGCGCCCAGTACAGCTCGATCGAGAATATCGGGCGTGAGAGCATGAACGGCGCGGACGTGATGGGCACCATCCGTCCGGTGCGCGGGCTGGAGATTTCCAACAGCTTCAGCTGGAACGACGCAGTCTACGAAAATGCGAATCTGCCCTACAAGGGCAAGCATCAGGTCTTCTACCCGAAGTTCATGTACAAGGCGAACCTGTCCTATACCTATCGTCAGGCGACCTTCAACTTCAACGCGACCTACAACAGTGCGCGGCCGATGACGTATATGAACGACGTCAAGATCCCCGCCTATTGGACGTCGAACCTCAGCGCCGCCTACAATTTCGGGCGCATCGGGTTCGCCAACAACCTGAAGGCGACCCTCGGCATCACCAACCTGTTCAACAAGAACTATATCGGCGGTGTCTACGGCGCGGCGTCCGTCTCGGGTGACGACAACCCGGTCCTGTACGTCGCGGCCCCCCGCGAGTTCTTCGGCACGGTTTCCGCCGAGTTCTGAAAAACGACGACCGCCGGCCGGATGGTTCGATCCGGCCGGCACCCCGGCCTTCAGCCGGTCTCTGCGATCGCGGTCGCATCGTTTCCGCCGGGCAGTGCTGTGTTATCGGCCCGCCCGGCCCCGCGCAGGGTCAGCGTCGCCCGCTCGGCCAGCATGATCAGCCCCAGCGTCAGCGCCCCCAGCACGATCTCGCGCCGTGTGCCGGGGCTGGCGACCAGCATGGTCAGCAGCGACATCACCAGCGTGGCCAGCGTGGCATAGGACAGGAACGGGAAGCACCACATCGGCAGCGCCGGCCGCGCGCCCCGCGCGATGGCCTCCCGCCGCAGCCGGATCTGTGCCAGCGCCACCAGCACATAATCGAACAGCACGAACGTGCCCGTGGCACTGACCAGGAAGGCGAACACGCTCCCCGGCGCCGCCATCCCCGCCAGCGCCACGATCACGGCCACCGCGCTGCCGGCCAGGATCGCCACGCGCGGCGTGCCGTTGCCGCCGCGCGCGCCAAAGCAGCGCGGCGCATCCCCGGCCTCGGCCAGTTCGCGCAGGATGCGCGAGGTGATGTACAGGCCCGAATTCAGCGCCGAGAGCGTGGCCACCAGCATCACCGCCGTCATCAGCATGGGGGCATAGGGCAGGCCCACATGCTCCAGCGCCGCCAGGAACGGCGAATGGCCGGGCACGATCCGGTTCCACGGCATCAGGCACAGGATCAGCCCGATCGATCCCAGATAGAAGACCAGGATCTTGATCACGACCGACCGCGCGGCCCGGCGCACGCTGTCGGCCGGATGGCTGGATTCGGTGGCGGCGATGGTCGTGATCTCGGTCCCGGACATGGACAGCATGATGGCCGGAATGCTCGCCATCAGCGCAAAGCCGCCATGCGGAAACAGCCCGCCGCCCGCCGTCAGGTTGGCCACCATGTCGACATGGCGGTGCCCCACCCCGGCCAGCACGGCCACGCCAAGCGCCATGAACAGCACGATGGTCAAAATCTTGGTCATGGAAAACCAGTATTCGAATTCGCCATACCCCCGGACCGAGAACAGGTTGATCGCAGTCATGGCCCCCAGCACGGCACATTCGATCGCCAGGAAGGGCAGGGGCACGAACGGGGCCAGGAAACTGGCGCCGGCAATCGTCTCGATCCCCAGGATCGTCGCCCACATCACCCAGTAGGTCCAGCCGCCGATGAAAGCGGCACGCGCCCCCAGCCCCCGGCGGATATGCGCCACGAACGACCCGGCCTGGGGCGCCTCCACCGTCATTTCCCCCAGCATGCGCGTGACGCACAGGATGATCAGCCCGCCCAGCAGATAGGACAGGAAGACCCCCGGCCCCGCCGTGGCGATCGACGCGGACGAACCCACGAACAGGCTGGCGCCGATCACCCCGCCGATCGAGATCATGGCCACATGCCGCTTGTGCAGGACGGAGGGCGCGGGCTGTTCGGTCATCGGCGTGGTGTCCTGTCCTGCTCTTCCGGGGCCTGTCCGGTCCGATTATAGATATCGGTATCGAAATGTCATGGGCGGGAACGGGGGGGCAGGAACGGGGGGCGGGAACGGGGGCAGGAACGCTCGGGCGGGCGGGCCGTTGAATCCGGTCATGTCCCATGGCCTTTCGCCTGTTCCCAATCGGTTTTATGCTCCTCGCAGGTCCCGGCAGGGCAGGCCGATCCGGCCCCGACCCTCCCGGCGGTTGACAGGGCGGCAGACCGGCCGCCGGCGCGCCGCAGTGGCGCGGGTATGGAGAAACAAGGCATGGCCGTTCGCAGTCTTCTCGCCACCGTCATGATGGGTACGGTTGTCGCCGCCGCCATCGTGCCGGCTTGCGCGCAATCCCCCCTCTATCAGGGCCGGCGCGGTGCCGCGGTCGGCATCGCCGCCGCCGTCGCCAGCAAGGACCGGCCGGACGAGGACGTCGCCCTCGATGCGGATCGCAAGCCCGCCAGCCTGCTCGCCTTCGCCGGCCTCAAGCGCGGCATGAACGTCGCCGACATCATGCCCGGTAAGGGCTATTTCACCCGCCTGTTCAGCAACGTGGTCGGTGGCGACGGGCATGTCTGGGCCATCGTCCCGACCTGGCTGGTGACGAAGAAGCCGGCGGCGGCCGATGCGGTCAACGCCATTGCCGCCATGCCGGTATTCGCCAATGTCTCGGTCCTGGTCCAGCCGCTGGACGCGATCCAGGTGCCGAAGCGGCTCGACCTGGTGTGGACGTCGCAGAATTATCACGACATCTATTATGCCGGCGGGCCCGACGCCGCGCTGGCGTTCGACAGATCGGTCTTCGCCGCCCTGCGTCCGGGCGGCGCGTTCATCGTGATCGACCATGTGGCCAATCCCGGGGCAGGGGGCGACGTGGCGAAGCTGCACCGGATCGACCCGGCGATCATCCGCCAGCAGGTCCAGGCCGCCGGCTTCCATTTCGAAAGCGAGAGCAAGGTGCTCGCCAATCCGGACGATACTCACGACCTGCCGGTCTTCGATCCCGCGATCCGCGGCCATACCGATCAGGTCGTGCTGAAATTCCGCAAGCCGGCGCGCTAATTCCCCCGCGCCGGCCGGGCGCGACAGCAAGGATCGGGGCCATGTCATGAACCTGCGTTCTCTCCTGATGGCGGCATGTCTGCCCGCTCTTGCCGCCTGCCAGGCCGCGCCCCTCCGCGCACCGCCGGCCCCCGCCATCCGCGCCGCCGGCACGCTGACCGGGCAGGCGCCGCTCGACCCGGCCGACGGCGTTCCGGGGGCGGGGCAGGCGCTGGCCATCACCTATCTCTCCACCGACGGGGTGACGGGCACCGGCCTCGTGCCCGTCACTGGCGAGGTCCTCTATCCCGCCGGTTCGCCGCCGCCCGGCGGCTGGCCCATCGTCGCCTGGGCGCATGGTACGGTGGGCATCGCCATGGCCTGCGCGCCCTCGCGCAATCCGCATTCGGTGCGGGACCAGGATTATCTGGGCGCGTGGCTGCACCGGGGCTTCGCCATCGTGGCGACCGACTATCAGGGGCTGGGCAGCGGCGGCACCCATCCCTACCTCAACGCCCGCGCCGCGGCCTACAGCGTGCTGGACGGCGTGCGCGCCGCCCTGTCGGGCCTGCCGCACCTGCGCAATACGGTCATGATCGTCGGCCAGTCGCAGGGCGCGGGCGCCGCCTTCGCCGCCGCGTCCTATGCGCCGTCCTATGCGCCGGCGCTCGACATCAGGGGGACGGTGGCGACCGGCATTCCCTACATGACGCCCCAGATTGCGAAGTCCCTCATGGCCGGGCCCCACGGCGCGGCGGGAAAGACGCCAAAAGGGGAGGTGGACCCGGTTGTGGCCTATGCCCTGCTGATCGCGGCATCGTCGGCGGGTCTCGACCCGTCCTTCGATCCGGCCGAAGCCTTCACCCCCCGGGCGATGCACGCCTTCCACGCGGCGTCGCAACAATGTCTTCCCGCCCTGCTGGACATCGTGCGCGATGACGGGCTGACGCGGGCCAACAGCTTCCGGCCGACCCTGCCGCGCGCCCTGGCTCCCGCGCTGAAGGCCATGGCCTTTCCAACCCTCAAGCTGGCGGCGCCGCTTTTCGTCGGGACGGGCAGCGAAGACCGCGACGTCGCGCCCCAGGGGCAGCTCCTGCTGGTGCGCGACGCATGCCGGGCCGGCACGACGGTGCAGGCCCATCTCTATCGGGGGCTGGATCATTCGCAGACGGTGATGGCGTCGCTGCCCGATTCCGCTGCCTTCACCCGTTCGGTCATGGGCGGCACGCCCGTCACGCCGGACTGCGCACCCGTCGCACGCCGGCCAGAGGCCGAACCGAGAGAATCCGGCAAGAATATGTCTTCCTTATCAGGAGAATAGAGAAAGACAGGCATCGCGCCGAAGAATGATTTCCACTTGTACAAATAATTTCCAATTGTAACGTGATGGGCTTCATGGCTTTCCATGCCCGTTTCTGCTGCTAGGGTCCTGTTCACCTGTTTCGACCGGAGGACAAATCGTGGCTGCCCACCAGAAGACGATGTCACCCCTGCCGGCGGTCAAGGAAAGCAGTGCCTTCGACCGGGCGCCCGTCGCCTCGTCTTCCGCGCGGGCCTTCGCGCATGTCACCCGCCTCATGGGCTTCCGCCTGCCGACCGACATCCATGAATGGACGGCACGGGCCGGCATCCGCCTGCCCATGGGCGTCAAGCGGCGCGAGCGCATGGCGCTGATCGCCCGGCGCGGCGTCCTGTTCGTCCATGTGCCCAAGAATGCCGGGACCTCGATCGCCACCGCGCTGTATGGTCGCACGCTCTCGCACGAATCCATCCGCTATTTCCAGGGCGTGGTGCCGGGCCTGGTGCGCGACCTGCCCAGCTTCGCCATCCTGCGCGACCCGGTGGAGCGGTTCCTGTCGGCCTACAGCTATGCCCGCAACGGCGGCACGCGCGACCGCATGGTCGCATCCGGCTTCCGCGACCGCTATATGGGCTTCCAGTCGCTGGACGATGCGCTCGATCATGTCGAACAGGCCCGTTCGGTCTACGGGATGGACCATATTTTCCGCCCGCAATCCTGGTACGTCACCGGCCGGGCCGGCCAGCCGGCGGTGCGCCACCTGCTGCGCATCGAGGATGTCGCGCACCTGTCCGACCTGATGCCGGAACTGGGCCCCATCCGCCTGCCGCGCCTGAATGAAGGCCGGCCCCATTCCCTGGTGCCGACCGACCGGCAGCGGGCACGCATCCAGGCCATCTACCGCCAGGACATCGCATTGTTCGACCGCCTGAGAGCCTGACGGAAAATGCGCGCTGGCGGCGAGCCAGCCCGCATTTTCGGTCAGGTTCTGACGCCCCGGCTGCTTCAGCTTCCGGCGGCGGCGGCAGGCGGCTCCTTGGGGGGCAGAAACGCCCCTGCAACATGCATCAGCCAGGACCGCAGCCGCATCAGTGCCGGGCGCTCCCAGCTGTTTTCGGGGATGAACAGCGTATAGGCACCGATCGCAACGCCGTCGAACGGCGCCTCCGGCGGCCCCACCCGCACCAGCGTTCCGTTGCGCAGATCGTCTTCCAGCAGAAACGGATTGGCCAGGGCCACGCCCTGTCCCTCCCGCGCCGCCGCCAGTACCAGATGGGCATGCCACAGCCGCACCGCCGGGATCATGGAGGGCGCCGCCACGCCCTGCCGGGCCAGCCAGGTCAGCCATTCGTTGCTGTCTTCCTCGGCCAGAAGCGGGTGCGACAGCAGGTCGCCGACCGCGCGGATCGGCCCGGCCCGGCGCAGGAAATCCGGACTGGCGACGGGAAAGACCGGCGGCCGGGCCAGTTCCGCCCGGCGAATGCCCGGCTGCGATTCGTGGGGCTTGCCGTCGATCTGGTAGCGGATATCGGCATCGACACCGTCGGACCAGAAGCGCGCGCGCGCGTCGGTCGGGCGCAGCAGCAGGTCGATATCCGGATATTCGGCGCGGAAACTCCCCAGCCGGCGCACCAGCCAGTGAAAGGCGAAGCCCGGCACGCACCACACGCTCAGTTGTGGCAGGTCGCCGGCGCGCAGCGCCTCGGTCGCGCGGGCGATCTCGTCCAGCGCCGTGGCGATCCGGTCGTGATAGATCCGGCCCGCCTCGGTCAGCCCGCCGCCGGCCCGGTCCAGCAGCGGCACCCCGGCCCATTTTTCCAGCGCCCGCAGATGGCGGCTGACGACGGCGTGATCGATCTGCAGCCATTCGGCCGCGCGACGGATGCCGCGCGTGCGGCCGAACGCATCGAAGGCACGGAGCGGTCCAAAGGGCGGAAAATTGCGTCTGTCTGCCATGGCATGCCGGAAACGGGAGGAAACGAACGGGTCTCCGGAACAGGATAGTGGTGCCTTTTGGTCACCACAATGGCAACGAAGGCAACTTTTACATATTATTTCGATGGATTAACGGGTGTGTCACGGGTGCATCTGTTTCACCAAAAGCGGACGTCCCGGAACAAATTGTCTTGTCAACGGAACTTTCTTGTTTCGAGACTGAATTGAAGCGGGCAACCGGGGATTCGGGGACGCGCGACGCGGCGTTTTGGGGGAAAGACGGCATATGCGATCAGGACGGGTTTCGGTGCGAAACGGACAATTCTTGCGTGCGCGACTTCTCGGAACGGCGGTCCTGGGCGGTGTCATCGGCAGCATGATCGGCGCCCCGGCATTCGCCCAGACGGCGCCCCAGCCCGCCACGTCATCGGCCCCGTCCGCGAAGAAGCCGGTCCATGCGCGCCACGGCGCGGCGAAGGCCGCGACGCCCGCCGCGTCGTCCGGCGGCACGCATGTCTCCGTGCGCCCCACCGCCGCTCCCCGCGCGGCGGCCGAGGCGCTCGACGTCACGGCCAGCCGCCATGTCTCGCACGGCGCCGAAGCCAGCATCAGCCGCGCGATGCTGGAATCGCAGGTCGCGGGCACGAACATTCTCAAGGCGGTCGGCCAGTTGCCGGGCGTCAGCTTCAGCTCCAGCGATCCGCTCGGCATCGATACCTGGGGCACCAGCGTCTATGTGCGCGGCTTCTTCCAGGATTCGATCGGGATGACGCTGGACGGCATCCCGCTGAACGACCAGACCTACACCAGCGTCAACGGCGTCAATATCGCCGATGCCTGGATTTCGGACGACATCGCGGGTGTCGAGACCTCGCAGGGCGCGGGCGGCGTGGACCTGCCGGGCAATTCCAGCCTGGGCGGCACGATGCGCTTCCACACCGCCGATCCCAAGGACAAGGTCGGCGCCAAGGTGTCGCAGGTATTCGGCAGCTACGGCACGCTACGCACCTATGCGCGCGTCGACAGCGGCGCGCTGAACCAGACCGGGACGAAATTCTACACCGCCTACTCGCGGTCGGACGAGCGGAAATACGATGCCGACACGCCGGGCTTCATGCAGACGGTCAACGGCAAGCTCGTCCAGCCGATCGGCCATGACAGCCGGATCACCGCGATGTTCAACTGGAACGACGCCGAGGTCTGGGGCTACGCCGACAAGTCGCTGAGCATTCTCAAGAACGCCGGCTGGCGGACCGAATCCTGGGCGCCGAACTACCGGGGCGCCTACAATGCTTCCGAATATGCGTGGATGAATGGCGCCGGCAACAGCGGCACCTGCACGCCGGCCTGTACCGGCCCTGGCACCTATGATGTCGGCAGTGGCACGCCGCTGGTCTTCCCTGCCGGTACCACGCCCACCATTCCGGCCTCGTGGCAGAACACGAACGAAGGTGTCGGCACCGCCTATTACGACGCGGGCCAGTCGACGCGGGATTATCTGGGCGGCATCGACGCCGACCTGGCGCTGACCAACGCCCTGCGCTGGAACACGGTCTTCTACGCCGGCGCGTTCGACGGTAATGCGACCTATGGCGATCCCTGGACGCAGTCGCCGGGCACCGGTGCGCCGCTGTCGGAAGAAGTGTGGCAGAATGCCTATCGCCGCTTCGGCTTCACCAGCGCCTTCACCTGGCATATCGGTCGCCACACCATCAATGTCGGCGGCTGGTACGAGAACAATTCCCAGCGCGCCGGCCTGTACTGGTACAACGAGCCGGTCTACGGCCAGGGCGCCCCGCTGAAGACGGTCGGCCCCTACACCACCTATGGCGCCGCGTTCCAGCAGGGCTACGGCTTCACGTGGAACACCAACAGCTTCCAGTTCCATGTCATGGACGCCTGGCGTCCGGTGGAGGGGCTGACGGTGACGTACGGCTTCCGCTCGATGCTGCAGACGACAGCGGGCGGTGCGAACTACGGCAATGTCGATGCCGGCTACGGCACCGGCGTCGGCGTGGATTCCGGCCTGCCCAGCGGATCGATGACGTCGGCGGCCGCGTTCCTGCCGGCGGTCAACCTCGATTACCATTTCGGGCGCGGTCACGAAGTCTATTTCGACTTCGCCGAGAACATGCGCCCGTTCATGGTGGCCCCCTCGGGTGGATCGGTCTCGCCCTGGGCGGTGTCGTCGCAGGACGCGTTCAAGGCCCTTCAGCGCAGCCTGCCGAACGAGCGTGATTTCACCTATGTCGTCGGCTACCGCTACACCTCGCGCAAGCTCCAGGCCTCGATCGACGGCTATCATTCCGACGTCTACAACCGCCTGATCTCGGCCTCGGTCGGTTCGCTGAACAATCCGATCACCTCGGTGGTCAATTCGAAGCACGCGGTGATGTGGGGCATGGACGCCGCGCTGACCCTCCAACCCTTCGAGGGGCTGGCGCGCGGCCTCGCCTGGACCAACTCGATCAGCTACAACCACTTCACCTATGCGGACCACGTCAATATCTGCCCGCTCGCGGGCGATTGCGACATCAAGGGCACCAAGATGCTCGCCTATCCGCAGGTGATGTACAAGACCAGCCTGTCCTACGAGTACAAGGGCGCATCGGCGCATTTCGATGTGAATTACTACGGCAAGCGCTATTTCTCGTACATGAACGACACCCACATCTCGCCGTACTGGATGGCCAATCTGGGCGCCAAATACCGCTTCGGCAATCTCAGCGTGCTGAAGAACGTGACGCTGGCGTTCGAGGTCTATAACCTCTTCAACCAGAAATATATCGCGATGATGGGCGAAAACGGCTTCCCCATCGGCGGCCAGTCCGGCGACGGCGGCGACTACCAGTCGCTGGAGCGCGGCGCGGTGCGCGAATATTTCGGCACGATCAGCGCCGAATACTGATCAGGGACGCATGTCCGGGCCATGCGGTCCGGACACGCCACGTTCAACAGGGGGCAGGAAAGCCGCGATGGTGGGTTGGAACATGAAGACCACATGCTGCGCTGCAATGGCCGCCATGCTGGCAGTGCCGGCGGGCAGCGCCCTGGCCGCGTCGCCGGTCCTGCAGGCCGAACAGAGCGACGTCGCGACCCTGCCGCCGGTCGGCGCGCACTGGGTCCTGCCCGCGACCGACCGCGAGTCCTACACGATCTACGATGCCGATGCCGGCAGGATCCTGGGCACGGTGCCGGCCAGCATCCTGGGCAATATCGCGCTCTCGCCCGACCGGCGGACCTTCTATGTCGCCGACACGATCTGGTCGCGCGTCGATCACGGTACGCGGCAGGACCTGATCCAGGAATATGACGCCCACACCCTGGCCCTGCGGCGCGAGATCACGCTGCCGCCCCGCGCGCTCGCGGTCTACAAGGGCCAGGATTTCGATGTCAGCCCTGACGGAAAATGGGCCTATGTGTTCGACATGAGCCCCGCAACCTCGGTCACGATCGTCGATCTGGCAAAGGGCGCGGTGGCCCATACGGTCGACATCCCCGGCTGTGCCCTGGTCTTTCCATGGAAGCAGGGCGGATTCTCCAGCCTGTGCGGCGACGGCTCGCTGACCAATGTGGGCTATGCGGGCGACAAGCCGACCGTCACCCACAGCGCCCAATTCTTCGACGCCAATAACGACCCGATCTTCGAGCAGGGGCTGGTCGACCACGCGACCGGCCAGGCCCTGTTCATCTCCTATACCGGCAAGGTCTACAACGTCACGCTGGGCCAGAGGCCCGACATCGCCGCCCCCTGGTCGATCCAGGCAGCGGCCGGCCAGCCCGTCGCCGGCACAGGCGTGCAGGAACAGGCCTGGCGCCCCGGCGGCAAGCAGCCCTTCGCCTGGAACCGCGCCAGCGGCCATCTGTTCGTGCTGATGCATGTCGGCCCGCACTGGACGCACAAGACCGACGGCACCGAGGTGTGGGAGCTCGATCCCACGCACCACACGCTGCTGCGCCGCATCGACCTGCCGCAGCCCGCGCGCGGCATCGCCGTCAGCGGTGACGCCGCCCCGCTGCTCTACGCCACGTCGCAGGACGGCATCATGACGGTGCTCGACGCCCGCACCGGCGCCGTCCGCCGCACGGTCGAGGCCCATGCGGAATCGATGATCGTGGCGCCGGACCTCATGCCCGGTCATAACGGATGATGGACCAGCCTGCGTCGATCACCGTCCTGGCCTGGGCCCAGGCGCTGGACTGGCTGCTGCTGCTGGCACTGGTGCCGGTGCTGGGGCTGCTGTTCCGCCGCATGCGCCATCTGTTTGCCAAGGTCGCCCCGGTCGGCGCGCTGATGACGTCCGGCGGCCCGGCCCCCGGCCAGGCGCTCCCGGCCCACCCCCTGCGCGCGCTGGACGGCACCATGCTGACGGTGGGCGGCACCCAGCCCGAGGGTACGCGCACGCTGCTGCTGTTCGTGTCCGGCACCTGCCCCATCTCGCGCAAGATGCTGCCCATCGCGCAGGATTTCGTGCGGCGCGAATCCATCGCCTTGCTGTGCCTGGGCGACGATACCGACGCCATGCAGCAGGATCTGGTCGCCCGCTTCGGGCTGGCGCCTTCACGCTTCGTCAACGATCCCGAGATCGGGCGCATCCTCGGCATCGACAAGCTCCCCTTTGCCCTGCTGCTCGATGCATCGGGCACGATCGTGGCCAAGGGCCTGGTCAATAACCGCGAACATCTCGAAAGCCTCGTTGTGGCCGGGGAAACGGGCCACGTCTCGGTGCAATCCTATCTGGACGCGCGGCCCCACGCGGCATGATCCCGCCGGCTCGCCCCGGCCTCCGGACCCTTCAGGAGTAACACGCCAATGCCGGTTTCCTTCCTCGACACGCTGGGCGAAGCCGTCACGCGCCGGCTGGCGGCCCGCTCCTCGCGGCGCGGCGTGCTGGGGCGCATGGGGGCCGCCATGGCGGTGGCCCCCGCCTTCCCGCTGCTGCCGGTACGCCGGGCCGACGCCGCGCCGACCCCCGCACCCAACCCGGCCGCCACCCTGACCGATTTCGAGCGCCGGGCGCAGGGCAGCGACCCGACCAAATGCAATTACTGGCGCCACTGCGCCATCGACGGCGTGCTGTGCGGCTGCTGCGGCGGCGGCATCCACACCTGCCCGCCGGGCACCGAACCGTCGCCCGTCTCCTGGATCGGCACCTGCCGCAACCCCGACGATGGCCGCTCCTACGTCATCGCCTATCGCGACTGCTGCGGCCGCAATATCTGCGCCGCCCCCAAATCCTGCGACTGCAACACCGCCGATCGCGAAATGCCGATCTACCGCCCCCAGGCCAGCAACGACATCATCTGGTGCTTCGGCACGGCCTCGACCGCCTATCATTGCTCGACCGCCGCCATCATCGGCCAGGCCGGATGAAGGGCAGGGGCGCCGCCCATGGGGGGCGCCGGACGACGATGCGTCAGCGCTTCCTGATCCTCTCCCTCGTCATCCTGCCGGCCCTCGCCGTGCTGGGGCTGGCTCGCGCCGCCCCCAT
The DNA here is from genome assembly GCF_014174215.1 of Gluconacetobacter tumulicola. Taxonomy (GTDB): domain Bacteria; phylum Pseudomonadota; class Alphaproteobacteria; order Acetobacterales; family Acetobacteraceae; genus Gluconacetobacter; species Gluconacetobacter tumulicola. Next base: position 8,980 of record NZ_JABEQL010000026.1, on the reverse strand, counting down.
GGCGGGCGCGCTGCCCGTCATCCCGGCGACGCAGGGCCATTATCTGATGGGCTGCGGCGGCTGCCACGGCATACAGGGCCGTTCGGGGCGCGAGGTCGTGCCCGATCTCGCCGGTCAGGTCGGCTATTTCCTCTGCACGCCCGAGGGGCGGGATTATCTCGTCCGCCTGCCCAACGTCGCCTTCGCCAACCTCTCGTCGGAGGATCTGGCCCGGATGATGAACTTCGTGGTCTTCACCTTCGGCGGCGCCAGCGTGCCCGCCAACAGCCGCCCCTACACCACCGCCGAAATCGCCGCCCTGCGCGCCAACCCCCTGCGCGTGGCCGACCTGCACGGCTACCGCGAGCAGATCGTGCGCGCCGTCACCCATGCCTGCCCGGCCGCAGCCGGCCTGCACGGCTATGATGTGGCGCAGGCCGCGCGCGAGGGCCAATAATGGCGCCCCGAACAGGGCAGGCGGCAGACCGGAAACGGACGAGGCAGATGACAGACTCTTTCCATCACAGGGCCCACGCATGACCGGCCTCACCATCCTCCCTCTGGCCGGCACGCTGCTGGCCGGCGGCATCGGCACGCTCCTGTTCGCCGCCGGCCTCGCCAAACTGCGCGATCACGACGGCTTCCTCACCACACTGGCCGCCTACCGGCTCGTGCCCGCCGCCCTGCTGGAATCCACCGCCTGGGCCCTCGCCGGTGCCGAAACCGCCGTGGGCGTCACCCTGCTGGCCGGCCTCGCCCCCCTCACGGCCAGCCTCGGCGCCGCCCTGCTGTTCGCAATGTTCGCCCTCGCCATGGCCATCAACCTGCTGCGCGGCCGGACCGACCTCTCCTGCGGCTGCCTGCCCGGCATGGCATCCGCCCGCCTGTCCTGGGCCGCCGTCGCCCGCAGCGCCCTGCTGGCCCCTGCCTCCCTGTTGCCCGCCCTCACGGGCCAGCCCGCTTCCCTGCTGCTGCGCTACCAGGCGCTGGCCGCCGGCGCCTGCCTGCTGGCGCTCGCCCTCGCCCTGTCGCACCTGATATCGGCCATCCCCGGCCCCGAGGAACATTCCGCATGATGACTGCCCTGATCGTGTCGCAGGTGCTGCTGTTCGCCGCCATCGTCGCCCTGGTGCTGGTGGTGCTCGCCCTCGCGCGCCAGATCGGCATCCTGCACGAACGCATCGCCCCCATCGGCCAGCAAAACCCCCAGCGCGGCCTCGATGTCGGCCAACCCATCCCCCGCATCACCATGCGCACGCTCGACGGCACCCCCTTCCCAGTCGGCGAACGCCTGCCCGCCGGCACCATCCGCATGCTCCTCTTCGTCGGCGCCGACTGCCCCGTCTGCAAACGCGTCCTGCCCATCGCGCTCGACGTCGCCCGCGAACGCGGCCTAGACCCCGTCCTCGTCGGCGATGGCGCCCCCCCCGAACTCACAGCGATGCGCGACCGCCTCGCCCTCACCAACATCCCCTTCATCACCGGCGTCGAACTCGGCCTTGTCCTGCAAGTCAACCGCCTCCCCACCCTGGTCCTGCTCGACGACAACGGCACCATCCTCGCCCGCGACGTAGTCAACACCCGCCGCCAGGTCGAAGCCCTGCTACCCACCGTCGCCGGCCGCTCCGTGGCGGCGTGAGGCACGGCCAGGGCTTTGCCCTGGACCCACCAAAGGGCAGTCGCCCTTTGGAAACCCATTCGATTGGGCACGGAAAGGTTCAGTCCGTTTTCGCCTCAAAGCAGACTTTTCACCGCTATGTTCGTTTTTTGAAAGCAGTCATTCTCCGTCGCTCTTTGGTCATGTTTCCGACGGCCTTGCTGCATGCCGGCACCGCTGATGGGCTGAAAAAGCGGCCGAAGATCACCCTGAATTTTAGCATCGGCCCTTCTGGCCCCTGCTTACGGCCCCCGCTTTCAGCCGGTCCGACGCATCTTCTCTCCAGCCCGGTGGTAGTACCGTCACCTGAGTCCTCGCCAATTCTGGCGTCCACTGGACATGTTCGGTAGCTGATCCATTCGGGTGATGCACATCAGGCTGCCGGTGTAAGAATGGCCTTCGCTCCAGGTCTGGTCTCATACGCCATAGCTTCTGTTATCTGATCGAGGCTGAACTTCTTTCCCGGACGTGTCCTGAACATCGGGTCGGCGATGATATCTGCGAGAGACGTCAGCGCGGCACGAAGCTTCTGGGTGTCCTTGACGGTCCTGCTGTTGAAATTGCTGAATCCCTTCATCGTGAGCTTCCTTGCTACGAAGAGCACGGATGGAACCGAGATCGGGCTTGCTCCACCAAGGAAGCCGTAAAACGAAACGGTGCTGTTTACCGGCAGATGAGGAGCGATCCGATTGATCAGTTCTCCTCCAATGCCATCGAAGACAGCCGTTGTGCCGAGCTGTTCTGCAAGCGTGGCAAACTGACTTTCAAAATCATTCGATTCCGTAACAAGCACATGCTCTACACCAAATCTACGAAGTTCTTCGCCAGCCTGCTCGGAGCGTACCAGAGCGAGCAACGGGATATGCTTTCTCCGGGCAATCGCCGTGATGGCGAGGCCGGTCGCAGAAGCGCCCGCCGTCACGATCAGGCCTTTGTGTCCTTCGCTCAACATCTCTTCCACAAATGCGTACCCGGTCATCGCATTGACCAGAGAACCGGAATAATCCTCGACTGCAACGCACTCGGGAAGAATAAGGGCGCTGGTATAAGGCACGACGGCTTGCTCGGACCACAATCCGACAATATGCGGGCTCGGCGTCAGCGAGCGGTAGAGCGCCACATTCCTGCCCGCAAACTCCGCCGGGACATCGTTGCCAATGGCGCGCACTTTGCCGGACGAAGAGGCTCCCCAGATTTCATAAAGACTGGTTTTCAACCCCGTGGTAATCGTCGGTCTTGAGAGGAAGGCTTTGTCCCCATGGTTAATGGCGGAGGCAACAATGTCCACCAGGATGTGTCCGCTTGGAGGAAAGGCGGGCGTTGGGACCTCGCGCACCTCAAGCTGGCGGGTTTCCGTGACGCAAATGGCCTTCATCTTCGAGGTCTCCTTTGCTCGATCCAGTCTGGATCGACTTCGACGACCATCGAAATCGAAACACTTACCTTACACAAGTGCGGATATTTTTGTTAGTGTAAGCGCTATGCAGCTCACTACCCCATGTCCTGTGGCATTTACGTCGAAGATCCTCGGCGGACGATGGAAAGCTCGTATCGTGTGGTCACTCATTCGGAGCCAACCGTTACGGTTCTCTGCGATACGAAGAGCCTGTCCGCCGATCAGCGACCGCATGCTGACAAAAGAACTGCGCCAACTGGAGGAATGGGGACTGCTTTCCCGCAAGGAATATCCCGTGATCCCGCCGAAGACGGAATACCGTCTAACCAATCTTGGCGATACGCTGCGGCCGATCATGCAGTCGATGGCCGACTGGGGGCTTTCTCATCGGTCCGAGATCGTGGACGGGCTTGGCGGCAGTGATCAGGAGGCCGATGTTTAGCTTCCCAGATCGGTTGTGCGCATGCCGAGCGGCAAATGAGGATCACTCGGCCTTCATCGACGTGAAATCCGCACGATGGACGCCACTCAAACCTGCTGCGTCCCCGTTTCTGCACCAGATGGTATCATCTCGTGCCCTGCGTGACACCTGCGTGCACGTCTAAATTGCTTTCGGGTCTGATTTTGGTCGGCACCGGTTCAGTCAGGTAGGTAACGTTCCAAGGAACCGGGCTTCCGATCCGTGACGCGGATGTCCGACTATCTCTTCTCGCTGCCGAAAGCCGACCGACCGTTCACCCCGCAAAGCGGTCTTGGCAGTACAGCTTGTCCACCGCCCCTCATCCCCGGCGTTGACGCAATACAGCATCCCCCGTAAGAACTCCGCGTCCCCAACCAGCGAAGCCCGAACAGGCGCAGCCTTGACTTAAGCGCCGGAGGCGCCGCTTGACCATGTCCATGACGTTCGCCGACCTCTCTCTGGCGCCGAGCCTGCTGAGCGCACTGGCCGAGGAAGGGTATGTCACCCCCACCCCGATCCAGGCCCAGTCGATCCCGCTGCTGCTGGAAGGCCGCGACCTGCTGGGCATGGCCCAGACCGGCACGGGCAAGACGGCCTCCTTCGCGCTGCCGCTGCTGCATCGCCTGGCCGCGTCTCCCCGCCCGGCGCCCAAGGGCGGGGCCCGCGTCCTGGTCCTCGCGCCCACGCGCGAACTGGTCTCGCAGATCGCGGACGGTTTCGAAAGCTTCGGTCGCCATCTCAACTTCAGCGTGACGACGATCTTCGGCGGCGTCAGCCAGTTTCACCAGATCAATGCGCTCAAGGAAGGCGTGGACATCATCGTGGCCGCGCCGGGCCGGTTGCTGGACCTGATCAACCAGGGCCTGTGCGACCTGTCGCAGCTCGAGGCGCTGGTGCTGGATGAGGCCGACCAGATGCTCGACATGGGCTTCGCCAAGCCGATCGAGCGCATCGTCGCGACGCTGCCCAAGGACCGGCACACGGTGCTGTTTTCGGCAACGATGCCGAAATCCATCGCAGCACTGGTCGAAAGCCTCCTGCGCGACCCGGCGAAGGTCGAGATCGCCCCGCCCTCGACCACCGTCGACCGGATCGAGCAATCGGTCATGTTCGTCGATGCCGCCGACAAGAAGGCGGCATTGCTGGAACTGCTGCAAACGCCCGGCATCGGCCAGGCCGTGGTCTTCACCTTGCAGAAGAACATCGCCAACGAAGTCTGCGCCTTCATCACCGAGGCCGGCATCACGGCCGAGGCCCTGCACGGCAACAAGTCGCAGGGCCAGCGGGAGCGCGCGCTCGATGCCTTCCGCGCCGGAACCGCGCAGGTCCTGGTGGCGACGGATATCGCAGCGCGCGGCATCGACGTCGATACCGTCACGCATGTTTTCAACCATGACCTGCCGAGCCTGCCGGAAAGCTATGTCCACCGCATCGGCCGCACCGGCCGCGCCGGGCGCAACGGCTTCGCCATCACGCTGTGCGATGCCGAGCAACGCGCCTGGCTGCGGGATGTGGAACGGGAAATCGGTCGCACCCTGACCGTTCAGGACGATCATCCGTGGCACTCGGAAGCGGCGCGCAACTCGACCATGCGTCCGCCCCTGCTGGGCGGCGCGCCGCCCAAGGAAGCCAAGCCGCAGGAGAAGCGCGAACGCAAAGTCTGGACCGAGGAAGAGAAGCAGGCCGCGCGGGCAGCAGCCAAGGCGACTGCCGGAGCAGCCTGATCAGGCTGGCGCTGCCCTTGAACCCACCAAAGGGCAGTTCGCCCTTTGGAGCCCCATTCGTTATCAAATGATTGGGGTGCAGGGCCTCAGGCCCTGCCGGGTCCAGGGCAGAGCCCTGGATTCAAGCCCTCCCGGCAAATAGTCCGGGAAAAGAAGAGGCTGTTCCAAAAAATCCCGTTAAAAACGGATCTTTCCAAAACACCCTACCCACATTTCACCCCGCCAGAGCCTGCTCGATAATCGCCAGCCCCTCCTCGATCACGCTGTCAGGCGCGGTCAGGGGCACCAGAATGCGAACAGTCTCGCCCAGCACACCGCAAGACAGCAGGATCAACCCACGTTCGGCGGCACGGGCGCAAATGGTGCCGGCGCCACCTTTACGCGGGGTCTTTCCGTCGGCTTCCAGAATATCGAAGCCGATCATCGCACCGGGCCCACGCGCGGCGCTGAAGGGCACCAGGCCCGGCTTGCCGTGCAGCGAGTCCAGCCGGTCGCGGATGCGCGCGCCGATCACGTTGGCGCGTTCCACCAACCCTTCCTCGGCAATCACGTCCAGCACCGCCAACCCGGCGGCGCAGGCCAGCGGCGCGCCGGCATAGGTGCCGCCCAGCCCACCGGGGCCGACAGCATCCATCAGCTCGGCCCGGCCGATCACGCCCGACAGCGGCATGCCGCCACCCAGCGACTTGGCAACGCACACCAGGTCGGGCGCCACACCGGAAAGCTCGATGCCGAACAGCTTGCCGGTGCGGGCAAAGCCGGTCTGCACCTCGTCGGCAATCAGCTTGATCCCGTGTGTGTCGCAGACCGCGCGCAGGGCTTGCAGCAATTCGGTGGGGGCGGGGCGGAAGCCGCCTTCCCCCTGCACGGGCTCGATGATGATGGCGGCAACCTGCGTCGGGTCGATATCCGCCGCGAACAGCAGGTCGAGCGCGCGCAGACTGTCGGCAACCGAGATATCGCCGGCCGGGAAGGGCAGGTGATAGACCCCGCCGGGCATGGTGCCGAACGGCGCCTTATAGGGCTGCACCTTGCCCGTCAGGGCCGAGGCCAGCAGCGTGCGGCCATGGAACCCGCCGGTAAAGGCCACCACGCCGCTGCGCCCGGTGGCGGCGCGGGCGATCTTCACCGCGTTCTCGGTCGCTTCGGCGCCGGTCGTGAACAGGATGGTCTTGGCCGGGCCGGGAAAGGGGGCCAGCGCGTTCAGCCGCTCGGCCAGCGCGATATAGGATTCATAGGGCGCAACCTGGAACGCGGTATGGGTGAACAGGTCCAGCTGCCGCCGCACCGCCTCCATCACCTTCGGGTGACGGTGGCCGACATTCAGCACCGCGATCCCGCCGGCAAAATCGACGTAGCGTCTGCCCTCGACATCCCACAATTCGGCGTTTTCCGCGCGGGCGGCATGGATGGTGGTGGCCGAGCCGACGCCGCGCGGCACAGCCGCCTCGCGCCGCGCCTGAAGGGCGGAATTGCTGGATGACATGGTCGCCTGTCCTCGTTGTCTGAAGGGCCTGATCGCGGGGGGAGGGGCGCCGCCACCGACGCCATACCGACGGCGCTTGTACTGCCCGCACGCCTGGCGCGGGAGACGCCTTGTCGGTCGCGGGTGGTGCCTTTCTGTCACCATCCTGTCATGGCCGCCTCAGATGGTCAGCATAGGGGGGCGTGTGTATGGTGCGCGCACTTTGGACCGGGGGTGGTGCCTGCCTCGCGCGCCGAAGCGGGGGCACGAGCCCGGGACCGCCCATGCATGACGTTATCCTCAGCCTGATCCTGTTATTCGTCGCGGCCTTCAGCAGTCTGGCCGCCCGCCTGATGCCCGTTCCGGTCCCCTTGCCATTGTTGCAGATCGCCCTGGGCGTGCTGGGGTCGATCGCCGGGCTGCATGTCACGCTCGACCCGGACATGTTCATGCTGCTGTTCATCCCGCCGCTGCTGTTCCGCGATGCGTTCCATATGCCGATGCGCGAATTCGGCCAGTTGCGCACCATCATCTTCGCCCTGGCGGGGCCGATGGTCCTGGCGACGACCATCCTGTGCGGCTACGCCATTCACTGGATGCTGCCCCCCATGCCGCTGCCGGTCTGCTTCGCGCTGGCGGCGGTCCTGTCACCGACCGATGCCGTGGCCGTGGGCGGCATGCTGGGCACATCGGTGCCGCGCACCATCGTCCATATGCTCGAAGGCGAATCCCTGCTGAACGACGCATCGGGCCTGGTCTGCTTCCGCTTCGCCACCGTCGCCGCCATGACGGGCGCCTTCTCGCTCCGCGGCGCGCTGACCACCTTCAGCCTGCTGTCGCTGGGCGGCATCGCGATCGGCATCGCCGTCTGCCTGGCGGCGGCCCGGCTGGACAAGATCCTGCTCGCCCGGGGCTATGACGATCCGCCGACGCAGATCACCTTCATGCTGCTGCTGCCCTTCGCCGCCTACATGTCGGCCGAAGCAGTCGGCTGCTCGGGCATTCTGGCGGCGGTGGCGGGCGGCATGACCATCAAGCTGACGGGCGTGCTGCAGGAAACCCAGATCACGACCCGCCTCCAGGCCCGCACGATGTGGGACATGGTCGGCTTCATCTTCAATTCCGTCATCTTCCTGCTGCTGGGCCTGCAACTGCCGGCACTGGCGACCAACGGAATGGCGCTGGTACGCGCCGCCGACCGCTCGCCATGGATGCTGCTGCTGCTGATCGTCGCCATCCATGCGGCGATGTGCATCCTGCGCGCGGCCGGGCTGGCGCTGATCCTGGGCATCGCGGCCTGGCGCGCCCGGCACGATCACGGCGTGTTCCGCTGGCCCGGCTGGCGCGGATTGCTGGTCAGCACCGTCGCGGGCGTGCGCGGCGCCGTCACGCTGGCGGCCGTGCTGTCCCTGCCGCAGGCGGCAGAGGGTGTTGCGGGTTTTCCGGCGCGCGACCTGCTGGTCACGGTGTCGGTGGGGGTAATCCTGGTGTCGCTGCTGACGGCCAGCTTCTCGCTACCGTGGCTGACCAGTGGCCTGATGGACGGAATGGTCGACCCCCAGGCGCGGGAAGTCAGCTGGGCGCGGCTGGTCCTGGTGCGTACGATGCTGCGCGCCATGCGTGACGAGCAGCAGACCCTGACCACGCGCGCCAAGACACGCGACGAAGCCGGCGAAATGCGCATCGAGATCATCGCCCGATTGATGCAGGAATACGAAAACCGCCTGAACCAGCTCCGCCGCAACAGCAATGGCGAGGCCAGCGTGGCCCAGATCACCTCGATCCGCCGCATGCGCCTGGAACTGGCCCTGCGCCTGAACAACCTGCGCACCTCGCGGATCGAGCTGCGCAACCTGCGAGACGCCCAGTATATCAATGACGAGACCGAATCCCTCCTGATGCAGGAGATGGATTACGAGGAGCAGGTGCTCAGGAACCGGGCCCGAAGCCTCCCTCGCGTCAACTGAAAGCCTGCCCGTCACCGCGCGCTGGTGGCGGTCCGACGCGCGTTTCCTGCGCTCCAATGCTCATGTGTGGACGGCCCTGGGAAAGCAAGAGGGATCTGGCTGATATGTGAGGATCGGAGCGATTGCGGTCATGTGTCCGGCCTGTTGGTGCGGGCTCATGCCCGCGGGCCCAGATGGGTTCCGCGATCCGGCTCCAAACACAGCCACGACCTTGATGGCCTGTGTTGGGGTGGACGGCCCCCACGGCATCATGTGCCAAGGTTCAGGGGGTCATCACACTGAACCCAGGAGCCGCCCATGAGCGAGTTTAAACGCATTGCCATCGACACGTC
>NZ_JABEQL010000025.1 GCF_014174215.1 Gluconacetobacter tumulicola | reverse complement strand
GGGCGCCTCAGGGCAGCGCCAGTTGCAAATTCCCCATAACTGAGTCCCGGTGTCGCGGGTTCGGTCCTCCCCGACTTTCGTACGCCTCACGGCGCCCGAAACTCTTCAGGAATCCAGAAGGTCTGCTATCAGAATAAACCGTGGAAAAGCCGACACTTGATCCTATATGCTTTAGGCATGTAAGTTTCGATTTTCACGCAGGCATATAGAAAGCAAGCATGCAGACTGCGCTCGCGATTCAATTTTCCGATACTGTTTTACAGAATCCGTTCATACGTGATCTGTCGTATATCTGGGAACAAATAGAACTGGATAACTGCTGGTTGGTGGCTGGTTGTTTGGCACAAACCATATGGAATAACCATTTCGGCTTACCCGTAAATCACGGCATTTCGGATCTGGATATTGTGTATTTCGATGCAGATGATACCTCTGCATTAAGTGAGCAACGAAATGCCGAGCGTATCCGGACAATGTTGTCGCACATAGCAGTATGGATAGACGTAAAGAACGAAGCGCGTGTGCATCTTTGGTACAAAGAAAAATTTGGCTATCCGATTTCACCCTATCGCTCTGTAGAAGACGCTATTGATACGTTCCCGACGACCGCCACAGCAATTGGCATCAAGCCGGGAAAACATGGCAGTGAAGTATACGCACCATTCGGTTTGTCAGACCTACTCAATGGCATTGTCAGACCAAATAAACGTCAGATTACGGCTGATATTTATGAGGCGAAAGTAGAGAAATGGCTGAAACGCTGGCCCTATCTGACGATTATTCCCTGGAATGCAGAGTGAACCGCCTCAACTGGTCGATTTTTGGTCATGCTATAGGCGAGCAACATCCACAGAATAATAAATAGCCGCTTTTCCACATGCATCTATCTATTCAGAACGATTGACATGAGGCGTATCCCGTCTGTCTACTCGTATCCTGAAGCAGACAGGCAGACATGGACAGAAAAAGTCGAATGTCTGGTGTCGGATTGAAATCCATCTGTCTTGCGCCAAGAGACTATCAAGAACCGTTGTTTTGATTCTCGAGCATACATTGGGCTTTGATTTCTGCGCTTTTTGACTGCCACTTCTGAGCAGGAGGCCGATAACGGGCAAATCGTTCAAAAAGCGTATCCGGGTCAACCGTACACACCAGCATTTCCGCATAATCCCGTTTCATGAAGCCGGCTGACACGGTTCGTTCGATCATTTCAAAAAGAGGATCAAAGTAGCCAGCGACATTCAGAAAGCCACATGGCTTCTGGTGAATCCCTAGTTGCGCCCAAGTCCATTGCTCGAAAATTTCCTCCAGTGTTCCCGCGCCACCTGGCAAAGTCACAAATCCTGAAGCTAACTCCGCCATTCGGGTCTTTCGCGTGTGCATATCTGGAACAACCTCTAGGTGTGTCAGGCCGGTATGGGCTATCTCCTTCTCTGCCAACGCTGTCGGCATGATACCCGTCACCTCCCCACCTGCCGCGAGGGCTCCGTCTGCCACTGCACCCATCAGGCCGACATGGCCTCCACCATAGACAAGCCCGATCCCACGTCGGGCTGCAAGTTTCCCGAACGCATAGGCCGCCTCCTTGTAAATAGGAATATCTCCCGGTGCTGAGCCACAAAAGACAGCAAGTTTCATATTGGGATCGATCTTTCGAGCATAAAGTTGCGTTCTGGCAATTGCCTACCGAACCATTTTGAACGTCTCTAACTCCTGCATTTTTCCATGTTCTGCGCAATCGGGGATGCTCCTGCGGAAGATATCGTGTCTGCTTTATGGACACGTTAAAAGACAAATCGGCAGGTCGCGTGTGTAGGCGAAAGACGACACGCCCCCTGCGCACTCCCGTTCAAGCAGCCCTGCAGGGGATAATAAGCGCGCAGCCCCGACGTGAAACTCCCTTCCTTTCACGCCGGGCATGACGGATGATCTGTCCGCCGCCATGCGGGCCGAGAGCGCCCATGACCGCGGCGACCGCGATATCGGGCCAGCATGAGCAGGCCATGACGATACCTCAACAAGGTGTTTAGTCCCGGGTTTGATAGCGCAGCAGTTTCCTCTACATGGTCACAACACACCGATTGTCGGAAACGGTGCCGCATTCTCCAGCATGATCCGACGTTCATGCGCGATGACCGTCTGGTTCGCGTCGTCGACAAGAACGTCATCACGCTCGACAATAATCTCGTCGCTGAGGACGATGCCAGCCTTAATGATCGTCACACCGCGCCATGAGGTATGGCCCGGCCGTAGATGAAACTCCTTCTGATGACCATCTTTCAGAAGGGTGATTGTTCCCGGATCGTTCTCGGAATAGAAACCCTCCGCCGATCCGGCTCTTGATAAGGTCATTGCGCCTGTGGTGACGTCATAGCCGGTCACAATGACGTCCTGCGAGCCACCCGCCCCCCCGAATTCCCAGGCAGGCAGATGGCTCTCGTGCCAATGACTGCCGCTTTTCAGACCGCCAAGCGGTCTGCCCCATACAGCTTGGTTGAACAATAACCCACTGGCATCGCGATCGGACTCGCATGCAACCTTGGTCGCATTAAAGATGCAGAAGCGATCGCCACCCGGTGTCATCGAGATATGGTGCCAGGCGATCGGTCGCCCATCGTACCGCGCCTGCATATCGAACTCGATGCCGTGGGTGGTCGCCTTGGTCACCCGGTAATCGGCAGTGCCGCCATTGCGCCAAACGAACTCCTGATAACCAGGGGCCGTTACGGAACGCTGGATCGAGAAAGCGTTGCTGAACAAGTCTCCCGATTTCAGGCTCGGTTCGAATGAAGGGTCCGGCGTCGCAAGAGCGCCGCTGCACCACAGGACGGCGCTGCATAAGCAGGCGAGGCTTCCTGAGGAAAGTTGCAACAGCCGATAATGCGCATGCGTCGGCAAAAGGCACCTCTCCATGCGCTTTTTCCTCGCGGGACTGACACCTTGCGCGCCTTTGGTGGGAACCAGCTTCATCATGGATGACTGCACACACCGCCGATTGGCCGGTGCGTCGCAACGAATGCGCCGATCGACACCTTGTAGGGCCGCAGGAGTCCGTTGGCATAATTGGCCTGTTCCACGCGGAAAGCCACGCTGTTGGCTGGTTTTGTGCGCGGTGTCGTGACACTTGAGCGGGCAGTGGAGAAATATAATGTCTGCCCATCCGGCGATAGACCGGTCGCGACCTCGTTGCCGGTACTGTTGATCGGGGCACCAAAATGCAACGGCGTACACCAGCCGGTTGTGGTGCGGAACGCGATGAACAGATCCTTCGCGCCCAGCGTGCCCGCACGGTTGCTGGCGAAGACGATGAAGCTCTCGTCCGGCGCGATGGTCGGATCCATGTCGTGGGTCGTTTTATCCGCGCCAGGGATGACGATAGGCGACGGCGTTGCAAACCCATGACCGGCTGGCGCGGCGCGATAGATCGCCGTTCCGGTTGTGCCCATCTTCATGAAATACAGGACGCCGGTTCGGGTAAAGCTCGGGTAAAGGTCATTGTCGGTCGCCGAAGCTGGCTCGGGCAGGGCCGGCGTGGTCAGGCCGACCTTGAAATCGTAGCGATACAAGCGATAGACCGCCCCGGTGGCGGGACGGATCGAGGCGAACACGATCGACGTCCCGTCAGGAGAGACGGCCGGGTCGGTGTCCTTGTCCACGCCGGAAAACGGAGCGACTTGAGGGGCGGACCATATGCCGTGCTGTTGCGTCGCTGCGAAAATGGTCAAGCCATCCCAGGTCGGCTGGCTTTTGGAGAAGTAGACGGTGTTGCCGTCCGGCTTGAATGCGGCGTTCAGGGTAAAGCCCGGGTCGCTGGAAAACGGCTGAAAGACGCCAAACCCAGCGGGGGAAACCGGAGGAATCTCCTTGGCGAGCGCAGTCTGCGTCATACCTGCGAGAAGAGCCAGTCCGATGCCCCATCGCGCGGACAAAGAAGGGCGTGCCATTGACGTTGCCAGTCTCCTTGGAGGCGTTGACGCGATGTCGCCGCCGCCGTAACGTTTCTGGAGGCGACGGTAACCACGAACTGTCCGCTCTCAAACATGAATCATAATAAAATTGCAGAAAGGTAATGTGCGGTAACTCCTGCATGGCAATTGCCGCAATATGCCTAATGCAGATTGGCGACTCTCGTTGAGACGGTATCTTATGGCTCCTGCGAACCGGATCTTCCTGACAATTACCTGCGCGACCGTGCCGGTTTTCCTCTGTGCCGCTGCGCCGCCGCCCGATGGGGCGCCCGTCGCTTCAGCGCATGGAGCACCCGGCTGCGCCGGCCTTGCGCCCCATGCGTGCATTGGCATCGCACTCGAGGCTATGGGGGGTGCGAACCGCCTGGCCGGCGTGCGAACGGCGCGATATGCGATCATCGGCCATCGTGAGGAAGCGGAACAATCCTATCGCCAGGCGCCATTCCAGATCGAATATGGTCGGGAGACTCGAATTGTCGACTATCAGCATGGTGCTGTCGATCGCGCGCATGAGTCCGTTTTCCCCTCGACCGCACCGGACGAAAATGTCAACAAAACCCATGTCGTGGTGTCGGCAGCCGGCGCGGTCATGAAAACGCCAGGCGGTGACAGGCCGGCCGTTAGGCAAAGCCGCGAACAAGGTGACGATATCCTGCATGACGAGCCCATGATGGTGCTGCAGGCCGCAGCAAAGGCGCCCGATCTGCGCTACGCCGCGCCCGAATGGCTGCACGCGGCACCGCATACGGTGGTGACATTCACGGATCACGGGCAGCCGATTCGTCTCGTCCTGAATGCCGGAAACCATCTGCCCGATGCGATCGAGCGGACCCGGACGTTCGAGGATTTCTGGAACGTCTGGGGCGACGTCAATCAGCGCATCTATCTCGACAGTTGGCAGGATGTCGGCGGCGTGCTTTTCCCGGCCAGCCGGGTCGATCAGCGCAACGACTTGGAGACTGCTCACGAGCAATATCTGGACGTGCGATTCGATCCGACCCTGGCAAGCGACGCCTTCTCCGTCGATTCAGCGGCGGCGGCCAAAAGCCTGCGGTCGCCGGGATGGGACCGGCCGTTCCCACCACAGGCGCAAACGATCGTCCCCGGGGTCTGGCTGTTCCAGGGGGCATGGAATGTCAGCGTGATCGAACAGGATGACGGCCTGATTCTGCTCGAAGCGCCGATTTCCGCGTCCTATACGGCACAAGCGCTAGATGCTGCCGCGCACCTCGTGCCGGGCAAGCCAATCAAGGCCGTGATCTCGACGACGGACTCCTGGCCGCATGTCGCGGGACTGCGGGAAGCGGTGGCGCGGGGTATTCCGGTTTATCAGCTCGATCTGAACCGTCCGTTGCTGGACCGATTGATCGCTGCTCCCCATACCCTGCGACCCGACGACCTTGCCCGTCATCCCCGGCCGCCGCAATGGCATATGGTGAATCAGGTGCTTGCGATCCCCAGCCGTCACAATCCGATCATGCTGATCCCGATCTGCGGGCCCTCGACCGAGCGACAATACATGGTTTACTGGCCCGATGCGAAACTCCTCTACGCGAGCGACACGCTGGTACTGAATCCGGACAATTCGTTGTATAATCCTGAACTGATGCATGAAGTGGAAACAGCGGTTGCGCGGGCGCATATCGCGCCGCAGACTGTCTACGCGATGCATCAGGCACCAATGCCGTGGGGTAGAGCGATAGGGATGGTGCCGTAAGATTGGGCGTCCGCTGTCGGGAAGGCATGTGCTTGCATCTGTCGTCTGGAAAGTAGGCGGAAGCAGCCATGTCGGGCGATGCGTAATCGCTAAAGTGAGGGACATCGTGGGCGGGAGGAAAGGGCGCGTTGCCCCTTCCTCCGGTTTTGGGGGAATGTGTCGGGACATGCGCGCCGATGTCTCCCGGCGTGCATTTTTGCCCGGTGTTCAGGCGTGGGCCTGTTCCAGCCAGTGGCGGACATGGTCCAGGTCGTTGACGATGGCCAGGGCTTTTTCGCGGATGTCCTCGGTGGGGGTCAGGAGATCGGGCACCACGATGACGGGGATGCCGGCGGCGTGGGCGGCGCGGGCGCCGTTGTGGGAATCTTCCAATGCCAGGCAGGCTTCGGGGGCGATTCCGATTTTTTCCGCGGCCGTCAGATAGGGTTCGGGATTGGGCTTGCCACGTGTGACGTCGTCACGGGTCACGATGGCGTCGAAGCGGGTCAGGAGCCCGACCAGTTCCAGATGATGGTCGGTGCGGTAGCGGCTGGACGAGGTGGCGATGGCGCGCGGCAGGCCCAGCCGGTCGAGCAGGTCCAGCAGGGGGATGACGCCCTTTTTCAGCACCAGGCGGTCGCTGTCGACATAGCGGCGGAGATGCTCTTCCTGCAGCGCGAAGAAGCGTTCCAGCGGGAAATCGGTGCCGTACGTGTCGTGCACCATCTGGCGGCAGATGTCGGCGGGCATGCCGATCATGCCGCGGCAGAAGGCGAGCGGCACGTCGTAACCCAGGTCGGTCCCGGCCTCGGCCAGTGCGTCCATCGCCAGGGTTTCGCTGTCCAGCAGCAGGCCGTCCATGTCGAAGATCACGCCCTTGACGGCCTGGAAGGCGGATGGACTCAGGTGGGTGGGGATCGGATATCCCGTCATGCGTTTTTCTCTCGCTGCTGTTTCTTTCGGCGCATTATCGTCCGTTGGCCCTGCGCGGTGCAACCCGGTATGGGAGTTTTTTATAAACATCGTTGATTTGAAAACGAAATTTCATGGATATTGGCATCGTGGCGATGCGGGGCCGGGATGGTGAGTGCCATTTTCCGGTGTGTCTGCATCGCCGGGAAGGGGTGCGGTGGCGAGGGTGGAGGCTTTTGCCGTTCGCGACTATCATCGGTGGGGGAGGGACGGTCTTGTGGGCGGATACCCTGCCGGTTTCCCCTTTTTCGGTGTGCCGATCCGTTCGGTGCGTCGGTCCGTCCTGTTCGAGAGCGATCCTGTCTTGCCCGTGTCCCGGCCCCCGGTTTCTTCCCTGCGTGTCGCCGCCTCCGTCTCCGCGCCGTCCCGGCGGGAGGCCCGGCGGAGCGAGACCCATGCCGCGCTGATCGAAGGCGCGATGCGCCTGCTGTCGACCCGGGGGTTCGACACCACCACGGTCGACGAGATTGCGGCCAGCGCGGGCATTTCGCGCCGGACGCTGTTCCGGTATTTTCCGACCAAGGCCGATATCGTCACCGCCTGGGCGCAGAACATGACCGATGTGCTGACCGCCAGCGTCGAATCCTGCCCGGCGGATTTTATGCCGCAGGATATTATCCGCACGGCGCTGGAAGCCGTGGTGCCGCAGATGGCGAAGAACCGGGCCGAGGCGTTCGCCTTTGCCTGTCTGATCGAGCGGACGCCGGCGCTGCTGTCGGTGAGCCTGCGGAAATATGCGCGGTGGGAGGATGCGCTGGCCGCCGCCCTGGCCAGCCGGCTACCGTCGTCGCCTGATCAGGCGCTGGCGGCGCGCGTGGCCGCGCGGTCGGGGATCTCGGCCTTTCGCACGGCGCTGGATGAGTGGATCAGGCTGAAGGGGCGCCCGGCGCTGGTGCCGATCCTGCGCAAGGTGCTGGTATTGCAGGCGGGGCTTCTGGCCCCGCCCGGCTAGTCGCTAATCCAGCCGCACGGATGGGCGCACGAACGCATCGATCCGGTCGGCCAGGATGGACATCAGGCCACGGAACAGGCCGTACAGTTCCACCTGGTGCTGGCGGTAGAGCATCAGGTGGCCGAGCCGCGCGGTGAGGCCGTTGAGGAAGCCGCCGCCGAAGACGGTGCCGCCGGGCAGGGTGCCCCAGCCATTGTAATTGCCCAGCGCCACGATGGCGCCCTTGTTGCGGAAGACGCAGTTGGGAACGGCAATTCCGTTGCGCAGCCAGGCCGGCAGGTGGCGGGCGAGGTGGTGGGCCTGCTGGCGGGCCACCTGGGCCGTGGGCGGCAGGGGGTCGTCGGAGATGAACGAGCAGTCGCCCATGGCGAAGATATGCTCGTCATCCTGCGATTGCAGGTTGGGGTGGACCAGGATCTGGCCCGAGCGGCTGAGGGAGAGCCCGTCGAAGGCCGACGTGACGTCCGGCGCCTTTACGCCCGCGGCCCAGACGCGCAGCGTGGCGGGGATGTGCGTGCCGTCTTTCAGGCTCAGCCCTTCGGCATCGGCACCGGAGACCATGGCGGAGGTGCGGACCGAGACGCCGATGCTTTCGAGCTGGCGCTGGGCTGCGGTGGACACGGCTTCGGGGAAGGCGGGGAGAATGCGGGGGCCGGCTTCGAGCAGCGTGATCTTGAGCTGCGGGGGCGCCGCGCCGAAGGAATGCAGGGCGACCAGGTCCAGCGCCTTGTGCAGTTCGGCCGCGAGCTGCGTGCCGGTCGCGCCGCCGCCGACGATGGCGATGTCGAGCGGCTTGTCGGCCGCGTAGGCGCGCAGCAGCTCCATGCGGAATTTTTCGTTGAAGCCGTTGGCTTCGACCAGATTGTCGATGAACAGGCAATGTTCCGCGACGCCCTGCGTGCCGAAATCATTGGCGCGGCTGCCGATGGCCAGCACGAGTGCGGCATATTCGACCGTGCGGCTTTCCAGCACCACCTCACCCTCGGCGGAGCGGAACGGGCCGAGGATGGCGCGCTTGTTCGCGCGGTCCAGGGCCACGATCTCGCCGGGCCAGAATTCGAAATGGCGGCTGCTGGCCTGCGCCATGAAGCTGATGCGGTCATTCTCGTTCTGGGCCGTGCCGGCCGCGAAACAATGCAGCATGGGCTTCCAGACATGGGAGAAGCTCTTGTCGATCAGTGTGATCCGGGCTTGTCCCTGTCGGCCCAGCGTGTCGCCCAGCCGGGTGGCCAGAGCCAGCCCCGCGACGCCGCCCCCTACGATGAGAATTTCCGGTTTTGTCGCCATCGCGTCTTCAGGGTCCATCTGCAAGGGGTTGCCACGGGTGGCCCGGCGCCCTGCCGGGTTGGTAGGGGCGCCGTTTCCGGCACCCCCCGTGATTTAGAACCAGACCGAAGCACAGAAACGCGCGCCGGATCGCCACCGGCGCGCATGTCCGGTCTGGTTCTCAGAAGAAGCCGAGCTTCTTTTCGCTGTAGCTGACCAGGAGATTCTTGGTCTGCTGATAATGTTCTAGCACCATCTTGTGCGTTTCACGACCGATCCCCGACTTCTTGTAGCCGCCGAAGGCGGCGTGAGCCGGATAGACGTGATAGCAGTTGATCCACACACGTCCAGCTTCCATACCGCGTCCCATACGGTAGCAGGTATTCGCGTTGCGGGACCAGACGCCCGAACCGAGGCCGAATTCGGTATCGTTGGCGATGGCCAGCGCCTCTTCCTCGGTGCGGAAGGTCGTGACCGCCAGCACCGGGCCGAAGATCTCTTCCTGGAAGATCCGCATCTTGTTGTTGCCCTTGAAGACGGTGGGCTGGACGTAGAAACCTTCCTTGAGCACGGCGCCGAGATCGGGCTTGCCGCCGCCGGTCAGGAGCTGCGCGCCCTCGTTTTTGCCGATGTCGATATAGTCCAGGATCTTCTGCTGCTGCATCAGCGAGTTCTGGGCGCCCATCATGGTGGTGGGGTCCAGCGGGTTGCCCTGCCTGATCGCCTTCACGCGGGGAAGGGCGCGCTCGATGAAACGTTCGTAGATCGATTCGTGCACCAGCGCGCGGCTGGGGCAGGAGCAGATCTGGCCCTGGTTCAGCGCGAACAGGGCGAAGCCCTCGATGGCCTTGTCCAGATAATCGTCGTCATGGTCCATGACGTCGGCGAAGAAGATGTTCGGCGACTTGCCGCCCAGTTCCAGCGTCGCCGGGATCAGGTGCTCGGCGGCCGCGTGGGCGATCATCTTGCCGGTGGGCGTGGAGCCGGTGAAGGCGATCTTGGCGATGCGGTTGCTGTTGGACAGGGCGGCGCCGACATCGCGGCCCAGGCCGTTGACGATGTTGAGCGTGCCGGGCGGGAACAGGTCGCCGATCAGTTCCATCAGCACCAGGATGCTGGCGGGGGTGGTCTCGGCGGGTTTCATGACCACGCAATTGCCGGCGGCCAGCGCGGGGGCCAGCTTCCATGAGCCCATCAGCAGCGGGAAGTTCCAGGGGATGATCTGGCCGACCACGCCCAGCGGCTCGTGGAAATGATAGGCGATCGTGGTGTCGGTGATCTCGCTCAGCGCGCCTTCCTGGGCGCGGATACAACCGGCGAAATAGCGGAAATGGTCGATCGCCAGCGGGATGTCGGCGTTCAGCGTCTCGCGGATCGGCTTGCCGTTATCCCAGGTTTCGGCGCGGGCCAGCAGGTCGAGATTCTGCTCCATCCGGTCGGCGGCCTTGAGCAGGATCAGCGAGCGGTCGGCGGGGGAGGTGTGGGCCCAGCTCTTGAACGCCTTGTGGGCGGCATCCAGCGCCAGTTCGATATCCTCGGCGGTGGATTGCGGGACCTCGCACAGCACGCTTCCGTCGATGGGGGTGATGTTGGACATGTAGGTGCCCTTGACCGGGGCCACCCACTCTCCACCGATATAATTCTCGTAGCGTGCCTTGAACGGCGGCTGTTCGTTGACAGACATTGCGGACACTCCTTGGACTGCGACGGCCCTATCCGACAGGCGGCCGGAAACGGAGCCGGACATCAAACAGAACCGGGTTGGTCCGGATTTCTGTATCCCGCGTTATATAGATGGGAGGACGCCCGGCAATCGGGAGCGCGGTCACATCCTTGTGAAAAATGGCACTGAGTGCCATGATAATATTGTACAAAATAAATATATAACAATGAGTTATATGATTATTCTTGGGTGGGTTTGCGTGGATTATGCGTCCGCGGACCTTCAGGGTCGGAGGGCCGGATTGGAAACGCGCGTCGGATCGCCACCAGCGCGCCTGTCCGCTCACGCCCCGCCGAGTGCGCCTGTGCCGAAGGCGAGCCCGGCGGCGGCGATCAATGTGGCGTAATAGGCGTCGGAGCGGCTGATATCGGCGTCCAGCAGGCCGTTCTGTGCCAGTTGCGTCTGGGTGATCGAGCCGGTGCCGCTGCGATAGGCGGTCAGGGCGGCGTCGAAGCTGGTCTGGGCGGCCGTGCGTAGCGTGGTTGCGGCGGCGTAGGCGTTCAGGCCGGTGCGCAGGGCGTTTTCCGCCGCCACGATCTGCTGGATGGCGTCGTTGACCGTTTCGCGTAGCGTGGCCTCGGCGCTGTCCGACTGGTCCTGCGCCTGTTTGACCACCGCCGCGCGCAGGCCGCCATCGAAGATCGGCACGCTGATGCCGCCCAGCACCAGGCTGCTGAAACGGTTGGCCGACAGGTTCAGCGTCGGCGCGGAATCGCTGCCGATGCCGGGTACCGAGGTGAGGTTCATGCGGCCGGTGGCGTAGGAGACGTTGCCGGTCATGAAGATGCTGGGCAGGAATGCGTCGCGTGCCGCGCTGACGCGGCTGTGGGCCGCGCGCGCCGCCGCATAGGCCGCCAGTACGTCGGGGCGGCGGGCCACCGCGCGCTTGACCATGTCCTCGCTCAGCCGGGCGTCGTCCTGGGTCAGGGGGCGGCCCGACACGTCTTCCAGCCCGATCCGGGTTTCGGCGGAGACGCCCGTGGCGGCCAGCAGGGTCAGATAGGTGTTTTCGTCATCGCCTTCGGCCTGGACCAGGCGGAGGGCGACTTGCGCCGTGGCCTGCCGTGCCTGCGTGACATCGATGATCGTGCCCTGGCCCTGGTGCAGCCGGGCCTCGGCCGCCGCCTGGACGCGGCGTGCATTGTCCAGGGCGGTGTGCAGCAGCCGGGCGCGGGCGGTGGCGGCGGCGTGGGTGTAGAAGGCGGTGGTGACGGCATAGATCACCTTCTGATGGGCCGCCGTGAACAGGATATTGGTGGCGATCTGCGCCTGGTGCGCGGCCGCGATGGTGGCTTCGCGCCGGCCGAAATCGAACAGCAGCCATTCCAGGCCCAGCGTCTGCACCTCGCCGGCGCCGGAATTGCGGGTGCCGGGGCCGTTGCCCAGCGGCAGCGTGCCGTTGCCATTGGTGTCCAGCGATGCATCGGTCGTCTGGCCGTGGCTGTGCGACCAGCCGCCGACCACGGTGGCCGTCAGGTGCGGCAGGTAGGTGCTGCGGGCGATGCCGACCGCCAGCGCCGCGTCGCGCGCGGTATTCCAGGCGCGGCGGGTTTGGGGGTTGGCGGATTGCGCAGCGTCGATGAGGTCCGCCAGTGTGTAGGGATGTGCCGTTTGTGCCGGCAGGGTGGGGGAGGCGCTGCGTGTCACCACCGCCGGGTCGGCGGGCAGGGTGTACCCGGGCGGCAGCGTCAGGCCGCGCTGTCCGTGGCCGGGCGGCACGATGGTGCCTGCCGCCGTCACGTCCGGGGTCCAGGGCCGGTCGGGACGCGGTGGGGCGGTGGCCAGTTCGGCGGTGGCGCATCCGGCGAGCAGCAATGTTGTGGCGGCCAGTATGGGCAGGGACGCGCGGCGCATGCGGGGCGGTGTGCCGGCAGTCTTGAAGCGGCCTTTCATGATGCCGGCGCCTCCAGGGCTGCGATGCGGGCGCCGGGGTCGACTGCCGTGCCGTCGAGCATGTCGGCCCCGAGGCGGCCGGCGTCGGCGAAGCCGGTCTGGAAGGCGGTGATCCGGTCCATTTCCGCGCGTATGTGGATGGGCTCGGCGAGGGCGTATTCCACCTGCCGTTCGCCCTGCGAGACGGCGGATTGCAGGGCGGCGACGCAGGCGGCCTGCTCCTGCCTGGTGGTGGCCGCGCGCTGGCGGCGCAGCAGGGCGGCGACCGCGTGCAGGCGCTGGGCGATGCCGTCATAGGCGCTGGTGGGCCAGAAGCTGGTGAACATGGCGTAGGTGATGGCGTTGCCCAGCATGATGCCCACGATGCGGTCGCGGGCTGTCGCCATGTCGCTGGTGGGGCCGTAGCCCTTGAGGTCGGTCAGGTAGAAGGCCAGCCCGATCTGGAGCCCGGCATAGGCGATCCGCTCGTCGCCGGTCTTGACCCATGCTGCCAGCAGCGAGACCGCGAAGACCAGGACCAGGAAGCCGGTGATGTCCTGGAGATGCGGCTGGACGAAGATGATGGCGGCGATGCCGATGGCGCCGCCGATCAGCGCGCCGCTGATCCGCAGCGTCAGCTTGGCGATCATTTCGCCCATCGTCGGCAGGGCGACGATGAAGCAGGTGATGATGCAGGTATGGATGCCCGGCCAGTCGATCAGCCGGAACAGGAGATAGCTGGTCATGACGGCGGCGGTGCCCTTTACCGCGAAGCGGACATGGACGGGGTTGGTGAAGGCATCGGGGGCGAAGAAGCCGCCTTTCTTTTTCGCCGGCGCGTCCTGCCGTCCGGGCGTCGGGTCGGGGGTGGTGAAGACCGCCAGCAATGCGGCCATGGCCGCGCAGGCCGGCCGGTCGGGCGGTGTGGTGGGGGCGGCGATGGCGGTCGGGTAGTCGCCGTCGGCGAAGATGGCGGCCATTTCCTCCAGCGTGTTGATCAGTGCCTGGGGCAGCGCCTGGGGCCGTGTGTCGTGCTGGTGCGCGGCCTCGGAGTCCGCCAGGGCCAGCACGGCGACGGCGCAATCGGCCGCCTGGCGCAGGCAGGCCAGGTCGGCCGGGCGCCACAGCCGTTCCAGGCCGGCCATGCGCAGGGCCTTCGTCATTCCGGTGGCGCCTTCGCGCAGCAGGCCGGTGGCGTGCGCGCGGGCCTCGGCGTCGGTGCCGCGCAGCAGGGCGGCGCTGAGGCGCAGGCGGGCGGCGATGTCGTCGGTCAGTACCCGGCGCGGCGAGGGGCAGATGAGCAGGCCCAGCACCAGCATGACCGCGCCGGGAACGGCCAGGAACAGATCGGTATAGAGCAGCGCGCGGGTGACGATTTCGCCGATCGGGGCCTGATCGATGGCGACCAGCCCGTAGACCACGATCAGCCCCAGCATATAGGCCACCGGCTTCAGCTTGCTGGCCGAGCCGAGGAAGAAGAAGCCGAAGGACAGCAGGGTGATGACCAGCACCAGCGCCACCGGGTGGTCCAGCGTCAGCGCGATCAGCCCGTAGATCAGCACCAGCAGGATGACGATCAGCAGATTGACCGCCACGCCGGCCACGGCGTTGGTCACGCGGTCCTTCTGCCAGAGCGCCAGGGTGACCAGGGCCGGCACCGCCAGATCGGGCACCTGCCAGATTTCGCCCACCAGCACCGTGGTCGTGCAGCCGGCCGCCATGCGCAGCGCGTGACCCAGCCGGCCGGGTGTGGGGTCGCGGACCAGGCGCCACAGGCGGGGCGGCGTGAGGGGGGCGTCGGCCATGCCGGGGTCAGGGACAGGCGGCGCCATGCCGGATCTCGACCGTGGCTGTGGCACCCATGCGCAGCAGGGTGGGGGCGGCCCCTTGCAGATGCACCCGCACCGGGAAGCGCTGGGCGACATGCACCCAGTCCATCTGGCGCGGCACCAGGGGCAGCGTGCGTGCCGGGCCGGCCGAATCCGCCGACAGCACGCCCCAGCCGATGCTCTCCACCCGGCCCTGGATCGGGGTGCGGCGGTCGATCATCGAATAGATCGTGGCGCAGTCGCCGGGGTGGACGGCCGGGAGGGTGATTTCGCGCAGATTGGCGACGGCGTACCATGCCTCGTCGGCGATCAGGGTGAACAGGACCTGTGAGGGGGCCAGGACTTCGCCTGCCTTGACGTGCAGGCTGGTGACGTAGCCGTCGGTCGGGGCTGTCACCGCCGTCTGGCGCAGTTCGTAGCGGGCGCGGTCGAGTGCCGCCTGGCTGGCGGCCTGTGCGGCCGTTGCGCTGGCCAGGTCGCCGATTGCGACCTCGGAAGCCGCCGATTGCTGGCGGGCCTGGGCCAGTGAGATCTCGGCATCGTTCCGCGCCACGCGCGCCTGGTCGTATTGCTGCCACGGGACGTAGGAGCGGTTGGCCAATGGCTCCAGCCGCGTCACGGTGCGGTCGGCCAGGTCGCGGTTGGTCTGCGCCCGTGTGACCTGGTCGCGGGCGGTGGCGGCCTGCGCCGTGCGGACAGCCAGCAGGCGGCGCTGATTGGCCAGTTCCGCCGTGGCCAGGGCAAGATTGGCTTCGGCCTGGTGCACCGTCAGCGCGTAGGGTTCCGGGTCGATGCGGTAGAGCAGGTCGCCCTTGTGGACATGCTGGTTCTCGCGTACCGGCAGGTCCACCAGCCGGCCGCCGACGACCGAGGCGACATGGACCAGTTCGGCATCGATGGTGGCGCTGTCGGTCGAGGGGTAGGCATCGTCCCAATGGGCGACAGAGAGCCCGGCCAGGATGGCCGCGCCGATGCAGGCCAGGGCGATCAGGATGCCGATGCGGCTTCTGCCGCCCATGCGTATCCGCTCCATGCTCAGGGCCCGAATGCCAGCGCCCACAGGGCGAGGGCGGCCAGCGTGCCGAGGGCGACATAGGTGAACAGGCGGAAGCTGAGCAGGGCGTCGATCCCGGTTTGCAGGAACACCACGCGCAATCCGACCGCCACTGCGACGCCCGTGAGCACGCATAGCATCCAGGCCGGGAAATAGGCGCCGACGATGGGGAAGGAGGGCGCGCCGCGCAGCGTGCAGCCGCTCAGGGCGAGGAGCGGGAGGAGGGTTCTTCTTTTTCTGAAGAAAAAGAAGCAAAAAGACTTTTGTCTCATTGGCCTCCGCGCGGGCTGGCAGGGTTTTGTTTAAAACGTCCAGAAGTTTTTTGGTTCTTTTTTCAAAAAAGAACAGGAAGAGGCTTTCCGGTGTCCATCTCACCATCACCAGCCGGTCATGGCACGTTAAAGTTAAAGACTGTTTGAAAATTTAGTCTCTCAGGCCCGCAACAAGGGGGCCAGCAGCCCGGCCAGCCAGTCGGCGAAGACGCGCACGCGGCGTGCGGCGTGTCGGCGGTGGGGATGCAGCAGGGTGAGTTTCATGGGCTCGGCGCGCCAGTCGGGCAGCAGGTCGACCAGCGCGCCGGAGCGCAGATGGTCCTGGACATCGTAGGCGGGGACCTGGATCATGCCCAGTCCGGCCAGGCAGCAGGCGATCAGGGCTTCGGCGCTGTTGACGGTGACGCGGCCGGGCAGGGGGAGCGTACGGATTGTGCCGTCCTGGACCCATTCCCAGGGCTCGACGCGCCCGGTGGCGGGGGAGGCGTAGCGGACGGCCAGGTGGTTGGGCAGGTCGTCCGGGTGGTGCGGCGTGCTGTGGCGGGCCAGATAGGCCGGGCTGGCCACGTTGAGCAGGCGGAATTCGCCCATATGGCGGGCGATCAGCGTGGAATCGTGCACCGGGCCGACGCGCAGCGCGCAGTCGGTTCCGTCCTCGATCAGGTTCACGGCACGGTCGGTCACGCCCAGTTCGATGCTGATGCCGGGGTGGCGGGCCAGGAAGTCGGGCAGGGCGGGGGCGACGACCAGCCGGCCGATGCGGCCGGGCATGTCCACCCGCAGCACACCGTGCGGGCCGCCTGGTTCGCGGCGGAACTGGCCTTCCGCTTCCTCCACATCCGCCACCAGGCGCAGGCATTGTTCGTAGAAGGCCGCGCCGTCCGGGGTGGGGGCGACGCGGCGGGTGGTGCGGGCCAGCAGGCGGGTGCCCAGTCTGGCCTCCAGATCCTGGATTGCGGTCGAGACCGTGGAGCGCGGCAGGTCCAGCGTGGCGGCGGCCCGGGTGAAGCTGGCGCTTTCGACCACGCGGGCGAAGATGCGGAACAGGTCGATGCGGTCCATTATTGGCCTCGGAACCCTCCCGGCATGGGGGTGTTTGTTCGGATTCTACGACATGTGTTGTTCGGAAACGCAAATTTATCCGCGTTTTTGGAATGATATCGTGCGGCGCATGATCTCCCGCATCCGGCGGGGGCACGGGAAGGAGCCATCGAGATGGCCGATCACAGCATTCGTGGAAAGACGGTCCTGATTGCCGGCGGGGCGAAGAATCTGGGCGGGCTGATCGCGCGCGACCTGGCGGCGGCCGGGGCGAAGGCAATCGCGATCCATTACAACAGCGATTCCTCGCGGCCCGAGGCCGAGAAGACCCTGGCCGACATCCGCGCGGCGGGGGCCGAGGCGGTGGCCTTTCAGGCCGATCTGACCCGTGCCGGGGCCTGTGGCGCGCTGTTCGCGGACACGGTGGGGGCGATCGGCCGGCCGGATATCGCGATCAATACCGTGGGAAAGGTGCTGAAGAAGCCGATCGTGGAAACCACGGAGGCGGAATTCGACGCGATGACGGCGATCAGTTCCAAGGCGGCCTATTTCTTCATCAAGGAGGCCGGGCTTTACCTGAAGGATAACGGCAAGCTGGTGACGCTCGTGACCTCGCTGCTGGGGGCCTATACGCCGTTCTATTCGACCTATGCCGGGGCCAAGGCGCCGGTGGAGCATTATACCCGCGCGGCCTCGAAGGAGTTCGGCGCGCGGGGGATTTCGGTCAACGCGGTGGGGCCCGGCCCGATGGATACCCCGTTCTTCTATGGGCAGGAGGCGCCGGAGGCCGTGGCCTATCACAGGCAGGCGGCGGCGCTGTCGGCCTTCAGCCCCACCGGCCTGACGGAGATCGGGGATGTGGCGCCCTTCATCCGCTTCCTGGTGTCGGAAGGTTGGTGGATCACCGGCCAGACCATCCTGATCAATGGGGGGTATACGACCAAATAGTCGCGCCGGTCGCCCGGTCGTTTCCCCTGCGATCCGGCTTTGCGCCGGCATGGGCCGTGTCTATGGTGAGGGCCCGGGCGGCGCGGCATGGCGCCGCCCCTGTTGGTTTCGGGGGGACGGTTCTTGGGTCTGAAGCAGCGCCATATTCTGTTCATGGCATTGGGTGGGTCGGTCGGGGCCGGGTTGTTCCTCGGGTCCGGCGGGGCGATCCAGCAGGCGGGGACGTCGGTGCTGCTGGCCTATGTGCTGTGTGGAATCGTCGTGTTCCTGATCGGCCGGGCGGCGGCGGAACTGGCGCTGTCGGACCCGGAAGGGCGGACGCTGAACGCGTTCGTCGGGCGGTATCTGGGCGCGCGCATGGAATTCCTGGTCGGCTGGAGCTACTGGCTGATCTGGACGCTGGTGTGCATTTCCGAGATCACCGCCGCCGGGATCTTCGTGCGCCACTGGATTCCGGAGGTGCCGCAATGGGCGGTCGCCGCCGTGCTGGGGGGCGTGCTGCTGGCCGTGGGGTCGCGTGCCGTGGCGACCTTCGGCGAGATGGAATTCTGGCTGGCCATCATCAAGATCTGGGCCATCGTTGCACTGATCGGCTGCGGGCTGGTCACGATCCTGGGGCATGTCGGGCCGGCGGGGCCGCGTGCCTCCTTTGGCCATCTGTGGGATGCGGGGGGGGTGCTGCCGCATGGGATGGCGGGCTTTGCCGCCATCCTGCCGATGGCGCTGTTCGCCTTCGGCGGCACCGAGATCATCGCGCTGACGGCGGCCGAGACCGATAATGCCGTGCGGGTGCTGCCGCGTGTGATCAACGGTATCGTCGGACGTATCATCGTCTTTTATGTGGGCAGCCTGGCCGTGATCATGGCGATCGTGCCGTGGGGCGAGGCGGATGCGACGCACAGCCCGTTCGTGCTGGCCTTCCAGCATATGGGGCTGCCGACCGCGGGCGAGGCGATCAATGCCGTCATGGCGCTGGCGGCGCTGTCGTCATGCAATGCCGGGCTGTATGCCACCAGCCGCACGCTGGCGTCGCTGGCCGAAAGCGGCATGGCTTCGGCGCGGCTGCGCGAACGTTCGGCAGCGGGGGTGCCCGCGATGGCTTTCGCGGCTTCGTTCGCCACCGTGCTGGCCGGCGTGGTGCTGAATTATTTCCTGCCCGATCGGCTGTTCGGCTACGCGATCCAGGGTGTGGCGTTTCTGCTGATCTTCGTCTGGGCGTCGATCATGGTGGCGCATCTGGCCTATCGGCGCAGCATGGACGGCGCGCGGGGGCAGGTGGCGGCGCTGCCGGGGGCGCCGGTCAGCAACTGGCTGGCCATCATGTTCCTGCTGGCGATCGGGCTGGATATCGTCTGGGGCGGGCATCTGTATGTGCCGTTCCTGCTGGATGCGGCGTGGCTGGCGGTGCTGGTGCTGCTGCATGGGCGGCTGTCGGCGCGCCGGGCGGGGGCGTCCCTGGTGTGACGCTTTGGTAGGGGTGCCGTGCGGACCCTGTGAGGGAGGCTGCTCGGGCGCGTGGAGCGGGCAGTCTCCGAGAACGGTCCGGAGGGCCGCGCCCGGCGTGGAAACGCGCGGAGGACACGCTGTCCGCGCGCAGGTCCAGACAGGTTCTTACGGGTGGGCAGCTACCCCGGACAGGATGGCCTTCACCAGGGCCTCGATATCGAAATGGCCCTCCAGCGTCACGTCGGTTGGCCAACCGTCAAATCCGATCGTTGGCGCATCTGGTCCTTCAGCACTCTGACGGCTCAGTTCCGCGCGTGCGGCGCCCATGGCGCGGGCCATCGTCAATATGTCCATGATACGGAATTTTCTCCTACGTCAGAGCCCGGTGATGCGCCTGGTCCGCGCGTCGGCAGTCCTCATCAGACGTTCGCCGCGCGGATGCGGGAGCGGCCATTCGGACAGTCGGCCCCCGCGTATTCATAGAATTTTAGAAATAAAAGAGAGAGAAGGAAACTTGGCCGCATAAGAATTCTTCTATTCTGTATCACAGTTTATTAACGAAATGAAATTAATTTTTAATTGCGAACATGGAGCAGGGGATAATGTGCTGATGCCTCGATTTACGGTCCAAGAAGTCGTGCGAACACTTGCACCGGATTTGCAGTTGCAGTTCCTGAACGTTCTATTGGTTCTTCGTCCCATGACGAAATTGGCACGGGTAGCCGCAATTGAAACACTTATAGAAATACAGTCATCGGGACGCCTGCCGATATTGCTTCCGCTGGTGCATTTGTTGCGCTGCTGCCGCAGAATTACAGACCGACAATTTTTGTCCATGGTCGACGAGACAGAAAAGATCGATGCGCCGTCGGCGAGGCCGGAGAGGCATCGAACGTCGACCGCTGCCATAGACTCGCGTTTCTGTCGCTAGAGGCGTTTCAGGTCCCCCGGAGACGATCAGGGCGCGCGTTGATGCATCATTGAAGGCGATGCATGAGGCGTCGATTCGTGCCTCGCAAGTGGTGAGTCTGGTCGGCATTAACAGACCCGCTTCTTCATGGTGACTTCGATAACCCCATGATGGACGGCGTGGGCCGGTGCGCCAATGTGCCGGCCCGTAAAATGGCCGGTTCGAGGGCTGGCGCAGGTCCGGTGGCATCGCACCCAGCGAGAGGCTGCGCGGGGACCTCTGGTGCGCGCTACGGACGTGTTAGCCGCGTTCTCTGGTCCACATGGATCAGACTAGAGCCAGACGCTCTATCGATAAAATTTAGGGAAATCATGGTGCTGCTGGACAGGATTGAACTGTCGACCTCTCCCTTACCAAGGGAGTGCTCTACCACTGAGCTACAGCAGCAACGGGTGGGCGGTTCCTACCGCCTCCCAGGGAGCGTTGCAACCCCCTTTGGCGAGAAAACATGATCGGGCCGTATGATAGCCGGTCATGCCCCCGCCGGAGTGCGGTCAGTCGTCGCGGTGGATCTTTTCCATGCGCTCGTGCCGCTCCTGCGCCTCGATCGACAGGGTGGCGATCGGGCGGGCTTCCAGGCGCTTCAGGCCGATCGGCTCGCCGGTTTCCTCGCAGAATCCGTACGATCCGTTCTCGACTCGCAGGAGGGCCTGGTTGATCTTGGAAATCAGCTTGCGGGCCCGGTCGCGGGTGCGCAGTTCCAGCGCGCGATCGGTCTCGACGCTGGCGCGGTCGGTGATGTCGGCTTCGTGGATGCCGCCTTCGGAGAGGCTGGCCAGGGTCTCGTCCGCCTCTTTCAGCAGGTCGGCGCGCCATTTCAGGAGCTTCTGGCGGAAATATTCCACCTGAAGCGGGTTCATGAACTCCTCGTCTTCCGAGGGGTGGTAATCGGGGGGCAGTGTGATCATGATGCGCGTCCTTGAATATTGCCCCCCGGGACGAGATCATCGCCCGACAGGGACCCGCCGCGAAACGGGCGGCTTATACGCTGCCGCCCGCCATCCGCCAAGCCTGAAGCCGGCTTGAGCCGTTCGGAAAAGCAGGTTTCGACTCGACGTTCCCTTCAGGCCGGGTCATGGGGAGACGCTTGCGCGACCGTATGCGGGGCGGAGCCGGCGGGAATGGAATCGGGGAAGCTGGTCTCCCAGCCGCCGCCGAGGGCGGAATAAAGCTGCACCAGGTCGGTCGACAGGGTGGCTGTGCTGCCGGTGAGGTCGGTCTGCGCGGCCAGCAGGCGGCGTTCGGCGTCCAGCACCGTCAGGAACGTCACCATACCGTGGCGATACTGGTCGCGGGCCAGGTCCAGCCCGCGCTGGTCGGCCGCGACCTCGCGCGCCAGGCTGTCGCGGCGCATCTGTTCGTCGCGATAGGCGGTCAGTGCGTTATCGACCTCGTGCCACGCGCCCAGCACGGTCTGGCGGTAGGAAATCGCGGCTTCCTGCTGGGCCGATTTGCGCAGTTCGAGCTGGCCGCGCAGCCTGCCGCCCTGGAAGACGGGCAATGTGATCGAGGGGCCGACATTCCACGCCCGTGCGTTCCAGAACCCCAGGTCGCGGAACGAGAGCGACTGGAAGCCGAATCCGGCGTCGATGGTGACGCGGGGGTAGAATTCGGCCACTGCCTCGCCGACCTGCGCGGTGGCGGCGTGCAGTTGCGCTTCCGCCTGGCGGATGTCGGGGCGGCGGCGGGCCAGCTCGGACGGCACGCCGGCCGGGACGCGCGGCGGCACCGGCGGAATGGCCTCGGCCTTGAGCAGTTCGCCGGCCAGGGCGGCCGGCGGTTCGCCCAGCAGCAGGCTGAGCGCGTTGACCTGCACGGCGATCTGCTGCTCGGTCTGCGGGATGCGGGCGGTGGTGGCGTCGAGCTGGGATTGGGCGCTCTGCACGTCCAGCTCGCTGACCAGTCCGGCCTGGTTGCGCTGGCGGCTGAGCTCCAGCGTGCGGGCGGCGGTGTCGCGATTGTCCAGCAGGATGTGCAGCAGGGTCTGGGCCTCGCGCAGGGCCATGTAGTCGCGGGCCAGTTCGGCCATCCGGGCCGTCAGCACGCCACGCCGTTCCTCGTTCGAGGCTTGCAGGTCGGCGCCGGCGGCTTCGTACTGCCGGCGCACGCGGCCCCACAGATCGACCTCCCACGTCGCGTCGATACTGTCTTTCCACTGGTCGAACAGGGGAATCGTCAGGTGGCCCGATTCGTCGGCCAGGGTGGCGTTGCCCAGTTGCCCGGACTGGCGGATGGCCTGCTGTACCTGCGGGGACTGGCCCACGTCGCTGACGATGCGTTGCAGCATCTTGGTGCTGTACTGCGCGCGCGAATACGACCCGGCGGCGCTGAGGCCTGGATAGCGTTCGGCCCCGGCAATGCGGAGCTGGGCGCGGCTTTGCGCCAGGCGGGCGGTGGCGATGCCGACCGACAGGTTCTGCGAGGCCACGCGGCGTTCCAGCGCCGACAGCTCGGCATCGTGGAACACGTCCCACCAGGCCGGGTCGGGTGCCGCGTCGGAAATGTCGCTGGTGACCGGGCCCGTTACCGGGCCGGTCGGCGGAGACGAGCCCGGGCCGGCCCAGTGCGGGGGCGTCCAGCTTGCGGGCGTGTGAAAATCGGGCCCGACCGCGCATCCACCGGCCAGGGCGGACAATCCGATGATGGCGGCCCGCCAAGAATATCCCTTATACACCAGACGGTCCCCTGCTTCCTCCGGTCCCGCCAGCGGTCCTATCGACATGACGGGAGGCAATATGACATCATGATGAACAATGACCGACCGGTTCGGTCATTGCCGATACCCTATCGGCTTTCCCCGCCCGGTCAATCCGTCCGGGCTGGAAAGCAATGGTCGCCGGAGGTAGTAAGCGCCATGTCAGCCGTTCAGTCGCCCCACGTGCCGGATCTGCCGGGGATTTCCAGCGCGAAGCGGCGGCAGATCATGGATGGGGCGGCCCGGGTCTTTGCCGAGCACGGGTACGAGGGCGCCAGCATGTCGCAGATCGCGCGCGATGCCGGGGTCTCGAAGGGCACGCTGTATAATTACTATGACAGCAAGGCGAGCCTGTTCGCGGCCTTCATCGAGGAATGTGCCTGCGAGAAGCTGCCCAAGCTGTTCGAGACGATCGGTGAGGCCCAGAGCCCCGAGGCCACGCTGGAGGGAATCGCCACCGCGATGATCCGGCTGACGACCTCGCCGCTGTCGCTGATGCTGAACCGCATCGTGGTGTCGGAAGCGGCGACCTTTCCGCATCTGGCTGAGATTTTCTGGCAGGTCGGGCCGTGCAAGGCGATCGGCATCCTGTCCGCGTGGCTGCGGGCGCGCACCAGCGACGGTATTCTGGATGTGCCGGACCCGGAACTGGCGGCCGAACTGTTCTATGCCCTGTGCCAGACGCGCATTACCTGGCGCAAGCGCCTGCAGTTGCCGGTCGATTCCGACCCGGCCCATATCGCGATGATCGCGCGGGCGGTGACGCGGATGTTCCTGAATACGTTCCAGGTGGGCAAGGGGCCGCCTGTGCCGGAAGCGATTCCTGACGCGCCGGCTTGATCCAGATCAAACCATTGGCGCGGCATTCGCGCCATTCTGCTGGTGGAACAGGCTGAGCCTGCACTCCGAATCATGTGGGAAACCGGGGCCTCTGGCCCCGGTTTTTCGTTGGGCCTGGCTGGTCGTGCGCCCGGGCGGCGTGCGGCCGTGGCGGCCGGTTTGCAGGCACATGATGGGGTCGGCTCCGGGGCCGTTCCCGCTTGCCCGCCCACGTTTCCAGACCGGTCCTCGTCGGTGTGACCGCATGCCAGCCGGGGTGCGCGCAAACTCTCCTGTTGTCTCATGCGTTTAGGCACGCGCGTCCGGCGCAAACGCATATGCCGCCGTCGGTCCATATCTGTCCGCCAGATCGCTCAGCCGGAGGACTCATGCCCGTCGACGCCTCTGTCATGCCTCGCCATCGCCCGTCTTCCGCCTGTCTGCGCGTTGCGCTTGCGCTGATGACGGTCATGCTTCTGTCCGCATTGATCGCGCCGCGTTCTGGCCTGTTCGCGGTGGCGCGGGCGCAGGATCGTGCCGTGCCTGGGGGGCCGGGGGCGACGCCGGACCAGGCGCAGTTGCAGCATCTGCTGAATACGCTGGACGATCCGCAGCGGCGCGCGGCCTTTCTGCAGGATCTACGCGCGTTGCAGGGACTGCCGCCGAATGCGGCGGGCCGGACAACACCTGCCGGTGCGGCGGGCAAGGCGGCCGCCGCCCCACCGCCTGCGGCGGACGCGGCCAAGGCGGCGGCTCCGGCAGCGGCGCCAGCGCCGATCGCCCTGGTCCCGGGCAGTCTGGGGGCTGTGGCCCTGCATGGGCTGGGGGGGATTGCGGGCACGGTGACCCAGCATGTGCGCCATTTCGGTGCCCTGTTTACGGACCTGCGCAGTGTGGGCATCTGGGGGCGGCGGATCACGGCGCCCGGTGCCCGACGCGATGGGCTGGTCGCGCTGGGGTGGCGGCTGGGGCTGGTGATGCTGATCGGGCTCGCCCTCGAACGCGGAGTGGCCATGCTGCTGCGCCGGTATCTGGTCCGGATCGACACGATGCTGGCGATGCGCCTGCCGCTGCCGGCCCGCGAGCCGGATCATGAAGCGGTGGGGCCGCCGCCCGGTGCGGCCGTCGCTGCTGAAGATAACGGTGCCTCTGCGGAACGGGTGCGCGTGCAGGAGGCCGCGACCCGCTGGCGTGCCGCGCGCCTGCTGCGGCAATTGCGTCTGCTGCCCTGGATCGTGCTGCGTCTGGTGCTGGAACTGACGCCGCTCGCCGCGTTCCTGGGCGTCACCACGCTGATGGCCAATGTTCTGGCCGGCGAGGATGACGCGTTGCCGACGGCGCAGATCATGGTGATGGTCATCAATGCCTATGCGATCGGTCGTGCGGCGATCATCGGGCTGGGTGCCCTGCTGTCGCCCCGGCTGCCGCATCTGCGGCCGGTGCCGCTGAGTGATGGTATGGCGCGGATTCTCACAGGATGGACGACCGCGCTGATCGCGCTGCCTGTCGCGGCGCTGTGCCTGGCCGATGCAGGCGGGCTGCTGGGGCTGTCCGAACCGGGGCAGGATGCGATCGGGCTGGTGATCCTGCTGGAGGAACATCTGCTGGTGGCGGGGCTGATCGTGCAGGTGCGGCGCCCGGTTGCGCGCATGTTGCAGCCGCCGGGCATGCTGCGCTGGCGGCTGGGCCATGGTCTGTTCGACGGGTTGGCCGAGCGGTGGTGGATCTTCGCGCTGGTCCTCGACGGGGCGTTGTGGCTGGTGTCGGCGGCCGACATTCCGGGGGGCTATACGAGAGTGTGGCGCCTGTGTGCCATTGCCCTCGGCGTTCTGATCGTGTTCCGGGCGCTGGCGATCCTGCTGTTCGGGTTGCTGGACCGTGCGTTCCGCCCTGATCAGGATGCGGACATGGCGGCATCGGGCCTGGTTCGGCGTGGCGTGCGCTATTACCCGTATGTCCGCCAGATGCTGGCGTGGATACTGGGAATCGCGGGTGCCGTCACGCTGTTGCAGGCCTGGGGGGTGCCGGCCTTCGCGTGGTTCGATAACGGCAAGGTGGGGCGCCGGCTGGTTTCGGCCGCGGCCACGGTGCTGGTGGCGCTGGCGATCGGCATCGTCGTCTGGGAATATGTCAATGCCGCGCTGGATCGGCAGATCGGCCATTATGCCAGCAGCGCACAGCCCGGGCGGGCGATGCGGCTGCGCACGCTCTCACCGATCCTGCGCACCGTGCTGCTGGTGTGTCTGAGCATTGTGGTGGTCATGACCGTGCTCAGCCAGATCGGGCTGAATATCGCGCCGCTGCTGGCCGGGGCGGGGATCATCGGTGTTGCCGTCGGGTTCGGGTCGCAGAAGCTGGTGCAGGATTTCATTACCGGCATTTTCCTGCTGCTGGAAAACGCGATGGAGGTGGGGGACACGGTGACTGCCGGCGGCCTGTCCGGCGTGGTGGAAACATTGTCGATCCGCACGCTGCGCCTGCGGGCGAGCGACGGGTCGGTGCATATCATTCCCTTCAGCGCGGTTTCCACCGTCACCAACACCAATCGCGGTGTGGGCAATGCCGCCGTCAGCGTCGATATCGCGCCGGACCAGGATATCGACCGTGCCGCCGCCCTGCTGGCGGAGATTGTAGAGGACATGCGCCAGGACCCGGAACTTGCCCCCGGCATGTTGAGCGACCTGCAATATTGGGGGGTGAATGCGGTTTCATCCCAGGCCGTCACGCTGCTGGGGCAGATCGTCTGCACCGATGCGGCCCGGTGGCCGGTGCAGCGTGCGTTCAATCGGCTTCTGGTCCAGCGCTTCGCCGGCGAGGGTATTCGGCTGGCGCGGCCCGCGCAGAGTGTGGAATTGATTTCACTGCCTTCGGAGCAGGCCGAGGCCGGGGAGGACAAGGGTGCGAGCGGGGCGCTGCCCCGTATTTCAGGAAGCTCGCCTTCCGCCCCGCCTTGAGCGTTATGGCGGCTGTCGGATCGTTCATCGCAGATTCGGTTGTTCGGCAGGGAGTGACATCCGGGGCGTCTGTGCGCGCACGGGAAAATGGAAATTGCAGAGGATATGCCTACAGGCGTCGAAACATGTAGGTCGTGGCATGCATCGCCTGACCATCGGAATCCCATGCGTAATCGGGGATTTCACCGGCAATTTCGAAACCCAGTGACGAATACAGTCCCAGGGCGACATCGCGGCTGCGCGTATCCAATGTCACAAGGGTCTTGCCGATGTCGCGGGCGCGCTCGAGCGCGGCATGCATCAGCATCCGTCCGATGCCGCGCCGGCGCATTTCGGGATGCACCATCATCTTGGCTATTTCACAGCGATGCGGCTGATTTCGTGGACAGGCTGCGACAAGCTGCACAGTGCCGACGAGGCGCGGCCCCAGCCTGGCGCCAAAGAGGATGCGCTCTCCCCGCGATAGTGCATTCCCGATATCTTGCGACCAGAAACGACGTGCCTCTTCCTTTGACAGGGGCAGCATGAAGCCGATGGCGGCTCCAGCCGTGACACTGTCGACAAGAATCCCCGACAAGTCATCGAGGTCGTTGACGAGAGCCTCGTTATCCAGTTCGGCAATCCTGATATCCACCGGCACCTCTCTTCAGGCTGTGTGTTGCCTACGTCGCGTTCCGGAAGGGGGTTATCTGAGCTGGGCCGTGTAGGCGGCGAGCATGGTCTTGGTGTCGGTTGCGAGTTTGGCCAGGTCGGTGTTCTTCGAGGTGGCGATCTCGGTTTCGATGACGGGCTTCATTCCGGTCTGGTTGCGCGAAAGATAGCGGATATAGCTTCGGTCGAATGCGGCGCCATAAAGATGCTGCATCCGGTCGATGATTTTCTGGTCTTCGGGGGAATGCTTGGTTGCCAGGGTAATGGCGTGGGGGGCCACCAGTTTCGCCAGCTTGTCCTGGTTGCCTGTCAGGTCCTTTTCAATGGTCGCGCCGAGGGTTGCGATGTCGCTGCGGGCCGCGTGGGTCTGGGCCGCCTTGGCCAGGGCGATCTGCGTTACGTTCATGTCGTTGAGTTTCTGCACGAAAGCCGCGTCGGCGGTCGTCAGGTCGGGGGCTTTTTGCAGGGCCGGCAAGGGGGGTGCGGGAGGATGGCCGGCCGTGCAGGCGCCGAGTGCGAGCAGGCTTGCCACAAGAGCGGGCAGGGCAAGCGATGTGTGGCGAGACAGAAGCGACATGAGTGGCGGATTCTCCCTGGATTTCCGATGCGGTTCCGCATGGCGGCCCGTGGTGCCGGATGGCGTGGCGTGCCCGGTCTTTTCGATCCGTCATGGACGCCCTCCGTACTGGCGATAGGCATCATGATGATAGTGCGGGGCCCGGAAGGCAATGGTGAAGTATAGGCGTAAGACCTTTATTAAGATATTTGAAGATCGGCCCGTCAAGATGTGGCCATAATTCCTGTAACGGTCCGTTTCATTGGGAAAAGGGGCATTTTGTGCCCGGCCTGGCCTTGCATCGACCGGAAAGAGCGCACTAGGGTCGTCGGACAAATGCGCCGTGCCGGGCGTGGTTCGATCGAGATGTGGGGATAATCCAGGAATGAACTGTCGCACTCTGTGTCTGCTCGCTATGTCTTCACTCTCTTTTGGTCTGGGTGGGTGCGGATATCTGGATTCACGGGCGGCTCACAAGGCGCAGATCACCATGATCGGGATGACATCCTACGATCTTCAGGCGTGTGCCGGGATTCCGGCAGCCACCAAGCAGCTGAATGATACGACCCAGATCTTCGTCTATACCGGTACGCATGCGCAGCCGAACTATGGAGGCTCGACGCTGATTCCGGTTGGCGACATCGTCACGACGATCTCGCAGTTCGGCGGGGGGGGCGGGACGACCTGCACGGCCGTGATCCGTCTGGACCATGACCGGGTGTCGGACGTGCACTATACGGGCGATAATGACGAACTGGTCGGAACGGACGGGATCTGTTCCATTATCACCCGTGGATGTGCGCGCCAGCCGGAAGGCACGATGAAGCGTTCTGCCGGCGGCATCTTCGGTCCGGTTTCGGCGTTCCATCCGCCCATCACGCCGAACCAGTCGACGTCCGGCACCTATTCCTCGCAATCCGGAACGGTCGTGCTCAATCCCGATGCGAAATCTTCCGATCCGGCCGTTATTCCCCGGACGCAATAAGGGTTTCCCGGCCGATCAACTGGCCGGTCTTTTATCGTCCATGCGGGGCGCTGTTGTGACCGGTTGGCTGTTCGATCGCTGAATGGCCTGGTTCTGGGCCTTGGTGGTGACCCAGTGCAGTTCTTTCTCGGCTTCCGGCACGCTCAATGTGCCGGCGTCGACATCCAGGCCAATGCGCAGGGAGGCCGTGTCGATCTGTGAAATCAGATCGTATTGGGGACCGAGCGCGTTCGGGCCGTAGTGGAGATGGGCGTCGGCGATGCAATTGAACCGGTCGTATGCGGTGCCCTTGCGGAACGGATAGGTTGCGAAACAGCGGGAAACGGCCGCGTGCAGATCGCCCTTGCCCTGATCGTCCGCACAGCCTGCCGACAGGGCGCAGAGGAAGGCAAGGGCAGGCAGGCGCCTCATGTCGGCAATCTCCTGGGAGCATGTCTGGAAAAAGAATGGTATCACAGGGTGATATCCGCCTGATCATGCGTGTCTTCAGGATATTCGTCCATTTTTCGGGCGCAGCCTCCGCTCGGGAGACATGTCTGTCGGGATTGGAACATAGGGGCAAGATATGAAGGACGTTCAGATGCGCGAATTGCGCGCGTCCGACCTCGATACGGTTGCGCGGCTCTGGCATGCGAGTGCGCTGTCTACGGGTCTCGACGCCCATACCGTGTCGGCTGTGGCGGAATATCGTGAGCGTCTCGAGGCCGAATGGACGCGGGCGTGGCGCGTTTATGTCGCGCGTGACGGGGCTGAAATCGTCGGATTTCTGGCGTTCGAGCCTGGGGAGTCCTGGCTCAGGCAGCTTTTCGTCGCCCCGGCGAAAAAGCGCTCGGGCATCGGGTCCATCCTGCTCGATGTGGCTAAACGTGACATGCCCGAGGGATTCTGGCTCCGGACCGGTTCCGGCAATGTCGCGGCGCGGCGCTTCTATGAAAGGCACGGTCTGCGCAAGAGTGGCGAATCCCCGCATGATCATTTGCCGATCATGGTTGTCCGCTACCAATGGTCCCCGGCGCATTCGTGACAATGTCCGTCATGGTTCCACCACCCGTGATGCATCGTGCCGCTGGGCCGCGCATTCGGCGGCGAGGAGGTCGATCAGTGTGCGCACGGCGGGGGTAAGCCCCCGGCGGGAGGGGAAGACGGCGTGGACGATTCCGGCGCGGGGCCGCCAGTCGGGGAGAAGCTGGATCAGGCGGCCTTCCGCGATGTCTGGCCAGACCATCATGGTCGGGAGCTGGACGATGCCTGCGCCGGCAAGCGCCGCCTCGCGCAGCACGGCCATGTCGTCGGTTGCCAGGCGCGGCGTGTGGAAGATCGTTGCCGTCTGACCGTCCCTGCTTTCGAGAAGCCAGGAATGGCTGGTGGGGGCGGTGTTGAAATCGAGGCTGGGCAGCGTATTCAGGTCCGCGGGCGAGGTGAGGGGGGCTGCGACCAGGCCAGGTGCGGCAATCGGGCACTGTGTGCTGGTGTCGAGCACGCGCATGATGAGATTTTCCGATTCCAGCGGCGGGAAACGCACGCGGATGGCGAGATCGAACCGTTCCTCCAGCACCTCCACCCGCCGGTTCGTGCTCTCGAGGCTGAGGGTGACGGCGGGGTAGCGCATGATGAATTTGGCGAGCAGCGCTCCGAACTGGAAGGTCAGGAGGGCTACCGGGCAACTGAGGCGGATGATGCCGCACGGTTCGGCATGGTGCTGCGCGACCGACTGTTCTGCCGCCTCGGCGTCTTCCAGGACCACCGCGCAGCGTTCGTAGAAGGCGCGCCCGGCATCGGTGACCGAGAAATGGCGGGAGGAGCGCTGGAGCAGCAACGTGTCCAGCCGTTCTTCCAGCAGGCGCACCCGGCGGCTGAGAAGGGATTTCTGCAGCCCGGTGGCGCGCGCGGCGCTGGCGAAGCCGCCGTGGCGGACGACCTGCACGAAGTAATATAAGGTCGTTGAGGACCTTCATCGTCTCATGAATAGGACGCACCGTTCGATACGGCAATCTTCATGCGGCGGGGGGGAACGCCCCATTGTCCTTGTCATGCAAGGGCGCCCTCCATCGGGGCACTGTCGATTGGGAGTATGGGCAATGCAGAAGACGATTCTCGGCCGCTACGGCAATGATCGTGGCCATTGGGTGGGGGACGGGTTTCCGGTCCGTTCCCTGTTTTCCTACAGCAATTTCGGCGAGCATCTGAGCCCGTTCCTGCTGCTGGACTATGCCGGGCCCTATGCGTTCGGCCCCACGGAAAGCCGGCGCGGTGTGGGCGAGCATCCGCACAAGGGGTTCGAGACGGTGACGATCGTCTATGACGGCGAGGTGGAGCATCGCGATTCCGCTGGTGGCGGTGGCGTCATCGGGCCGGGCGACGTGCAGTGGATGACGGCGGGGAATGGCATCCAGCATGAGGAATTCCATTCGCCTTCCTATGCAAGGCAGGGCGGTGCGTTCCGGATGGTGCAGTTGTGGGTGAATCTGCCGGCGAAGGACAAGGCCGCGCCGCCGGCCTATCAGACGCTGCATGCGGCCGATATTCCGGTGGTGCGCTTTGCCGACGATGCCGGGCGGCTGCGTATCATCGCCGGCGAGTATCGGGCGGTGCATGGACCGGCGCGCATCTTCTCGCCGCTGAATGTGTGGGACGGCACGCTGCGGGCCGGTGCGCAGGTCACGCTCGACTTGCCCGTCGGGCACAGTACGGCGATTGTCTCGCTGGAGGGACGCCTGATTGTGAATGGCGGTACGGAACTGGGCAGTGCGCAGTTCGCTCTGCTGAGTCGGGAGGGAACGGAGGTGACGCTTCAGGCGGCGGAAGAAGCCAGTTTCCTGGTCCTGACGGGTCAGCCTCTGAATGAACCGATTGCCGGATATGGGCCTTTCGTCATGAACACGCAGGAGGAGATCCGTCAGGCGATCGAGGATTTCAATAATGGGCGTTTTGGCGGGATCGCTGCCTGAGCGCGCCCGGATCGCCATGACGGTGGCGGGGGCGATTGCCCCCGCCGCCTGTCGCGGGGCGGTTCGATCATGTGAGGCTGGAAGGGAGAAGTGCGATGATCGAGATGATGATCGAGCAGCGTCGCCGCAGTCTGGGCGGTGGTCTGGAAGTGGGGCGCATCCTGCCGTTCGCGCGGCGGCGGATGGTCGGGCCGTTCATCTTCTTCGACCATATGGGGCCGCTGGATCTGGCGGCCGGGGTCGATCGCAGCGTGGATGTGCGGCCGCATCCGCATATCGGCCTGTCGACCGTCACCTATCTGTTCTCGGGCGAGGTCATGCATCGCGACAGTCTGGGGTCGGAACAGGCGATCCGGCCGCAGGAGGTCAACTGGATGACGGCCGGCCGAGGGATCACGCATAGCGAGCGGTTCGAGAAGGCGCGGGCGGTCGGCGATCATCTGCACGGTATCCAGGCGTGGGTCGCGCTGCCGAAGGGAGATGAGGAAGCGGCACCGTCCTTCTCGCATCACGAGGGGGCGGATCTGCCGCAATGGGATGCGGGCGGTGTGCGGGGGCAGGTGATTGCAGGCCACGCTTACGGCCTGACCGCCGCCGCGCGGACGCATTCGCCGCTCTTCTATGTGCATCTGGAGCTGGATGCCGGGGCGCGGGCGGAAATTCCCATGGGTCACCCGGAGCGGGCTGTCTATATCGCCCAGGGTGCGATCGAGATCGATGGAGAGCAATACGCGGCGGGACGGATGCTCGTGCTCGGTCCCGATGTTTCATCCTTCCGGGCCCTGGCGCCCACGACCGCGATGGTGCTGGGGGGCGAGCCCGTTGGCGAGCGGTTCCTGTTCTGGAATTTCGTCAGTTCCTCGAAGGAGCGGCTGGCGCAGGCGGCCGAGGACTGGAAGGAAGGGCGGATGAAACTGCCCGATGCGGACCATGACGAGTTCATCCCCCTGCCTTCGGCCGACACGGCGCCGCCGCCGATGTCGTGACGGCGGCGCACGGGTCGTAAGAGACGCGGCTGGGATCAGGAATTGGCCGTGATCACTCCCGCCGGCAGCGTTGCGGGTTTCCTGGCGCCCGGTTTCGGGGCCAGGGCGCGGAACATCGGCCCGGTCAGCGTGGTGGAGATCACGGCCAGGACCACCAGCGCGGCAAAGGCGAATTCGGAGAGCATGCCCTGCTGGTGCAGGATGGTCGCGGCGACGATTTCCATCAGCCCCTTGCATTGCAGCAGGGCGCCGACGCTCAAGGTCTGCCGGCGTGTCAGGCCCGCCGCCGGGGGGCAGATATAGATGGCGGCGATCTTGGTCACGATCGAGATGGCCACCAGAGCCAGCGAGGCGAGGACGGACGGCCAGGTGAGGGCATCGCCATCGATGCGCAGGCCGCTATGCCCGAAGAACATCGGCGTCAGCCAGATCAGGGCGAAGGTCCCGGCCCACTCGATGGGGAGGCGGCGCACCCAGCTGGGCGGCATGATCGCGCCTGCGAAATAGGCGCCGATCAGTTCGTGGAGCCCCAGTTGCTTGCTGGCCCAGGAGCCGGCGGCGAGATAAATCGGCACGGCGGTCCAGATGACCCAGGCCGGCGGATGCCTGAAATGCCGTGAGGCCCAGTTGCCTGTGGCCGCCAGCCCCACGAGGAGCGCGACCGCCAGGAATTCCAGGCTGGTCCATCCGTGGAGTGCGGCACTGCCCCTGGCGGCGAACTGGAGGGCGGCCAGGCCGATCCAGAGGGCGGCGTCATCGACCACGGCGAGCTTGAGCGCCAGTTGGCCCAGCGGGCGCTGGGCGGGCTCCAGTTCGCGCACCACGCCGATGAGCACCGGCAGCGCGCTGACGGCCATGCAGAGCCCGATCGAGGCCGCCGCGATCCATGGCGCGGCATGCGGCGCGTGCCAGCCCTGCAGGGGCAGGAAGAATTCATAGGCCAGGAAGGAACCGACCAGGAACGGGCCGCCCAGGGCGACCAGCGCGCTGGCGAGGAGCCGGCCAAGAGGCTGGGGCGGAAGCCGATGGGCCGCATTGGCGTCTTCGCCAGGGTGCTGCCACATCTCCAGCCCGGCGGTGAAGGCCAGGATCAGCACGGCCACCCAGCCGATATCGTCGCCATAGAGCGACGGGACGCCCAGTTTGCCGACGGGAACGTGCCAGACCGCCAGCAGGATGCCGATCAGGATCGGCAGTACCGCGATGGGCAGGGCGCGTCGCGTCAGGCGCCACAGCAGCCAGGGTAGCAGCACGAAGATCGCGGCGTCGCCTATCAGCGCCGTAATGTTATGCATTGCTCACCTCCTCTGGTTCATTCGGCGGACACCCTAACGGGGCGTATGTCATTTATGCAAATTGCGCATACCAATATGAAGGATGTTTCATGCTGGCGGCTGCGTCGGATCGCGCAATAGAGTGTGCTATTCGTGAGATGCGAGAGGCATCTTTATCATTCACATTTATATAATGATCATATTTTCATGCGTTATTGTCTTGTTTCGATCTCGTGATTGCCGGGTGGCGACATGGTCGGGGCAGGCGGGTTCGATGAGCGGGATATGACCCGGAGACGCTGTTCCAGCGCGTTCGCCGCGAAATCGAGAAAGGCGGTCGTTTTCGCGGGCCGATGGGAGGTGCAGGTGCTGATCAGATGTACCGTGGTGGGGGGAAGTTCCGCCTCCGGCAGGAGCCGGACGAGGTGGCCCGCCGAGAGTTCCTCCGTCACCTGGTATGACAGAACCTGCACGATGCCCAATCCTGCGCGTGCCATTGCGATGGCGCCTTCGACGTCATTGGCCAGGACGCGTGGTGTCAATCGTATGACCTGACGCTGCCCACAGTCGTGTGGGCCTGAGGCGAAGCGCCATTCCCGCGCGACAGGTCGGCTTTCGATGAGGATACTGTCATGGTTCGCCAGGTCACGGACGGATCGCGGCGTGCCCCGTTTTTCCAGATAGGCGGGGCTGGCGACCAGAATGCGCCCGACGCTGCCAACTTTGCGGGCCACGAGGGTCGAATCGGTCAACGCGCCAATGCGGATGGCGACATCCAGACCGTCTTCGATCAGATCGAGATTGCGGTCCGACAACACCAATGTGGCCCGAACCCTTTCAAACCGTAGCAGGAAATCCGAAAGCATGGGCGCCACGTGGCGGCGCCCGAATGTCGCTGGGGCCGTGATCCGAAGCATGCCGGCGGGTTGATCTGCCTCATGCGTGGCTGCCCTGGTCAGCGCTTCGTATTGCGCGATGAGATCCCGCGCCTGCATGGCGAAGTGACGGCCGAATTCGGTCGGGGCCAGGCGTCGCGTCGTGCGATCGATCAGGCGTGCGCCCAGTCGTTGCTCCAGCCCCGCCAGGATACGGCTGATGCTGGGAGGAGAGCGATACAGGCGTCGCGCCGCCGCCGCCATGCTTCCTGAGTCGAGCACGGCAACGAACACTGCCAGTTCATCCAGGCGATCCAACGCTATTCTTCCATTATCCGAAAGACTGTCGTGCCAGGATAGCGTATCGCCATGTTCGGACAAAACAATGACCCTGGAGCGACCATAGCGAAAGATCGCACCGATGATGATTCTCTACGGCATGCCTCTTTCAGGCCATGTGCATCGCGTACAATTGCTTCTGTCGATGCTCGGCATCGATTACAGGTTCGAGATCGTTTCCGCTCCGACGCCGGAATTGCTGCGTCTGAACCCGCTCGGACAGATTCCGATCCTGTGTGATGGTGATCT
Source organism: Gluconacetobacter tumulicola (assembly GCF_014174215.1). GTDB lineage: Bacteria > Pseudomonadota > Alphaproteobacteria > Acetobacterales > Acetobacteraceae > Gluconacetobacter > Gluconacetobacter tumulicola. The sequence continues at coordinate 21,185 of NZ_JABEQL010000025.1, read as the reverse complement.
GGTGCTGGCCGACAGCAATGCCATTCTGGTCTATCTGGCCAAGGCCTACGGCGCGGGCACCTTGTGGCTGCCGGACGATCCGGTGGGCGCGGCGCGCGTTCAGCGCTGGCTTTCGATTGCGGCGGGGGAGTTGAGGCAAGGGCCGGCTGCCGCCCGTATGGTGGCGCTGTGGCAACGCCCGGGCGAGCCCGCCGATGCGTGCGTGCGCGCCGAGCGATTGCTGGCGTTCATGGACGCGCATCTCGACGACCGGACGTTCCTGGCCGCGTGCCATCCGACGATCGCGGATCTTGCCTGCTATGGCTATGTCGCCCACGCTCCGGAAGGCCATGTGTCGCTGGAGCCCTATCCGAACGTGCGGGCATGGCTCCTGCGTGTCGAGGCTCTGCCCGGCTTCCTGCCGATGCCCTGGATCTGATCTTCTGGAGGATGAATCGATGGCGTTGGAGATCATCCTGGGGAACAGGAATTATTCGTCATGGTCGATGCGGGCGTGGATGCTGCTGCGTCTGGCTGGCGTGCCTTTCGACGAGACGATCCAGTCGCTTTATATAACGGGTGCCCGGGCGTGCGTCATTGAACGTGGCGGCGAGACCGGCCTTGTGCCTGTTTTGCGCGTCGATGGTTTCCCGATCTGGGACACGCTTGCGATCGTGGAATATCTTTACGAGCAATGTCCTGCCCTCTGGCCGGCCGACCGCTTCCTGCGGGCGAGGGCACGCAGCTATGCCGGAGAGGTCCATTCGGGCCTGAATGCGCTGCGGGAGGCGATGCCGGTCAATGCGAGGGGGCGCAATCGGCGGGCCGTGCGGACGCAGGCTGTCGAAGACGATATTGCGCGCGTGGCGGCGATATGGAAGACGGCGGGGAGTCATCCCGAGGGGCCCTGGCTGTTCGGGCGCTTCAATGCCGCCGATATCATGTTCGCGCCGGTGGCCTCTCGCTTTCAGACCTATGGTGTTTCCTTGCAGGGTGGCGCCGCGACGTATCTGGAGCGGATGCTCGCGCATCCACTGGTGCGGGAGTGGTTTGCTTCCGGACAGGATGAAGCCGAAATCATCGATATGTTCGAACTGCCTGACCAGTCGGACGGCAAGCCTGAAAGCAGTCGGATGACTGGCCACCCGGAACATCCTGTCTCTCACGACAAGGGGTGAAGGGGCAGGGCGGCGCCCTGCGCCAAGGCGGGGAATAGCACGCGCGGCGGCGCAAAACATGCTATGCCGCGCGCATGGCAATCCCGATCCTTCCCGGACTGTCCCTGGCCGAGTCCGAGCTGGAGGTCAGCTATATCCTTGCGTCCGGCCCCGGTGGGCAGAACGTCAACAAGGTGGCCACGGCGGCGCAATTGCGGTTCGATGCCGCGCGCTCGCCCTCGTTGCCCGAGCGGGTGCGGGCCCGGCTGCTGGAGGTGGCGGGCAGTCGTGCCACGCGGGATGGGGTGATCGTCATCACCGCCCGGCGCTTTCGCACGCAGGTGCGCAACCGCGAGGATGCCATTGAACGGCTGGCCGAGCTGATCCGCGAGGCGGCGCATCGTCCCGCTTTTCGTGTGGCCACCCGCCCCGGCCGTGCGGCCCGCCAGCGCCGGCTGGACGGCAAGGCGCACCGGTCGGGCATCAAGCGCGGGCGTTCCGGGCGGTTCGATGATTAGGCGCAGCCTGCGCCGTTCTGGAAAATTCCGTGTCTGGGGTGAGGGATGAGCGACCTGTTTGACAGTGGGACGGCACTGGGGCGGATGCCGCTTGCCGCGCAGTTGCGCCCGGCGACGCTGGATGACGTGATCGGCCAGTCGGCGGCGGTCGCGCCCGGTTCGATCCTGCGGCGGCGGATTGCCGGTGGGGCGTTGGGCAGCGTGATTCTGTATGGGCCGCCGGGGGTGGGCAAGACCTCGATCGCGCGGGCGGTGGGAAACATGCTCGGCAAGAGCTTTCGCCCGCTGCACGCGACGCGCAGCGGGGTTGCGGACATTCGCAAGCTGGCGGATGAGGCGCGGATGGTGCCGCTGCTGATCTTCGTCGATGAGGTGCAGCGCTTTTCGGCGACCCAGGCGGATGATCTGCTGGCCATCTGCGAGGAGGGCACGGCCGATTTTATCGGGGCCACGACCGGCAATCCTTATCATGTGCTGACACCGGCGCTGGTCTCGCGCTCGACCATCCTGAAGCTCGAGCCGCTGACGCTCGAAGAGATGGAGCAGGTGGTGCGGCGTGGCGTCGACCATCTGCGGGGGGAGGGGATCGAGGTCTCGCTGACGGGCGCGCAGATCCGCCGGATTGCCGGTCGTTCCGGCGGGGATGCGCGGCGGGCGCTGACGACGCTGGAAAGCCTCGCGGTCGGGCATGATGCGAAGCGGGTCACGATCACCGATGCGATGGTGGATGAGGCCTATGCGGCGGCGCCCGTCAATCATGACCGGTCGGGCGATGCGCATTACGATGTGGTTTCGGCGTTCGTGAAATCCATGCGAGGGTCTGATCCCGATGCCACGCTGTACTGGCTGGCGCGCCTGATTCATGGTGGCGAGGACCCGCGCTATATCGCGCGGCGGATCATGATCCATGCGTCGGAGGATGTGGGGCTGGCCGATAATGCCGCGCTCCAGACTGCCGTGGCGGCGATGCAGGCAGTCGAGAAGATCGGGTATCCCGAAGCGCAGATCGTGCTGGCGCATGCGGCGCTGCATGTGGCGCGGGCGCCGAAATCGGGCTCGGCGTGCCGGGGGATTTCGGCGGCGATGCAGTTCGTGGCGAATAATCCGCCGGCCGCCGTGCCGCTGCATCTGCGTGATGCGCATTACAAGGGCGCGGCGTCGCTGGGGCATGTCGGGTATCGGTTTCCGCATGATGACCCGCGCGGCTGGGTGGAGCAGGTTTACTCGCCGATCCCGAAGGGCGCGCTTTATCAGAGTGATGCGCGCGATGCGGGGACGTTCGAGAAGCGGGCGGATGAGTATTGGCAGCGGGTGACCGGCGAGGTGCAGGCTCGCAAGGGGCGGGAATGATGGCGTCAGGCATTCCCGGATAAAGTTTGATCTCTCATCGCATGGCTGGCTCTTCCCCATTGCCGGTTGGGTGGCAGGTCTATTTGAAGGCGGGCCGGAGGGAGGGGACCTTCCGCTATCGGGGCAAGTCTGTCTGATAGCGGACGGTCGCCTCGGCCTGTTGATTCGCGGCTTAGGTTCAGATCCGCGCGGCAAGTTCTTCCAATTGAGTCAGGCACGTGCCCCATCCGTGGAAGAAGCCCATTTCTTCGTGCTTCGCCCGATCCTGCGTGCTCTTGTGGCGCACGAGTGCGCGGTAGCGTGTGCCGCCGGGAACGGGCTCCATCGTGATCTCCGCCGTCATGAAGGCCTCGGTATTCGGCCGGAATTGTGGGCCCAGGCCATCAGTCCAGACCAGACGCCGTTCCGGCTCAACCACAAGGATACACCCCGGCTTTTCCGGAAAAACCACGCCCTCCGGAGACCGCATCACCACATTGAACGCGCCGCCCGGTACAAGGTCGATTTCGGCCTTGGCCACGCCATATGGCCGTGGCGCGAACCATTGCTTCAGCAGGTCCGGTTCCGTCCAGGCACGCCACAATTGGGCCGGGCTGGCCTTGACCGTGCGTTCGAGGACAAGGTCGAGCTGATTATTGACGTCCATGGGTATTGTCCTGTTCAGCCAGTGTTTCGACGAAAGAATCCAGCCGGTCCAGGCGGGATTCCCAAATGCGACGCTCCCGTTCGAGCCAGCCTTGCGCAATCGTGAGCGCATCGGGACGCAGTTGGCACATGCGCACGCGCCCCATTTTGCGGGAGACGACGATCTCGCTCTCTTCCAGCACGCGGACATGTTTCATGAAGCTGGGCAGCGCCATGCTATGGCGTTGCGCCAGATCGCCGACGCTGGCCGGGCCATGAGCAAGCTGCGCAATGACCGCGCGACGGGTGCTATCCGACAGGGAATGAAAGATGCGATCAAGATTAGCCATATGGCTAACTAATGATATCCTTGGCTCTCCGTCAAGGAGTCATTCGGTCAGACGCGCCCTCTGGGTGAGGTTCTGGACAGTGTCCGATTCGAGACGGCACGTGACACGTCGCAAGCTGCGATCTTTTTCTACAATTCCCACCCGTACTATTACGCCACGGGCCTGATACGAATCCTCAATCGACCTGTCCCCATAACGGTCAGGGGTGAAGGGGACGACTGTCCCCTTCCGGGTGCAGGGCAGCGTCCTGCGATCTGGCAGTTCAGGCCGGCTCACTGATCGTGGGGAGGATGGTTTCGACGATCGACTGATCCAGCGCCTCGTATTCGTGATAGCGTAGTGTGCGATAGAGGGCTTCGCGGGTTTGCATATGGGGCAGCATGGCCTCGGTGCTGCCGTTGCGGCGGAGGGTGGTGTAGAGGTCTTCCTGGGCCTTGTTGGCGACGCGGAGTGAACTGACGGGCCAGATGACCATGTGGTAGCCCATCTCTTCGAATTCCCTGGCGGTGAAGAACGGGGTGCGGCCGAATTCGGTCATGTTGGCGAGCAGCTTGACGCCGGGCATGCGGCGGGCGAATTCGCGGAACATCTCGGCCGTGGTCAGGGCTTCGGGGAAGATCGCGTCGGCGCCGGCTTCGATATAGAGTTTGGCGCGGGCGACGGCGCCGTCGATGCCCTCGCTGGCTGCCGCGTCGGTGCGGGCGATGATGACCAGATCGCGCGCGGCCTTGCGGGCGGCGCCGACCTTCAGGGCCATGTCGTGCGGGGTGGCGAGTTTCTTGTTGTTCAGGTGGCCGCATTTCTTGGGCAGGATCTGGTCTTCCAGATGCACGGCGGCAGCACCCGCATCCTCGAAAGTGCGGACCATGTTCATGACGTTCAGCACTTCGCCGTAGCCGGTGTCGCCGTCGACCAGCAGGGGCAGGCCGGTGGCGTTGACGATCTGGCGGATGAAGAACGTGACCTGGTCGATGGTGATGATGCCGAGATCGGGCAGGCCCATGCTGGCCGTCATGGCCGCGCCCGAGAGATAGAGCGCGTTGAAGCCTGCGTCCTTCGCCTGGAGCGCGGCCTGGCCGTTATGGGCGCCGGGCAATTGCAGGATATCGGGGGATTGCAGCAGGGCACGGAAGCGCCGGCCTGCCGCCTCGCCGTTGGTGGCGCCGCCTGTCAGGGTGATCATGCTGCTTTCTCCAGTCCGCCGCGTTGGTGCAGGGGGGTGAAGGGCCGTTTGTCGGGGCCGATATAGGCGGCCGACGGGCGGATGATCTTGCCGTTCTCGCGCTGTTCGATGACGTGGGCGCTCCAGCCGGTCAGGCGCGCGATGACGAAGATCGGCGTGAACATGGCGGTGGGGATGCGCATCATGTTGTAGGAAACGGCGCTGAACCAGTCGAGATTGGCGAACATGTTGCGCCGTTCGGCCATCACGCGCTCGATCCGCTCGGCGACGGTGTAGAGGCGCATGGCGCCGCTGCGGGCCGACAGGCGTTCCGCCCATTGCTTGATCACTTCGTTGCGCGGATCGGCGATGGTGTAGACCGGGTGGCCGAAGCCGGTGACGACTTCGCGGTTTTCCAGCCGGCGCAGGATATCGGCCTGGGCTTCGTCGGGCGTCTGGTAGCGCTGCTGGATTTCCAGCGCGACCTCGTTGGCGCCGCCGTGGCGCGCGCCGCGCAGGGCGCCGATGCCGGCGGTGACGGCGGAATACATGTCCGACCCCGTGCCCGCCACCACGCGGCTGGCGAAGGTCGAGGCGTTGAATTCATGTTCCGCGTACAGGATCAGCGAGGCATGCATGGCGCTGACCCATTCCGGCGGGGGCGCGTGGCCGTGCAGCATGTGCAGGAAATGGCCGCCGATGGTGTCGTCATCGGTCTCGACATCGATGCGCTTGCCGTTGGTCGAGAAATGATACCAGTACAGCAGCACCGATCCCATCGAAGCCAGCAGGCGGTCCGCGATCTCGCGCGCGCCCACCGGGTTCATGTCGCGGCGTTCGGGCAGGATGCAGCCCAGGGCGGAGACGCCGGTGCGCATCACGTCCATCGGGTGGGCAGCGGCTGGAATATCCTCCAGCAGGCGGCGCAGGCGGACGGGCAGGCCGCGCAGCGAGCGCAGTCGCTCCTTGTATTCCGCCAGTTCGGCGGCGTCGGGCAGGTGGCCGTGGATCAGCAGGTGGGCGACTTCCTCGAATTCGCAGGATTCCGCCAGGTCCTTGATGTCATAGCCACGATAATGCAGCTCGTTGCCGGCATGGCCGACGGAGCTGAGTGCGGTTTCGCCGGCGGTGATGCCGGAGAGGGCGACGGATTTCTTGGGCTTGGACGCTTGGGTCATGTCACGTCTCCTTATTGTGCCTTTTCGCAGGGCTCTGCCCTGCACCCGGAAGGGGACAGTCGTCCCCTTCACCCCTGTTCGTTGAGGGGTGGGCGGGGTCAGTCTTTCATGCGGGGAAATTGAAGATGCCGGTTCGGTCGGTTGCTTTCAGCGCCTCCGGCGGGAGGGTGATTTCGAGCTGGCGCAGTTGGTCCGCGCGCAGGGAGGGCAGGCGCTGTGCCGCGTCGAGGAAGCGTTCGATTTCGGTGGGGGGGAGAATGCCTTCGGTCAGGACGCGGAATTTCCGGATATAGTCGGGGCGGGTCCAGGGGGTGGCGCCCAGCGGGTGGGCGTTGGCGACCGCCAGTTCGCCGTCCAGCCGGGTGCCGTCGGTGAAGGTGATGGTGATGCGGCCGCCGAAGGCTTTGATCGCCGGGTTGTCGGCGTGATAGCGGGCGGTCCATTTCGGGTCTTCGACCGTGTGGATCTTGCGCCACAGGCGCACCGTGTCGGCGCGTTGCGCGCGTTCGGGCGCGTAGGAGCGGACATGGTGCCAGGCGCCGTCCTGCAGGGCGACGGCGACGATATACATGATCGAATGATCCAGCGTCTCGCGCGAGGCGTCGGGGTCGAATTTCTGCGGATCGTTGGAGCCGGTGCCGATCACGTAATGGGTGTGGTGGCTGGTTTCGATCAGGATGTCCTTCACGTCGTCCCAGTTGCGGCCGGAGGCGCGGACGTCGGCGCCGAGGCGGAAGGCGAGGTCGATCAGGGCCTGGCTTTGATATTCCGCCGAATGTTCCTTGGTGTAGCTGTCGAGGATCGCGCGTTTGGCCTCGCCGGCCTCGGGCAGGGCGACGCGGTAATGGGCGCCCTTGCCGTCCAGCATCCAGGCGATCACGCCGTCTTCGCCTTCATAGATCGGGCTGGGGGAGGTTTCGCCCAGCATGGCGCGGTCCACGGCCTCGACCGCCATCTTGCCGGCATGGGCGGGGGCGTAGGCCTTCCAGGACGAGATTTCGCCCTTGCGGCTTTGCCGTGTGGCGGTGGTGACGTGCAGGGCGTGCTGGATCGACTGGTAGATGGTCTCGGTGGGCAGGCCCAGCAGGGTCCCGATTCCGGCCGCGACCGAGGGGCCGAGATGGGCCACATGGTCGATCTTGTGCTTGTGCAGGCAGATGGCCCGCACCAGGTCGATCTGGATTTCGTAGCCGGTGGCGATGCCGCGTACCAGTTCGGCGCCCGAGCGGCCGCATTGCTGGGCCACGGCGAGGATGGCGGGGATATTGTCGCCCGGATGGGAATATTCGGCGGCCAGGAACGTGTCGTGGAAATCCAGTTCCCGCACCGCCGTGCCGTTGGCCCAGGCGGCCCATTCGGCGTGGACGCGCACCTCCGGCCCGCAGCCGAACAGGGTGGCGCCGCCGGGCCGGGCGTGGGCCAGGGCTTCGGCGCGGGCGCTGACCACCGTGTGGCGGTTGACCGAGGCGATGGCGACCGATGCGTTGTCGATCACGCGATTGATGATCATCTCGGTAACGTCGGGAAGGATGGCGACCGGATCGGCGGCGACCTCGGCGATCTGCCAGGCGAGTTGCGCGTCGCGCGGCAGACGGTCGCTCTCGGGGTGGACGGTGATGTCGTACTGGCGCATGGCTTGGTTCCTCTTTGGGGGCCTTGCTGCGGAGTATTGTCATTCTCGCGCATTCGGGAATGGCGATCCGGGCAAAATGGTGCCACGGTCCGGCACCGGTTTTGCGAAGGATGCGAAGATGGCGACGGCGGGCGAGAAGATCTTCGCGGGGTCGAGAATTCGTGATCTGCGCGCGAGAAATGGCCAATCGCAGCAGGGTTTGGCGACGGCTCTGGGGCTTTCGGCGAGTTATCTCAACCAGATCGAGAACGATCAGCGGCCGTTGACGCCGGGGATTCTGTTAAAACTTTGCACGCTATTCGGAGTCGAGCCGACCTGGTTCAGCGATAGCGGCGATATCCAGCGCATGCAGGTGTTGCGTGAGATCCTGGGGGACCCGCTGTTCAGCGCCATGCCCTCGCCTCGGCAGGTGCAGGAGGCGGTGCGGGGCGCGCCGTGGCTGTGCGATCAGTTCGTGGCGCTCTATCGCGCCTTTCGGGCGTTGCAGGAGGAAAGAGGGCAGGCCGGAGCCGCTACGCCGGCGCCACAGCCCGGCACCGGATCGTATGATGCGGTGGGCGATTGGGTGCAGGCCGAGCGGAACTATTTCGACGAAATCGATCGGGCAGCGGAGGGGTTGTACGAATCCACGCGACTGGATGAGGGCGGGCCGGCCGAAATGTTGGGGCGCTATCTGCGCGATCGGCATGATATCCGGATCGTGACCGATGCCGCGTTGGATAGTCAGGGCGTGATGTGGCGGTTAGACCGGCGGGCGCGGCGGCTGGCGGTCACCGGGGGCGTGCCGCCGGAGAGTACGGCCTTCTGGCTGGCGCAGGTGATCGGGCGGTTGGATTATGGGCAGGTTCTGGCCCGGCCGGTGCGCCGGTCGGGGCTGGGCAGCGCGGACGCGCGCGCATTGGCCACGGTGGGGATGAGCAATTATTTCGCCGGGGCGCTGCTGTTGCCGTACGAGCGTTTCCGGCGGGCGGCGCGGCAGACGCGGCATGATCTGGACCTGTTGCAGCGGCAGTTCGGCGTGAGTTTCGAACAGGTATGCCATCGGCTGTCCACCATGCAGCGGCCGGGGGCGGAGGGGATTCCGTTCTATTTCATCAAGACCGATATCGCCGGCAATGTGCTGAAGAGCTACAGCGCCACCCGTTTCAGCCGTGCGCGGTTCGGCGGGTTGTGCGCGCAATGGAATGTGTTCGAATGTTTTTCGGCGCCCGGCAAGCTGCATGTCCAGATGTCGCGCACTACCGACGATGCGGTCTATATCAGCGTTGCGCGGACGGTGGGGCATTCGCCGGTTTCTTATTTCGACCGGCCGCGCCTGGTGGCGATCGTGCTGGGCTGTGCGGTGTCGCATGCGCCGGAACTGGTCTATTCGGCCGGGCTGGACCTGCGGGACGACCGGATGGTGATCCCGATCGGGCCGGGGTGTCGCGCCTGCATCCGCACCGATTGCCGGCATCGGGCGATTCCTGCCACGGGCTTTGGCATCGACGCGGGCAGCGAGGAGCGGGGGGTGGTGCCCTATCACATGGTGGTGCCGTGAGACTGTGCCGGTCCTGGGTGGATTGACCGCGTGGCGGGTCCGTTTCATGCACGGCGTCATGAAAAGGACGATGCCGGAACCGGGAGAATGGACGATGGGTGGTGACTGGCAGATCCGGCTGGCCCGGCGGGATGAGGCCGCTTTGTTGTCGGCGGTGGAAGAGGCGTCGGGCGCGCTGTTTCGCACCATTCCCGATCTGGCCTGGATTGCGGATGACGGCGTGATGCCGGCGGACGCGCATCTGGCGGCCATTGAAGCCGGAACCTGCTGGGTGGCCGCCGATGGGGCGGATATTGCCGGTTTCCTGACCGCCCGTGCGGCGACGGAGGATGGCGACGGCACCGATGCCGGCCGGGCGGTGCTGCATGTGTGGGAGATGTCGGTGGCGCCGGACTATCAGGGCAGGGGGCAGGGCCGGGCGTTTCTGGAACATGCGGCTGCCTATGCCGCAAAGGAGGCCATGGTGGCCGTGACCCTGACGACGTTTCGCGACGTGGCGTGGAATGCGCCGTTCTATGCGCGGGCCGGTTTCGCGATCCTGCCTGATGCGGCCTTGACGCCGCGCCTGCGGGCGTGCTGACCGCCGAGGTTGCGCATGGCCTGCCGGCGGCGCGGCGGTGCGCCATGCGGCGGCCGGTTTCTTCCGTTTCCTGATTATCTGTTCATCAACCAGGCCATTTCATGGATCGTATCATGCGCATTACCGTTTTCGACATTCAGGCCATGAAGGAATCCGGGCAGCGGATCGCCATGCTGACGGCCTACGACCATCCGTCTGCCGCGCTGGCCGAGCGGGCGGAAGTGCCGATGCTGTTGGTCGGGGATTCGCTGGGGATGGTGGTCCATGGGGCCGATACCACCCTGCCGGTTACGCTGGACGACATGATCCGCCATGCGCGGGCCGTGGTGCGCGGCAGCAGCCGGGCGCTGGTGGTGGCCGACCTGCCGTTCCTGACCTATGCGACGGAGGGCGATGCCATCGCCTCGGCCCGGCGGGTGATGCAGGAGGCCGGGGTGCAGGCGCTGAAGCTGGAAGGCGGCATTTCCGTCGCGGCGACGGTGCGGCGTCTGACCGAACTGGGCGTGCCGGTGATGGGCCATCTGGGCCTGACGCCCCAGGCGCAGCACACACTGGGCCTGCGGGTGCAGGCGCGGCAGGCGGAGGCGGCCCGGCGGCTGGTGGAGGACGCGCTGGCGTTGCAGGATGCCGGGGTCTTTGCCCTGGTGCTGGAACTGGTGCCGGGGCCGCTGGCGGCGGCGGTGACGCAGCGGCTGCGCATTCCGGTGATCGGCATCGGCGCCGGGGCGGGGTGCGACGGGCAGGTGCAGGTCTGGCACGATCTGCTGGGCCTGTTTCCCGGCAAGTCGCCGCGCCATGCCAAGCGTTATGCCGATATCGGCGCGGCGATCGAGGAGGCGTTGCGGGCCTATGTGGGCGATGTGCGGTCCGGCGCCTTTCCCACCGCGGCGCAGAGCAGCGGCATGGACCCGGAGGAACTATCCCGCGCCCTTGGGGGCTGAAGCGGCCGCGCGAGCCCGCTCCAGTGTCCGCGCGACGGTGAACAGTTCGCCGATCAGGCGCGAGGCTGCCTGTTCGCGCGGGGCGAGCAGGGAGATGACCATGCGCACGCTGCAGTCGCTGATCGGCAGCACGCGCACGCCGCGCCGCCCGCCATATTCGCTGGCCGCGATCACGCCCACGCCCAGCCCGGCCGCGACGGCTTCCACCATCGCCTCGCGCCCGTCCACCGTCAGGGTGGGGGTGCAACTGATCGCGTGGCGTTGCAGCTCGCCGGCCAGCAGGCGTTGGGTGGCGGAGCGGGGTTCACGAAAGATCATACCGCGTTCGGCTAGAATCGAAAACGATACGCTCTTGCGGGCGGCAAGGTCGGACTGTTTGTGGACCAGCGCGATCAGCGTGTCCGCGCGTAGGGTCTGCGCGTGCAGCCGCGCATCGACCGCCGCCGCCGCCGTGACCGCGACATCGACCGAAGCCGTATGCAGCCGTTCGAGGCAGGTATCGGCGTTGGCGATGGCCAGGGTGATGCGGACATTGGGGTGGCGTGCGCGAAAGGCGGCGATCAGGGACACCGCCAGGTCCGGCGCGTCGGACACCATGGACAGGGTGCCGAATTCCAGTGCCGCCGCCTGGGACAGCAGGGCTGCCGCCTGGCGCTCGGCCTCGAAGATCGGCTGGATGACGGCCAGCAGCCGGCGGCCGAATTCAGTCGGTTCGACCGTTCGTCCGCGCCGGTGGAACAGCACGCAGCCATAATCCTGTTCCAGGCGGCGGACCTGATCGGAGATCGCGGGCTGGGTCAGCCCCAGCGCCGAGGCGGCGGCGGAGAAGCCGCCATGGGTCGCGACCGCCTGCACCGCCCGCAACTGCACGTATTGCATGTCGCTGATCCATAAATTCAATCGATAGGATGATCGTTATTATCGATTTTATTGCAGCCTCGCCAGCGCGTTATGGTGCCTGTGTCGAATGCGGAGCAGGGCGCATGGCGGGGCATTTTTCCATCGAGGCGGTTATCTTCGACTGGGCTGGAACGCTGGTCGATTTCGGATCGTTCGCGCCCATGGCGGCGTTTGTCGAAACCTTTGCCGGATTCGGTCTTTTGATCGACATCGAGGAAGCACGGCGCCCGATGGGGCTGGCCAAGCGCCCGCATGTCGCAGCCCTGCTCAACCAGCCGCGCATCGCCGCTGCCTGGGCGGAGATGTATGGCCATGCGCCGGGCGATGTGGTGATCGATCGGGTTTACGAGGCGTTTGTCCCCCGCAACATCGCGGTGGCGGCGCGCCACGCGGTGCTGATCCCCGGTGCCGCGGAGTGTGTCGCGGAACTGCGCCGGCGCGGGCTGCGGATCGGATCGACCACCGGCTACACGCGCGAGATCATGGAGGAAATCCTGCCCGTCACCCGCAGTCAGGGGGTTGAGGTGGATTGTCTGGTCTGTGCCGGTGAGACGCAAACCGGCCGTCCGGGCCCGTTGATGCTGTGGAGGAACATGATCGCGCTGAATGTCTGGCCGGCCTGGCGGGCGGTGAAGGTTGATGACACGATCGTCGGTGTTGCCGAAGGGCGGAATGCCGGGGCGTGGAGCGTCGGGGTTGCGGTCTCGGGCAATGTGTTCGGCTGCACCGAGGCGCAGATCGCGGCCATGTCGCCCGATGAATTCGCCGTCCGGCGCGAGCGCGCCCGCGCCGTGTTGCTGGAAGCCGGGGCGCATGAGGTGATCGACAGCGTGGCCGGCCTGCCCGCCGTGGTGGAGCGGCTGGATGCGCGGTTGGCGGCCGGCGAGCGGCCCGATACCGAGTTGCGGACCTTTCCATGACCGCCGGATACGACCTTGCCATTGTCGGTGCCGGCATTTGCGGCCTGGCCCATGCGCTGATTGCCGCCCGCCGGGGGCGGCGCGTGATCGTCATTGATCGGGACCTGGCCGCCAATGGGGCCTCGATCCGTAATTTCGGGTTTATTACCGTCACCGGGCAGGAACGCGGCCGTTCCTGGGGGCATGCGCGGCGCAGCCGCGACATCTGGGCCGAGATCGCGCCCGATGCCGGAATTGCGGTGCATCAGCGGGGCTTGCTGGTGCTGGGGCGCCGGCCGGAGACCATGGCGGTGCTGGAAGCCTTTCGTCAGGACGAGATGGGCGCGGGCTGTACGCTGCTGAGCCGCGAGGCGCTGTCGGCATGGCCGGGGCTGCGCGGCGAGGCCATGCTGGGCGCCCTCTATTCACCCCATGAATTGCGGGTGGAATCGCATGAGGCCATTCCGCGTCTGGCGCGCTGGCTGCAGGAACGGCACGGGGTGACGTTCCTGCGCGGGGCAAGCGTCTTTTCCGTGGCGCCTCCGCGCCTGGAGACCAGTCGGGGCACGATCCATGCCGATGCGGCCATTGTCTGCCCCGGCGACGATTTCCACACGCTGTTCCCCGACCGTATCCGGCCCCACGGCCTGACCCGCTGCAAGCTGCAGATGATGCGCCTGGCGCCCGGCGGCATCGATGCCGCGCAGCCGGCGGTGATGTCCGACCTCGGCGTGGGGCGGTATCGCGGCTACCACCATCTGGCGGGCCATGCGGCGTTGATGGCGCGGCTGGAGGCGGAGCAGCCGGATTATCTGGCGGCGGGGATTCACCTGATTGCGGTGCGGGCCGCCGATGGCAGCCAGATCGTGGGGGATTCCCATGTCTATGCCGACCAGCCGGACCCGTTTTCGGACGAACGGGTCGATGATCTGATCCTGTCCGAGCATGCTTCCGTCCATCGGGCGACCCCGCCCGTGGTGTCGCGCTGGACCGGCACCTATGCCAGTGGTCCCGAAACCATGCTGATGGAGCGGATATCGGACAGTGTGCGGCTGGTGATCGTCAGCAGCGGCACGGGGGCCAGCACCTCGTTCGGCATCGCCGAGGAGACGCTGGCCGATCTGTGGGAGTAGAGGGGCGGGAAGCGCGTCACTCGGCCTGCGGTGACAGGCGCCCCGTACGGGACAGCAGGACCAGCACCACGCCCAGCAGGCTGATTCCCAGGCCCGCGGCGGAGACCATCGGATATCCGAACCCCAGGGACAGGACGGCCCCGCCCAGGGCCGCGCCCAGGGCGTTGCCCAGATTGAAGGCGCCGATATTGACCGACGAGGCCAGGCCCGGCGCATCGTGCGCGGCCTGCATGGTGCGCATCTGCAAGGCCGGCATCAGGGAGAAACTGGCGACGCCCCACAGCAGGACCCCGACCAGCGCGCCGGCCGGCGTCTGCGCCGCGAAGGGAAAGGCCAGCATGATCAGGCCGAGGATCGGGAAGAACACCAGCAGCGTGCCGGCCAGCGACCGGTCTGCCGCCCGGCCGCCGATGGCATTGCCGATACTGAAGCCGACGCCGATCAGCATCAGGGCGATCGTCGTCAGGGTCGGCCCCGCCCGGGTGATATGCTCCAGCATCGGCACGATATAGGTATAGAGCTCGAACATCGCCCCGGCGCCGATCACCGTGACGCCCAGCGCCATCAGCACGTTCGGGCGCATGATGGCCTTCATCTCGGCCGCCGCGTCCGGCCTGGGCCCGGCCTCGGCCAATGGCAGGGCGAGGGACAGCGCCGCCGCCGCGACTAACCCCAACACTGAAATGGCGGCGAATGCGCTGCGCCAGCCCAGCGTGTCACCCAGCCAGGTTGCCGCCGGCACGCCGAAGATATTGGCGACGGTCAGGCCCATGAACATGCTGGCGACCGCACTGGCCCGGCGGTTGGCCGCAACCAGGCTTGCCGCCTCCACCGCCCCCAGCCCGAAGAACGCCCCGTGTGCCATGCTGGTCAGGACGCGCGACAGCAGCAATTGCATGTAGTCGCCGCTGATGGAGGAGGTCAGGTTGCCGATCGCATACAGGATCATCAGCCCGATCAGCGCATATTTGCGGGGATAGCGCGCCAGAAACAGGGTGACGAACGGCGCGCCACCCATCACGCCGAAGGCATAGGCGCTGATCAGGCTGCCTGCCTTGGGCACGCTGACATGGACCCCGTCCGCCAGGACGGGCAGCAGCCCCATGGGGGTGAATTCGGTCACCCCGATTGCGAAAGCCCCGCAGGCCAGGGACAACAGCGCAAGACCGGACGAACCATCGGCTTTCGACAAGGGGCTTTTCTCCTACTGGATGGGGATTTCAAAGATCCGGGCGCGATCGGCCCTTGTTCGTTTTGCGGTATGAATGATTTCTTTGCGCAACAAATCTGCCGTATGCATCGGGCAGCGATCATGAAACCGTGCGTCGGTCCTCGATTTTCCCGTCTGCTGCAGGGCCCTGAGCCGGGTGTTCGCGAAGCGTTCAATCATTACGAACATCTGTACGCTGTCTGCTGCAATGGATCAACGAATGGCTTTTGCGTGCCTCTACCAGCGATAGGCGAGTGTGACGAACACCGCGCGGCCGGGGGCCCAGGAGCAGGCGACGGAGCGGGTGCAGATCGCGACATAATGACGATCGGCGATGTTGGTGCCGTTGAACTGGATGGACGTGCGCCGGTAATCGACATGGGCGACGAGGTCCCAGACCACCTGGCTTGGCACCGCGAAGGTCTCGGGCAAGGCGCCGGCCGTGTTGCCGGTATAGCGCACGCCGCCGCCGATGCCGGTGACGAGGTCGGTGGTGAGGTGGAAATCGCGCTTCAGGAACAGCGAGGCCATGTGCGACGGCACGGCGACGGGGCGCTGCCCGACCTGCGCGGTCGTGGTCGATTTGGTGATTCTCGGGTCCTGGTAGGTGAAGGAGGCGAGGAAATCGATCTTGCCCGGCAGGCGGCCGACGCCTTCGGCCTCGAACCCCCTGGTGCGCTGTTCGCCGGCCTGGATCTGGTAGGTTGAATCGAGCGGATCGGTGGTGAGGATATTGGTTTCGACCAGATCGAAGAAATCGGCCGTCAGCATGAAATCCTCGCCCCATGGTGTGCCGTGGGGCGGCTTGTATTTCAGGCCGGCTTCGACCTGCCGCCCGCGTGTCGGCAGGAACGGTGTGTTGAGCCGTGTCGTGCCGACCTGCGGCTGGAATGAGGTGGAGTAGGCGGCGTAGGGCGCGAGGCCGATCGGGGAAGAGTAGAGCAGCCCGGCGCGGCCGGTGAAGGCGTTGTTCGCCTGCGGGGTGTGCAGCTTCGTCAGATTGTCGACGGTCAGGCTTTCCGTGAAGTCGCCGCGTCCGGACAGGGTCAGGTGGAAATCGTGCCAGTTGGCCTGTTCCTGCGCGTAGAGGCCGGTCTGGCTTTCCGTCTCGTTGGTGTTCGTGGTTGTGGCATAGGTCGGCCAAGTGATGGCGCGGTAGACGGGGGCGTAGAGATCCAGCGAGGGGGCGGCGCGTTGCCCCCGGCGATTGGCCAGGAAATCGCTGCGGAAATCGATGCCGGTGAGCAGTTCGTGCGTGATTGCTCCTGTCCGGAATTTCAGGTCGGATCGGGTGTCGAGGGTGACATTGTTGTAGTTGGCCGATTGTAGCAACGCCTGTCGCGTGATGGTGCGCTGGTCGCTTTGCAGGACCGAGGTGGTCACGAACCGATAGGCCAGATCGAGATGCGCGTAGCGCATGTTCTGTGTGATGGTCCAGTTGGGTGTGAGGTGGCGCGTGAAGCTGTAGCCGATGGCCGCCTGCCGTTTGGAATAGACGTCGTAATCGGCATCGCTGCTGAGGAAATCGCGGGCGATGCGGCCATATTGCGTGGCGGTGAGGGTGCCTGCGGCGGGCAGGAACTGTGCCGTCGAGCCCGCGTCGAGCTGTTCGAAACTGGCCAGCAGCGTGAGGTCGGTCCTGTTGTCGGGTTTCCAGCCCAGTGACGGGGCGACATAGATTTCGTTGTTCTTGATGTTCTTCGCGTAGGTATCGGATTTGCGGATCAGCCCGTTGAAGCGCCAGAGCAATGTTTTCGATGCGTTGAGCGCGCCGCCCAGGTCGGCCGCGCCCTGCACGCGGCCGTAGGAACCGGTCTGGAAAGCGATTTCGTCCTTCTGGTCTGCGCGTGGCCGTTTGCTGACGGCGTTGATGATGCCGCCGAGCTGTCCGGAGCCGTACAGGGCCGAGGTCGCGCCGCGCAGCAGGTCCATTTCCTCCAGCCCCCAGGGCTCGATGCTGAAGGATTGGGAGGATGCGGCATCCGGCGTGCGGGTGCCGTCGAGATAGATGTCGGGCGCGAAACCGCGGATGGTGCCGAAATAGCCGCGCGGATCGTCCTTCGAACCGTAATCGGAAACGCCCGCCGCATAGCGCACGGCTTCGGAGACCGAGCGGGAATTCAGCACGGCCATGCGTTCCTGGGTGATGACCGTGATGTTCTGGGGGGTCTGCTCGATGGGCGTTGCGGTCTTGGTGGCGGCGGTTCCGTTGCGGGCCAGCAGCGCGCGGCGTGCGCCGGAGACCTCGATTTCCTCGGTCGTCGCGTCATGCCTGCCATGGGGGGCGGGCTTCGCGTCATGAGGGTGATGGCGCGGCTTGTCGTGAGGGGCGGGTGGGTCAGCGATGGTGGATGCGGAGGCAGTGGAACCCACGAACAGCAGCAGGGCGGAGGCGAGAAAAAGGGGCTGTCTGGCGTGGGGAAGGGAAGGGGGCATGGTCCACCGTCGGCGTTGATGGGCCTCCTTTAGTCTTGATGCGAATAACTATCAATAACATTATGTGCGGCGACCATGCCGATCGGCCTCCGGACGGAATGGCCGGTTGGGGCGTCTGATGCTGATGCCGGTAATATGGACAGCCACGCGATGCCCGAGGCATTCGGATTTTGTGAAACCGAACGGGTCGTCTTTTTCCGGCGTGGCCTGCGTTGAGAGTTGTCGGAGCGATTTGGAGGCGAAAGACCCCGTTGCGTGGGAGACCCGCTGCGTGTGTTCAGCAGCCGATATTCGGAGAAGATACGGAAGGCGATCGAAGCGTGTTGCTCTCGCGTGCGTGATGCGTCATAGCCCTGCCGCTATGAACAATCGTGAACGACGCCCGATGGAAGGCCGCATGACCATGGACCGTAAGACACAGCGGAACACGGGCACGCGGCTGATGGCGGCCGGTTCCGCCGGGGTTTGCATGAGTGTGGCCCTGTTGGCGGCCGGCCCTGCGCGGGCTGAATCGACGGGTCAGGCGGCGCAGGCCGCGCCGCGCCGGCCGGCGGCTGTGAAGTCGGTGCCGCATCCGGCCAGCCCGGCACCCGAGACGGTCGAGGTCAGCGGTATCCGTCGTGCCTTTACCCATGAAGCCGCCCAGCATCTGCCCGATGCCGATACGCGCGTGACGGCCGAACGTTTGACCGAACGGGACGTCGTGGATCTGCGCGGGTTGGAATATGTGGCGCCGAACCTGACGGTACAGACGATCAACGGTACTGCCTCGACCAATTTCTATCTGCGCGGCCTGGGCTTCAACGATTTTACCCAGAACAATATGGGGCCGGTCGTGACCTATGTGGACGACGTGGCCTATCCCTATTCGACCATGGCCTCCGGGCTGATGTTCGACATGGCGGACGTGACCGTTACCCCCGGCCCGGTCGGCACCCAGCATGGCCAGTCGGCCACCGGCGGCGAGGTAATGCTGCGGACGAACGACCCGACCGACAGTTTCCATTATGGCGCCAGCGAGGATATTGCCTCCTACGCGCGCAGCCGCAGCGATGCCTATGTCTCGGGGCCGATCGCCCATGGGCTGAGCTTCCGCCTTGCCGGGCAGGTGCGGCAGGGGGGCGGCTGGCAGAGCAATCCGCTGAATGGCGCCCATTTGGGCGATGCCGATAGCTGGGCGCTGCGGGCGAAGCTGAAATGGACGCCGGACGAGCGGACGACGGTGATGCTGTCGGGCCATGTGGTGCGCGACCAGAGCGAGGTGGTGGGGGGCGTGCCCATTGCGCGCCTGATCGGCTCGGCGCCGATCCCGCATCTGGGCTGGACGCAGACGGAATGGTCGGCGAAGGACGCGTTTACCAACGTGATCGGGCGCCAGAACGGGTTGAAGCCCAGCGAGAATAACTGGTTCTGGGGTGCGGACCTGCATATTGCCCATGATTTCGGCCCCGTTGCCCTGACCGCGATCAGCGCCTTCGAGACCGAGCGCGAGGCCGAATTCACCGATCAGGACGCGACGGCCGCGGCCCAGGCGGATGCCTATCGCACCGTGGCGGCCAACAGTTTTACGCAGGAGGTGCGGCTGGCCAACACGCACGCCGAAGACAGGCTACAATGGGTGGTCGGCGCGTACTACCAGCGCTCGCGCATGAATCAGGCCTTTCCGTTCGACTATACGGATTACCTGCCGGCCCGTGGCTATATGCAGGTCTCCACCTTCGGCCTGAATCAGGAGGCCACGTCGCAGTTCGGCCATGTCAGCTATCGCCTGCCGCGCAATGTGACACTGTTCGTGGGGCTGCTGCATGAGATCGACGACCGGGCGATCACCGGGCTGACGTCGCGGATCTATGGTGGGCGCACGCTGAATTTTCACGGCGAGAGCACGGCGGCGGCGCAGTTCGCGGGGCAGGTGGGCGTGTCGTGGCAGGCGACGCGCAATGTCCTGCTCTATTACAAGATGAGCAAGGGGTTCAAACCCGGCGGGTTTACCGCCAACAATACGCAGGTCCAGGCGCAGCTCGATCCCTTCCAGCCCGAAACCGTGCTGACCTACGAGCTGGGGCTGAAGAGCGACCCGATCCCCAACGTGCTGCGGATCAATGCTGCCGCATTCTACAATGATTTTCACAACCAGCAGATTCTCGGCACGATCCTGATCCCGAATTACGGGCCGCTGAGCCAGCTGACCAATGTGCCGAAATCCGAAAGCTGGGGGTTCGAGGGCACGATCGACCTGCACCCGTTCCGCCATCTGTTCCTCACCCAGAATTTCGGCTGGCAGCGCGGCATTTTCCAGAATTTCCCGACCGTCAACCGCGCGAAGACGAACGCCTATTACGCGCAGAATGGCGTGTGGAAGGCGATCACCGACAATTTCTCGGGCGTGGATAACGGGCAGCCGAAACTGACGCTGAACGGGCAGCTCGACTGGCGGCAGGCGGTCAGCCCCCATTATGCGGTCGAGTTCGGGCCCAACTGGGTCTATCGCGGTGCGCAGGCCATGACGCCGGGCGGGACGGGATTCTATCGCCTGCCGCCTTATTTCCTGCTGGGCGCGCATGTCACGTTCCGGCCCGCGTCGGACCGCTGGCAGGTCACGGTCTATGCGTCGAACATCCTGAACCGGCAGTATTTCACCTCCGGCGGGCAGGCGACGACGACCTATCTCTATATTCCCGGCTCGCCGCGTTTCATCGGTGGGCGGGTGTCCTGCGGATTCTGAGGGCGTGGCCATCGGCGTGACCGATGGCCAGACGCTTGCCGGTCAGAAGATGTCCTTGATCAGGTCATCGCCGATTCCGAACCCGGCACCGGCTGCCATGGCCTGTCCGAAGCCGGAACCCAGCAGGTTGCCGAGGAAGCCGCCCGATTGCTGGGGCTGGGGGGCCGCCTGCGGCTGGGGCGGCGGTGCGGCTTCGTTCGCCACGGCGGCGTGCAGCGCCTGGAGCAGGGCTGTGACCTGCTGTTGCTCGGCCTGGAACGACAGGGCGACCTCCCGCAGGTCCAGCATCCATTCGCGCGCCTGGGAATCGCCGCCGTTCATGGCGGCCTGCAGCTTGCTGCCCAGCGTCTGAAGCGCCTGGGCGGATTGCTGGGCCTGCGACTGCAGTTGGTTGTAGGCTTGGTCGATCGTCTGGATGTCCATGGTCAAACCCTGTCCGAAATGTTTCGGGAGGCATTCTAATAGTGTTGTCTTCAGAGCACACAGGCGAATTTCGGACGCCAGACCGCCGCTAAGGTATTGGCTTCTCTGACGATGTGGATGGGCCAGGCTTCCATTCGTGAAACCGACGTATCCGCTTCGATCATGGCAGGCGTCAACATATGGGCTATGCGAATTTCTTTGATGAGCCGATAATTATATATTAATAGTATTTAGTGGTAATTGATAAAATATCAAGAAAGAAATTCCTCGGGGATTCCAGCTTTGTCTGTTGCGCTTGAGAGTGGAATAAACAAAAAGTTTTTAAGTTTGAATATCAGAGGTGGCCCCGTTTTTCGGACAGCTTTTGGGGATGAATAAGCTATACCCTGTTATTGTCATGCTGCCCTTCTGACGGCGTTGCTGTTGGCCATCTGGGCCGGGGTTAAC
>NZ_JABEQL010000024.1 GCF_014174215.1 Gluconacetobacter tumulicola | reverse complement strand
CCGGTTCTCCGTCATGAACACGCGGCGATACAGCGCCATCGTCTCGTTCATGGTGCGCGTCATCTCCGGGTCGAACTGACCCAGCATGTCCGCCGACATCGCCCGCAGCACGCGCGGATACACGTTCACCGGGCCAGGCCCCATCAACAGCCGGTGCGGCGGGTCGATCTGTCCGAACACCTCTATCTCTCCTCTTCCGTCAGCGCCGGCCAAGGCACGCACACTCTTGTATACAAGGATATCGAGCACACAATCCCACTCGTCGCGCCCTACCCACCCGAACCTTTGAGCGCTTCCTTCAGATGCTCCAGCCGGCTGGATACGCTGCGATAGTTCAGCGCCTTTTCGACATGCCGCAAATGAACGTCCATCAGTCGCGCAGCCTCGGTGGCGTTTCCCTGCTCCAGCGCGTCGATGATCGCGCCATGCTCGCCGCAGGATTCGTGCGCGTCGTGCGTCGACTGATACAGGGCGGCAATCAGCACCGTACGCGTCGTCAGGTCCTGCAACAGCGAGGCCAGCACCGGATTGCCGAGCGTTTCGGCCAGGCAAACGTGAAAATGCCCCAACAGATAGCTGCGCTCCGCCCGATCGCCGCCGGCAATCGCCTTCTGCTCGGCCCGCACATGATCGCGCAAGGTCCGGATCATGGCCGGACTCGCCCGGTCGAGCGTGACCAGCATCCCCACCTCCAGCGCGCGCCGGGCATCGATCGTATGCCGCGCCTCCTCAACCGACGGCTCGATGACGAACCAGCCTCGCCGGGCGGAGACTTCCACGATCCCCCGCGCCTGCAAACGCATCATCGCTTCACGCACCAGCGTGCGCGACACGCCGAAAATCTCGGACAATTCCTTCTCGCCCAGGCGTTCGCCCGGTGCGATACGCCCCGAGAGAGCCGCATGGATGATGCGATCCTCGATCAGGTGCGGATTCTTGTGTGCATCTCTTTCGGCATTATCTCGCATACAAGAAGTATGCGCAGAGCGGCGTGGTTCGGCAATCGCCATGATGCTGGACCACGCCGGATAACGCTCCCGACAAAGCGTCCGGCTTCGATGATTCTTTATTCAATTGCCTATCGAAATGAACAAATCTTGCGCAGGTAAAGGAACACCTAAAAAACATTCGAACGAAGGTGTGACTTTTTACAGTGCAAAATCAATACACTAATTCATTTTATGAATTTTTTGTCATATTTTAATTCACACGCATTTTTCGAGAGCGTTTCATTTCGGATTGTTTTACATCTTGTATGCAACATTGAACCTCACGAATTATCGAATTTGTAGACCAACCTAGAACACCATTCCACAGATGAAATCATAGAAGCCATGCCTACCTGACGACACTCCACAGTCGCCGGGTCGCTGCCCTGCGACTGAATCGCCGAACCAACATGACCTCATCCCATCGCCAGGACCCCGACCATGTGCCGGTCGCGCCTGCCGCCATTACGACGAGATAAGGAAGACAGACATGCTCCTCCCGTGCCGCGCCGAGCTTTCCTTCCAGAGGCAGGCCATCATGACCAGTTTTCTGGCCAGCGTTATCCTGCCCCTGCCGGCTCTGGCCGATGCCACCAGGCAAGCGCCACCCGCGCCATCGCGGTCAATCCCCGCCCGCGCAACCCCTGCTCCGACATCGGCACAAACCGAGGCAGTCACGGTCTCCGCACGCCGGGGCGCGACCGGCGCCGGCCAGCACGACGCCCATTCGGAAACGGTGATTTCCCGCCAGGAACTGACCAATCGCAATATCCGCGTCATGACCGATATCCAGCGCGTGGCACCGAACCTGACCATCCAGCCGTCCTTCGGATCGGGCGCTCTGAACTTCACGCTGCGCGGCGTCGGCCTGATGGATTTCACACAGAACAACACGCCCTCGACCATGCCGTATCTGGATGGCGTGGCACTGCCGGTTTCGATCATGACGACCGGCATGATGTTCGACCTCGACGATATCTCCATCGCCGCCGGACCGTCGGGCTACACGCACGGCCAGGCGACAACGGGCGGCGAAATAGACTTCCACACCGCCGACCCGACGCGCCAGTTCCACGCGGGCCTGACCGAGGATATCGCCAGCTACGGCCGCAACCGCGTCGAAGGCTATATCTCGACCCCGCTATCCCAGTCGGTGTCGTTCCGCATCGCCGGGCAATCCATGACCGGTGGCGGATACCAGCATAACGCGGCCGGACAGGGCTTCGGCAACGCCAATCTGGGCGCCCTACGCGCCAAGCTGAAATGGGATATCGACGACACGTCGAACCTGATCATCGGCGGCCACTGGACGACCGACCAGTCGGAATACGCATCGGGCCACAATCTCTACAATTCCTACCATGTCCCGGTGACACAGGACATCTACGAGACGGAATGGGGCCTTGACCCGCGTTTCGCCAAGATCATCGGCATCGACGGCAGCAACACCAAGCCCCGCGAAGACAATATCTTCTGGGGCGCGAACGTGCGCTATACGAAGAATTTCTCCTGGGGGCGGCTGTCGAGCATCAGCGCCTATGAAATGGCCGACGAGCACGAACTGACGAACCAGACGGACTCCATCCTCTCTTACGGCAACATGTTCCGCAACAACCGGACGAACGTGTTCTCGCAGGAAGTGAAACTGGAATCGATCGACCCCAACGCGCGCTTCCATTGGGAAACCGGCATGTATTACAGCCGATCGCGCATGGCGCAGAATTTCTGGTACGATTCATCGGATCGCCCCGGCACCACGCCGCTGAACGAGACGAACTATCGGCAGGATCAGCAGAATTTCAATCAGTACGTGCAGCTTTCCTACCGCGTTCTGCCCAGGCTGCGCCTGATCGGCGCGATCCTGCATGAATCCGACGACCGCCAGATGCTCAACGTCACCAGCACGAACTACAATCTGAATACAGGTGCCGTCGTCGGCACACCGACGAATTTCGGCAATAGCGGCGCGCTGAGCAACCAGTTCGGCGGCCGTGTGGGCGCGCAATATCAGTTCACGCACGACATCATGGGCTATGTCATGTTCAGCCGCGGCTTCAAGCCGGGTGGGTTCTCGGCCAACATCACGCAGCAGGCAGCCCAGCTCCGCCCCTTCAAGCCCGAACAGATCCTGACCTATGAAGGCGGCTTCAAGACCATGCTGTTCGACCGCCGCCTGCGCCTCAATGCCGCCGGGTTCTATTATGATTACCGCGACCAGCAGCTTCTGGGCACGGTCCTGGTCCCGCCCTACGGCGTCCTGGGCGGCTACGTGAACGCCCCGCGCTCCTATATCTACGGCGCGGAATTCGACGCCGAGGCCCATCCGTTCCACGGCATGGTCCTGACACAGAATTTCGGCTACCAGAACGGTGTCTACACGCAGTTCCAGAGTCTCAACCGCTCGGCCACCACAGCCAATTTCGCCGCGACCGGCCGCTGGCAGGCCATCAACACGAATTATGACAACGTGAATATGGGGCTGGCCAACCTGACCCTGTCGGGTGCCGCGACCTACACATGGAATGTCTTCCGCGACTATCGGATGACGTTCGATGTCGATTATTCCTATCGCGGCCGCCAGACCCAGCCGCAATATATCGGCCAGACGGGCATCTACCGCTCGCCGGCCTATTTCCTGGTCAATTCGTTCCTGACCTTTGCGGCGCCCAAGCAGCATTGGTCGGTCACCGTCTACGGCCAGAACCTGGCCGACCGCCGCTATTGGCTCTCGGCCGGCACGCAGGCCACATTCTACGGCGTGATCCCGGGCATGCCGCGCTTCGTCGGCGCGCGCATCAACCTGACCTACTGAGCCGGGCCCACATCCCCCCAAACCAGCCAAGGACCCATCGGATGAGCGAGACGACCCTTCCCGCGACACATGCCGGCCGGACCGGATGCCCCGGCATGTTCCTCCAGGTCGTCATCGCCACCCTGCTGGGCCTGGCGCTGGGCGTCTTCGCACCCGACCTCGCAGCGCAGACACGCTGGGCGACCGACCTCTTCCTCCACCTGATCGTGATGGCGGTCGGCCCCCTGCTGTTCTGCATCGTGGTAACGGGGATCGTCGGCGCCGGGTCCTTGCGCACCGTCGGGCGGCTGGGCGCCAAGGCGCTTCTCTATTTCGAGGCGATGACCACGCTGGTCCTCCTCTTCGCCGTCGGCATCGCGCTGCTCCTCCAGCCGGGCCGGGGCATCGTGTTCGCCCCCACGTCCGACGATACCCGCATGATCGCGTCCTACGCCCACAACGCCCATGTGATGCATGAGGGCGGCATCACGGACTTCCTGCTGGCATTGATCCCCCGCACCCCGGCCGATGCCTTCGCGCAGGGCAATGTGCTGCAGATTCTCTTCTTCGCCATCCTGTTCGGCTGCTGCCTCAGCCAGATCGGCGAGACCGGCGCACCGATCGTCCGCCTGATCGACGCGCTGTCCGCCCTGTTCTCGCGCATGATGCGCTTCATCATCGCGCTGGCACCGCTCGGCGTGTTCGGCGCCATGGCCACCACCACCGCACGCTATGGCCTCAACGCGATCGGACATCTAGCCGCCTTCGTTCTCCTGTATTTCGTGGTCATCACCCTGTTCGTCGTCGGCGGGCTGGGGCTCTGCCTGCGCCTGTCGGGGGTCAGCCCGATACGGTTCTTCCGCTATTTCCGCACGGAATTCGCAATCACCTTCGCAACCACCGCCTCGGATGCAGTGCTGCCCAGCGTCATGACCAAGCTGGAACAGATGGGCGTGGACCGTCAGGTAGTAGGGCTGGTGGTACCGGCAGGCTATTCCTTCAACCTCGACGCCCTGTCGATCTATCTGGGCCTCGCCGTCATCTTCCTGGCCCAGGCGACGGGCACGGTCTTGAGCGCGTGGCAGATCCTGATCATGCTGGCAACCGCGTTGGTGACCTCCAAGGGCGCACATGGCGTACCCGGCATCGCCATTGTCGTGCTGGCCGCCACCTTGTCCGCCATCCCTTCGATCCCCGTCGCCAGCCTGGTCATGCTGCTGGCGGTGGACTGGTTCGTCGGCATCGCACGCGCGGTGGGCAATCTGGCGGGCAACTGCGTGGCGCCGGTCGTGATCGGTGCCTGGGAAGGCAAGCTGGACCGCAAACGCGCGACCGAGATCCTGGGGCGGCCATGACCGACACCATCCTCGTCGACGCCGAAACGCTGGCATCCCGCGTCACGGCCGCATTGCTGACCGCCGGCACCTCGCCCGACTCCGCCGCCGCGACGACCGAGGCGCTGATGCATGCCTCACGGACCGGCATCGACAGCCACGGGGTCAGACTGGCCGCACATTACGCCACCATGCTGCGGCATGGACGGCTGAATCGCACACCGCGCCTGACGATCCGGCGCACCGCCCCGGCCACGGCCATGCTGGATGCCGATGACGGGCTGGGCCATTACGGCTGCTACCGTGCGATGGACCTGGCCGTCGAGATCGCAGCCGAAACCGGGGTGGGCGCGGTCGGCATCGTCCGCTCATCGCATTGCGGGGCCGCCGGCGCCTATGCCCTGAAGGCTGCCCAAGCCGGCATGATCGGCATCGTGACCAGCAATTCCGACGCGAATGTCACGCTCTTCGGCGGCAGCCTGCCGTTCCACGGCACCAACCCGATCGCCATGGCCGCCCCCGTCGCCGGGCAGGCTCCGTGGCTGCTAGACATCGCGACCTCGTCCATCCCCTTCAATCGCGTTCGGCTCTACCGGTCGCTGAACCGCCCCCTGCCCGCCGGCGTGGCAGCCGACATGCACGGCCATGAGACGACCAGCGCGCATGACGCGCACATGCTGCTGCCGCTGGGCGGCCCGGATTACGGGTTCAAGGGCGCGGCACTGGCCGGAATGGTCACCATCCTGTCGGCCGTTCTGACCGGGGCCGCGACCGATCCCGCCATGATCCCGATGACGGACACGGACGACCGGACGACGGCGCGCAACGTGGGGCAGTTCTGCCTGGCGATCGACCCCGCGCGCTTCGTGGGTCGCGCCGCCTACGACCGGGCGATGGCCGACTATCTGCGCCGACTCCGCGCCGTCCCGCCCACGGATGCCGAACACCCCGTCATGGCGCCGGGCGACCGCGAATGGACGACGGCCCGGCACCGGGCCACTAAAGGCATACCGATCGACCCCGATACACGGCGCTTCCTCGGCCTTTGACCCGCCCGCGAACGGGCGGCCGGATCAGGCCGCCTCTTCCTCGTGACGGGCATTGATCCGCAGCAGCGCCGTCAAGGCCGAGACCATCTCGTCCATCATCTCGTCCGTATGGTGCGGCCCCGGCGTCAGGCGCAGCCGCTCGGTCCCGCGCGCAACGGTGGGATAGTTGATCGGCGTGGCATACAGCCCGAAATCCGACAGCAGACGCCGACTGATCTCGTTGCAGCGATCGGCATCCCCGACCGGGATCGGCACGATATGGCTGGGCGTGGACATGAACGGGATTCCAGCCTTGGTCAGCTTGGCGCGGAACGTCGCCACCCGCTCGAACATCTTCTCGCGCCGCCAGCCCTCGCGCCGCACCATGCGGACACTGGCCAGCGCGGCCGCCACCACCGACGGCGGCAGCGCGGTGGTGAAGATGAAGCCCGACGCGGCACAGCGCAGGTAGTCGATCAGTTCCGCCGACCCGGTGACGTAACCGCCATGGACGCCGAACCCCTTGGCCAGCGTGCCCTCGATGACGTCCACCTGGTCGGCCACCCCGTCACGCTCGGCCACCCCGCCACCCTGCTGGCCGTACAGGCCCACGGCATGCACCTCGTCCAGATAGGTCATGGCCCCATATTTGCGCGCCAGGGCGCAGGTGGCGCCGATATCGGCAACATCGCCATCCATCGAATAGACGCTCTCGAACGCCACCAGCTTGGGCGCATCCTTCGGCGCCGCCGCCAGCTTGGCCTCCAGATCCGCCAGATCGTTATGCTCGTAGATCACGCAGGACGAACCCCGCGCGCCCTTGATGCCGGCGATCATCGAGGCATGGTTCTGCCGGTCGGAGAAGCAGATCCAGCCCGGCATGCTGGTCAGGATCGTCTGCAGGCTGGCCTGGTTCGAGACATAGCCGGACACGAACAGCAGCCCGGCCTCCTTGCCATGCAGGTCGGCCAGTTCGGCCTCCAGCTCCGCGTGCAGCGGGCTGGTGCCGGCAATGTTGCGGGTGCCGCCCGCGCCGGCCCCATGTTCGCGGATCGCGGCGATCGCGGCCTCGGCCACCGCCGGCTCCACGCCCATGCCCAGATAATCGTTGGCCGACCACACCACCACCTCGCGCCCCACGGGCGGCTCGGCGGCAGGAGCGGTCACATGGTCATAGACGGGATACCGATCGGCCTGGCGCGCCAGCGGCGTGAAGCGGCGATATCGTCCCTGCTCGCGGATACCGTCCAGAGATTCCCGGCAAAAACGGTAGAAAGGATGCCGATCCACGTCGATACTGGGCACTCTGTCATTCTCCCGCGACGCCGATGCGGGCCCGCCGGCCCGTACGGCCGTCGCCGTTACGGTCTGTCCACCTACAGCACGGGCCTCCGACAGCACGGGGACCACGATCCTGTTTCATCGCACATACACCCGCACGGCGCTGGCGGTCATCGACGAATCCGACATAGCCGCCATTTCCACCTGTTCGGGTCGCGCGCCGGCCGCGACGATGGCTGCCGCCACCGCCTGGCCATCCGTGGTCACGGCATGCCGCATGGCCAGGGCCTCCTGCTCCGGCGTCGGGCCGGCCGGCACCACGACCCGGACCACGAACAGCACGTTCGGCTTGCGCGCCAGCGCCCGCCTGACGGCGCCTTCCAGCGCCGGCCGCCACGCACTGTCCGGCGTGCCGGCACGGATATCCACCAGCGGCGGCACCGGGCGCGGCGCGGGGGGGGCGGGCGGATAATGCGGCACCGGCGGCCGGCTGGCGCGCGGATCGAAGGTCCGCTGGTCCACCAGGTTGCAGCCGGCCAGCCCGGTCACGCACAGGGCGGACACGGCCATCAGGGTCGAAACGGAACGAATACGATGCAGCATGGCCCGCCACGGTTACAGCATCCACGCCATGGAGCAAGAGTACCGGCCCCGAACAGCCGCTGCTCCCGCCCGCCGATCGCATCGCGCTTGCGGAGCATCCGGCACGATCCTATAGCCAACAGCAATAGTTTTGCCGCTGCCGGCACAACCGACCGGCCTTCAGGACGCCCTGCCCCCATGTTCTGCGCGCAGACCGCTATCGCCCCCGAGCTGGACGCGCCCCTCGACCAGGCCCCGCCCTCCGACGCCCTGGCCGAACCGGCGTCGGGCGAGACGATCCACGCCCTGCGCGACGCGGTCAGCACCTTCATCGAGGCCCGGCTGGGCAACCCGGCGGACGCCGCCCAGGCCGGGGCCATGGCGGTCCCCGCCTGCGTGCTGTGGAACCAGTTCCTGCGCTTCGACCCCGCAAGCCCCGACTGGCCCGACCGTGACCGCTTCATCGTCTCGTCCACCCGGCACCGGCCGCTGCTGGATGCGCTGATGCGCCTGGCCGGCCAGACTGTGGCACCCGACGGCGCGGTCGAATATGGCGTCCATCCGGCGGTGGAAATGGCCTTCGGCCCCAGCGGCCAGGGGCTGGGGGCCGCGATCGGCATGGCGCTGGCCGAACGGCAACTCGCGGCACGCTTCGGGCGTTCGATCGTCAATCACCGCATATGGGCCCTGTCCTGCAGTACCGAACTGGCCACCGGCGTGGCGATGGAAGCCGCGTCCCTGGCGGCGCGGATGCGGCTGGACCGTGTCACCGTCCTGTTCGAGATCGCCCCGCACGAGGAGGATGAGGCCGAGGACACGCTGGCCCGCTACGCCGCGACCGGATGGATGGTGCGCAAGGTCGCCGCCGACGACCACGACGCCGTGCAGGCCGCGCTGTCGGCGGCGATCCGCTCGCGCAAGCCCTCGGTCCTCGCCTGCGCCATCACGCCCCGATCCGCCCCGCCCCGCCCCGTCGCATCCACCACCGGGCCGGTGCCCGATCATTCGACGCTGCTATGGGCCCGGACGGCCCGCCGTGGGGCATCGGCCCGGCGCTCCTGGCTGCGCCGGCTGGTCAAGCACCGGCTCCGCGCGGAATTCGAACGCATCGCGGCACGGCGCCTCCCCTCCTTCTGGCGCGAGGACTGGCTCCGCGCATGGCACACGGCCTCACTGTCCGCGATCCTGCCGGACCCCGACACGATTCAGGCCGATACGACGCCCGGTGATACAACCCTGGGCTACGGCCGCCAGGGGCTGGACATCCTGCGCGACCTGGTGCCGGAAATGCTCTGCCTGTCCTCCCGTCGCGGGCGCGAGCGGACCGAGGCCATGCCGGCCGACCAGACGCTGCCCGATTGCGGCACGCTGGTCCACGGGCTGGCCGCCCTGCTGAACGGGATTGCGGTGCATGGCGGAATGGTGCCGTGCGGGGCGATCACCTTCGTCGCCATCGATCGCATGCGCCCGGCCCTGCGTTTCGCGGCCATGATGCGCCAGCAGGTGATCTACCTGCTCACCGATGACGGGCTGGCCCTCAGCGAAGACGGGGCGGGCTGGCTGCCGGTCGAACAGCTTGCCAGCCTGCGCGCCATGCCCAACGTCCTGGTCTTCCGTCCCGCCGACCGGCGGGAGACGATGGAATGCTGGGAACTGGCCCTGCGCCGCGCCGACGGCCCCAGCCTGATCACCCTGTCCCCGATGGCGACCGACGCCAACGCCCCGTCCGACCTCCGCCAGCGCCGCCCGCGCGACGGCAGCGCGCGCGGCGGCTATGTGATGGAAGAGGCTCGCGGCCCGCGCCAGGTCACGCTGATCGCCACCGGCAGCGAAATGGTCATCGCCCGGCAGGCCCAGCACCTGCTGGTGCGCGACGGCATCAGCGCCGCCCTGGTGTCGCTGCCCTGCTGGGAGCTGTTCGCCCGGCAGGACGCCGCCTATCGCGCGCAGGTGCTGGGGGATGCGCCGCGCATCGGCATCGAAGCCGCCTCGGGTTTCGGCTGGGACCGGTGGCTCGGCCCGCACGGCGCCTTCATCGGCATGGAGGATTTCGGCGAAGCCGCACCATCGGGCGAACTGTATCGCCGCCTGGGCATTACAGCCGAACGCATACACGAAATGGCGATCCGCCTTGTCAACGAGACGGGACGTGACTTTCAATCGCCTTCCGGGCAGAAAGCGGATGGCCATCGTGCACGGTCCGTTGCCGGAGGCACCACGTAGCCTGGGCCGATATTTCGGCCAGAGGCTGATATTCGGGAGAGAAATAGAATGGCTGTCAAAGTCGCAATCAATGGCTTCGGGCGCATCGGTCGCCTCGTTCTCCGCGGCATCATCGAAAGCGGACGCACCGACGTCGTGCCGGTGGCGATCAACGATCTGGGCAGCGTGGCCGACAACGCCCACCTGCTGACCTATGACAGCATTCACGGCCGCTTCCCCGGCGAAGTCCGCGTCGAAGGCAACACTATCGTCATCACGGCCAATGGCCGCACCTACGCGCCCATCGCCGTCTC
This sequence comes from Gluconacetobacter tumulicola, assembly GCF_014174215.1. Classification (GTDB taxonomy): domain Bacteria; phylum Pseudomonadota; class Alphaproteobacteria; order Acetobacterales; family Acetobacteraceae; genus Gluconacetobacter; species Gluconacetobacter tumulicola. The sequence goes on along the minus strand of NZ_JABEQL010000024.1, from coordinate 49,411 downwards.
GGCCGAAGCCAACCCGACCAAGGTGCCCTTCGAAGGCGTGGACGTGGCGATGGAATGCACCGGCCGCTTCACCAACAAGGAGAAGGCCGCCCACCTGATCGAGGCCGGCGCGCGCAAGGTCATCATCTCCGCCCCCGCCAGCCATGTGGATGCCACCATCGTCTTCGGCGTGAACCAGGATACGCTGACCAGCGACATGACGGTGATCTCCAACGCCTCGTGCACCACCAACTGCCTGGCGCCGGTCGCCAAGGTGCTGGACGAGGCGTTCGGCATCGAGCGCGGCTACATGGTCACCATCCACTCCTACACCGGCGACCAGCGCACGGTGGACACGCTGCACAGCGACCCACGCCGCGCCCGCGCGGCGGCGATGAACATCATCCCGACCTCGACCGGCGCCGCCCGCGCGGTCGGCCTGGTGCTGCCGCACCTCAAGGGCAAGCTGGACGGCACCGCCATCCGCGTGCCCACGCCCAACGTCTCACTGGTGTCGCTGGATTTCGTGCCGACGCGCATCCCCGCCTCGGTCGAGGCGGTGAACGAGGCGATGCTGAAGGCCGCGTCGGAAGGACCGCTGAAGGGCATCCTGGCCTACAACACCGCGCCGCTGGTCAGCTCCGACTTCAACCACTCCATCGCCTCCTCGACCTTCGACGCGACCGAAACCGCGCTGATCGACGGCGGCAAGCTGGTGCGGATCTGCAGCTGGTACGACAATGAGTGGGGCTTCTCGAACCGCATGTCCGACACGGCAGCGGTCTTCGGCGCGCTCTGATGGCCGCGCTGTCCTTCAAGACGCTGGACGCCTTGCAGCCCAAAGGGCGCAAGGTGCTCCTGCGCGCCGATCTGAACGTCCCGGTGCGCGACGGTCAGATCACCGACCTCACCCGTATCGAGCGCCTGGCGCCCACCATCCGCGAACTCGCGGACAAGGGCGCGCGGGTGATCGTGGTCAGCCATTTCGACCGTCCCAAGGGCCAGCGCGTGCCCGCCATGTCGCTGGAACCGATCGCGACCGCCCTGGGCACCATCCTGGGCCGTCCGGTGCGCTTCGCCGAGGACTGCATCGGCCCGGTGGCCGAACAGGCCGTGGCCAGCCTGCAGGACGGCGACGTGCTGGTGCTGGAGAACACGCGCTTCCACGCGGGCGAGGAAAAGAACGACCCCGAATTGTCGAAGGCGCTGGCCGCGCTGGCCGACGATTACGTCAATGACGCGTTCTCCGCCGCCCATCGCGCCCACGCCTCGACCGAAGGCGTAGCCCGCTTCCTGCCCTCCTTCGCCGGAAGGCTGATGGAAGCGGAGCTGAACGCCCTGAACGTCGCGCTGGAAAACCCGGTCCGCCCGGTCGGCGCGATCGTCGGCGGCGCCAAGATCTCGACCAAGCTGGACCTGATCGGCAACCTGCTGGACCGGGTGGATGTGCTGATCATCGGCGGCGCGATGGCCAACACCTTCCTGGCCGCCAAGGGCGTCGCCGTCGGCAAGTCGCTGCAGGAAGCCGACATGCACGACACGGCCCGCGCCATCATGGCAAAGGCCGCCAGCCAGAACTGCGAGATCATCCTGCCCGTCGACGCGGTGACGGCCACGGAATTCCGTGCCGACCCGCCGACCAAGACGGTGCCGGTCGATGCCGTCCCCGCCGACGCGATGATCCTGGATGCGGGGCCGGAAACGGTGCGCCTGCTGACGGAAAAGATCGTCGGGCTGAAGACGCTGGTGTGGAACGGCCCGCTGGGCGCGTTCGAACTGCACCCGTTCGATACCGCCACCAACCTGGTCGCGGCGGAAGTGGCGCGGCGCACCCAGGCCGGCCAGCTGACCAGCGTGGCCGGCGGCGGCGACACGGTCTCGGCCCTGCGCCATGCCGGCGTCGCGGACGAGATGTCCTATACTTCGACCGCCGGCGGCGCATTCCTGGAATGGCTGGAGGGCAAGACCCTTCCCGGCATCCAGGCGCTCAGCGAACTGTCCGAGCGGATTCTCCCGCTCTGATCATGGGGCGGCGGCCCGGCCTCAGGCCGGGTCGCCCTCGCCGTCCTTCTTCTCTCCGCCTTCCGGCGAGGACAGCTTGATCGACGGCCCGACCAGCCCGTTGGCAAAGGCTTCGGCCGAGAACGGCCGCAGATCCTCGGCCTGCTCGCCCACACCCACCGCATGCACCGGCAGGCCGAACGTATCGGCCAGCGCGACCACGATGCCGCCCCGTGCCGAGCCGTCCAGCTTGGTCACGATCAGCCCGGTGACGTTCACCAGTTCCTTGAACACCCGCACCTGCTCGATCGCATTCTGGCCGGTGGTCGCGTCCAGCACCAGCAGCACGGAATGCGGCGCGGTTTCATCGAACTTGCGCATCACGCGGATGATCTTGGCCAGTTCCTCCATCAGCGCGCCCTTGTTGTGCAGGCGGCCGGCGGTATCGATCAGCAGCAGGTCCGCGCCTTCAGCCCGCGCGCGCTTCAGCGCATCGAACGCCAGCCCCGCGGCATCGGCATTGGGCGGCCCGGAAATCACCGGCGCACCGACCCGCTGGCCCCAGACCTGAAGCTGCTCGACGGCGGCGGCGCGGAACGTATCCCCCGCCACCATCATCACCTTCAGCCCCTGCTCGCCATAGAAGCGCGCCATCTTGCCGATGGTCGTGGTCTTGCCGTTGCCGTTCACACCGACCACCAGCGCCACATGCGGCTTCAGGGTCGGGTCGGGCACGAACGGCACCGCCACCGGCTCCAGCACCTGGGCGATTTCCGTCGCCAGCGCATTCCGGATCTCCTCGTCCGTCACCTCGGTGCCGAAACGCGAACTGCGGAAGGATTCGATCACCCGTGCCGCGACATTGGGGCCGAGATCGGCTGCGATCAGCAGATCCTCCAGTTCCTCCAGCGCGGCGTCGTCCAGCTTGCGGCGGGTAAAGACCGCGGCGATCCCGCCACCCAGTTTCTGGGTCGATCGGGACAGGCCCGCCTTCAGGCGGGAAAAGAAGCCAAGTGCCATGTCAGAGGATTTCCGCCACCAGACCGTTTTCGTCAACCGCCGTGGCCCGCACGGCCACGATGCGCCCGGCTTCGGCCTCGCCCCCCGCCAGGCGGACAGGCGCGAATTCCTCGGAATGCCCGCTGGTCGCGGTCTCCAGCAGCACGTTCAGCGTCCGCCCCAGCAACCTGGTATGATAGGCCCGCGCCGCCTCCTGCCCCGCCGCGCGCAGCCGCGCCGCGCGCTCGCGCCGGGTCGCCACCGGCACGGCGGGCATCTTTGCCGCCGGCGTCCCCGGCCTCTCGCTATAGGGAAACACATGCAGGTACGGCAGCCCCTGCCCGCGCACGAACTCCAGCGTCTCGTCGAACAATGCATCGCTTTCGGTCGGAAAGCCCGCGATCACATCCGCGCCAATGCCCAGATCCGGCCGGCAGGCCCGCGCCCGCGCGATCACCCCGGCCACATCGGCCACCAGATGCCGCCGCTTCATCCGCTTCAGCACCATGTCCGACCCGGCCTGCAGCGACAGGTGCAGATAGGGCATGAAACGCCGCTCGCTTTCCAGCAGGCGCCACAGATCCTCGTCGATCTCCACCGGATCGACCGACGACAGGCGCAGCCGCTCCAGTTCCGGCACCAGCACCAGCAGCCGGCGACAGAGCTGCCCCAACGCGGGCTGCCCCGGCAGATCGCCACCCCACGAGGTAATATCCACCCCCGTCAGCACCACCTCGCGATAACCCGAGGCGACCAGCGCGCGCACCTGCTCCACCACCGCGCCCACCGGCACCGAGCGCGACGGCCCCCGCCCGAACGGGATGATGCAGAAGGTGCAGCGATGGTCGCATCCCTGCTGCACCTCGACGAAGGCGCGGGTCCGGCCGGCGAATTCCGTCACCAGATGCGGCACCGTCTCGGTCGCCGCCATGATGTCCGATACCGCGCGCCCTTCCCCCAGCGCCGCCGGGGTCCAGCTCGCGGCGTCCAGCTTCTCGCGATTGCCCAGCACGCGGGCCACGCCGGGCAGCGCCTCCCAACGGCCGGGGTCGATCTGCGCCGCGCAGCCGGTCACGACGATGCGCGCGTCCGGCCGGTCCCGGTGCGCCCGGCGGATCGCCTGCCGCGCCTGGCGCTCGGCCTCGGCGGTCACGGCACAGGTATTGACGATGATCACATCGTCCAGCCCCGCCGCATGGCCGCGCATCACCTCGCTCTCATAGGTGTTCAGCCGGCAGCCGAAGGTCAGGATCTCGGGCAGCCTGCTCATGACGGATAGGCCTCGGGGTCGAAGGTCCCGACAAAACTGGTGGTCGCCGGCCCCGTCATCAGCACGTGCCCGTCCGCTTCCCGCCAGGTGATCGACAAGGCGCCGCCATCCATCTCCACCCGGCAGGTGCGCTCCACCAGCCCACGCCGCACGGCATTCACCACCGCCGCACAGGCGCCCGACCCGCAGGCTAGCGTCAGCCCGCTGCCCCGCTCCCACACGCGCAGCCGCATGGCCTCGCGTGAGAGGATCTGCGCAAAGCCGATATTGGCCCGTTCGGGAAACAGCGGATCATGCTCCAGCAGCGGCCCGGCCACGAGCGGGTCGAGGTCCAGAATATCGTCCAGAAAGAAGGTGGCATGCGGATTGCCCATCGAGGCCGCCGCCGGATCGCCCGCCAGCGGCAGATGCAGCGTATCGACCGGCTCCGCCAGCGGCACGTCGCGCCACTCCAGCGCTGGCGCGCCCATATCGACCGTCACCAGCCCGGTCTCACCCACCCGGGCCGGCAGCAGCCCGGCCCGGGTCTGCAACACGCTCTCCCGCCGCCCATCGCCCCGCCACAGCAGGTCGGCCACGCAGCGCGACGCGTTGCCGCAGGCGCCGGACTCGCTGCCATCGGCATTGAAAAAGCGCACGAAAACATCCGCCCCATCGCGGCAGGCCGGGCGCAGCACCACAAACTGGTCGCACCCGATCCCGCGATGGCGGTCGGCCAGGGCGGCAATGCGCGCAGGCGTCAGCCCGTGGCGTTCCACACGCTCGTCCACCACGACGAAATCGTTGCCCAGACCGTGCATCTTGCTGAAGGGGATCATCATGCGCGCCTTATAGGCCACGCGCCCCGCTCATATCAAAGGAAACGACCGGGCGCGCCGCGCTGCAGCACCTCGATCCTGTACCCGTCCGGATCGACGACGAAGAAGAAGCGGCCGACCACCCGATCCCCCAGCGCCAGTTGCTTCACCGGCAGCGGCGATAGCCCCTCGCTGACGAAACGGGCATGTTCGGCCTCGACATCCTCGACCGACACCGCCAGATGCCCATACCCGTCCCCCAGTTCATAGGGCCGGTCGCGATCGTGATTGACCGTCAGTTCCAGCTCGAAAGTCTGCTCGGCGTTGGACAGATAGATCAGGGTGAACCCGTCGAACACCAGCCGGTCGGCCACGGTCAGGCCGAAGGCCCGCTCGTAGAAGGCCAGCGACGCCGCCTCGTCCCGCACCCGGATCATGGAATGGATCAGCTTCGCCATCGTTTCGGGCTCCTTCCCCGCATGTCTTTCCATGAGCGACATATCGGCCCCGGCGGCATACGGTCCAGCCCGCATTTCCAGACAGGCTTTGAGTCTCCGATGCAGGCCACCGGCCGCGCGGAAACGGGCATCTGACATCAATTAATTCTAAATTTGAATATGTTAAATTCAATATATTTCATAATGAAACAAAACTAAAAGAAATTATTATTTACCTTTTCTGAGAAATCTTTTGACATACTCGCAGAAACTTCATCAGCCTTCATGCGATTGTCCCCGAATGCCATTGCCCTCCCTGCCCATAAAGCGGCCCTTCCCGCTGTTCCTGCTCTGCTGCTCCACGCTCGTACCGGCCGCCGCCCATGCCCAGGGCCAGGGGCCGGAGGAAGCCGAAGCGATCGAGGCGATGGAGAACCAGATCTCCCGCATCCAGGAGCAGCAGCTCGAACTGCAGAGGGACCTGATGGCGATGCGCCGCGAACTGGCGCAGCATCGGGCCCATCTGCACCTGGCCCACACGGCCACCGCCAACGAATCAGTCACGCACGACCATCCCTCTTCCGGGCACGGCGCGGCGGGGTCACGCCAACTGGCCCGCACGACCGAAAAACCCGCCCCCGGCCAGGCAAACCATGCCCATCTGTATCCCGGCGAAGCCCCCACGCCCACGATCGGCGAAGACACGCCAACCTACGCCGCCGTGGTCCGCCACCGCGACGAAGACATGGTCAACCGCGTCGCCGACAATAATGTCGGCCCCCACCCGCGCGAAACCGCCGGCGCGCAGGCCGCCGGTGCGCTGGGCGATCATGGCGTGTTCCATGTCGGGCCGGTCACGGTCATCCTCGGCGGCTTCTTCGACACTTCGGCTGTTCTGGAAAATCGCCATATCGCATCGGGCACGTTCAATTACTGGACGGCCATGCCGTTCCCCCACAGCGCCAATTATCACGAGAACAGCTTCGAAGGCAGCCCGCGCTACAGCCGATTCTCGCTCATGGCCCGCGCCAATATCGACTCGTATACGACCGTGTCCGGTTTCGTCGAAACCGATTTCGGCGCCGGTGCGGAAACCACAAACCCGTACGAAAGCAACGCCTATGTACCGCGCCTGCGCCAGGCCTATCTGAGCTATGACGACACGCGCGACGGCAACCACCTGCTGATCGGTCAGGCCTGGAGCCTGATGACCCCCGGCCGCGTCGGCATCGTCGCCCGGCAGGAAAGCCTGCCCGAGACCATCGAATCCTCCATGCTGGCCGGCCAGACCTGGACCCGGCAATGGCAGGCCCGCTTCGTCCATGACATGCTGCACCACCGGCTGTGGCTCGGCCTGTCGATCGAAAATCCCGCGACGATCTACGACACCACGGGCTTCGACAATGATAACGGCACGGTCGCGCTGCCCAATGGCGGCACGGCCACCATCGGCGCCAACGGCACCGGCCTGACCGAATTCACCACCAATTATTCCGACGAAATCGCGCCCGACGTCATCGGCAAGGTCGCGTGGGACCCGGCCTGGGGCCATTACGAGGCCGAAGGAATCGTCCGCTTCCCCCATGATCGCGTCTTCGCGAACGGCACGGGCCATAACAACACAGCCATCGCCGGCGGCGGCGGCGCGTCGGCGGTGCTGCCGGTCATCCCCCACAGGGTCGAAATCCACCTGTCCGGGCTCGCGGGAGTCGGCGTCGGCCGCTACGGGTCGGTCCTGCTGCCGGACGTCACGCTGAATGCCCAGGGCAAGCCGAAACCCCTGCCCGATGCGCAGGCAACAGCAGGCATCGTCGCCCATCCGGATCAGCGGATCGACGTCTATGGCTATTACGGCATGCAGCGTTCGGGCCGGAGCTATTTCTCCTCCGGCGGCTCAGCCTACGGTTACGGCAACCCCATGTCTTCCAACGCAGGGTGCGAGGTGGAAATGTCGCCGCTGGCCTGCACGGCCAGCATCCGCTCGGTGCAGGAATTCACCGTCGGCGCCTGGTGGCGCTTCCTCCAGGGCCGGTATGGCACGGTCGAGGTCGGAACCCAGCTCGCCTATTCGCGCCTGCAGACCTGGAAAGGCATCGGCGGCGCCCCCTCCACCAGCGTCAGCCAGATCTTCTTCGATTTCCGCTACCTGCCCTTCCAGTAACACTGCCGGTTAACACGGCCGGTTGCGCCGGAGAGAAAAACGGAGGATGTTCCCGCCGACCGGACCACAGGACGCCGGACCACAGGACGAAGGAGGATACGGTCATGCAGGACAGAACACTGCGTATTCTGGCGGTATCCCTCTGCCTCGCCGCCACGGGCGCGCCGGCGCTGGCGCTCGCGCAGGAAGATGACGAGGCCAAGGGCCCGTCGATGCATCAGCTGGCCATCCGCCCGCCGGTGCCCAGCGCGCACAAGGATTTCAGCCAGTTCCATTTTCGCCCCGCCGGCGACAGGGTGGTCGAACAGTCCGACGCCAACCGCCTGCTGTTCTGGACGCCGCAGGGCACGCCGGACGGCTATGCCGAACGGCGCGGCAACGCGATCTTCTATTACGACCGTACCGGCAAGGCCGTGCGGGTGCAGGAACTGCCCGTCGAGGAAAACTGACGCCCCGCCTAGCCGCGCGCCTGCCGCCGCAGATAGTACCATCGGGTCAGATGCGACCACACGATCATGACCGGCAGGCACAGGCGCAGGAAAACCGGCGACCATAAGAACAGCGGAGGAAAGATCCTGTCGACGAGCGACGGGAAATGCTCCTCCTTCCCGCCCCGCGCCGCCCCCAGAATCCAGTCCGCCGCCCGCTCGGGCGCCTGCGGCCAGGACATGAAGTTCAGCAGCGACCCGCCCTGCTCCATTTCCTCGCGGAACATGGCCGTATCCACGCTCCCGGGAAACACCGACGTGACACGGATGCGCCGGGGCCTCAGTTCCAGCGCCAGGGCCCGCGCGAAACCGCGCAACCCGAATTTCGACGCGGTATAGACGGCACTGCCCGCCAGCGGAAACACGCCCGCCATCGAGTTGACGAACAGCACCCGCCCACCGGCCACGATGTTCGGCAGCATTTCATTGGTCAGCAGGATCACGCCGGTCAGATTGGTGTCCACCTGCCGTCGGACATCCTCGCCATCCAGGGCGCCAACGGGCTGGGGAGAGATCGTGCCCGCACAGGAAATGAACAGGTCGATCGTCGGGCAGGCGTCACGAACGGTCCGCCCCGCCGCCGCGATCGCGCCCGCATCCATCAGGTCGCAGCGCACGGCCAGATCGGCCTCGATACCGGGCGGCACGTCCGCGCGACGCGACAGGATGACGATCCGATAACCGTCCTGGCGCAGCCGACGGCACAGAAACTGCCCGATTCCACCGGTCGCTCCGCTGACGATGACGGTCTTCTGACGGGACAATCCATTTTCCTGGGGCAAGGCAGCCGCTCTTCACGCTGTGATGGTCGATCCGCGACAGGCCTGCTTGCCACGGAATGACGGCCCGCCCGTATACCAGCTCCCCCCCGGCGGCGCGAGGGCCGCCGCCCACCCAGCGGCGAGACCATCCGTCTAAACCCGTTCTTTCCTTTTAATGTCACACTCTTTTAAAAATCGCTTCGACAGCCCGATCACATCCCCGATACCCGCTTGCACGGCGACCCGGCACGCGCCACGTCAAGTTCCGACATCCGTCCGATACAGGAGGCGGACATGCGGACCCTGCACAAACTGATCCCGGTCGAGGCGATCGAACTGGTGGACCATCACGGCTCCCACGCCCTGCTGATCGCGCGCACCCATCTTGCCCAGGCGCGGGATGCCGGCGACGAGGTCCGTGCCGCACGCTGGCAGACCGTGAGCGAGGCCATCATCGCGATCATCGAGGAACAGAAATGTAACGCCACGCCCCGGGAAAAACTGACGACGGACGAAGAATAACGCCCGACCCGGTCCTGTCGCACCGACCATCGGTCGTAAGATCGGGTCGCTCCCGCACGATCATGAGCCTGCGGAGGATAACCGCCTTGTGACCGCGACCTATTCACCTAACATATATTTGTTATTGTTCCTTTCTATAAAAAGGACGAGAAAAATCCCGACGGTCACAGCGTTTCGGGCTGATCGGACAGCCCCTGTGGCCGATGGAGTTTCCCGTCATGAAACCTCTCGCCAATCCAGCGCCCCTCGGTCTCGCCGGCTTCGGGATGACGACGATCCTGCTCAATCTCTGCAATGCCGGTTTCCTGCCGCTCAATTCGTCGGTCCTGGCCATGGGGATCATCTTCGGCGGATGGGCCCAGATCCTGGCCGGGCTGCTTGAATATCCCAAGGGCAACACGTTCGGGCTGACGGCCTTCACGGCCTATGGCGCGTTCTGGATCTCCCTCGTCCTGCTCGTCATCCTGCCGAAATTCGGCCTGATCCCGGCGGCGACCGCCCCGGCCATGGGGGCCTATCTCGCGCTCTGGGGCGTTTTCACGGGCTTCATGTTCATCGGCACGCTGCGCAGCAACCGCGTGCTGCAGTTCGTGTTCTCCTCACTGACGCTCCTGTTCTTCCTGCTCGCGCTGGGCGAGTGGACAGGCAATCTCATGATCACCCGCATCGCGGGGTATGAGGGGCTGCTCTGCGGCGCCTCCGCCCTGTATCTCGCCATGGCGGAAGTGATCGAGGCCCAGTTCGGCCATCCCATCCTGCCGGCCGGCCTTCCCGCCCCGCAGGCGCCCCGGCACGTCACGGGCGTTCCCGCCTGAACGGACCTGTGCCTGAACGGACCTGTGACTATCCCTGCCCTGCGCCCTTCCCGAGGGGCGCAGGGTCCTTTCATTCGGACAGACAGAGCAGGTGAGTCCCTTACGGACCGGCCGTTTCCGGCCTACACTGCCTCATCATGACCGACCGACCGCACAGCGCCCTGCTCACCGTCGATACGCATATCGACATCCCCTGGCCCGACCGGGGCGATTTCACGCAGGACACCGATTATCGCCATGTCGACCTGACCAAGCTGCGCCGGGGCGGAATCGCCGCCGCCTGCCTGGTGGCCTATGTCGGACAGGGCGCCACCGACCCGACCGCCCACGCCGCCATCTCCCGCCAGGCCCTGGCGATGCTGGATGCGATCAACCGGGGGGTCGAAGGCGGCCCGGCACGGATCTGCCCCCTCGCGGCGGATATCGAGGCCGCGTTCCACGAGGGCATCACCGCCATCGTCCCGGCGGTCGAGAACGGCTATGCGATGGGCGAGGATCTGTCGCTGCTGGCACAGTTCCGCGCGCGCGGTGCGCGCTACATGACGCTGACCCATAACGGCCACAACGCGCTGGCCGATTCCGCCCGCCCGATGCCCGCGCTGAACGATCCCGAATCCCGCCATGGCGGCCTGTCCGGCCTGGGGCGCGAGGCCATCGCCGAAATGAACCGGCTGGGCCTGATGGTGGACATCTCCCACACCGCGCGCAGCACCATGATGCAGGCGGTGCGCCTGTCGCGCAGCCCGGTCCTGGCCACCCATTCCTGCGTCCGCGCGCTCTGCGACCATCCGCGCAACCTGGATGACGAACAGCTCGACGCCCTGCGCGACTGCGACGGCGTGGTCCACATCACGGCCGTCGATGCCTTCCTCCGCCCGCGCGAGGTCCGGGCCCAGCGCCCGGTCAGCGTGGCCGATTATGTCGACCATATCGACTATGTGGCAGCCCGGATCGGCGTGCGCCATGTCGGCATCTCGTCCGATTTCGACGGCGGCGGCACCATCGAGGGCTGGCGCGACGCCGCCCAGAGCCAGTCACTGACGGCAGAGCTGCACCGTCGCGGCTACGACCACGACCAGATCGCCGCGATCTGGGGCGGCAATTTCCTGCGCCTGCTCCGCGCGGCCGAGGCCATCGCCACGGCCTGAGGGCTCCGGGGTCGGAGCCCGCGCTAGCCCTGGCGCGCCCGAGCGTCTATACCCGCCGGGATTCTGCATCAACCGAAACAGGACGGAACATGACCGCCAGCACGGACTACAAGGTACGCGACATCGCTCTCGCGGAATGGGGCCGCAAGGAAATCGCGATCGCCGAGGGCGAAATGCCAGGCCTGATGGCGCTGCGCGAGGAATTCGGGGCCAGCCAGCCGTTGAAAGGCGCGCGTATCGCCGGCTGCCTGCACATGACGATCCAGACCGCCGTGCTGATCGAGACCCTGACCGCGCTGGGCGCCACGGTCCGCTGGTCCTCGTGCAACATCTTCTCGACCCAGGACCACGCCGCCGCCGCGATCGCCGCGACCGGCGTGCCGGTCTTCGCATGGAAGGGCCTGACCGAGGAAGAATTCTGGTGGTGCATCGAGCAGACCATCACCGGTCCGGACGGCTGGACGCCGAACATGATCCTCGACGATGGCGGCGACCTGACCGTGCTGATGCACGACAAGTATCCCGAGATGCTGAAGGACGTGCGCGGCCTGTCCGAGGAGACGACCACCGGCGTGCATCGCCTGTGGGAAATGGCGAAGAAGGGCACGCTGGCCGTGCCGGCGATCAACGTCAATGACAGCGTCACCAAGTCCAAGTTCGACAATCTGTACGGCTGCCGCGAAAGCCTGGTCGACGCGATCCGTCGCGGCACCGACGTCATGATGGCCGGCAAGGTCGCGGTCGTCGCCGGCTACGGCGATGTCGGCAAGGGCTCCGCCGCCTCGCTGCGCAATGCCGGCTGCCGCGTGCTGGTGACCGAGGTCGACCCGATCTGCGCCCTGCAGGCCGCCATGGAAGGCTACGAGGTCGTGACGATGGAAGCCGCCGCCCCGCGCGGCGACATCTTCGTCACCTGCACCGGCAATGTCGACATCATCACCGTCGACCACATGCGCGCGATGAAGCACCGCGCCATCGTCTGCAATATCGGGCATTTCGATTCCGAGATCCAGGTCGAGGCGCTGCGCAACTTCCAGTGGGACAACATCAAGCCGCAGGTCGACGAGGTCATCTTCCCCGACGGCAAGCGCCTGATCCTGCTGTCCGAGGGCCGTCTGGTGAACCTGGGCAACGCCACGGGCCACCCGTCCTTCGTCATGTCGGCGTCCTTCACCAACCAGACGCTGGCGCAGATCGAGCTGTGGACCGCCCCCGAGGGCAAGTACGAGCGTCAGGTCTACACCCTGCCCAAGCAGCTCGACGAGAAGGTGGCGGCCCTGCACCTGGCCAAGGTCGGCGCCGAACTGTCGAAGATGTCGGCGAAACAGGCCGACTATATCGGCGTTCCGGTCAACGGGCCGTTCAAGAACGACCTGTACCGCTACTAAGGCGCAGCGCCGCCCGGGGGACACGACGTGCCCCGGGCGGCGCCGCCGCAAGGAGAGTCCGCGCATGAGCATCCTCGGCACCATCCTGTCCACGATCTTCGGCCATGCTGAAGCCACCACCCCGGCGGCCGCTCCCGCCACCACGACACCGGCCGCGCCCCCGGCGGGACAGACGCCGGCACCGGTCGCGCCCTCCGCGCCGCCCGCCCCGGTGGATGTCGCCGCCATCCTGACCGACCTGGCCGCCAAGGCACAGCAGAAGCTCAACTGGCAACAGTCGATCGTCGATCTGATGAAGCTGCTGGGCCTGGACAGTTCGCTGGCCGCGCGCAAGCAACTGGCCGAGGAACTGCATTATACCGGCGACACCAGCGACAGCGCGTCGATGAATGTCTGGCTGCACCGGCAGGTCATGCAGAAACTGGCCGAAAACGGCGGCAAGGTCCCCGACGATCTGAAATGATCCACGGCACGGGGCGATCCCGCCCCGTCCACGCTTTTCCGGCAGGGTACGACAATGCATGACGCCCCCTTCCCCCAGAACGCCACACCGATGGACCTCGACATGCTGCGCCAGGCCATCGCGCTGTCGGCGGAAGCCCGGGCAACCGGCCGGCACCCGTTCGCGGCACTCGTCGCCGATGCGGACGGACGGGTCGTCAGCCGGGCCATCAACAATTCCATGCCGCCCGAGGGCGACCCGACCCAGCATGCCGAGCTGCGGGCGGTGGCCGAGGCAGCCCGCATCCTCCCGCCCGAAACGCTGGCCGACTGCACGCTCTATACCAGCGCCGAACCCTGCTGCATGTGCGCCGGGGCCGTCTACTGGACCAACATCCGCCGCGTGGTGTACGGATTGTCGGAGCACGCCCTGCTGGGCCTGACAGGCGCGCACCCGGAAAACCCCACCTTCTCCCTGCCCTGCCGCGAGGTCTTCGCGCGCGGGCAGCACACTGTCACGGTTCTGGGCCCGCTGCTGGAGGACGAGGCCGCCGGGCCGCATCTCGGCTTCTGGTGCGACGCCACGCCGGCCGGCTGAATCCGCTGCCTCTCATTGGCACGCGTGGGATTGCAACGAACGGGCACCCATGCCAAGTGTGCGCTTGAATTCCGAGCGGTCCCGGATATCACGATGCCCGATACGATAACCCAGACCGAAATGTCTCTTGCCGATACGCCGCAGAGCGATACGGCGGATGGCCTGGTCTGGGCGGTCTCGTGCATGCCCGGCCAGCGGCCGGTCCAGCTCTCGCCCCAGCAGGCGGCCGAGTATCTGAACAGCCGCCCCGCGCATTCCGAGGATACCGAGGCGCTCCCCGCCACGGCCGAGGAACGGCCCGCCGGCTGGGTCTGGCTCCATTACGACGTGGTGCATACCGCCAGCCGGGCTCGGGTCGAGGCAATCGCCTGCCTGCCCGAGGAAGCCCGCACCACCCTGTCCGGCACCGACCGGGGCACCAGGCTGGAAGCCGAAGGCGACATCGTCTACGGCGCCCTGCCCGGCTTCGACGACGGCATGACCGACGACGATACCAGCGTCTCGGCCTGGCGTTTCGCGGTGCTGCCCGACCTGCTGATCACCACCCGCCGCCACCCGGTGCCCGCGCTGGGCGCCGCCTATCGCTGGCTGCAGCGCGACGAGGTCCCGCTCACCCCGGCCGAAATCGTGGACCGGACGCTGCTGGAATTCGCCGACAGCGTCCGGCGGAACATCGCCATGCTGGACGACCAGCTCGACCGGGCCGAGGACCTGCTGCTGACCCTGGACCAGCATACCGATTTCGGCCGCATCAGCGGCCTGATCGGCAAGGTGCGGCGCCGTTCGACCGAACTGCGCCGCGTGATCTCGCCGGTGGACCGGATCTTCCACAACGAGGATCTGGAACTGCCGGAATGGGCTGAGGACGATATCCGCGACCGCTCGCAGCGCCAGATCCACGCGTCGCTGGACGATCTGATGGCATTGCAGGATCGCGCGCGATCGTTGCAGGATGAGCTGGCCTCGGGCCAGGCGGAAGAAACCAACCGGCGCCTGTACACGGTTTCGGTCCTGACCACCCTGATGCTGCCGGCGACCTTCGTGACCGGATTCTTCGGCATGAATACCGGCGGCATGTTCCTGGCCACCGGCCCTCTGGGCACCGTCGAAGCCGGCGGCGTATGCTTCCTGTTCATGGCCATCGCCTGGCTGCTACTGAAATTCACCAGGCTGCTCTGACCCGTCCGCCGCCGGACACCGACAATCCATTCAAGCGCCAATTCAAGCGAAGGACCCCCGTCATGGACAGCCAAGCCGAAACCCAGACGCACGCCGGGGAACCGGACGGCTTCCCCGTCGCCGCGAAATCCCTGCTGTCGGAACGCCGCCTCCATACGCTCAAGCAGGGTGACATGTTCGGGGTCTTCGACCAGACGGGCGATATCCTGTACGGCGACGGCATCGCGGACGGGCTGTATTTCCACGACACACGCTACCTGTCCGGCCTCTCCATGAGCCTCCAGGGCACCCGGCCCATCCTGCTGTCCTCGACGGTGCGCGAGAACAACGTGATGCTGTCGGTCGACCTGACCAACACCGACATCGAAGGGCCCGAGGGCCAGCGCATGATCCACGACCTGCTGCATGTGCGGCGGTCGCGCTTCTTGTGGAACCGGGTGTGCTACGAACGGGTCGAGATCCGCAATTTCGATGTCGAGCCCCGTACCGCGGTGCTCGACATCCGTTTCCTGGCCGATTTCGCCGACCTGTTCGAGGCACGCGGTTCCACCCGCCCCCGCCGCGGCACGATGCGCGCGCCCGAAATCAGCGATGCCGAGGTGAAATTGTCCTATGACGGGCTGGACGCCCGCCGGCGCACCACCCAGCTACGCTTCTGGCCACCGCCGGCCGAACTGACGGCCCAGCATGCCGCCTACCGCTTCGATCTGCCGCCGGGCCAGCGGGTGCTGCTCCATTACGAGGTCGAATGCGACCCCACCGAACCACACGAGACCCAGCCCAACCGCCGCTTCCTGCGCGGCGCGGTCGAGGCAAGGCGGGCGCTGCGCCTGTCCTCCTCCCGCGCCGCGGCGATCGCCACCTCCAACGAGATTTTCAACGAGGCCATCCGCCGCTGCGTCTGCGACATCTACATGCTGCTGACGGACAAGAAGACCGGCCCCTACCCCTATGCCGGCGTCCCCTGGTTCAGCACCGCCTTCGGCCGAGATGCGCTGATCACCGCCATGCTGACCCTGTGGCTGGACCCCGAGATCGCGCGCGGCGTGCTGGCCTATCTGGCCCGCCACCAGGCCCAGACCGAGGACCCGACCGCCGATGCCGAACCCGGCAAGATCCTCCATGAGGTCCGCCACGGCGAAATGGCCGAACTGGGCGAGGTCCCGTTCCGCCATTATTACGGCTCGATCGATTCCACGCCGCTGTTCGTCATGCTGGCGGGCCAGTATCTGGAGCGCACCGGCGACGTGGCGCTGATGACCACGATCTGGCCGAACATCGAACGCGCCGTCGAATGGATCGACCGCTATGGCGATCGCGACGGCGACGGATTCGTCGAATATGGCCGCCGCAACAAGGACGGGCTGATCAACCAGGGCTGGAAGGACAGTTACGACAGCATCTTCCACGCCGACGGCACCCTGGCCGAAGGGCCGATCGCACTGTGCGAGGTCCAGGCCTATGTCTATGCCGCGCGCCGCGCCGCCGCGACCATCGGCCGCCGCCTGGGCAGGACCGCCTATGCCGACCGCCAGGACCATCTGGCCGAAACATTGCGCGTCGCCTTCAACGCCCGGTTCTGGATCGAGGAACTGGGCACCTTCGCCCTGGCGCTGGACGGCCAGAAGAAGCCCTGCCGCGTCCGCTCGTCGAACGCGGGCCATATCCTGCTGACCGACATCGCGACGCCGGACCGCGTGCCCCGGCTGGTCGCCGGGCTGATGCACCGTTCGTCCTTCTCGGGCTGGGGCATCCGCACCATCCCCGAGGGGGAGGCCCGCTACAACCCCATGGCCTATCACAACGGCTCGGTCTGGCCGCACGACAACGCCCTGATCGGACTGGGCCTGGCCCACCACGGCTATCGCGACGAGGCCGCGCGCCTGTTCCGCGGCATGTTCGACGCCGCGTTCCATACCGACCTGCGGCGGCTGCCGGAACTGTTCTGCGGCTTCACCCGCAACCGTGCGGAAGGGCCGGTGCGCTACCCGGTCGCCTGTTCGCCGCAGGCCTGGGCGGCGGCGACGCTGCCGGCGCTGATTCAGTCCACCCTGGGGCTGAGCTTCGATCCGGCGGAAGTGGCCGTGCATTTCCAGCGTCCGCGCCTGCCCGATTTCCTGGACCAGATGACGCTGTACAATCTGGAAGTCGGCGGCGACAAGGTGACGGTGCGCCTGGTGCGCGTGGAGGACGAGGTGGCAATCAACGTCGTCCAGCGCACCCAGTCCATCCAGGTCCAGATCACCAACTGACACCCACCCGCGACGGCGCGCCCGCATCCTGCGGGCGCAATCGCTGCGACAGCGTGATCATGTTGCATGGAAGTACGTCGTTCTATAAAGATTTACGGCAGATTCCTCCTCTCTGACCTGAACTTCCGCCCAGGACCGGGATGCGATCATGATGCCGAAGGCCAATCCGCCGTACGAAACCGGGCCCGATCCCTATTTTCGCCATAATCGGCGCCAAATTTCTGCCTTTGCCCCGGCGCCTCCCTCACGGGTCGGGCGCCCGTCCCGGATGAACGCCCGATGACCCGACAGAAGCAGGCCCGCCCCCCTCGTCCGTCCCGACGCACGACGGAGCGCGCATGCGATCTGCCGCAATCGCCATCCGGCCGGATCGCGGCCCGCGTCGCCGGCGCAGTCGGACTGGCCAGCCTGCTGGCAGCCTGCGCCACCGAGCCCGGCCAACATGCCCCGGTGATGCAGGAAGCCGCGGAATACCGGGCCCACGCCAAATCCTTCTACGCCCCGCCCGGGCCGCCTGACGATCCCTGGGGCCCCTATATCATGGAAGCCTCGAAGCGCTTCGACGTGCCCGATACATGGATTCGCTCGGTCATGCAGCGCGAATCCGGCGGCCAGCTCTTCCGCAACGGTCAGTTCGTCACGTCGGCTCCCGGCGCGATGGGCCTGATGCAGCTCATGCCGCCGACCTATGACGAAATGAAGGGCGAATACGGGCTCGGCGACGATCCGTTCAACCCCCGCGACAACATCATGGCCGGCACCGCCTATATCCGGCAGATGTACGATATCTACGGCTCCCCCGGCTTCCTGGCCGCCTACAATACGGGGCCCGGGCGGCTGGACGATTTCCTGCTGCACAACCGGTCGCTGCCGCGCGAAACCCGTAATTACGTCGCCGCGATCGGGCCGCAGATCGCCGGCATCACCCCCAATGTCCGCTCGCAGACCGACCTGATGGTCGAAGCCCATGACGTCGCGCGCGGACGCGTCTACGCCGCCGCACAGAGCAGCACCGAAACCCGTTCCGTGCGGGCGGCCTGGGCCCACCGCACCGACCATCAGGACAGCAACGACAGCCAGCCGATCCAGGTGGCCGAAGCCCCGGCGGAAGCCAGCCCAACCCCGGCGCCGGCCTATACGGCATGGAAGAATGTCGCCCCCGCCGGCCAGGGCACGTCGGCCGACGCGGTCCGCGCCGCCTGGGCCGCCCGCACGCGGCCGGACGGCGCCGACAGCACCCGGCCTTCAGCGCCCGTCGCCGTCGCGTCCGCGGCCCCGCCTCCACCACCCGCGCCGGCAGCCGGCCACGGCTTCCAGCTCGTTCCCCCTGCCATGGCCGAGCCCGCGCCTCTGCTGCGACGCGGCAGCCTCGCCCCGGCCCAGCATGATTGGGCTATCCAGGTGGGGGCCTTCGGCACGGCATCGCTGGCATCGCAGGCGGCCGGCCATGCGCGCAGCCGCGCCGTCGCCGTGCTGGGCAGCGCCCGCCCGCTGGTCGCCGGAGTGCATGCACCCCACGGCATGCTCTATCGCGCCCGGCTGACCGGCCTGTCGCATGACGCGGCGGTCGAGGCCTGCCATCGCCTGTCGACGGGATCGGACAATTGCGTCATCATTTCACCTGACTCGCGGTCCTGATCGCGCGCTTCCGGTCGAAAGGTTCGCCAATGCTCCGTTCCAATATCCTTCGTCGCTTCACCAGGCTGAGCATGGTGCTGCCGGTAGCCGCAACCCTGGCGGGGGTGACGCTGGTGTCCTTCTCATCGGCCCGGGCGGCACTGCCGCTGGGCAGCACGGCACCCCTGTTCGACGCACCGGCCAGCCTGGGCGGCAAGCAGTTCAGCTTCTCGCTGGCCGAGGCCCTGCACAAGGGGCCGGTGGTCCTGTATTTCTACCCGGCGGCCTTCACGCGTGGCTGCACGATCGAAGCCCATGATTTCGCCGACGCGATGGACCAGTTCAAGGCGCTGGGCGCCACGGTCATCGGCGTGTCGATGGACAAGATCGAAACGCTGGACCGTTTTTCCGTCAGCGAATGCCGCAGCCGCTTCCCCGTCGCATCCGACCCGGCGGGCAAGATCGCCAGTTCCTACGATTCCAAAATGCCACTGCTGCATTACGCCAACCGGACCTCATACGTGATCGCGCCGGACGGCCATATTCTCTATGCCTACAGCGCCATGGCGCCCGATGGCCATATCAGCGGCACCCTGGCCGCCCTGCGCGCCTGGAAATCAGTCGCAACACCCGCCCAGCACTGATGCCGGCAGGCGCTCAGGGGACCGGTTTCGCCGTCCCCAGCGCCGCCAGACACCGATCCCGCACCGCACGCAACCCCTCGTCACGCACGCGGCGAAGGGCAGCGCGGGTGCGCCGGACATACCCTTTCAGGTCCGGCACTTCGTCATGCATGAAAGGATGGGCGCAGACCCGGGCGGGGTCCAGTGCCGGCGTCGCCTCATCCAGCAGCGGCAGAACCAGGCGCGGCTTCTGCGGCAACGCCAGCGCCAGCGCCGCCGCCACCGCCGGGCCGCTGTCGGAATCCAGCCCCGGCCCCATGGCCGGCACCAGCGCCAGCCAGGCCGGATCGGCCGCCGCGATCCCGTCCGTCACCGTATCGAACGTATCGGCGTCATCCAGCGCCCCCAGCGCCTGCGCCACCCCATCCGCCTGGATCGCCGCCGCGACGCCGGCGGGCGTCGGCGCCCCCTGAGCCGCCGGTGCCGCCCGGGCCGGAGAAAGCAGCAGCAAGGCCGGCAGGGCAAGACAAGGGAGCAATCCGGATGTTCTCATCACATGATCATGAGCGAAGCCGGACGCTTTGAAAAGCAATACGCAGCGAACGGATGCCGTCAGGTCATGCCCTCGCCGGGCGAGGAATCCACCACCACCATCGCATCCCCCGCGATGGGCGAGGGCGTACGATCACGCGGCAGCAGGGCGCGGAAGCGGCCATCATAGCTGGCCGCCTGCTCATATTGCGCGTCCAGCAGCCCATGACGATCCATGAACCGGTTCAGCGCCGCCGGAATGCGCACACAACCCTCCGAGGCCGGGCGCCCCAGCCGGGCCTCCAGAAAATCCGGGTCGGTGGCATGGATTTCCAGCCGGATCTGCCCCTGCTCGCGGTCGGGCCGCCAGCCCTTCACGGCCCACTGCCAGCCCATGTCCCACACCCGCATCCCGCGCGCACCGAGGCCGCGAATACCATGCTCGTTGCGCGTGCCTTCGGCACGATAGCCCAGGCGGTCAGGCGAATTGATGAACACGCCCGTCGGGGTCAGGTAATAATATTTGCGCCCGGCCTGCCCGGTCGAAACCCGGGTCCCGCCCAGCACCAGCCATTCCTCATTGTCAGGCAGCGCCAGCACGAAGCACACACGCTGCACCCGCGGATTGCGATCGACCACCATCAGCACCTGCGCGCGGTCGATCGTGATATTGGCATGGGCCAGTTGCGCATGCGCCAACATGATCCAGCGGGCCGCATCCTCGGGCGAGGCCACCTGAAAATGCGGCACCTCACGCTGCATGGCCTGGAGCAGATGCCGGGCCTCGCTCCTGGCGGCGTCGTCATCCAGCGCCGGCAATGGCGAAACATCTAGGGCAGGACCGGCCTGATCGGCAGACGCCCCCACCGGCGCGGGCGGAGGCACAACGGCCTCCGGAAGCAGCGGCATCGGATCGGCCAAAGCGGCATCGGCCGCGCACAGAAGGAAAAGGAGCGCCAGCACGCCGGCTCCCATCCCCGGAACCGCCGCCGGAAAAACTGTCCGCATGCACCCCTCTCCGCCACGGCCACAGGTCCCAACCGCCAGAGATCTAGACGCAAGGACCACCCCGCCGTTCCCGCCCGAAGGCAGGAGAATAGCAGATCGGCGCCCGATAGCGGTCAGTTTTTCCAAATCATATCAGGCGCGCCCCGTGTCCGCCATGCAGTTCCCCCTACCCTGCCCTCAGCGAGGAAGCCGGCGGATCGGCTGCCGCCTTGGCGGATTGTCCAATCACGGTCAGCAGCGCGATCAGCGCCGCGCTGCCGGCCGCAATCACGAACGGCCATGGCGTCAGCGCAATCCGCTGATCGAATCCCGACAGCCACCGGCTCATGAACACCCACGCGACCGGCCACGCGATCAGGTTCGCGATCAGCACGGGCCGGAGAAACTGACCGGCCAGCAGGGCCAGGACCTGCCGACGATCCGCCCCCAGCACCTTGCGCACCCCGATCTCATGCCGGCGGCGCGACACGTTGAACGACGACAGGCCGAACAGCCCCAGGCAGGCAATGCCGATCGCAACGGCGGAGCCGATGCCGAACAGCGCACCATAATTCTGGTCGCTGCGAAAATCGTCGGCAAAAATATCGCTTACACCCTGGGCCGAGAACGGAACATCCGGCGCGATGCCCACCCAGGCCGACCGCAGACGCGCCATTTCCTCGGCCTGCGACGCCCCCTCATACCGGATGATCGCGCCTGCCTCGTCAAACGATCCCGAGCGGCCGTAATACAGCAACGGACGCATCGGCTCGTGCGCGCGGCCGAACCGGATGTCGTCGATCACCCCGATGATACGATAGGTTCGCGCAGCCATATCCTGCCGCAACTCCTGCCCCACCGCCGCCTCCGGCGACGCAAAGCCGAACCGTTCCGCCGTCAGGCGCGAAATGACGATGCTGGTACCCGCCACCTCCTGCTCCCGGGCAGCGTGATAATCATTGCCCTGATGCGCGTCGAACAGGCGCCCCGCGACCAGCCTCGCCCCGATCGCCTCGAAATATCCGGGCGTGGCATATCCCCACCAGACGGGGATCATACTATCGCCACCCGGAGGACGAAAATTGTCGCTGTCGATGGTGTGGTGAGGATACATGTCCGATCGCGTGGCAATCCGTACCCCCGGCACCTCGCCCAGCCGGCGCACGATCTCCTCCTGCCGCGCCACCAGGCTCGAATCCGCCAGCGCATCGATGACGATCACGCCATCCTTGCTGATCCCGCGATCGAGCACGCGAACGAACGCCGCCTGATCGGTCATCACGATCGTGCAGACCGCCAGCACGATGGCAAACCCGAATTGCAGCACCACCAGCACGCTGCGCAACATGCTCTCGATCCGCCCGCCCGCCGGCATCCGGCTCGCCGCCAGCACGGCCGCCGGCCGGAACGACGACAGGACCAGCGCGGGATAGATTCCGGCCACGACCCCCACGACCAGCACGATCGACACCGACACCGGCAGCACGAAACCCCAGTCGAAGGCGACATTCCACCCGCCCAGCATGTTGACCCAGCGCAGCGACAGTTCCGTCAACGCCAGCCCGACAAGCACCGAGACCCCGACCAGCATGATCGCGTCGCCCATGAAGCGTACGACCAGCGCCGGACGGGTCGCCCCCAGCACCTTGCGCATCGCCACCTCACGCGCCCGCAATCCCGATCGCGCGGTGGCGAGATTGACGTAATTCACGATCGCGGTCGCCAGCGCCGCCAGCCCGACCAGCCCCAGGATATCGATCAGCCTGCGGCTGGCGCCCCCTTCGCCGATGGATGCACTATGGAAATGCACCGCGCGCAGCGGCACCAGCGTCAACCCGCCATCGCCATATGTAAAACGGATCAGGCTCTCCTTCCAGTCTCCCGGATGCCGATACGGAAATCCCCGCAATCCGGCGGCGATGCGCGGCACGGCCCCGGCATCGTCGATCCTTACCCACACATGCCCCCACTGGCTCCCCCAATTGCGAAAGGGCCATTTATCCATCCAGGAACTGGGAAAAACGGTGACGATCCTGAAGTCGCTGGTGGCATTGGGCGGCGGGTCGGCCACGATCGCCGACACCACACTCTCGTCACCGCCATTGTCGATCCGCATCCGGCGGCCAACCGCGTGGACGGTGCCAAAATACTTCCGCGCCATCGTGGCCGACAGCACCACCTTGCCGGGTCCATCGAGCGCCGTCGCCTTGTTCCCCTCCAGAATAGGCAGGCCGAAGACGGAGAAGAAATTCCGGTCGGTCAATGTCACCACGTCGCGTCCCAGCACCTCCCCGGCCCGCACGGGCACCGGACTTTCGAAAACGCGAACCGCCTGGGCGATTTCCGGAAAGTCCTGCTCCATGAAAGGAACGGGCACGAAACTGATATAGCTCGATTCATAGGGCGTCCGCCCGGCCGGACGAAAATCATCATCGACCTGATAGATATGCGACGCACCGGGCAGGTAACTGTCATACCCATATTCGTATCGCACGATCAGCATCATCGTCAGAAAGACGGCAACCCCCAGCCCCAGCCCAAGCAGGTTGATCGCACCATAGAGCCCATGCCGGGGCAGGATTCTGAAACCGGACGCAAACATCATTCGCCCTCCCGTATCTGCCATGTCTACCAGCCCGCCCGGTCAAGGGCGGCAATCGGCGTCTGAAGCGGCTCCCACCCGCGCGTCCGCGCACGCTGCAACGCGGCCCCGCTGTTGTAATGCTGGATACCGGGCAACAGGTCGCGGGCCTGAAGCCGTCCGATCGAAGCCAGCAGCTTCGCTTCGGCCACAATCGTGTCATGGCGGCTGGTCGCCAGATCCACCTGGGCTGCCCGCAGATTCTGGTCGGCGTACAGCACGTCGGTCGTGCTGCGCAGCCCATAGCCATATTCGACCTGATAACCCTTCAGCGTCGTTTCGCCCGACCGCACCTCGGCGGTACCGGCCTGGATCGCCTGCAAGCCGTTCTCGACCGCCCGCCAGTTGGTCACCACATCCTGCAACGCCGCCCGCCGGGCCTGTTCCAGATTCTGCCGCGCCTGCTCGTCCTTGTCGCGCGCCTGCCGGATCTGCGAATTATACAGGTCCCCGTTATAAAGCGGCTGCACCAGCGACACGGTACCGCTGACCTGTTCCGAATATTCATGCCCCCGAAACGGCGCCGCCGGCCCCACAGTGCCCAGCAGCCCCTGCACCTGAATCTGCGGCCCCCATTGCGACCGCGCGGTATCGATATCGGCCTCGGTGGCCGATTTCATCTCGCGCGTCTGCGCCAGTTGCGGATTGGCCGCGATCGCCTGCCGCACAGCCTGCTCGATCGAGGGCGGCAGGCCCGGCAACCCGTCCGGCATGGTCAGTTGCGCCGGCATGATACCGATGACGGCCCGGAAATTCGCCTCCGACGCCGCCAGCGTCGCCCGCGCCTGCGTCAAGGCCACCTCGGCCGAACGGCGCCGCGTCTCGGCCTGTTCCACATCGGTGCGCGTCACCTGCTCGCCCGGCGCGCCGCCCAGATTGTAGCGCGAGGTGATCAGCCGCACCTGCCGCACCAGCATCTCCAGATCGGCCACGCGCACATCCAGCACGTACCGGTCGCGCAATACATCCATGTAGGCACTGACCGCGGCGGTGAAGACCTGCGATTCCGTCAGGCGCAGGTTTTCACCCTCGGCCCGCGACCGCGCATCCGCCGCCCGCACCTGATTGGCGACATGCCCGAAGGAATAAAGCGTCTGCTTGGCCGCGACATAGCCTTCCGCATAATTCGACGTGAAGGTGCCCAGCGCGAAGGCGCTGGTATAGGGCCCCTGCTGATAGTTCGCATCCATGTTGACCGACACGGTCGGCCGCCACCCGCTGCGCGCCTGCGCCGAATTCTCGGTCACGGCGCGCTGGTTCGCCTGCTCGCCCAGCAATGTCGGATTGCCGCGATAAGCCATCGCCAGCGATTCCTGAAGCGTCTGCGCGGCAGCAGGTGATAGAGCGGCAAAGGAAAGCCCGAACGCCGCTGAAAGCCTGGCCGAAAACGCACGTCGGATCGCCGCCCGCGCATATTTTCGGTCAGGCTCTGAAAGAATACGCATGGCGATCACTCCGCCCGCAAGGCCCGCGCCGGCTCGGCGCGCGCAAGATGAAAGGTCTGTCCAAGGACGGTGAGAATGGCGATGGCAAAGGCGCCGGCCACCGCAATCAGGAAATGCGCCGGCGTCAGCGCGATGCGCTCGTCGAACCCCGCCAGCCAGTGCCGCATGACCACCCATGCGACCGGGCAGGCCAGCAGGCACGCCACCGCCACGGGCCGCAGGAAATCCCCCAGTAGCAGCGCCACGATCTGCCGCCCGGAAGCCCCCAGCGTCTTGCGGATACCGATCTCATGCACCCGCCGCGCGGCGGCGAAGGCCGCCAGCCCATACAGCCCCATGCAGGCAATCAGCAGCGCCGCAACGGCCCCCAGCGTAAAGATCCGCCCGCGCCGCTCGTCGCCGCTGTAATAGGCCGCCATCCGCGCATCGGCGGCCGAAAAATCGCTGGCAATGTCAGGAAGAATACCCGCCCACGCGCGATTCAGCCGCCGCGCCATGTCGGATTCCGCGCCCCCCTGGAACCGGACGGCGGGAATGGGTTCGCTGAATGGCTGCTTCGCAAGCGTGTCGAAGAAGGCGATCTCAGGATAGACAGCCTGGCGCGGCGATTCGAAGCGCTCATCGTCGATCACGCCGACGATCCGCGCCATCCTCCTGTCGCTCCTGATGATCTTGCCGATCGCCTGGTCCGGCGAGGCAAAGCCGAATCGCGACACTGCCCTGGCATTGAGAATGGCGTTGGCCGTACGGGTCTGCATTTCGTCGCGCGACGGCATGTCGTCCTGCCCGCGGGTAGCATCGAACCCGCGCCCGGCGAGCAGGCGCGGCCGATAGACCTCGAAATAGCCGGTGCTCACAACATCCTGTAGCAGAGAGACGCGTATCGGCCCGGCCAGCCCGTCATAACTGTATGTCCCAAAGTTCTTTGTGTTTGGGCGCGGCGCCAGTTCGCCGAAACCGGCTGTGACCACTCCCGGCACGGCACGCAGCGCATCCAGCATCCTGCGCTGGGCAGCCAGATCGCTGCCCGGCATCGGGGACCCGATCAGCAACCCCGAGCGTACATAACCGGGATCGGCCGTGCGCATGAAGTCCGTCTGACGGTTGATCACCAGCATGCAGATCACGATCGTGATCGCGATGCCGAACTGCCCCATCACCAGCGCATCGCGCAGCCGCGCCGCCCCCCGTCCGCCGGACGGCATCCGTGCGGCAGCCAGCACGGCGGCCGGGCGATAGCCGGACAGGACCATGGAAGGATAGATCCCGCTGGCAAATCCGCAGACCAGCACGATCAGCGGCAGAACCACGGCGACCAGTCCGTAGCGCACCACAAGCTCTTCCCCCGTCAGGCTCGCGACCTCGGGCACCAGAATCTCGCACAGGGCCAGGCCAAGCACGCCGGCAATGGCGGCCGCCAGCATCGCTTCCCCCGTGAACTGGATGAACAGCACCCGCCGCGAAGCGCCAAGCGTCTTGCGGATCGCCACCTCGCGCGCGCGCAGACCGGCCCGTGCGGTAGCCAGATTGACCGCATTGGCACAGGCGAGCGCCAGAGCCAGCAAACCCATCAGCCCGATACTGTTGATAACGGTGCGGTCCACCCCGTCCTCCGCATATAGGACGTGGAAATCATTGAACCGCGCCTCCCCCAGCTTCGCCAGCAACAGCCCGAAGATCTTCTCGGGATGCAGCCCCAGCGCGCTGGAATCGCTATCCGCTCCCGCTGCATGGCGGATGACGAAATCGCGCAGCCGCGCGTTCACCGCATCGGCATCCCCCGGCCTGCGAAACTTGAGATAAATACTGCCGCAATCGCTCCCCCAACTCAGGAAGCAAAGCCGGGTCGTCATGTCCCCCGAGGAAAACGGCGCCAGCATCTCGATACCGGAGAGAAAGTCCGGCGTCGTCCGGTGCGCCAGCACGCCGGTAACGGTATGCGTCACCGTCACCCCATCGCGGTTGAGCGGCACCATCCGCCCCATCACGTCCGTCGTCCCGAACAGCCGGATCGCGGCACCAGCCGAGAGCACCAGCCCATCCGGCCGCGCCAGCGCCTGGTCCGGCGTCCCATGCAGCAGTTTCAGTCCGAAAACACTGAAGAAGGCAGGATCGGTCAGGCCGGAGACGAACGAGGAAAAAGTCCCGTCCCGCTCCGTGCGCAGGTCTGTGTTTTCCAACCGGATGCCCGCTTCGATCTCGGGAAAATCCTCGCGCAGGAATGGCAGGACGCGAAACGTGCTACCCGCGAATTCGAACGGCGGGGTGCCTGGCATCGCCCAGCGAGTGTCCACCCGGACCAGCCTGTCCACATTCGGCAATGCGGCGTTGAAGCTGTATTCGTAGCGAACCAGCAGGGCCAGCGTCAGAAACACGCCGATCCCCAGCGCAAGCCCGAAGATATTGAGCCCGACATAGAGCGGATGCCGCCGCATCTGGCGCAGAACGCTTTTCAGGATGGTGGCAAACACAGGAATACTCCTCAGATCGCGCCAGGGCGACAGGCCACCCTCCCCGCCACGGCGGGAAGCAGAGCCAAGATGAAAACAGATGCCGTCATGTCCGTTACTGCGCCCGCAGCGCCCGCGCGGGTTCGGCGCGCGCGACACGGAATGTCTGTCCCAGCACCGTCAGCGTCGCGATCAGGAACGCCCCCGCGACGGCAATCAGGAAATGCAGGGGGCTGAGTGGCACGCGCTGGTCGAAACCCGAAAGCCAGGACCGCATCACGACCCACGCCACCGGGCAGGCCAGCACGCAGGCCAGCGCCACCGGCCGCAGGAAATCGCGCAGCAGCAGAATGGCGATCTGCCCGCCGGAAGCCCCCAGCGTCTTGCGAATGCCGATCTCATGTACCCGCCGAATCGCCGAAAAGGCCGCCAGGCTGTACAGCCCCATGCAG
The DNA here is from genome assembly GCF_014174215.1 of Gluconacetobacter tumulicola. Taxonomy (GTDB): domain Bacteria; phylum Pseudomonadota; class Alphaproteobacteria; order Acetobacterales; family Acetobacteraceae; genus Gluconacetobacter; species Gluconacetobacter tumulicola. The sequence goes on along the minus strand of NZ_JABEQL010000024.1, from coordinate 21,429 downwards.
GCGATCAGCAGCGCCACCACCGCACCGACGGTAAAGATATGGCCCCGCCGTTCATCGCCCGTGAAATAATCCGCCATCCGCTCGTCAGCCGGCTGGAAAGAGCTGGCAAGCTCCGGCCGGACCAAAGCCCAGGCCCGGTCCAGCCGCTGAGCCATCACCGCGCGCGTCACGCCCTGGAAGCGGACGGCCGGAATGGGGTCGACGAACGGTACCCGGGCCAGCGTGTCGAAGAAGATGATCTCCGGCAAGACCTGGTCGCGTGGCGAGAGGAAGCGCATGTCTTCTATCACGCCGACAATCCGCGCCCTCATCCCACCATCCGTCAGCATCTGGCCGATCGCCTGTCCGGGCGTGGCGAAACCCAGAGCTACCGTCGCCTTGGCATTAACCACGATATTGAAATCGCCGCTGAGGTTCCGCAGATTACCGGCATCCGGTCCCTCATCCTGGCCACGGGCGGGGTCGAACCAGCGGCCCGCCAGCAGGCGTGGGCGATAGGTCTCGAAATAGCCTGGCCCGACCCGGTCGAACATCATCTGGATTTCGACCGGCCCGTTCGGCCCCGCATATTTATAGTCCGAGCGGGACGTGGCATTCGGCGCCGGCTCCAGTTCCCCGAACCCTACCGCCACCACGCCGGGCACCGACCGCAGCGCATCCAGCATCCTGCGTTCCAGCGCGGGATCGTCGCCGCGCAGCGGCTGACCGATCAGCAGGCCGGATTTGACATACCCCCTATCCGCATCGCGCATGAATGCGGTCTGCCGGTCAATCACCAGCGTGCAGATCACGATGGCCACCGCGATGGCAAACTGCCCCGCGACCAGGATATTACGCAGCCGCGCCGCCCCTCGCCCACCCGAGGGCATGCGCGCCGCCGCCAGCACGGCCGCCGGGCGATAACCGGAAAGCACCGTTGCCGGATAAAACCCGCTGGCAAGACCTGACAGCACGATCACGACCGGCAGGGCAGTCAGTACAAACCCGTATGAAACGGTCACGGCCTCGCCCGTCAGGCTCGCGATCTCGGGTGTGAGGATCTCGCACAACACTAGGCCGACGATCCCGGCAACGGAGGTGACGAACAACGCCTCACCCATGAACTGGGCGAACAGCAGACGCCGCGTAGCGCCAAGCGTCTTGCGCACCGCCACCTCCCGCGCCCGCAGCCCGGCGCGCGCCGTGGCCAGGTTGATCGTATTGGCGCAGGCCAGCACCAGGGCAAGGAACCCGATCAGCCCGATCGCATTGACCACATTGCGGTCCACACCGTCATCTGTGTCCTCGACGCCCGCATCATGGAAATGCGTTTGGAGCAACGGCACCAGCAGCAATTCATAGATTTTTTCTGGATGCCGGCCGATGGTGACATGGTCATTGTCAGCGCCCGACGCATGGCGGATAACGAAATCCCGCAACCGCGCACGAATGGCACCAATATCCTCCGCCTTCCTCAGGCGCAGGAAGAGCGCTCCGCAGGACGAACCCCATTGCAGGAAGCATGACCGCGTCCGCATTTCCTCGGCCGGAACGGGGGCGATCATCTCGACCCCCTCCAGCACATTCGGCCCGCGCACCGGCGTCATAATTCCGGTAACGACATGGACCGACCGTACCCCCGACCGGTTGAGTTCAATGCGCCGTCCCAGAACGTCGAGCGTGCCGAACGCCTTCATCGCGGCCTTCTCAGACAGTACCAGCCCATCCGGCCGCGACAGGGCCTCCTCCGTCACCCCGCGCGACAGGCCGGTCCGAAACACGCGGAAGAATGACGAGTCGCTTTCATAGCCGTCGAATTTCGTAAACATCCCGTCCCGCTCGGTACGAAACGTCGACGGCATCAGCGGCGCCGTCTCCTCGATTTCCGGAAAATCCTGGCGCAGGAACGGTATGGCACGATAGGTAGCCTCCCCATCCTCGACCGGCGCAACGCCCGGCAGGGTCCAGTGCTCATCCACCCGCACCAGCCGCTCGGCACCCGGCAGGCCGACATTGAAGCTGTATTCATACCGCACCAGCAACGCCAGGCTCAGAAACACGCCGATCCCCAACGCCAGACCCAGAAGATCGAGCCCGACATAGACCGGATGCCGCCGCGCCTGCCGCAGGGCACCACGCAGGATGGTCGTCAGCATCACCGAAATTCCCTGAAGCCTGCCCGAGAACTCTCAGATCGCATTACGGACCGAGATCACGACCTGCCCATCCAGCATGTCCACCCGGCGCTTCGCCAGGTCGGCATGGCTGGGCGAATGGGTCACCATCACGATGGTCGCCCCCTCGTCGTTCAGGCGCTGGAGAATATCCATCACCTGCGCGCCGTTTTCGGTATCGAGGTTACCGGTCGGCTCATCCGCCAGGATCAGGCGCGGCTCGCCCACGATGGCGCGGGCAATCGCCGCACGCTGCTGCTGCCCGCCCGAAAGCTGCGACGGATAATGGCGCGCCCGGTGGGCAATCCCCACATGGTCCATGGCGTGGGCCACCCGGCGCCGCCGTTCGGCCTTCGGCATCCGGCGATAGATCAGCGCCAGTTCGATATTCTCCTCGATCGTCAGCTCGTCGATCAGATTGAAACTCTGGAAGACATAACCCAGATTTTCCCGGCGAAACGCCGCCAGCGCCGCCTCGCCCAGCTCGGTCAGCTCCTGCCCGCCGAACTGGTAGGAGCCCCCTGTCGGCCGGTCGATGGTGCCGAGGATGTTCAGCAGCGTGGACTTGCCACAGCCCGAAGGGCCCATGATGGCAACGAATTCACCCGCCTCGATGCCAAGGTGAATATCGAGCAGCGCCGTCGTCTCGACCTCGTCGGAGCGATAGAGGCGCTGGATGTGAGAAAGGTCGATCAGCATGTTCGTTGCATTCCGTCCGTTCAGTGGCCGTGGTTCAGTGAATCGAGAGATGATTGAAATTCTTGTAGGAATTATAGGATGAGACGACCACGCGATCCCCCGCGTGCAGCCCGCCCGTGATTTCCACCTGTTCCGGATTGCGCCGCCCGGACGTAATCGCCGCCCGGTCGGCTCCATGCCCGTCCGGCGTCATGACAAAGGCCGCCGATCCGCCGCCGGCTTCCAGCCACGCGCCGTTGGGCAGCACCAGCGCCAGATGCGTCTCGCCCAGCGTGATCCGTACATCCACGCTCTCGCCCCGGCGCAGGCCGGCGGGCATCGCCCCGTCAAAGGTCAGTTCGGCGCGGAACTGCCCGTTGGTCACCTGCGGATGCACGCGCGCCACCGTCATCGCGACCTTCGCATCCCCCATTTCGGCATCCGCCCGCTGCCCGACCGAGACCCGGCCGAGATAGAATTCGTCGATATCGGCATCCAGGCGATACTGGCCCTCGCTGTCGATCTGCCCGATCCGGTCGCCCGCCTTCAGCGACTGCCCCGGCTGAAGGTCGAAATTCGTCAGCCGCCCCGCCACCGGCGCGCGCAGCACCAGCGCGTTCAGACTGTCCTCCACCACTTCCAGATTGCTGCGCAGCCGCTGCGCCTCACGGTCGATTTCGTCGCTCTGCCGCGCCGCCACCGCCAGGTCCTGCGCCCGCGCCGCATCCAGCCGGGCCACGCGGTTCGCGTCATAGTCCGCCTCGTCGCGATAGCTTTGCAGATTGGCGTCGGACTCGAACCCCTGCCCGTGGAGCTGTTCGTGAATCTCCAGCTCCCGCCGCGCCTTCAGCAGATTGTAGCGCGCCTCGCCAAGCTGGCTTTCCTCGCCGGTCCGCGTCTGCTGCAACGCCAGACGCTGCGCGCTGACCGCACCCAACTGGCTGGCAATCTGCGCCTCGCGCGACGTGACATCCAGTTGAAGCTGCGGATTGGTCAGCCGCGCGAGAATATCGCCCTTGGCCACCAGGGCACCGTCCCGCGCCACGACCTCCGATACCTCGCCGCCCTGCACCGCGCCGACATAGGTCACATGCAGCGGCGCCACGCTGGCCCGGACCGGCAGATAATCCAGAAACGGCGCCGAGCGGACTGTCTCGATCGTCAACTGGTCATTGCGGACCGAGAGCGTGCCCGATGCCGGGACCATCCGCCACACGACCACACCAGCCACCACCACGGCCGCCGCAGCACCCCAGCGCATCGCACGCCGCATCAGCACATGATGGCGCGGACGGCGCACCGCCCGATCCATCCCGCCACCCGGCATCGGACGTGTTGGCGACGGCACGGCGTCGGGGGATGAAATCGGTCGGTCCATGCTCTGTTTCCCTCGTTCGCAAACAGTGTATGGTACCCGAACGGATTTTTATCCCATTGTAAGAAAACGATGTTTTCCGCATCACCGCCTCACCCTGTCCGCCAGCGGACAAACTGTCCGAAACCGGACAGTCCCCTGGACATGTCAAGACGGTATCCGGACGACCGCGAAACGAATCGGGAGCGACCACACCATGACGGACCCGGCCAGCCAGCCATCGGTCCTGTTCGTCGACGACGATGCCGACATCCAGTCCGCCGCCCGCCTGCTGCTGACGCGGCGCGGTTTTCGCGTACTCGCGGCACACAACGCGGCAGAGGCCCTCACCCGCGTCGCCGCCGACCCGATCGACCTGGTGCTGCTGGACCTGAACTACGCCCCCGGCGCCACCACCGGGGCGGAAGGGCTGGCCCTGCTGCGCGACCTGCACGCGCTGCGCCCCGCTTTGCCGGTCATCGTGGTGACAGGCCATAGCGGGGTTGCCATCGCCGTCGCCGCCATGCGCGAGGGCGCCACCGATTTCGTCATGAAGCCATGGCATAACGAACGGCTGGTCACCCTGCTGCACGACACGCTGGACCGCCAGCGGCGCGAAGCCCGCCCCGAAGCACCGCAGGCCGAAACGGACGAACCGGTCCTGATCGCGGTGTCACAGCAGATGCGCGCGCCCATCGCCCTGGCCGACCGCATCGCCCCCACCCGGGCACACATGCTGCTCTCCGGCCCGCCCGGCAGCGGCAAGACCCTGCTGGCCCGCCGCATCCATGCGCGATCGGGCGATGCGCAACCACCGCTCCTGCTCGACGCGGATGGCCTGTCCGCCCTGCCGCCCGGACACGGCACCTGGGTCCTGCGCGGTATCGAGGCACTGGCGTCCCCGCTCCAGCGCGCCCTGGCCGACCGGCTGGACGGCACCGCCCCACCCCGTGTCCTGGCCCTGTCCGCCCTGGGGCCGGAGGAACTCGCCGCCCGCCTGTCCCCGCGCCTGTGGCTGCCGATCGAGGCCGTCCGCATCGCGCTGCCGCCCCTCGCGGAGCGCCCGGACGATATTCCGGCACTCGCCGCCCATTTCCTGCATTATTTCGCCATCCGCCACAGCCTCGCCGAACCCGCACTGGATGCGGCGTCCATCGATGCCCTCCGCCTGCGCCCCTGGCCGCAGAATGTCCGCGAACTGCGCGCGGCCATGGAGCGGATGGTGGTGCTGGGCGATGCGACGTCCCCCGTGTCCACCGACGGCGAACGCGCCCACGACAACCCCACCCTGGCGCAGTCGGAACAGGCCCTGATCGAGGCCGCGCTGCGCCGGCACGGCTTCAACGTCTCGCATGCGGCGCGCGACCTGGGACTAACCCGCCCCGCCCTGTATCGCCGCATGGCGCGCTACGGCCTGTAGATGCGCGCCATCCGCAGTTTCGTGGTCTGCATCCTCATGGTCGCGGGCGCCTGCCTGCTGGCACCGCGCGCGCTGGCGGCCGGCCTGTATGCCACCACCGCATTGCTGGCGCTGGCGGCCCTGGGCACGGCGGCCGTCCACCTGGCCACGCTGGCCGGCCTGTCGCGCCGCCCGGTGCGGGTGGAAACCTCCATCGTCCGGCCATCGGACCGCGAGCGGCTGCGCAACCGGGCCCTGCTGGACCATGCGCCCATCCCCCTGCTCTACCGCACGGGCGACGGCGCCTTCCACGCCGCCAACCGCGCCGCCCGCCGCCTGTTCGCCACCGAGGACCGCCTGCCCGCCGACACGGCATCCCTGCTGGGCACGCCCACGCCCGAACGCCGCATCGTGCGCATCCCCACCATGCCGGACGCCCCGCCCCGCACCTTCGCGCTCGCCATCGCGCAGGGCGGCGGCGCGGGCGGGGTGACGCATTTCCTGGCCCTGACCGATATCGAGGCGGAACTGAACGCCGCCGACGCGCGCACCCTGCGCGACCTGCTCCAGATCCTCGGCCACGAGATCATGAATTCGCTGACCCCGATCATCTCCCTGGCCGAAACGGCCCACGAGGTCGCGGACCACCCCATGGACCCGCCGGCGGCGGACATGATCCGCGAGGCATTGGCCACCATCCTGCGCCGCACGCGCGGGCTGGACCGCTTCGTGCAGGGCTATCGCGACCTGGCCCGCCTGCCGCCCCCCGACCTGCGCCCGACCGACCTGCACGACCTGCTGCGCGCGCTCGGCGCGCTGTTCCACGCCCGCTGGAACGGCCGCGTGCATCTGGAGACGAGCGTCCCCTCCAGGCGCGTCATCGTCCGCCTCGACGCGGCGCAGATGGAACAGGCGCTGCTGAACCTGCTCAACAACGCGGCGGAAGCCGCCCTCGCCACCAGCGATGCCGCCGGCCCCACCGTCTGGCTCCAGGGCCATGCCACATCGACCGGCATGGTCATCGCCGTCCGCGACAATGGCAGCGGCATCGAAGACGCCTATCGCGACGCCATCTTCCGCCCGTTCTTCTCGCTGAAACCCAACGGCAACGGCATCGGCCTCAGCCTCGCCCGCCAGATCGCCCTGGCCCACGGCGGCTCGCTCACACTGGAGCCGGCACGGCCCGACACGAAATGGCACACCGCCTTCCTGCTGAGCCTCTAGAACCTGCCTGGCAATGTGGGCTGGTGGCGATCCGGCGCAGAACTTTCCGGCGGAATATTATTTTGACTCCATATCATTCTTGCCGCACAATGAGTGACAGATCCCACTCCATATCGGTTTCCGCCAACGGCGGCGGATAGGCCGGGAGCGGTCGAAGCGACACGACGAGACACCGGGAAGTCAAAGACGGCTTTCATGCCCGCCGAGGGCGCGCCCCCCGATGCAGGGTGGGCGCTGGATGCTGCACCGTGGACAAGGGATTTTTCAAAGCCGGCAATCCGCGCACGCTGCTTGCCGCATTTCTCTATTTCGACGTTTCCTTCATGGTCTGGGTGCTGCTCGGCCCATTGGGGATCGCGATCTCGCGCGACCTGCATCTCAATGCCGGGCAGAAGGGCTTCCTGGTCGCCATACCGGTGCTGGCCGGGGCGCTGTTCCGCGTCGCCGCCGGCGCGCTGGTCGACCATTTCGGCCCCCGCCGCGTCGCCATCTCCCTGCAACTTCTGGTCATCGCCGGCCTGGGCGCGACCTGGCTCATCGCCCCCCATACCTATCTCGGCCTGTTCCCCGTCGCCCTGATCCTGGGCGTCGCCGGGGCCTCCTTCGCCGTCGCCCTTCCCCTCGCCTCCGGATGGTATCCGCCGCACTATCAGGGCACGGCACTGGGCATTGCCGGCGCCGGCAATTCCGGCACCGCGCTCGCCGCCCTGTTCGCCCCCGGCCTGGCGGTGCTCTATGGCTGGGTGAACGTGCTGGGCCTGGCCACGCTCCCGCTGGCCGCCGTGCTTGCCGCCTTCCTGTTCCTGGCCAAGGAGCCCCCTCGCCGCCCCAGTGCCGGCTTCGTCGCCTGGTTGCCGGTACTGAAAAAACCCGATTGCTGGGCGCTGATGTTCTTCTACGGCGTCACCTTCGGCGGCTTCGTCGGCCTCGCCTCCTTCCTCACCATCTATTTCAACGATCAGTACGGCCTGTCACCCGCCGTGGCGGGCAGTTGCACCGCGCTGGTGGTATTCGCGGGCTCCTTCATCCGCCCGCTGGGGGGCGCCCTGGCCGATCGCGTCGGCGGCGACCGCGCGCTCTGCGTCCTCTACGGCCTCGCCGCCGCGATCTTCGCCCTGATCGGCTGCGGCCTGCCCACCATCTGGCTGGCCTTTCCGGCCTTCTTCGCCGGCATGCTCGTGCTGGGGCTGGGCAATGGCGCCGTGTTCCAGATCGTGCCGACACGCTTCCCCCATCAGGTCGGCATCCTGACCGGGCTGGTGGGCATGAGCGGCGGCGTGGGCGGGTTCTATCTCGCCTCGTCACTCGGCGCGGCGCGGCAGGCAACGGGGTCCTACGGCCCCGGCTTCCTCGCCTTCGGCGGCATCGCGCTGCTCGCCCTCCTCTGCGTGTCGGTCTGCCACCGGCGCTGGAAAGCAGCGGCGCCCTCACAGGCAGCCGGCATGGAAGAAATCCCCGCATCCATCTGACGCGGCGCGCGACAGATCCATCAGCATCCCGCCCCGGACCACGATCCGACGAACGATATCGAGCGAGAAACGACCATGACCAGCACCGGAAACATCGTCATCATCGGCAACGGCATGGTCGGCCATTACTGCGCCGAACAGCTGGTCATGCACGGCCTGCACCAACGCCACGCCATCCACGTCTTCGGCGAGGAACTGCACGACGCCTATGACCGCGTACACCTCACCGCCTACATGACCGGCCAGGACGCCAGCGCCCTCGCCCTGCATAAAGAGGATTTCCACACCGCCCACGGCCTCACCCTGCATCGCGGCGTCCGCGTCACCAGCATCGACCGCGCGGCGCAGATCGTCGAAAGCGCCGAAGGCACGCTGCCTTACCACACAGTCATCATCGCGACCGGCTCCGCCCCCTTCGTGCCGACGGTACCCGGCAATAGCGGCACTGCCGGGCTGGTCTATCGCACGCTGGACGATCTGGACCTGATCCGCGCCGCCGCCGACGGCGCGTCCCGTGGCGTCGTCATCGGCGGCGGCCTGCTCGGGCTGGAAGCCGCCAACGCACTGGCCGGGCTGGGGCTGGCCACCACGGTGGTCGAATTCGCCCCGCGCCTCATGCCCGTCCAGCTCGACGATGCCGGCGGCCAGGCCCTGAAGCAGCGGATCGAGGCGCTCGGCATCACGGTTCTGACCAACCACGCCACGCAGGAGATCGTGGCCGGCGAAACCTGCCGCCACCGCCTCGTCTTTGCCGATCACAGCGTGCTGGAAACCGACCTGATCGTCTTCTCCGCCGGCATCCGCCCGCAGGACCGGCTGGCCCGCGACTGCAACCTCGCCATCGCCCCGCGCGGCGGCATCGTCATCGACGATTCCTGCCGCACCTCCGATCCCGCCATCTTCGCCATCGGCGAATGCGCGGCATGGAACGGGCAGATCTTCGGCCTGGTCGCACCGGGCTACGCCATGGCCCGCACCGTCGCCGCCCATCTGGCGGGCGAAGAGGCCGCGTTCGGCGGCGCGGACATGTCCACCAAGCTCAAGCTGCTGGGCGTCGATGTCGGCTCCATCGGCGACGCCCACGGCACCACGCAAGGCAGCCGCAGCTACCGCTTCATCGGCGAAGCCGACGGCTCCTATCGTCGTCTGGTCCTGTCCGGCGACGGTGCGCGGGTGATCGGCGCGGTCCTGGTCGGCGACAATTCCTATTACGACACGATCCTGCAATACGTACAGAACGCCATCAGCCCCCCCACCGACCCCGCCGCGCTGATCCTGCCGCGCGGCGACGGCGCCGAGCTGCTGGGCGCCGACTCCCTGCCCGACACGGCCACCATCTGCTCCTGCCACAACGTCACCAAGGGCGCGATCCGCGCCTCCATCGACGCAGGCTGCACCGATCTCGCCGCCCTGAAATGCGACACCAAGGCCAGCACCGGCTGCGGCGGCTGCACGGCGCTGCTGAAAAGCGTGTTCGAAACCGGGCTGGAAGCCCGCGGCATCACCGTCGACCGCAGCCTGTGCGAACATTTCTCCTATACGCGGCAGGAGCTTTATTCCCTGGTCCGCGTCCACGGACTCCAGACCTTCGAAGAATTGATGGCGCAATACGGCAATGGCGGCCTGGGCTGCGACATCTGCAAGCCCGCCATCGGCTCCATCCTCGCCTCGGCATGGAACAGGCCGATCACCGACCCGCTCTATATCCCCCTGCAGGACACGAACGACACGTTCATGGCCAACATGCAGAAAAACGGCACCTACTCGGTGGTACCCCGCATCGCCGGCGGCGAAATCACGCCGGACAGGCTGATCGTACTGGGCCAGGTCGCGAAAAGATACGGTCTCTACACCAAGATCACCGGCGGACAGCGCATCGACCTGTTCGGCGCCCAGCTTCACCAATTGCCCGATATCTGGAACGAACTGCTCGACGCGGGATTCGAGACCGGCCACGCCTACGGAAAATCGACCCGCACCGTCAAATCCTGCGTCGGCAGCACATGGTGCCGCTACGGCGTGCAGGACAGTGTCGGCAAGGCGCTGGATCTGGAAAACCGCTACAAGGGCCTGCGCTCACCGCACAAGCTGAAATTCGCGGTCTCCGGCTGCACGCGCGAATGCGCCGAGGCCCAGAGCAAGGATGTCGGTGTCATCGCCACCGAAAATGGCTGGAACCTCTATGTCTGCGGCAATGGCGGCATGCGCCCCCGGCACGCCGAACTGTTCGCGACCGACCTCGATGCCGAAACGCTGGTCCGCTATATCGACCGTTTCCTGATGTTCTATATCCGCACGGCCGACAGGCTCCAGCGCACCTCCGTCTGGCGCGAGAATCTCGAAGGCGGGCTGGATTACCTGCGCGACGTCATCATCCATGACTCATTGGGCATCTGCACGGAACTGGAACGCCAGATGCAATCGGTCGTGGACCATTATCATTGCGAATGGCGCGACGCACTGAACGACCACGACAAGCTCAAGCGCTTCCGCACCTTCGTCAACGACACCCGCCCGGACCCGAACGTCCGCACCGTGCCGGAACGCGACCAGACCCGTCCCGCCGACAACCTGCCGGAAGCCACAATCCAGCCCGGCCCCACGGACTGGACCGACCTCTGCGCCCAGACCGACCTGGTCCCCCGCTCCGGCGTCGTGGCATGGCATGACGGCAGCCAGATCGCCCTGTTCTACCTGCCGGAAACAGACGGCGAAGCCGCCCATGTCTACGCCATCGACAATCACGACCCCTTCTCCAACGCCAATGTCATCGGGCGCGGCCTGATGGGCGACCTCAAGGGGCAGCGCATCGTGGCCTCCCCGCTCTACAAACAGCATTTCCGGCTGGAAGACGGCGCGTGCCTGGAAGATCCCTCCATCCGCCTGCGGACATGGGACGCCCGCCTACAGGACGGCAAGGTGCAGATCCGGGCGAAACTCCCGGCGGCGCCAGACCTCGTCCCCGCCTGACGCATCATGGCGAAGGAAGAGATCCGCTCGGTCTGCCCCTATTGCGGGGTCGGCTGCGGGATCATCCTCGAAGTGGAAAACGGCACAATCGCGAAAGTGCGCGGCGACACCGCGCACCCGTCGAATGCCGGCCGCCTGTGTACCAAGGGCAGTTCCTGCGACCAGCCCCTGTCCTCGCCCCACCGCCTGGCCCACGCCGCGCTCAGGACGGAACGCTGCACCGAGCCCACGCCCGTCCCGCTCTCCCAAGCCATCACCGCCACCGCCCAGCGCCTCCGCACCATCCTCGACACACACGGCCCCGACGCCATCGCCTTCTACGTCTCCGGCCAGATGTCGCTGGAAGCGCAATATCTCATCAACAAGCTGGCGAAGGGCTATATCCGCAGCCAGCATATCGAATCCAATTCCCGTCTCTGCATGGCCGCCGCCGGCAGCGGCTACAAGCTCTCGCTCGGCGCCGACGCCCCACCCGGCAGCTACGAAGATTTCGATAGCACCAACCTGTTCTTCGTCATCGGCGCCAACATGGCCGATTGCCACCCCATCCTCTTTCTGCGCCTGATGGACCGCAAACGGGCCGGCGCAAAGCTGATCGTCGTCGACCCCCGCCGCACCGCAACGGCCGAAAAAGCCGATCTGTACCTCCCCATCCGCCCCGGCACCGACCTCGCTTTGCTCAACGGCCTGTTGCATCTCCTGGTCCGCGACGGCGCCATCGACAGCGATTTCATCGCCCAGGCCACCACCGGCTGGGACGGCATGCCCGATTTCCTGGCCGCATACCCGCCCGAAACCGTGGCGGACATCACCGACCTGCCGGTCGCGGACATCCTGACCACCGCACGCTGGATCGCCGAGGCGGACGCGTGGATGAGCCTGTGGACCATGGGCCTCAACCAGAGCCTGACCGGCACCTGGAACACCAACGCCCTGTGCAACCTGCACCTGGCCACCGGCACGATCTGCCGCCCCGGCTGCGGCCCCTTCTCGCTGACCGGCCAGCCCAACGCCATGGGCGGACGCGAAATGGGCTATATGGGCCCCGGCCTGCCCGGCCAGCGGAGCGCCCTGGTCGCCGCCGACCGCGCCTTCACCGAACGGCAATGGGGCCTCCCCCCGGGCACGGTGCGCGAGGCCGGCGGAAACGGCGCGATCGCGATGTTCGAGGCCATGGAACGCGGCGACATCCGCGCCTGCTGGGTCATCTGCACCAACCCCGTCGCCACAATCGCCAACCGCCGCCACGTCATCCGCGCGCTGCAAGCCGCCGAATGCGTGATCGTGCAGGACGCCTTCGCCGACAGCGAAACCACGCGCTACGCCGACATCCTGCTCCCCGGCGCCCTATGGGCCGAGGCCGACGGCGTGCAGGTCAATTCCGACCGCACCCTGACCCTGGCCCGCAAGGCCGTTATCCCACCCGGCGAGGCCATGGCGGATTGGCAGATCATCGCCCGCGTCGCCTGCGCCATGGGCTTCACCGACGGCTTCTCCTTCAATTCCGCCGCCGAAATCTTCGCCGAGGCCACCCGCTTCACCAACCCCAAGACCGGCTACGACATCGCCGGCATCACCCACGACCGCCTGCGCACCGGCCCCGTCCAGTGGCCCGCCCCCGAGGGCGACACCACGCCCCGCCACCCCATCCGCTACCTCTCCACGCCCGGCAGCCCACCAGTCTTCGCCACCCCCGACGGCCGCGCCCTCTTCCACGCCCGCCCATGGATGCAACCGGAAGAATGGCCGGACGAAACCTTTCCCTTCGTGCTCAACAGCGGCCGCCTGCAACATCAGTGGCACACCCTGACCAAGACCGGCCGCGTCGAAAGCCTCAACCGCCTCAATCCCGGCCCCTTCGTCGAAATCGCCACCGATGACGCAAGCACGCTGGGCCTCACGCCGGGCGACGCGGTCCGCATCACCTCCCGCCGGGGCAGCATTACCCTGCCGGCCCGCATCACGCCCGGCATCCGCCCCGGCACCTGCTTCGCCCCCTTCCACTGGAACGACCGGTTCGGCGACGACATCACCGTCAACACCGTCACCTCCGATGCCGTCGATCCCATCTCCCTCCAGCCCGGCTTCAAACTCTGCGCCGTCGCGCTGGAGCGCATCCCGGCGTCCGCTCCCCAGCCCGAAGGACAGAACGACATGCCCCCCGGACAGATCGCCCGGCATCTCGGCCTGGCCACACCCGAACCGCCTGCGCTCGATGAAGACGCCAAAGCGTGGCTGTCCGGCTTTCTGGAAGCGCTGCGCCTCGCCCCGCCCGAACCCGGCACCGTGCCGCTGATCCCTGCCCACGCACCGCTCGCCCCGCTGGTCCGCGCTCATGTCGGCGGCCTGCTGGCCGGCCTCTACAGCCGGGAAACGCCCGCCCCCGTCCCGGCCCCCTCTGCCCCTGCCGTCCGCGTCTGGTGGGCCTCGCAGACCGGCCGCGCCGAGGCCCTGGCCGCCACCATCGCCACCTGGCTGCGCGAGGCCGGCCACACTGTCACCCTCGCCTGCCTCGACACCTGCGAATCCGCCGATCCGGGCCCCGGCCGGGCCATCTTCATCGTCTCCACCTTCGGCGACGGCGACCCGCCAGACTGCGCCGCCCCGTTCTGGAACACCCTGCGCGCGCGCCAGGCCCCATTGCCGGACCTCACCTGCGCCGTCCTCGCCCTGGGCGATTCCTCCTATGCCAGCTTCTGCGGCTTCGGCCGCGCGCTGGACGACCGCCTGCGTACGCTCGGCGCCACCATGCTGCTGGACCGCACGGATTGCGAACCGGATTTCGACGACACGGTCGAGACCTGGCGCGGCACCCTGCTGACCGCGCTCGCCCCCCACGCCGGCCCGCAGACGGCCGCCGAACCACCCGCCCCCCGACCGGCGCCCGCCATCGGCACCCGGGACACGCCTTCCATCGCCCGCCTGGTCCTCAACCAGAGCCTGTGCGGCCCCGGATCGGACAAGGACACCCGCCGCATCGGCCTCGACCTCGGCGCCACCGACCTCACCTGGCAACCGGGCGACGCGCTGGGCATCTGGCCCTGCAATCCACCGGCCCATGTCGAAACCGCCCTCGCCGCGCTTCGCCTGCCCGAGCACACGCCCATCGTCCTGCGCGGCCACGGCCCGGTCGGGCTGCGCGAGGCCCTGCGCCGCCATCTCGACCTGTCCCGCCCCAACCCCGCCCTGCTCGCCGCCCTGGGCCGGACGGAGGGCGGCTTCCTCCCCGACCTGCTCCGCGACGCGGCGCTGCGCGTCACGGCACAGGACATCCCGCCCCTGTTCCGGCGCATGCAACCCCGCCTCTATTCCATCGCGTCGTCACCCCGCATCTCGGGCCGCGTCGTGGAACTGACCATGGGCGTCAATCGCGAACCCTGGCCCGGCCTCTGCTCCAACTGGCTCGCCGCCCTGGCAGACGGCGAGGAAGTCCCGGTCTTCATCCAGCCGACCTCCCATTTCCACCTGCCGCACGATGACGCGGCACCGATCATCATGATCGGTCCCGGCACCGGCATCGCCCCCTTCCGCGCCTTCCTGCAGGAACGCGCAGCCCGCAAGGCAACCGGCCGCAACTGGCTGTTCTTCGGCGAACGCCACGCCGAACAGGGCTTCTATTACCGGCAGGAGCTCGAAGCCTTCCGCGCCGAAGGCTGCCTGACCCGCCTCGACACCGCCTTCTCGCGCGACCAGCCCGCGCGCCTCTATGTGCAGGACCGCATGGAACAGGCCGGGGCCGAACTCTGGGACTGGCTGCGCGCGGGCGCCTTCGTGTATGTCTGTGGAGACGCCGCCCGCATGGCACGGGATGTCGATGCCGCCCTGCACAGGATCATCGCCCGTCATGGCGGCCTGTCGGCCTCGGACGCCGCCGATTTCATGACCGGACTGACGCGGGAGAACCGCTATCTGCGCGATGTGTATTGATGACGCCGATCGATGACGCCACCAACGGCCCCGGCCGCCCGGCCCGCCCGCCGATGACCGTCCTCGTCGCCGACGAAAACACCCGCCGCGCCCGGGCCCTGTCGGACGATCTGCGGGCCGATCCATCGCTGTGTGTGCTCTCCATCCCCGCCGGCACCGCCCTGATCGACGCCGTGCGCCAATATCAGCCGGACGTCGTGCTGGTCGATATGGGCCGCGCCGACCGCGACGCGCTGGACAGTATCCGCGCCCTGTCCCAGCCCGCGCTCGAACGCCCCGTGGCCCTGTTCGTCGACCGGGACGATGTCGAACTGATGGAAACCGCCTTCGATATCGGCATCTGTTCCTACAATGTCCTGGATGCCCCGCCCGACGACGTCAAACCCCTGCTGCGCGCCGCGATCGCCCTCTACACCCGCTTCCAGCGCACCCGCGGCGAACTCACCGAAGCCCAGCGCAAGCTGGCGGAACAGAAGATCATCGACCAGGCGAAGAGACTCTTCATGAAAAACGAGAACACAACCGAAGATCAGGCCTATCGCTGGTTCCGCCGCCGCGCCATGCAGACCTCCCAGCGCATCGCCGCCGTCGCCGCCGATTACGTTGCGGCCCATGCCCGGGCTGACGCACCATGACCCGCCCCCTGCGTATCGGCCTGCTGCGCCTTACCGACAGTGCACCGGTCATCATCGCCCGCAATCACGGCCTGTTCGCGCAATACGGCCTCACGCCGGAGGTCGTGGTCTCCCCTTCCTGGTCCAACATCGCCGACGGCCTGGCCTGGAAAACGCTCGACGCCGCCATCATCTTTCCGCCTCTTGCCATCATGACCGCACTCGGGCGGCGCGGCCATGCCGCCGCCCTGCGTCCCCTCTGCACGCTCAGTCGCGGCGGCAACACGCTGGTCCTGCGCGGCACCAACCCGCTCGACACGGCCTGGCCGCCCGGCGCGGCGGGGCGGCAGGCCTTCGACGCGTGGCGGCACACGCTGGGCCGCCGTCCGCGCCTCGCAGTGGTCCATATGTATTCCACCCACCTGCTCATCCTCCGCCGCTTCCTCGGGATGATCGGCGTGGATATGGACAGCGGGATCGAACTCGTCGTCATGCCCCCCGCCGACATGATCACCGCATTGGCCGATCGCGCCATCGATGGCGGCTGCGTCGGCCCCTCATGGGGCACCGAGGCCTGCCTGCGCGGCCTCGGCTTCCTGGTCGGCGGCTCATCCACCGTCATGCCGTCCCACCTCGAAAAACTCCTGGTCATTTCGGACACGATCGCCGACAGCGCCGCCCCCCTCAAGGCCGCCCTGCGCGACGCCGTGTCCTACTGCCAGGCACCGGACAACCGGCACGCCATCGCCCAGGACCTCGCCCGCCCACCCGAGAAAGGCGGCCTCGCCCTGCCCTCCCGCGCGACCCTCGCAACCCTGGACGAAAAGACGACGCCCGAACCCGTCACCTTCATCGCGGAAGACGTCACACAACCCGATTTCGAATGGATCACGCAGGACATGTCCGATCTCGGCTGGATCGACGAGACCGAGCGCCGGACGCTGGGGGTCTAGGAAACGCCGCACGATGTGCGACACTCCGCCGCCAGAACGAACCATCGCCGGAACCAAGGTCCCTTCATGACGCGTCGCCCACCCCTGTACTGCCTGTCCGCCACACTGGCGCTCGCAATCGCCCTACCCCCCGGCCCCGCGCATGCCTCAATGGATACGACCGGGGGCCCGGCCGCCATGGTGGACCCGCGCATCGGCACCGGCGGACCGGGGCATACATTTCCGGGGGCGACGGTGCCGTTCGGCATGATCCAGCCCTCCCCCGACACCGCAATGCCGGAATTCCACCACGCCTATGACTGGGCCGGCGGCTATCAGTACAACGACCCCACCATCATGGGGTTTTCGCACACGCATTTCTCCGGCGCCGGACATTCCGACCTCGGCGATGTGCTGCTGATGCCCATCTCCGGCGATGTCCGGATGGAACCCGGCGACCCCACCAAACCGCAAAGCGGCTACCGATCGCGCTTCAGTCACGCAACCGAGGTCGAACATCCCGGCTATTACGCCGTCACGCTGGATGATTACGCCGTCCGCGCCGAACTCACGGCCGGGCTGCGCGTAGGCTGGCACCGCTACACCTTCCCCGCGGACAAGCCCGCCCATGTGCTGCTGGATCTGCGGCCCAGCATCTACGACTATCCGGGCAAGGTACTCTGGACGCGCCTGCGGGTGCGCGAGGACGGCACGGTCACAGGCTGCCGCACCACGCGCGGCTGGGCTCCAGGGCGCACACTCTGCTTCGCAATGCGCTTCTCCCGCCCGATGACCGCACGCACGCTGTACAACCGGGAAACCAATGTCCTCTATCGCGGCTTTCGCGGACCCGGCAACGCACCGGTGGACCAGAATGTACAAAACGGCCGCGCGGTACAGGCAGTATTCGATTTCGGCATGCTGGACGGCCCGCTGGGGGTAAAGGTCGCGATCTCCCCCGTCAGCGAGACGAACGCCATCGCCAATCTCGACAAGGAAGGCCCGGGCTGGGATTTCGATGCCCGCCGCGCCGAGGCCACAGCCATGTGGAACCGGGCCCTGTCGGTGATCGACGCCGCCGGCACGCCGGACCAGAGGACGCAATTCTATACCGCCCTCTATCACGCGATGCTGGCCCCGACCCTGAGCATGGATACCAATGGCGAGTATCGCGGCCCGGATCAGGAAATACACAAGGCGCAGGGCTTCGGCTTCTACTCCACCTGGTCCACATGGGATGTCTATCGCGCCCAGCAGCCGCTGATGGCACTCCTGCGCCCGGACATGAGCACGCAATTCGTGCGGTCGCTGATCGCGGCACAGCAGGCCAGCCCGGTGGGCGTGCTGCCAGTCTGGTCCTACCAGGGGCTGGAGACATGGTGCATGACCGGCTATCACGCCGTGCCGATCATCGCGGACGCCTATCTCGCGGGCGTGCGCGGCTTTGACGCGGACGCGGCGCTGAACGCGATGGTCGCCTCCGCCACCTCGCCCGTCTATGGCGACCTGACGGATTACATCAGGCTCGGCTATGTCCCGATCGACAAGGAAGCCGAGGCCGGCTCCAAGACGCTGGAATACGCCTATGACGACTGGTCCCTGGCACGGATGGCGCGCGCGATGGGCCGGACACGCATCGCGGAGCAATTCGAAAAACGCGCCGGCAACTGGCGCAATGAATGGGACCCGCAAACCGGCTTCATGCGCGCGCGCCTCAGCACCGGCCAATTCCACACGCCCTTCGATCCCACCGCCGCGGCCTATGGCAGCGATTATACCGAGGGCAATGCCTGGCAATATCTATGGTTCGTGCCGCAGGACGTCCCCGGCCTGATCGAGGCGATGGGCGGCGATGCGCCCTTTATCGCCAGGCTCGACACCCTGTTCGATACCAGGGTCGATCCCGCGCAGTTCAAGAATGTGGAGGATATCAGCGGCCTGATCGGCTGGTACGCCCACGGCAACGAACCCAGCCACCATATCGCCTATCTCTACGACTATGCCGGCGCCCCGTGGAAGACGCAGCAGCGCCTGAAACAGATCATGGACAGCCAATATAGCGGCCGTCCCGACGGGCTGGCCGGCAATGACGATCTGGGGCAGACATCGGCGTGGTACCTGTTCACCGCGCTGGGCTTCTATCCCGTCGCACCCGGCAGCAACGACTACACGATCGGCCGCCCGTTCGTGCCCAGGGCCGCGATCCACCTGCCCAATGGCCGGACCTTCACCATGGTGGCCGACCATCTGGATGCCGCCCATCCCTATGTCGCGGCCGTGACCCTCAACGGCAAGCCGCAGGACCTGCTGCACCTGCGACAGCAGGACATCCTCAACGGCGGCGAACTGCGCTTCGTCATGCAGGCGGAGCCGAAACGGCCATAAATCCGTAAAGATCGGCAATCGCCTGCGCCGACAGCATTTCGGCGGCCGGCCCGTCAGCAACGAGCCGGCCCTCGCGCATCAAAATCGCGCGGCTGAAAATCCGCGCGGCACGCAGCGGGTCATGCGTCGTGGCCAATATGCCATATCCTTCACCGGCCAGCCCACGCAGCAGGCCGGACAGGCGCTGTTGCTGGCCGTAATCCAGCCCCGTCTCCGGCTCGTCCAGCACCAGCAGCCGCGCTCCCTGGGCCAGCGCCCGCGCGATCAGGACCGCCTGCCGCTCGCCCCCCGACAGCGCGGCATAGGACCGGTCCGCCAGATGACCGATCGCAAGCCGCGCCATCGCCTGCTCGGCGGCGTCGCGATCGGCCGCCGGCACGACAGGCGCCAGCATCGCCCCTCCGGCCAGCCGCCCCAGCGCCACCACGTCGCGCACCCGATAGGGAAAGACCACCCCATGCCCCTGCGGCACATAGGCCAGATGGGTCGCCAGCACGCGCCGCGTCATGCCCGCGATCGCCCGCCCGTCGAGCAGCACCCGCCCCGACCGGGGCCGCAACAGCCGCAGCACCAACCGCAGCAGCGTCGTCTTGCCTGCCCCGTTCGGCCCCAGCAGCGCGACCATTTCGCCCGCCTGCATCCCGAACGACACCCCGTCCAGCACCGTCCTGCCGCCCCGCGCGAACGACAGGGAATCGACCACCAGCCCGGTCATTCCGCCCACCCGCGCCGGATCAGCCGCAACACGCCCAGAAAGATGACAACCCCCAGCAGATCCGCAATCAACCCGACAGGAATTTCCTCAACCGACACGCACCGCGCCAGATCGTCGCAAACCAGCAGGAACGCCCCACCCAGACAGGCACTCAGCGGCAGCACCCGCGCATTGCACGGCCCCGCCAGCAGCCGCGCGACATGCGGCACGATCAACCCGATCCAGCCGATCATCCCCGCCACGGAAACCGTCACCGCCGACAGCACGGTCGCGACCGCAATCACCCCATAACGCAGCACGCCAACCGGCACGCCCAGCGTCCGCGCCTCGTCATCGCCCATCGCCAGCGCATCCAACATGCGCCCACAAAGCGTCAGCGCCACAATCCCGATTGCCACCGGGGCCACCATCATGCCCAGATCGCCCCCCGTCACCTGCGTCAGGCTGCCCAGCAGCCAGAAGACGATATCGGGCAATTGCCGATCGGGATCGGCCACATATTTCAATAGCGACAGCAGCGCGGTGAACAGGGCGGTGCTGACCAGCCCACTGAAGACCAGCATCAGCATCGACGCCGCATCGAACAGCCGCGCCACACCGACCGCCACTGCCACCGCAACTGCCCCGCCCGCAAAGGACAGAAGATGCATGCCCATAGGCGACGCCCCGGCCACGATCCCCAGCGCGGCACCGAACCCGGCACCGGCCAACACCCCCAGTAATCCGGGCGACACCAGCGGATTGCGGAACACGGCCTGGAAGCCAGCCCCCGAAACCGACAGCGCCCCCCCTACAACCACCGCACCGGCAATGCGCGGTAGGCGCGTGCCCAGCACAATGGAATGCAGCAGGGCACGTCGTCCCTCAGGCATCCCCCCGTCACGCCCCACCAGCACCCCCACCAGATCCCCGAGCGGCACCCGATACCAGCCAAGCCCAAGTGACACCACCATCAGGAGCAGCAGGCCTCCCAGCGCCACGGCCCACAGCGCGCGCTCGCGCCACGCAGTCATGGCGCGCCACCGGGCCCCTTGGCCGCCAGGATGCGCGCGGCATCGGAGGCAGACAGATCATATTCGAAAAAATCCTTATAAAACCTTATTGTTTCCTCTTTCATGTCGACCCTCGCGAAGCGGTCCGGATACAGTATCTGCGCCGTCCACAGAAGCTGGAGCGGATATTCGATCCCATACCGGTCCCACGGAAACACGCCCGCCGGATTGCGATAGATCCGCCCCGCGCGCACGGCACGCAGCCCCGCCCATTGGACTGCAGCAGGATCGAACACCCCCGCATCGCCGCCCAGAATGATGATGTCAGGGTCCCAAGCGGCAATCTGTTCCACCGAAACCGGATGCATGTTGCCTGGAATATCAGCCGCATTCCGCCCCCCCCGGCCTGCGTGATCCAGTCATCGATGATCGTGTGCGTACCATCAATTTTCAGCGGAACCAGTGCCTGGATATGCAGCACGCGCGGCCGGTGGCCCTCTGGTATGTCGTAACCGGCCGCTCATGGCCGCCTTATGATCGGATTGGGTGATTGGTAAGTTCACGTCGTTAACGACGTCGTTATTGACGTTGTTTGGGAGGTGAGGATGCGGCAGGAG
>NZ_JABEQL010000023.1 GCF_014174215.1 Gluconacetobacter tumulicola | reverse complement strand
TCCATGGCAAAGGCCCAGTTCGCCATTCTCTTCGGTGAACGCTTCGCACGCGCCACCGTCTGATCAACAACGTGAACAACGCCTCGCACACGAAATTCCTGACAGTCCCCCTGCCACTATGGCTACCTGGCCGTCTCCTGTAGCCAATCTGTGCCTTGATACCCGCCAGTTGTGTCAGCCGTGCCACGCGGTTCGGACAGCAGGTCTCGCCCTGATCGAGCAGATCATCGTGCAGCTTACGGTAGCCATAAACCCTGCCGCTGTCGTGCCAGGCCTGACGGATCAACGTGGTCTGTCGGGCGTCCTCGCAAGCCCGTCGGCTCAGCGGCTCCTTCCGCCAGGCATAATACCCACTGGGCTGCACGGCCAGACAGCGGCACATTGCCCGAATTCCAAAATGATCGCGATCCTCGGCAATGAAGGCCTATCTCACTTTGCATCCCTGGCGAAATACGCGGTGACTTTTTTAGGATGTCGCGCTCCTCGGTCACCCGGGCCAGTTCGCGCTTCAGTTGCCGGATCTCGGCATCCTTGCCGGTATCGCCTGATGCTATCTTCGCGAATTGTCGCTTCCACGCATACAGCGAATGTGTGCTGACCCCAAGCCGCTGCGAAACTTCCGCTACCGGATATCCCCGCTCGGTAATCTGCGCCACCGCATCACGCTTGAACTCATCACTGAAATTGGGCTTCCCCATCAACGCTTCCTGTCCTCATTTTTAGGAGCTCGGGCGTCCAGAAATCTAGGGGCTATTCAAATTGTCCATCCATGACCATTCTCAAACGGACTCTCAGGAGTATCCTGAGAGTTCCGATTGGCGAACACTTCCCTACCAACTGCTACTTAATTGAATATAAAGAAGAGACGTTTTGCAGAAAAGATTCGATATGAGCTTTAAAGGAACCATCGTCATTTTGTATGGCACATGAGAAATTTTCTTTGCATGATGCATGCTCAAACAAGGAAATTCCTTTCCCGATACTAGTTACAATATTATCGAATCTCAAAAACCTATCGTGAGAAATTTTTGAAAATTCTCTATCTTGCGCAATATATAAACGAACTGATGCGATATTCTTTTTATTCACTTTTAACTGCTTTTCCAAAGATGCCTGAATATCTGAAATATCTACGTCCTTGTCAGATGTATAAATAGAAATGCTTTTATTTTTAATATCTCCAGGAATCTGACTCAAAAGTTTTAAAAAAAATGTTGTTCCTGACAACCTTCCTTCTGTATAACATTGAGATATCGACTTTCCGCAGTAACGATCTATTATAGCTATCCGTTTTGCAAAAAAAGTTAAGCCATAGAATCGATCTTTCCAAATATTATCGCGGCTGGTCCCGGATGGAATAATTTGATCCCATAGATTTCTAAATTTTATAACTTGATTTGAACTGTCTACACAATCAAAACGGCATATCTCGGGTTTTTTGTTCTCGAAAAATCCGCAATACTCATCTTTCGGAAGATATTTACTAGCTGTATCAGCCTCTACGCATGCGATATCTACATCATGAAAATTATTTAGAAGTATTTCTGGAGTATTGAAAAAATCTTCGTTATTTTCGTTATAATAATCAACTTTCCTAAAGCCTTCGCTAAGCAATGCAGCTTGCCATAGCTTACGGATTGGCTGAGGCATCACCTCTAGCGCATCATTGATTGGTTGAGTATTAGAGTTCATAAAAAAAACTCCATATCGTCGCCAAAAATCCAAAAATCGAATATTGTTAGCTTTTTCTGTCGCTTGGCCAGTGCTAGGACTGGGCCAAAGTGCCGCTGATTCTAGTGCAAATTTAATAGTCATTTTATTGCCTATTGACAAATATCTCTTGAAAACTTTCCTCAAAAAATCCATTTGGCCATTCGTCTAAAAACTCACCGTTTATATCAAGTCTGAGATGCAATACCTGAGATCCGTATTTCGTTGGCTGTACGTACAAAACAGTTACAAACTCGGGCGGAATAGATTTTTTCTTGATGAGAGTTTGTAATCTAAGAATGAGTGCTTCGCTATGGCTTTCTACGATCCACTGGTTTCCTCCAAATCCTTCGGATTTGCTGGTTCGATTTGGTTCAGCTTGAGATTTTGATGTATTGATAAAGAAATCTGCTAGATGCCCTTGTAGACGCGGATGGAGATGGATTTCGGGTTGCTCCACGCAGATTGTTTTACCTGTTGAAACGGTGCCCTCAACGAGGATTGGCATTAGTTGGCCAATTCCAAAACCGACATCAGAAGGACTTAAGATCACGCCATCAGCATCGGTGAGAGATATTGCTATAATATCTCCAGTAAGACTATTCCCAGCATTTGCGACATTTATTGTGTATGGAATCTTGAATTGTGCAAGTTTTTCATTGATACGAGGAATTATCTTGCTTTTCCTTCGGTAGAGGAGTTGAGGCATTCGTTCCCCGCGTTGTCCCACCGAGCCTCTATCACCACCTGAAACGATATAATGCCGAGCAGGAGGGCTTCTCAGAGGACCCAGATATGAGAGGTTTGCAAATTCTGCCAATAGATCTTTCCTAATGGTATCAAAAGGAAGCGATTCAAACAAAATTCTATGGAAAAAATCAGAATGAAAGCGAGTGCGATTTTTTTCAAAAAAATCTTTATTAAAGTAAGTTTGGCTTGGTAAGGAGGATATAGGAAAAAAAGACCAGTCTTTCCATATGGTTTTAATATTTTTATTTATATCATATGAGTTGGATTCTTTTTCTCGGTTAAAATTATTGCTTCGACGATCTATATTGTGAATCATCTCACTTAGACCTTCGGCCGATTTTAAATCTTTTATCCTATACAATGAAGGCATATCCTCATCCATTTCTTGATGGGACTTTTCTCCTTGAGCGACTCTTACAAGCGATGTGGTATAATCGAGAACTCCAAATTTTACCTCATTAATCCAAGCATCTCCATTTTCTCCTCCTTCTGACGTTGGAATGGTATCGATATTGACATCAATGCTTCGCAATGTAGATCTCGGGAAATGTCCGCCTGGAGAAGTGCCGCGAGTAGAATATCCGTCAAATGAAAAACCAATTTGCATTCTGTTATCTGTGTCGTGTTTATAAAGGGCTGATTTAAAATTACCTAAATCAACATCTTCCCCTCGAAATACGACTTTACTTTCGTTCGCTGATGCTGCGGTCGGGATCACGGACTGTCGCATTAATAGTATAGATTGTATAATTGAACTCTTTCCAGCAGAGTTTGGTCCATATATTAGAGTGACGCGGCCTAAAGGTATTTTTTGTGTTTTTCCAAATGCTTTAAAATTACTCAATCTTATCTCTTTTAACATTTTTATGCCTAAATCTAAAAAAACGTTGATTGCATGATGTAGCAATATATGTCTTTGAACAAGAGAATGGTGTGCAGTTTTATCGGATGAGCTGCGCAAATCAGACATTCAGTCCCATTGCTATAGAACTCCGTCACAATAAGAATTCCGTCGCTGTCGTAGAGGGACGAAATTGCCCTCATTGATTCCGGCACTCTCCAGACCGCCGATCCTCCGCCACGGTTCGCCATGGCCCGCTGTCGTGACCGACAGCCGCCGAACCCAACCGGAGGCCCCATCATGCTCGATCTCAAGACGGGGTTGCCGCCCCGTTTCCTGCGCACGCCCGATGCAGCGCGCTTCCTCGGCATTTCCATCCGTACGCTGGAAAAGCACCGCACCTACGGCACCGGTCCGACTTACCGGAAGATCGGCGGCCGTATCGTTTATGCCCTCGACGATCTTCAGGGATGGGCCGCGAACGGCGTCCGTCGATCCACGACGGACGAGACACCGTGCCGAGTGTTTCCCGCCCGCCCGCTGACCCCGGCCGAAAAGGCGACCCTTTGAATGGCCGGCGTCATGCCGCAGCGCGGCCAGCAGGGGCGGGAGAGTGAGCGGCTGCGCCTCGACCCCTTCGTCATCGCGGGTGGCGATGCTAGCCCCCGCGACCAGCGTGACCTGATGGAGCGGCCGTTCTTCTCGCTTTCCAAGGCAAAGCGCGTTGCTCCGATCCTCTATGAGGCCGGCGGTCAGCGTGTCGAGATTCACGGCCTGGCCGAGCACGGCATGGCGACGATCTGGGATGCGGACGTGCTGATCTGGGCCGCCTCGCAGATCGTCGAGGCCGAGAATGCTGGCCTCAGGACATCACGCAGGACATCACGCTTCCTGCGCTTCACCCCGTACCAGCTTCTGACGGCCGTGGGCCGTGCCACAGGTGCGCGGGATTATCGCCTGCTCAAGGCCGCGTTCGCTCGGCTGCAATCGACCGTGATCCGCACCACTATCCGCAATGGCGAACATTGGCGTCGCCACCAGTTCTCCTGGATCAACGAATGGGAGGAACGGACCACCCGCGACGGCCGTGTCGAGGGCATGGAGTGCGTTCTGCCTGACTGGTTCTATCGCGGAGTCATCGACCGGTCACTGGTCCTGACCATCGACCCGGCCTATTTCCGTCTGACCGGTGGTATCGAACGCTGGCTCTACCGCGTCGCCCGCAAACATGCAGGACACCAGCCGCAGGGCTGGCTGTTCGAGATCGCCCATCTCCACGAAAAATCCGGCAGCCTGGCGCGTGTCTCCGATTTTGCGCTCGACCTGCGCCGCATCGCCGCCCGCCAGTCGCTTCCCGGTTATCGCCTCACGATCCGGCGCGAAGGGCGGCGGAACCTGCTGCATATTCGCCCTCTCAACTTATCCACAGTGCCTGTGGATGACGCTGTGGACGGACACGGGATTTCGGGCGCAGGGACTATCGGGACTTCGGGCGCATCACTATCGGGATTTCAGGCGCACGAACCCCAGTTAAGTCTTTGGCCTGAAACGTGGAATCGCGCTCCTAACTTAGAGTCTAACTTAGAATCTAACTTTTTGATGTTGGGGCGACCGGATGCCGACCGTGGTGCCGGTGCCGCCGACAGGCCGTGCAATGCGAATAGGCGCGGTCCGACTCCCATAGCGGGAGACGGGCCATGACCAACTCCACAACCTCCCGTGCGCGGGGCCACGCCCTGCCATTCGCACACGACGCATTGACCCATGTCGAGCTGACCCACATCGAAAAGCGCGTCGAGAACTGGATCAGGTTCGGCCATGAGGCTCAGGAGCAGATCCTCGACCGTCGGCGTCGCATCTTCTCCTTCCATCCCGGCAGCGTCTTTGCTTTCGTCCGCTGGGCGGCCAACGATTTCGGCACGATCGCGTCACGCATCGACATCCTGCGCGCCGTGGCATCGGGAGAACCCTGCCAGACAGTGCCCTTCGTCCGGCCGGGCGGTGAAATCCTGCTGCGGGTCGCGGGCTGGCCGAAGGTCGAACAGGTTCTCCGTCATATCGATGCGGTGGAAAAGGCCGGCATCGACGCCTGCGCGGTTTCGCCCGATCACTGGCGGCATGTCGGCAACCGGCTGAACGCGGGTGAGCCGCCGCGCGTCTACACGATGGTACGTCATCGGGCCTGGCTCAGACGGCGGGAGATCGTGCCATGACCCGCTTCGGTTATGTCATGGCGACGTATTTCGCCGCGATGGGTGTGGCCGTTGCTGCCATCGTCCCCGTGCCGGTGAAGCTGCTCTGGAATGCCTCCGCCAGCACGCCGCTCGGTCTCTACGACCTTGTCGCACCGAATGGGCTGAAGGTCGGTGATCTGGTCGCCGTCAGGCCACCGAAACCACTAGCCGACTTCATGGTCGGACGCGGCTATATCGGGTGGGGTGTGCCGTTGCTCAAGTCTGTGGCGGCATTGCCGGGACAACAGGTGTGCCGTGTCGGGCGCACCGTCACCGTGGATGGTGTGTGGCTCGGCGAGGCGCAGGAGCGTGACCGGCGCGGGCGTATGTTGCTGGTCTGGCAGGGCTGCCGCCGCATCGCACCAGATCAGATTTTTCTCATGAACCCAGCCGTTCGCGACAGCCTGGACGGCCGCTATTTCGGCCCGCTCCCGCGCGCCACCCTGATCGGCCGGGCGACGCCGCTCTACACCGACGTGCGCGGCGATGGCCATTTCGTCTGGCATGACCTGTTCGCTGATAGGCCCATGCAGTTCCTTCCCAACATCGCTACGGAGACTTCCCATGCCGCAGATCGGTAGCTTCACGCGCGACAAGACCGGTTTTGCCGGACGCATCCAGACCTTCCTTGGTTCTCATGAGATCGTCATCGTGTCGGCCGAGAAATCGGAATCCGACAACGCACCGGATTATCGCATCCATCGCGATGACGAGGACGGTCCCGAGATCGGTGCCGGCTGGAAACGCACGGGCGAGCGTGCCGGCGATTACGTTGCCCTGCTGATCGACGATCCGATCCTGCCGCAGCCGGTGCGCGCCAATCTGTTCCGTGATGGCAGTGATGGCGGCATCTGGTCGTTGCACTGGAGCCGCCCCCACAAGCGCGATGGACGGGACTGATACCATGCGCAATCAGACCCGGATTGCGTGTCTGCTGGCAGCGGGATGTCTCGTGTCCATGCTGCCAGTCGCTGTGTCGGCGCAGACATTCGACGTCCCGTATGCTGCCGAGATCGCTGATGCTGCACGGCGTTTCGACATTCCGGCGACATGGATCAGGGCCGTGATGGGCGCTGAGAGTGCTGGTGATCCGGGTGCCATTTCGTCGGCGGGGGCGATGGGGCTGATGCAAATCATGCCCGGCACATGGGCGGAACTGCGTGTCCGTCATCATCTCGGCCGTGATCCTAATGATCCGCGCGACAACATTCTGGCGGGCGCGGCGTATCTCCGTGAACTGCATGACCGCTACGGTTCGCCGGGTTTTCTCGCTGCTTATAATGCCGGTCCCGATCGCTACGAGGCGTCTCTGGCAGGGCGTCCGCTGCCATCGGAAACACGCGCTTATGTCGCTGCCGTTGCGCCGCTCATCGGAGGTGGCGGCGATGCTCCCGTCATGCTCGCGGCGGCCGATCGGTTTGCCTGGACCCGTGCGCCGCTCTTTATCGTGCAGCCGGATCGCAGCGCGGTGGCGTCATTGTCGCGAGATATGTCGGGGATCATGCCGCGATCGGAGGGCCTGTTCATGGTGCGTGGCGGCATGGGATCGCGGCCATGATGACAATGTGCAGGGCAGGGGGCGGAGGGACGAAAAGAGGGCAGAAGAGGGAGCGCAAGATTAAAGCGGACGGCACCCCATGGGTCCGATCCGCAGGGCAAGCCCTTGTCTGCACATTGTTTTGGGTGGCACCCCCTTTGAGGGGGTATGGTGCCGCGACAGGCGGCGAAGTCAGTTTCCGCCCCGTTTTTCGCGGCACTCCTGTCTGTTTGTGGCAGTTTCGGGCGGATCGGCGGCCATGAACGCGGGCGACGACAACCTCTTCCGCCCGAGGCCGGGCCGTATCCGCGCCGACACGCCGAAGGTCGGTCGTGCCAGGAGTTTCCTGACCAGGGTGCGGACGGTTACGCGCCAGCAGCAGGCGGCGAGCGGTGGGAGCGGACGTCTCCGAGGAGGCGGTCCCGGACGTTCCCCGAAGGGGGAGGGAAGCATCGCGTCCGGGCGTGGCGTGCGACGTGGAAGGGGGGCGACGTTCGTGCGCGCCCGGAACCTCTCGAATGGCTGGAGCCATCGTCGGCCGGGGAGCCGTCGTGTCATCGTAAAATCCCGTTCCGTCCGTGGAGCAGGCCGAAACGGCAAGGCCGCTGCCCATCTCCGCTACATCCAGCGCGACGGCACCGCCCGCGATGGCGAGCGGGGACGGCTCTATTCGGGGACGGAAGACCGTGCCGATGGCGAAGCCTTTCTCGATCGTGGGCGTGACGACCGCCATCAGTTCCGGTTCATCGTCTCACCGGAGGATGCCGGGGATCTTGCCGACCTGACGGACTATACCCGCGACCTGATGGCGCAGGTTGAAGCCGATCTCGGCACGAAGCTCGATTGGGTGGCCGTCAACCACCATAATACCGGCCATCCGCATGTGCATGTCGTCGTCAACGGCCGTGACGAGCTGGGCGAGGATCTGGTCATCAACGGCGACTATCTCGCCAACGGCATCCGCGAACGGGCGAGCGAACTGGTGACGCTGGAACTCGGCCCCGTCACGGAGATCGAGCAGCGCCGCAAGCTGGTTGCCGAAATCGGCCAGGATCGTTTTACCCGCATCGACCGGGCGATGCTCGGGGAAGCCAATGACCGGTTTCTCGACTTGCGCCACGAGCCTGATGATCCGCGCGTCCAGGCGGACCGGACGCTCCGCCTGCGTCGTCTTGGCAAGCTGGGCGATATGGGTCTCGCCACGGAACATGCGCCCGGCGTGTGGGAACTGAGCGAGCGGCTGGAGCCGACGCTGCGCGAGATGGGCGAGCGCGGCGACATCATCCGCACGATGCAGAAGGCACTCCGAGCGGAGGGCGCCGAGCGCGACCCGATGAGCTTCGCGATCCATGATGCAGCACCGGCGACGCAGATCGTCGGTCGCGTCATCGACAAGCATCTGTCGGACGAACTGGGCGAAGAACTGACGCTGGTGGTCGATGGGATCGATGGCCGCACGCACCACGTTTCCGGCATGGATGCGGTCCGCGTCGCGGAGGCGCGGATTGGCAGCATCGTCGAGATTGGCCCGCCTGATAGCGCCGGGCGTCCCTCCGATCGCGCGATTGCCAGCATGGCCGAGGGAGGGGTTTATCGGCCGAGCCGTCATCTGGAACAGGCCCGGTTTGAGGGGCGCGTGCCGGGCGGCGACTATGACGGTTTCGTCGCCTCCCATGTCCGGCGGCTGGAGGCCCTGCGCCGGGCCGGGATCGTCGAGAGGATCGACGCCGACCAGTGGCGTATTCCCGAGGATTTCGCCACCCGTGCTGCTGCCCACGATGCGGGGAGGGGCGGCAGGGCCAATATTCGTGTCCTGT
The DNA here is from genome assembly GCF_014174215.1 of Gluconacetobacter tumulicola. GTDB lineage: Bacteria > Pseudomonadota > Alphaproteobacteria > Acetobacterales > Acetobacteraceae > Gluconacetobacter > Gluconacetobacter tumulicola. The sequence continues at coordinate 52,783 of NZ_JABEQL010000023.1, read as the reverse complement.
CGTCGTTCGACCTCGACAGGCAGATCGGCGCGGATGGCGCGACCTGGCTCGACCGGCGGCTGGTCGGAGGTGCGGTGTCCGATCTGGTGCCTGCCGGCTTCGGGGAACAGGTGCGCGAAGCGATGGAACAGCGGCGGGAGCGGTTGATCGAGCAGGGTGATGCTGTCCGCCGACCGGATGGGCGTGTCAGCTATCGGCGTAACCTGATCGCCACGCTTCAGGAGCGGGAGGTTGCTCGTGTTGGGGCAGAGCTGGCGGCAACGAAATCCGTGCCGTTTCGGGTGGTTGCTGATGGTGAGACGGTCAGTGGCACGTTCACCGGCACCGCCCAGCTATCCAGCGGGAAATTCGCCATTGTCGAGAAATCCCATGAGTTCACGCTGGTCCCGTGGCGGCCTGTGATCGAGCGCCACCTCGGTCAGGAGGTGACAGGCGTTGTGCAGGGAGGATCGGTGTCGTGGAACGTGGGACGGCAGAGAGGGATAGAGATTTAATGAAGGCCCGACGAGTTTTACTAGATGCTTCGCATGACTGTGGGAACGATGGCCAGCAATCGCTCTTTCGGCACGCCGTCACGTGCTTGAACAGAAAGGCCGTGGAGAACCGTCGCAAAATAATCTCCAAGAGCCTGCGGATCAGCATCAGGAGGAAGCTCGCCGTCAATAGCGGCTTTCTCCAACCGCTCGACGAGCGAAGCTGTGCGACGGCAGCGAAACGCCGCAAGCCATTCCCGTAATCTGTCATTCTCGCTTGAGCAGTTGGTAGCGGCGGAAACGACCATGCATCCGCGCGGATGATTCGGCTTCGTGTAGGTTTCGATTGCTTCAATCAGGATACGTCGGAATGCGGCCTTTGCCGTAGGCTCTTCAGCAAGCGCTCTTGTGGCGAAACCACCTTCATCTGCGTCATAGAGTGCTATCGCCTGACGGAATAGCGATTCCTTCGATCCGAAGGCGGCATAGATACGTGCCGAAGCCAATCCTAACAGGTTGACTAGATCGGCCATCGAGACACCTTCATAACCGCGCGACCAAAAAGCGTCGCGTGCCTTCCTTAATGCGGCGTCCCGGTCGAACTCTCTCGGCCGTCCGGCCATGTTGGATCTCCATTGTTGGTCGAACGACAAATAATTTGCTTGACATCGAAAGGCAAGCCTCCATTCTTTGTTGGTCACTAAGGAATGGAGAAAGACATGCGTGCCGCCGTTGTCGAGGAACTGCAAAAACCTCTCGTTGTTCGTTCGATTCCCGACCCTGAATGTCCGCCGGATGGCGCGATTGTCAGGATCGGAGCGAATGGCATCTGCCGTACCGATTGGCATTTATGGACTGACGATTGGGCTTGGCGTGGCCTCTCGATTAAACCGCCTTTTGTCCTCGGGCATGAGTTCGCCGGCATCATTGAGGAGGTTGGTGCTGACGTGCGCCAATGGAAACCTGGAGATCGCGTCGTTTATCCGATGAATCCCGGGTGCGGCACCTGCCTGCAATGCCGAGATGGACAGCAGCATATCTGCGACGAAGGCCATCTTCTTGTTCCTGGCGTGTCTTTCTGGGGAGCGTTCGGAGAGTATTCAATGGTCCGCCACGCAGACGTAAACTTTGTGCGCGTTCCTGAAAGTATGACATTGCTTGCCGCTGCTAGCCTTGGCTGCCGCTATATCGCAGCCTTTCATGCTGTTGTTGATCAGGCGGACGCAAGAGGCGGCGAGTGGGTGGCGATCTATGGATGTGGCGGCATGGGTCTATCGGCCGTGCAGATCGCAGCTGCGGTTGGAACTAAGGTCATTGCCGTCGATCCTTCGCCACATGCACGCGATGCCGCCAGAAAGCTTGGCGCGGCCATCGTGGTAGATCCTCGTGAAGCGAATCCCGTCGAGGCCATTCGTGAATTGACCGGTGGCGGCGTTCACGTTTCGATTGATGCACTGGGCATTGAGGAAACCTGCCTCAATTCAGTTCTGTCGCTGCGCAAGCGTGGTCGTCATGTGCAGATTGGTCATACGACCCGTGTCGAAGCTGGCTACGTGAGACTTCCGATCGACATCATCCTTCTCAATGAGCTTCGACTTTTTGGTGCTTTCGGGCTTCAGGCACATCGCTATGACACGATGCTCGCCATGTGTGAGGCTGGCGTTCTCGACCCTGGTAAGGTGGTGAGCCAAACCGTGGAGCTTGACCGAATAACCCCGGTCTTGGAGGCAATGGGACGCTACGACACGGTCGGCATCGTCGCTATCGACTTCGCGATCGAGAAATGAGGCATGAATCTATTTCATCGTTTCAATGAAATAGAGGATTCCATCAGTCAATATTTCTCAAGATATTTTCTTTACCAAGGTATCGCGTGCGTCCAGCACTCGGCCGGACGAAGAACGGACACGCAACGGCGCCAGGGATTTTCCAGTTTTGCGTTCTATGAGGATCGAATGAGCCTCTCCCTTCTCATAGCAGAACACCTCGCCCCATTGGCGAAGGGCTACGATCATCGGGAACAGCCCTTCGCCTTTTGGCGTGAGCACGTAATTCTGCCACGCGCTTCCGTCGGAAGCCGGCTCGACGGCGAGAACACCAAATTCCACAAGAGCAAGGAGTCGGCTGGTCAGGATTCCCTTCGAGATGCCGAGACTCTTCTGAAATTCGCCGAAACGGCGCACGCCATCGAACGCATCGCGAACGATCAGCAAGGACCACCAATCGCCGATCACATCAAGAGACCGGGCGACTGGGCAGTCGGCCGCCTTCATGCTGACCCGTTTGACCATGCGGTGCTCCTTTCCGAACTTGGTCCTAAAATAAGACTGGACAGGATTCCATTCAATAGGTTCTATTATAGAACCATTAATGGAGTCCGATTGATGCTCCTGCCCCCTTCAGAACAACCTTTATGCGTCTCCTCTCAGCCTCCTTTGAGCGGGGTGATCGTGCTGTTGCTGGCAGCAGCGTGCGGCCTGAGCGTGGCGAATGTCTATTATTCGGCGCCGCTCCTGGATCAGATTGCTCGGGATTTTCACGTCGCCCCCAGCATGATCGGCAGCGCGATCACGGCGACGCAGATCGGCTATGGATTTGGGTTGCTCGCTGTCGTCCCGCTCGGTGACCTGTTGCCATCTCGTCGTCTCATCCTCTGGCAAGGAGTGGCAGCTTCTATCTCGGTGGCAGGCGTCGCGCTGGCACCATCCTTTGTCTTCCTGCTCATCAGCCTCTTCGCGGTCGGACTGCTCTCCGTTCTCGTGCAGACCTTGGTGGCTTATGCCGCAAACCGGGCGGCTCCCACCGAACGTGGCCGGGTGGTTGGGCAGGTGACGAGCGGCGTCGTGATCGGAATCTTGTGCGCGCGCATCATCGCCGGTGCTCTGACCGATCTCATCGACTGGCGGGCGGTCTATGCGGTTTCTTCCGTGCTGACGGTCGTGATGGCAGTTACACTCACTGCAGTTCTGCCGAAACAGGAGGCTCCAGAGGCACAACTGTCCTACCTCGCGCTGATCCGCTCGACTCTCTCGCTCTACCGCGACATGCCGATCCTGCGAGGGCGCGGAGTCATGGCATTTCTGATCTTCGCGATGTTCAACGCGCTATGGGCGCCGCTCGTCCTGCCGTTGAGCGCGCCGCCGTTCTCCCTTCCCCACACAGAAATCGGGCTGTTCGGCTTTGCCGGGCTGACGGGCGCGCTCGGCGCAGGAAGGGCTGGCGCCTGGGCCGATCATGGATACGCACGGCGCACGACGATCCTATGCTTCCTCCTGGCAGTCGTCTCATGGGTTTTTATCGCGGGACTGCCCTTTTCGATCTGGTCCCTAATCATCGGTGTTCTGCTTTTGGATTTTGCCATTCAGGCGATTCACGTCACCAGCCAGAGTCTCATCCTAGCAAACGCGCGCGGGGTGGGGAGCCGCATCGTCGGCGCATATATGGCTTTCTATTCGCTAGGCAGTGCCATAGGGGCCGTTTTGTCCACAATGATCTATGCTTATGCAGGTTGGATCGGAGTGAGCCTGTTCGGTGGACTTTTGGGCCTAGTCGGCTTCTTCATTGCGGCTTCAAGAAAGTCTGAAAACCGGCAGCAGGGAGAAGGGTAATGACAAAATCTCCTCCTCATTATGGCAATTCAGGTGCTTTAATTCATTTGGTCTTGAGAAAATAGAATGAGGCGCTGCGAGAGAGCTGAAGCCCGATATACGTCTTTGGGGGCACAGTTTCCTTTGCGTTCTCTTGTTCAGGCTTTGGTCGTCGCGGAGCATCTGAATTTCCGACATGCGGCTAACGCGCTCGGTGTTGCCCAATCGAGCGTAAGCACCCGGATCAAGGCCCTGGAAGAGACATTGGGCATCGTCCTGTTCGAGCGGCGTCATCGCGGTGTCCGGCTGACCGAGGCCGGACACCGTTTCGTCGCAGAGGTTTCCGCAGGGATAGAGCAGATCGATCATGCCGTTAGGACGGCAGGCGCAATTTCTGATGGTACAGTGGGGCGGCTCACGATCGGGCTACACGGTTCGATTGCAACCGGTTTCCTCGCTGATCTGCGCCAGCGCTATCGCGCAGCCCATCCGGCAATTGAACAGAGCATCGTCGAAGGATCGTCTTCACATACTCTTGCCATGATCCGCGAGGGCAAACTCGACGTGGCCTTCATCGTCAATGTTGCCAATGTGCCGGATTGCCATTGCCGACATCTCTGGAACGAGGCGCTGGTGATCGCTCTTCCTGCTGCACATCCGCTTGTGAGGCTAGAATCCCTTGCGTGGGCAGATCTTGCGGCAGAGAACTTCCTTGTGCGGCAGGGCGGCGCAGGGCCGCAGGTTCTCGAACATATCGTCCGGCGTGTGGCTGAACATGGACGATCGCTGCGCCTCCATCGGCGCAATGTAGGGCGGGATACGTTGATGCACATGGTTGCCGCAGGAGAGGGGATCACGCTGACCCACGAGGCGGGGAGCTATGTGCCATTTCCCGGTGTCGTCTTCCGTCCGATCGATGACGAAAACGAACAGGCCCGGTTCAGCGCCGTCTGGTCGCCTCAGAACCGCAGCCCTGCGCTGCGTAAGCTTCTGGACCTTGCCACGCATATGAGTCGCATGGATGGTTGGACCATGCAGGCTCAAACCATGCCATCCTCGTTTCCAGTCAAGACACCGGGACATCACGAAACAGGCGGCGCACCCTGATGAAGCGCCGGCTGTCAAAATAGCCTATTATCAGGAGGAAAATCCCCATGACCCTTGAAACCTTCCGCCAGATCTACGGTCTCGACGACAGCCCGTCGCCGCTTGGCCGGTCGGTGCTGGTCCTGATTGACATCCAGCGCGAATATCGCGACGGACGGGTGCCACTTGCCAATGTCGATGCGGCGGCGGATGAGGCCGGGCGGCTTCTTGCCCTTGCGCGTCGCAATGGCGTGCCGGTCATCCATATCGCCCATGACGCAGGACCAGGTGCTCCCGCCTTCGCCAGCGATAGTCCGTATCGCGATTTCCTGCCCCAGGTGACGCCCCGCGAAGGGGAGACGGTTCTGTTCAAGACCCATGCGAATGCGTTTATCGGCACCGGGCTCGCGGACCGGATCAAGGAGACAGGTCGGAATGAGGTCGTCATTGCCGGGGATACGGTGGGTGTCTGCGTGTCCACCACGGCCCGCGCGGCGGCGGAGGAATACGGTCTGCGCGTGACCCTTGTGGCGGACGCCATTGCCGCACGTGATGTCGTTGATCCGCTGGGCGGAACGATCGCGGCCGAAACCGTGCGCCGCGTTGCGCTGGCCGAACTGGCGGATATGTTCGCCGTCGTCGTGAAGGACAGCACCGCGTGGAAGGACTGAGGGCGTTTTTTCCCCTCAGCCGGTCAGCGCGGGCTGGCCAGGACAGCTTTCAATAGCGCCCCCGGTTCCACGTCCAGTGCCTCCGCAATCTTTCCCAAGATCGTAACGCTTGCCGAAACATCCGCGCGTTCGATCGCTCCGATATAGCGGGTGCTCAGGCCGGCGCGATCGGCCAGCTCTTCTTGCGTCATGTCCCTGTCATGACGCATCCGACGCAGGTTGACCGCCATGACCTCCTTGAGGTCCATGCCATCATCGAGACCTGCGTCGGAACGATCATTCCAGGAATGATCGTTCCTATTCGTCCTGGACCGTGGTATCCTCGCCCCCTGGCGGGGGCTTTTCTGCGCCAGGTGCGAGACGAACGAGAAGATCGGCGCCGGAAACGCCAAGGGCGGCTGTTATGTCAGCGAACTCAATGACATCGATTCGTCGCTCGCCATTCTCGTATTTGGCGACGAAGGATTGCGGTTTGCCAAGTGCGGCGGCCAGTTCCGCCTGCGTCATACCCCCGGTCTTGCGCGCTTCTGTAAGAAGCGATTGCAGCAAAAGCTGCCGGGGTGTGCGCAGGGATTTCTTCATGCGGAACGGCTCTCTGGCGGGGAGGGGAGCTGTTCCGATAATCCCGATTTAGGATTATCCCATTTTAGGATATAGTTGACTGCAATCCTGCTGGAGGGCTGTCGGATGACAGCAAAACCCGAACTGGACCCCGATGTCGATGACCTGGCGCCGACCGTGCCGGAGATCACGAGCTATGACGAAGTGCATTTCATCACCTATCTCCGCCTGCTCGACGCCGAGGCGGATCGGGCCGACTGGACGGAGGTGGCGCGGATCGTGCTGCACCGCGACCCGGCTGATGGAGAGCGCACGCGCATCTGTTGGGAAAGCCATCTTGCCCGTGCACAGTGGATGACGAAAATCGGTTACCGGAAGATTCTCGAGCAGGCCGTGATCGACGCCCGCGCAACCCGGCACTGACCGTCCTTTTTCTTCGCCATGGTATCCGGCGGTACGATCGCGACTCATTATATATTGCCTGCCGCTGGGTCGCCCCTTCTCTGATCGGTTTCATTCCCCAAGCCGATTGGAGCCCCGATGTCCGGAAGCCGTGTCCTGTGGGGGCAGGTCGCCCTCGTTCTGTTGATCGTCTTCGTCGCCATCTGGAGTGCCACGGAATGGACGGCCTGGCGCCTGGGCTTTCAGCCCCAGCTTGGCGCTCCCTGGTTTATGGTGGCGGGCTGGCCGTTCTACTATCCGCCGGCCTTCTTCTGGTGGTGGTATTTCTACGACGCCTACGCCCCGTCGATTTTCGTGACGGGCGGATACATCGCCTCGTCCGGTGGAATTATCGGCAGCGTCGTCGCCATCGGCCTGTCCATCCTCCGGGCGCGGGAAGCCCGGAATGTCGCCACGTATGGTTCGGCCCGCTGGGCGGATGCTGCCGAGATGAAGCAGGCAGGACTGCTCGACCCCGACGGCGTGGTTCTGGGCCGGTGGGATCGGGACTATCTCCGGCATAACGGCCCCGAGCATGTCCTATGCTTTGCGCCGACCCGTTCGGGCAAAGGCGTCGGCTTGGTCGTGCCGACGCTGCTGACCTGGCCGGGTTCGGCCATCGTGCATGACATCAAAGGCGAGAACTGGGGGCTCACTGCCGGATTTCGTGCCCGGCACGGGCGCGTGCTGCTGTTCGACCCGACCGATCCGGCATCCTCGTCCTACAACCCGCTGCTTGAGGTCCGGCGTGGCGACAAGGAGGTGCGCGACGTCCAGAACATCGCCGATATTCTCGTCGATCCCGAAGGTGCTTTGGACCGGCGCAACCATTGGGAGAAGACCTCGCATTCCCTGCTGGTCGGCGCGATCCTGCATGTCCTCTATGCGGAACCGGACAAGACGCTGGCCGGTGTCGCCAATTTCCTCTCCGATCCGAAGCGGCCGGTGGAGGCGACTCTGCGCGCCATGATGTCCACGCCGCACCTCGGCAAGGCGGGCGTACATCCCGTCATCGCCTCATCGGCGCGCGAACTGCTGAACAAGAGCGACAACGAGCGGTCAGGTGTATTGTCCACCGCCATGTCGTTCCTGGGCCTTTATCGCGACCCCGTGGTGGCGAAGGTGACGGCACAGTGTGACTGGCGCATGGCGGATCTGGTGTCCGGCCGCCAAGCTGCCAGTCTCTACCTTGTCGTGCCGCCATCCGACATCGCCCGCACCAAGCCGCTGATCCGCCTGATCCTGAACCAGATTGGCAGGCGGCTGACGGAGGATCTGCATGTCTCGGCCCATCGGCATCGGTTGCTGCTGATGCTTGATGAGTTCCCCGCCCTCGGTCGGCTGGATTTCTTCGAGAGTGCGCTGGCCTTCATGGCGGGGTATGGGATCAAATCCTTCCTGATCGCGCAAAGCCTGAACCAGATCGAAAAAGCTTACGGTGCGAACAACAGCATTCTCGACAACTGTCATGTCCGCGTCGCGTTTGCCACCAACGACGAGCGCACCGCCCGGCGGGTGTCGGACGCGCTCGGCACCGCGACCGAGATGCGTGATTCCACCAATTATGCCGGGCACCGGCTATCGCCCTGGCTCGGGCATCTCATGGTGTCGCGGCAGGAAACGGCACGACCGCTGCTCACGCCCGGTGAGGTGATGCAGCTTCCGCCGACCGATGAACTGTTGCTGGTCGCGGGTGTGGCACCCGTTCGCGCGAAGAAAGCGCGCTATTATGAGGACGCGCGGTTCATGGAGCGTGTCCTGCCGCCACCCGCGACAGGAACGAAACGCCCGTCCACGTTCCCGCCCGATGACTGGTCGGCGCAGGAGGTGGAGGTTCCATCCGGAGGGCCGGCACCGGATGGCGGCACGAGCGCTGATGGCGATTCAGCCAATGCCGGCATCCGCCGCGAACCGGAATTGCCGGAGCATGAGGACGTCGTGCCGCCCGAGCCTCCGGGCATGCAGGAGTTCGATGTGCTCGACGACGAGCCGGATGTCGATGCTGCCAAGGCACGCACCATACGCCAGCAGGCCCGCTCGGTCGTCCGTCAGGCGACAATGGACCCGGCCGATGGCCTTGATCTGTGAGGATGCCCATGTCGAGCAAGACCCGCATGAATGTGTATTTCGAGCCGGAGCTTCTGAAGCAGGTCGAAGCGCTGGCCCTGCGGCGCAATGTCTCGAAATCGGCGGTGATTGAGGCCGCTGTTGCGTCCTTTCTCTCGGCCGACGCATCGGAGCGGCTGGAAGCGGTGTTCGCCCGTCGTATGGACAGGATCGACCGCCAGGTCGCCGGAATGGATGAAGACCTCGCCATTATGGGCGAGACGCTGGCACTCTTCATCCGCTTCTGGCTGACCGTCACTCCACCCCTGCCTGACAGTGCCCAGGCGTCAGCCAGGGCAAAAGGTGTCGAGCGGTTCGAGGGTTTCCTGCAATCGCTCGGGCGGAAGCTGGCGACGGGAGATCGGTTTCTCAGAGAACTGTCGCGGGACATCGACATGCGGCGCAATGGTGGTGAAGACCCCCAGTAATCGTCAGATTGCGTGGGGTTGCCGCAAGGATTCGTCAATCCCGCCGATCGCCGCCGTTTCCACGCGATGACCGCATGGTATGCGATAGTTGTTGAATCGAGCCGAAATGGGCCTCTTTTAATCATCCCCGTGTGGGGACCATCTGTTCTGGTCCCGTTCGTGCGGGGACCAGATGGCAATTTCTCACCATAATTCGGAAAGTCAGACACGCGGCATTTCCATGCTGCGCACGGCGATGGGACCGGCGATCGCAGGGCACCTTGCCGATCCCGCGATCGTCGAAGTGATGCTCAATCCCGATGGGCGACTCTGGATCGATCGGCTGTCAGAGGGCATGGCCAACACGGGCGAAACCATCACGCCAGCGGATGCCGAGCGGATCGTGCGTCTGGTCGCCCACCATGTCGGGGCGGAGGTGCATGAAGCGGCACCCCGTGTGTCGGCCGAACTACCAACCGGTGAGCGGTTCGAAGGATTGCTGCCCCCCGTTGTAACTGCCCCAAGTTTCGCCATCCGCAAACCGGCCGTCGCCGTGTTCACCCTCGATGACTATGTTGAAGCCGGGATCATGACCGATGCACAGGCAGATTTCCTGCGTCATGCGGTCTCGGACAGGAAGAATATCCTGGTCGTAGGCGGGACCAGCACCGGCAAGACGACGCTGGTCAACGCCCTGCTGGCCGAGGTCGCGAAAACCGGTGATCGCGTCGTGCTGATCGAGGATACGCGCGAACTGCAATGCATGGCGCCCAACCTCATTGCCCTGCGGACCCGCGAAGGCATCATCACGCTGTCGGACCTCGTCCGCTCTGGTCTCCGCCTGCGTCCCGACCGTATCCCGATTGGCGAGGTGCGTGGGGCTGAAGCCCTTGATCTGGTCAAGGCGTGGGGCACCGGCCATCCGGGTGGCATCGGCACGCTGCACGCCGGATCGGTGCTGGCGGCCCTGTATCGGCTGGAACAGCTGATCCAGGAGGCGGTGGTGACGGTGCCACGCGCCATGATCGCCGAAACTATCGACGTCATCGCGGTCCTGTCCGGGCGCGGCACGGCACGCCGTCTGTCTGAGATGGCGGAAATCGATGGCCTTGATCCCGTGACGGGCGCCTATCGCATCCGTCCGGTCAGCCACTCTTCTCCCGAAACATCCCGCTCTGCCAATGGAGAATCATCATGATGCCGCCTTCACGTCTGCGCGCCATTGTGGGCGCTGTCGCACGTTCTGACCGGCATGTGCCGGATCTGCGTGTGTTCGGAACCTCCATGCTGCTGTCGCTTGCTTTCGCGTCATCGGCCTGGGCCTCAGGATCCAGCATGCCGTGGGAAACGCCCCTGAACGAGATTCTGGAATCCGTGCAGGGGCCGGTCGCCAAGATCATCTCGGTCATCATCATTACCGTGACCGGTCTGACGCTGGCCTTCGGGGAAACATCCGGCGGGTTCCGCCGTCTGATCCAGATTGTCTTTGGACTCAGCATCGCTTTTGCAGCGTCCAGCTTCTTCCTCTCGTTCTTCAGCTTCTCGGGCGGAGCACTGATCTGATGGCGGGATATGACGATGACGCGGTGTCGGGCTTTCATGTCCCGGTGCATCGCTCGCTGACCGACCCGATCCTGCTGGGTGGGGCACCCCGTGCCGTCGCCATCGCCAACGGCACGCTGGCGGCAGCGATCGCGCTCGGCCTGCGGCTGTGGCTGATCGGGGCTGCCTTCTGGATCGTCGGCCATGGGCTCGCGGTCTGGGGGGCGAAGCGCGATCCTTTCTTCATTGAGGTGGGGCGGCGGCATCTCCGCTATCCCGCCTGGCTCCGGGCATAGGGAGGGCAGGGCGATGATGTCCCTTGGCGAATATCGCAACCGTGCCGCCCTCCTGTCGGATTTTCTCCCATGGGCCGCGCTGGTCGGAAAAGGCGTTGTCCTGAACAAGGACGGTTCCTTCCAGCGGACGGCCCGTATCCGTGGTCCCGATCTGGACAGTGCCACGCCAGCGGAACTGGTTGGGGTCACCGGCCGACTGAACAATGCCTTGCGCCGTCTGGGCTCGGGCTGGGCCGTGTTCGTGGAAGCACAGCGGATGCCGGCGACGCTCTATCCCGAGAGCGATTTCCCCGACGCGGCCAGCCAGATGGTCGATCTCGAACGCCGGGAGCAGTTCGAGGATGAAGGGGCGCATTTCGAGAGCCGGTATTTCCTGAGCCTGGTCTGGCTACCACCGGCGGAATCGTCAGGCCGTGCCGAGCGTTTTCTTTATGAGGGCCGGGAGCGTGACGGGCCGGACCCGCATGGCGTGCTCCATGCATTCGTGGACCGCACTGATCGGATGCTGGCCCTGCTGGACGGGTTCATGCCTGAGGCGGCATGGCTCGATGACGGCGAAACCCTGACTTATCTGCACAGCACGATCTCGGCCCGGAACCAGCGGGTCAGGGTGCCAGAAATTCCCATGCATCTGGACGCCTTGCTGGTGGACCAGCCGCTCTCTGGCGGTCTGGAACCGAAGCTCGGCGATGCGTATCTGAAAACCCTGACCATAACGGGTTTCCCCAGCCGCACCTTTCCCGGAATCCTCGACGAACTGAATCGACTGGCCATGCCCTATCGCTGGTCCACCCGTGCGATCCTGCTGGACAAGACGGACGCCACGAAGGTGCTGACGAAAATCCGTCGGCAGTGGTTCGCAAAGCGCAAGAGTATTGCAGCCATTGTCCGGGAGGTCATGACCAACGAGGCGTCGGTGCTGGTGGACAACGACGCCGCCAACAAGGCGGCCGACGCCGATCTGGCCCTACAGTCCCTCGGCGCTGACGATGTGGGCCAAGCCTATATCACGGCCACCGTCACGGTCTGGGACGGTTCCGCCTCCATCGCGGCCGAGAAGCTGCGCCTCGTGGAAAAGATCATTCAGGGGCGCGATTTCACCTGCATGACGGAAAGCCTCAACGCCGTGGAAGCGTGGCTTGGCTCCTTGCCCGGTCATGTCTATGCCAATGTGCGTCAGCCCCCGGTCTCGACACTAAATCTGGCACATATGATTCCGCTCTCTGCTGTCTGGGCGGGGCCTGAACGGGACGGTCATTTCAAGGCTCCGCCGCTGTTCTACGGTAGGACGGCGGGTGCCACGCCATTCCGGTTCAGCCTCCACATTGGCGATGTAGGTCATACGCTGATCGCGGGACCGACAGGGGCGGGGAAGTCGGTGCTGCTGGCGCTGATGGCGCTCCAGTTCCGCCGCTATGCGGGATCGCAGATTTTTACCTTTGATTTCGGCGGCTCGATGCGGGCGGCGACGCTAGCGATGGGCGGAGACTGGCACGATCTCGGCGGTGGGCTGACAGACGAGGGCGATGGGCATTCCACCGTCTCCCTTCAGCCGGTGGCGCGGATTGATGACCCCGACGAACGGAAATGGGCCGGTGAATGGCTGGGGCAGATCCTTGTCGGTGAAGGGGTAACGCTCACCCCGGAGGTGAAGTCTCACCTTTGGTCGGCCCTGAACTCCCTGGCGTCATCGCCCAGCCATGAACGCACGATCTCAGGTCTGGTCGCACTCCTCCAGTCCAATGCCCTGAAGCAGGCGCTGGCCCCATACTGCCTCGGTGGTCCTTATGGCCGGGTGCTCGACGCGGATGCCGAGCGGCTGGGCGATGCCGATGTCGTGGTGTTCGAGACCGAGGGCCTGATCGGCTCTGGCGCGGCGTCTTCTGTGCTGTCCTATCTGTTCCACCGCATCGAAGGCCGTCTGGATGGCCGTCCGACCCTGCTGGTGATCGACGAGGGCTGGCTGGTGCTGGACGACGGGGATTTCGCGGGGCAACTCCGGGAGTGGCTGAAAACCCTGCGCAAGAAGAACGCCAGCGTCATCTTCGCCACGCAGTCCCTGTCGGATATTGCCAATTCCCGCATCGCGCCAGCGGTGGTGGAAAGCTGCCCCACGCGGATTTTCCTGCCCAATGAACGGGCGATCGAACCACAGATAGCCACGATTTATCGGGATTTCGGGCTGAATGACCGGCAGATCGCCATCATTGCCCGTGCGGCCTCGAAGCGGGAATATTATTGCCAGACTCAGCGCGGCAACCGGCTGTTCGAGCTTGGGCTGGGACCGGTGGCGCTCGCCCTGTGCGCAGCGTCCGGGAAGGATGACCACCGCCTGATCGATGCAGTGCTGGCGGAGCACGGGCGTGCAGGATATTTACCAGTGTGGTTCGAGGCGCGTGGTGTGCCGTGGGCAGCCGATCTTCTGCGTGACGATCGTCAATCGGAGGGCATGCCATGACGGAAAAATCTTTCCCGCTTTGGACTGAATTTTTCGGTCGTAAGAGCGAAAAACATTTCCGCCTAGGTGTCCTTCTCACTTCTGCAATGCTGGCTGTCGGCGGGGCGTTTTCTTCCTTGCGTCCGGCTCACGCCCAGTGGGCGGTTTATGACGGGGCAAACCATGTCCAGAATGTTCTCATTGCGGCCCGGACCCTCCAGCAGATCGACAATCAGATCACCTCGCTGGCCAATCAGGCGCAGATGCTGGTTAACCAGGCAAAGAACCTCGCCACACTGCCACTGTCGACACTCTCAACGTTGCAATCGACGATTTCCCAGACGACTGCACTTCTCGCGCAGGCGCAGAATATCGCCTACAGCGTCCAGTCCGTCGAGCAGCAATACCAGCAGTCCTATACGTCGGTCTCCTCGGGCATGTCCGACAGCGCCCTGTTCTCCCAGGCGCAGACGCGGTGGCAGAATTCCGTCGGCGGGTTTGAGGATGCCTTGAAACTTCAGGCGCGGGTGGTGGGAAACATCCCCTCCGACAGTTCCGCCATGACCCAGCTTGTCTCTGCCAGCCAGACGTCAACCGGGGCGTTGCAGGCCGCGCAGGCCGGAAACCAGCTTCTGGCCCTGCAATCCCGCCAGCTTTCCGACATCCAGGCCGAACTCGCCGCCAACGGGCGGGCCTCGGCGCTGGAGCGGGCGCGAAATGCTGCCACCGAAGCCGAGAGCGAAGCTCAGTATCAGCATTTTTCCCAATATAACGCCTATAGCCCGACTTCGGTGTCCATGTTCGGCAGTAGCGGGAACTGACCACCATGGCCATGAACGATGTCGGCGTTATCGATACCTTTCTGAACACCTTCACCACCACCATCGATACGGGCTTCGGTCTGGTGAAGGGGAATGTGATCTCGCTGGCCGGAACACTGTCCGTGCTGGATATGGCGCTGGCTGGCCTGTTCTGGGCCTGGGCGGCGGATGAGGACATCATCCAGCGTCTGGTGAAGAAGACGCTCTATATCGGCTTCTTCGCCTGGGTCATCAACGATTTCGATGCGCTCTCGAAGATTGTTTTTGACAGTTTCGCGACTCTCGGTCTGAAGGTCGGAGGCGGGAATCTCGCACTGGGTGACTTCCTGCGGCCCGGCCGACTGGCCTCGACCGGATTTACGGCAGCGCAGCCGCTTCTGGACTCTGTCCACAATCTCCTTGGTCCTGTCGCCTTCTTTACCAACTTCATCCAGATCTTCGTGCTGTGCCTGTCGTGGCTGATCGTGCTGGCAGCCTTTTTCATCCTCGCCGTGCAGCTTTTCGTGGCGCTGATCGAGTTCAAGCTGACCACGCTGGCAGGCTTCGTCCTGATCCCCTTCGCCCTGTTCAATCGTACGGCTTTCCTCGCCGAGAAGGTGCTGGGCAATGTCGTATCGTCCGGTGTGAAGATCATGGTGCTGGCGGTCATTTCCGCCATCGCGTCCGTTATGTTCGCCCAGTTCTCAACCTCCTACGGCAGCGACGTTCCCACGATCGGGCAGTCCGTCTCGGTGGTGCTGGCCTCCCTTGCAATTGTCGGCCTGTCCATTTTTGGCGGCAGCATCGCCAGTGGCTTGATCTCCGGCGCACCGCAGCTTGGGGCTGGTGCAGCCGTCGGGACCGGCATGGCGGTTGGCGCCATGGGTGCTGCTGCGGCGGCCGGTGTGGGGGCCGTCGCCTCTGGCGGTGCCGCTGCCCTTGGTGCGACCGCTGCCGCCGCGCGCGGTGGGGCCGCAATCGCTGGGGCGGCGACCTCCGCCTATTCGGCCGGAGCCGCAGGCGCATCAGGTGGTGCGGGCAGCATGGCCGCCGGGATTGGCGGCATGGGCCGGGCCGTCGGCGGGAACGCCACGAATGCCGTCAAAGGAGCGGCCGCACGTGCCGGTTCATCCCTCAGGGAAAGCTATGCCGCCGGCGGACGCTGGGCGGCACGCGGGATGGGCGGTGGAGAGGGCGGCGAAGGCGGAGATAGCGGACCGGCACCTTCTGGTGGCAGTGGTCCTGCTGGAGAAGGGGGTGGCCCCACGGGTGGCGGCCCTACCGGTGAGGGTCCGGCTGGTGGAGATGGTGGCGGTTCCGGCGAACCGCCCCGCTGGGCGCGGAAGATGAAGCGCCGCAATGCTGCCGCCCATGCTGCCGAGGCCGCCAATGTCATCCGCTCCGCCGATGGCGGCGGCGGATCCGCTTCCATCGATCTCTCGGAGAAAGAATGATGTTCCGTCGCTCCACCACACGTTATGGGACCACGCCCGAACCGGTGACACCGTATCAAAAGGCAGTGCAGGTGTGGGACGAGCGCATTGGTTCCGCCCGTATCCAGGCCCGTAACTGGCGGCTGATGGCGTTCGGTTCCCTGTTCCTGTCCGCCGGTCTCGGGGTTGGCCTGGTCTGGCAGTCTATGCGTGGCACCATCACGCCGTGGGTGGTGCAGGTGGACCGGCTGGGGCAGGCGCAGGTCGTAGCCCCGGCGACAGCGGGCTATATGCCCGCCGATCCGCAGATCGCCTGGTATCTGGCGCAGTTCGTCCACGACGTGCGCGCCCTGTCGTCGGACCCCGTGGTGGTCCGGCAGAATTGGCTCCGCGCCTATGATTTCACCACCACGTCGGGCGCGCAGGCCCTGAACGACTATGCCCGCCTCAACGATCCGTTCTCGCGCATCGGGCACGAGCAGGTCGAGGTGGACATCGCTTCGGTGATCCGGGCCTCGTCCGGCAGCTTCCGGGTGGCCTGGACCGAACGCCATTACCGTGACGGCGCTTTTACCGGCACCGAACGCTGGACCGCCATCGTCTCGATCGTTCTGCGCACGCCACGCGATGCCGACCATCTCAGGAAAAATCCCCTCGGAATCTACGTCTCCGCCATCAACTGGTCGAAGGAGCTGGGCCAATGATCCGTTGCGCTCTTCGTGTCCTGCCGTTGCTTGTCCTGCCCCTGGCCGGATGCGGGCAGCATTACCATCCGCCCGTCATCCGCTATGATGACGCTGTTCAGGCCACGCGCCTGCCGGATCCGCCGAAACCGGTACAGGTCGTCGAAGTCCCGCAGCCACTTCCCCTGCCGGGGCAGCTCAAGCCGCTGCCCTCACGACGCGTCATACATCCGGCCCCCGAAGTTGCCGATCCGACCACGCGTGTAACACAGGCCAATCTGGCGGCGCGCATTCAGCCCACGCGAGCCGGGTTCATCAACGCGGTGCAGGTCTATCCTTATTCTCCGGGTGCCCTCTATCAGGTCTATGCCTCGCCGGGCGAAATTACCGACATCATGCTCCAGAAGGGTGAAAAGCTGGTGGGCACCGGGCCGGTTGCCGCCGGCGATACGGTGCGTTGGATCATCGGCGATACCGAAAGCGGAGCAGGGGCGACAAAACGCATCCATATCCTGATCAAGCCGACGCGGCCGGACCTCACCACCAATCTGATCGTCAACACGGATCGGCGCACCTATCTGGCGGAACTGCGCTCCACGCCCGCGACCTATATGGCGTCGGTATCGTGGGATTATCCCGAGGATGATCTGATCGCCCTGCACCGGCAGGACAGTGCCGCCGATGATGCCGCCTCCGTGGACGCGGGGCTGGATCTGAACGCGCTGAATTTCCGCTATGCCATCCAGCCGGTGAAAGGGGGCACGCCCCCCTGGTTGCCCGGCCGGGCCTTCGATGACGGCCACAAGGTCTATATCGCGTTCCCGTCCGGGATCGGGCAGGGGGAATTGCCGCCACTCTTTGTGCTGGGGGCCGATGGCGGGGCGGAACTGGTCAATTACCGGGTCAGGCAGAACTGGATGATCGTCGATCGCCTGTTTGCCGCCGCCGAATTGCGGCTCGGGGATAAACACAGCGAGCAGCGCGTGCGCATCGTCCGCACCGATGGACGGCGGACATGACTAGGCAGGTTCCAACAGCGGGCGAAAATCCAGCGGTTCCGGCAACAGGGGGAAATTCCGCATCACCACCGCCCGATCTGCGTCTGAGGGCCGAACGGCCGCGCGTGGTAAGGCTCAACCGTACCGTGGTCTGGGCGCTCGGCGGTGCGGGCATGCTCGCCATTGGTCTGGCACTCGGCTACGCGCTGGAGAACAGCAACCACAAAGCGCCACCGGCCGCCAGCCAGGACACGGATGTGCGTCCGTCCGCCGATGGGCTGGCGGGGCTGCCCTCAGACTACGTCGGCAGTGGCGTCCCGAAGCTCGGTCCTGCACTGCCCGGTGACCTTGGGCACACCATCCTGAAGGCACAGGGGAAAGCCGCATCAGGCGGGGATGATCGCCGTGTCGCGCAGGAGGTCGAGGCCGCGATCGCCAGCCGGCTATTCGTGCAGACGGGGGAACGTGACCGCGCCGGCGAACAGACGATGCCGTCCGCGCCGGGCGCTCCTGCCACTCAGGGGCGGGCGTCCACCACGACCGGGCCACAGGCTGGGAGCCTCGCCTTTCTGGAAGGGCAGCCTGATCGCGCGACGACCAGCCCGGACCACATTGCGCCGCCTGCCTCACCTTATGTCCTCCAGGCGGGCACGGTGATCGCTGGTGCACTGAACACGAAGATCAGTTCCGACCTGCCGGGCCAGATCGTGGGGCACGTCACGCAGAACGTCTATGATAGCCCGACCGGCCGCTATCTGCTGATCCCGCAGGGCAGCAGGCTGTTCGGAGCCTATAACAGTGGGATCTCCTTCGGGCAGCAGCGCACGCAGATCATCTGGACGCGGCTTATATACCCCGACGGCGAGAGCCTCGTGCTGGAGAAGCTCCCCGGTGGTGACGCCATCGGCCAGTCCGGCCTGTCTGACGAGGTCGACAATCACTGGGGCCAGCTTTTCAAGGCTGCCCTCGTGACGACTCTTCTCAGCGTGGGTTCCGAAGCTGGCACGTCATGGAACGAGAACAACCTGATGCAGGCCATCCGTTCAGGGGCCAGCAACGGTTTCTCCATGGTCGGTAACCGTCTGATCGACCGCAGTCTGAATATTCAGCCGACGCTGACCGACAGGCCCGGCCTGCCGTTCACGCTAATTCTGAATCGCGACCTTATCCTCAAGACTTGGAAAGAGAAGGAATTCCGCCCATGACGAAGCTGAAGCTCGGCCCGATTGAGGACGACAAGCCCGTGAAGGTCACGCTGGAGTTGCCCGCCGCGCTACATCGTGATCTTGTCGCTTACGCTGACATCCTCAGTCGCGAGACCGGGCAGGCCGCCGCCGATCCCGTGCGTCTTATTGTACCCATGTTGGTGCGGTTTATTGCTGCCGATCGAGGTTTCTCCAAGGCGCGGCAAACCAGCCCATCACGGGTTGTCGGTAAATGAATACGGGCAGGCCAACTTGCAGATAACGCTGGTGTCGGATGTTCAATATGTCTGTCAACCAGAAATTGAGCGGACGTGGCTCTCGCACTCGCGCTCACGCCGAACTGATCTCTTTTTGTTCGCGCCCGTTTGACCGAAACTGATCGACGTATGGCTTCCGATCGGGCACAAGAGACTCAGGCTTGCGACGGCAAAACGGACATCAAGGAAGTTAATGGCGAAGATCAATCTTGCGACCGTACTGCGTGAGCCATCTCTCCCCGATTTATGCCCAGTCACTGAAGCACTGGATACGATGGCAAATGCGGGCATTGAAAAGCGTGGAGCGATTTTCACGCGGCGCGAAGTCGTTGAATTCATTCTCGACCTCGTTGGCTACGATGCCTCAGCACCCCTTCACACGTTTCGGTTATTGGAGCCATCTTTCGGTTTTGGCGATTTCCTTCTTCCGTCAATTGACCGCTTGCTCATCGCGTGGAAGCGGAGTGGAACTGCGCTCAATTCTCTGATAGACGCAATTCGGGCGGTGGAACTTCACCAAGCATCATTTGATCGAACCCATGCCCTTGTTGTCCAGAAATTGCGTGCGGCCGGTATTGGGCAGAGAGATGCCCAAAACCTTGCCGATCAGTGGCTCGTGCAAGGTGATTTTCTGCTCATGCCCATTTCGGGCAAGTTCGATATGGTTGTTGGTAACCCACCATATGTGCGGCAGGAACTTATCCCTGACGTGCTCATGGCGGAATATCGCGCACGTTATCAAACCATCTATGACCGTGCTGATATCTATATTCCATTCATCGAGCGCTCATTGAGACTGCTGGAGAAAAAGGGACAACTCGGTTTTATCTGCGCTGATCGTTGGATGAAGAATCGTTACGGCGGTCCCCTTCGTGCGATGGTCGCGGACGGGTTCCACCTCAGTATTTATGTCGATATGGTGAATACTCCAGCTTTTCATCAAGATGTTGTAGCATATCCCGCGATCACTATTATTGGCCGTGAGAGAGGTGCGCAGACACGCATCGCCCATAGGCCGGATATTTCTAAAAGTTCTTTAGCACAACTTTCCGCTATTCTTGGCTCGGCGCAAAAGCCTTCGTCGGATTCCGGCGTGAAGGAATTGGAGTCTTTTACATCGGGTTCAGAGCCTTGGATTATAGAATCCTCGGATCGCCTGGCTTTGGTGCGTAAGATCGAGTCAAAATTTCCCCTTATCGAGGATGTGGGGTGCAAAGTCGGTATTGGCGTTGCGACCGGAGCAGACAAAGCGTTTATCGGAGAATTTGACGGGCTTGATGTGGAGGCCTGTCGTAAGTTGCCGCTCGTGATGACGCGCGATATCATAGACGGATATGTAAAATGGCGTGGTCTTGGAGTGGTCAATCCATTTGGTGACGATGGTAAGCTTGTGAAGCTCGACCAATTTCCGAAGCTAAAACGTTATCTTAATGCGCGGCGCGATCAAATTGCTGCGCGGCATGTAGCCCGGAAAGCTCCGGAAAATTGGTATCGGACTATCGATAGGATTTACCCCGAACTAGTCTGCACGCCCAAGTTACTTATTCCCGATATTAAGGGGGCACCTCACATTGTTTACGAAGAAGGCAGTCTCTACCCCCACCATAATCTGTATTTTATTACGTCGGACACTTGGGAAATGCGCGCTCTTCAGGCGGTGCTTCTTTCCGGCATTGCGAGGCTGTTTGTCGCGACCTACTCAACGCGCATGCGCGGCGGGTACCTTCGGTTTCAGGCGCAATATCTGAGGCGCATTCGCTTGCCTGAATGGAAGGACGTCTCTCCGAAGATGCGACTAGCTCTCGAAAAGGCAGCTAAAGCGGGCGACGCTGAGGCATGCAACAAACTCGCTTTTGAATTATACGGATTGTCCGTTCAGGACAGAGTTACACTTGAGGGTGACGAAAAGTAATGGGTCTAGATTTAACGGATTACGAGGCGAAAGCCTGTAATGCAACGATGGCATTTTGGGGTAATCGTCAGAAAGCACTTGAAGCCAAGATTGAAGCTGGAACCGTAGATACTGGTGAGCGTGGCGCGGTCACTGCCGGTAACACGATGGATGGGTTCACAGCATTGATAATCGACCTTGTGCAGGCAAATGGGCTGGCACATGCTAAGATTTATCGTCGGCGCAGTGTTCTAACACTGCCGGGCTTTTTCCGCCCAACAAAGCTCTGGGACATCCTCGTGATTCTTGATGGCAGGTTGATTGCAGCAGTCGAGATGAAGAGTCACGTTGGCCCGTCATTCGGAAACAACGCGAACAATCGCGCCGAAGAAGCCATAGGCACTGCACACGATTTTTGGACGGCCTATCGCGAAGGCGCATTTGGTACTGACACAGCCCGCCCCTTCGTAGGTTGGCTTGTGATGGTGGAAGACGCTGACAAGTCACGTCGACCCTCTCAGCGTGAATCTTCGCGGCATTTCCCAATTTTCGAAGAGTTCAGGGGTGCCTCCTATCTCGATCGATACGACATTCTTTGCAAAAAGCTTGTGCTTGAAAGCCTCTATACCGCCGCATGTGTTCTGGCATCGCCGCGCTCGGCCGTAACGACCGGTGTGTATGAAGACATGTCGGATCTCACCAGCTTGAAATCGTTCGTGGCGTCATTCGCCGCGCATATTGCAGCCGAGGCTGCTCGATCACAGTAGCGAGGAATTATGAAGCTCTCCGATAAGCACATTTATCGCGTCGGAAGCCATTCCGCGTCATGGAATGACCTGCCTTCAGATGATGATGAACTCGACAAGTTTATTGCATCGGCACGGAAGCGTATCGAGCCGTGGCTGTCTGCCGTATTTCAGGCAGAGCACCTGAATCTGTTGATTGGGAGCGGCTTTACAACTGCTATTGGTTACGTAGCTGGAGCGACAACCACTGGAATGGGGCAGGTCGCATTCGGAAGCGAATTCGACATTCAGATTGATGCGTATGCCGCCAGAGAAGCCGCACTTATGGGGCGTGGTGTTGCGAATATAGAAGATCAATTTCGTGCTGCGCTCGCGGTGTACGAGGGGTTGAAGGTTATTGATGCGACGAAAGCTGAAGCCCTTAAAAACGCGATGGATAGGCAACTTAGATCGTTTCTTGAGTCCTTACTTGCAACGGAATCTGGGCTAATCAATGGTGATCCGACGAAGCGCATCATTGCCGAGGGAGTTGTTCAATCTTTTCTACTTAGCTTTGCTAGCCGCGCAGCATCCCGCGAGCGATTACATATTTTCACAACAAATTATGATCGCCTGATCGAGCATGGATGCGATCTTGCAGGACTTCGTATCATTGATCGTTTTGTTGGAGCATTGACGCCCGTATTCCGCTCTGCTCGTGTCGAAGTTGATATGCATTACAATCCGCCGGGCATTAGGGGTGAACCTCGCTTCATGGAGGGCGTCATCCGTCTCACAAAGCTGCATGGTTCTCTGGATTGGTTTTTTGACAGGGCTGATCGAAAGATTTTCCGAAAAGGCATACCATTTGGTGCTCCTGCCGATCACACGGACCTTCCACATAATCCTGTTGATACCGTGATGATTTATCCCAACCCAGCCAAGGATGTTGAGACGACTCAATATCCCTATGCTGAACTGTTTCGCGATTTTGCGGCAGCGACATGTAGGCCGAACGCTGTTGCCGTTACATATGGTTATGGCTTCGGTGACGATCACATAAACCGTGTCTTGCTCGACATGCTGACGATCCCATCTACGCATCTCGTAGTGTTCGCGTATAATGCCGATGATCGCCTGAAAAGTTTTTTGGCGCGCACCCGTGAGGCACAAGTTTCGCTATTGATAGGTCCACACTTCGGCGATCTCACTACATTGATAGAAAATTATCTTCCGAAACCAACACTCGATTACGTTACAAGTCGTATGACAGAGTTGATGAAACATCGTCCGCCAGAGTATCAGTCGGCACCGGAAGAGCCGCCACCTGGAGAGGTCTTTGATCCGTTGTCGGGCTGTGGATCGTCCACATGACAACACCAATCGAGGCAATTGCTGGTTTGGTGATTGGCACGGTGGAGTCCGTGTCCCCCGACGAAATTCGTATCCTTCTCGAACTTGACGCTCCGCAGGCTACTGCGCTCAATACTGGGACTCCTGCTGCTTTTCCACGTCTCAATGGCTATGTGCTGATACCTAATGAGGCAGGCGCTACGGTTGCCTATATATCGTGGATCGGGATCGAGCGTTCGCCATACCCAAAGCGTGCAGGCTTGAAGGATTTTGGTCTGATCGATCTTCCGTTCCCGCTTCGAAAAATGTGCGTATCACCAGTTGGCACGCTCACTTCTCGTCGTGATCGTGTATCGAAGCAGACGATATTCGAACTGTCTCGCGGCGTCGTTGCTTTTCCTTCCGTTGGCGATCAAGTGTTGATGCCAACGCCAGAACAGGTCGGGGCTATTGTTGGCGCGAAGGAGACTGATCGTCGTGTTCGCATCGGAACTTCCGCCCTAGCGGCGAGCGCTGAAATCAAGGTCGATCCCGACAAGCTGTTTGGCAGGCATCTTGCTGTACTAGGCAATACAGGAAGCGGAAAATCTTGCACGGTCGCTGGTCTGATTCGCTGGTCGCTCGATGCTAGTGAAAAGGCGATGACGGATGCTGGCTGTGAAGGTCAGCCCAATGCTCGCTTCATCGTTCTTGATCCAAATGGAGAATACGCAAAGGCATTTGTCGATCGCGGTGATCAGCTTCGGTTGTTCCGGGTTCCACCTGTACAGGGAACTGAGAAGGAACTGGACGTTCCTGCTTGGCTGTGGAGTGGGCACGAATGGACGGCTGTTGCGCATGCCCAGCCAGGCGCGCAGCGTCCACTTCTTCTGCGCGGCCTGCGGGAGCTCAAAAGCGGGCACCACGAAGATGTACCCCGTGAAGCGGTCATTAAACGGCATCTGCTCGTATCAAGTGGTCGTATTGCGGCAATGCTCAATATCGGGAGTACCGCATTTGCAGGTGCAGTAGGGGCGCGGTTTGATTGTGCGAGGCTATTATTAAGCGTTCAGGAAGACGCAACTCGCTTTGCTGCGTCTGTTGACCTGCCATCATCAACGTTGCTTCAAACATTGTCGACTGAGGTTGCTGCGGTAGTCGACCCTAGACGATCGGGGCAGTATTTCAACGATTTTCTTGTATCTGATTTGGAGACCGTTCGTGCGTCGATTACTAAAGTCACTGACGCGTTTCCAGATGTATCAGGTGTAGCTGCTGGAATCAGTGAAGACGCGCCTGTTCCGTTTGACGTGACGCTACTTGCGGAACATCTGGATCACCTCGCAGCCGAACAAGGTGGAAATTTCGCGGCTTTCATCAGTACTCTCGGTCTACGCATTCGGAGTATGCTTGCGGATCACAGACT
The DNA here is from genome assembly GCF_014174215.1 of Gluconacetobacter tumulicola. Taxonomy (GTDB): domain Bacteria; phylum Pseudomonadota; class Alphaproteobacteria; order Acetobacterales; family Acetobacteraceae; genus Gluconacetobacter; species Gluconacetobacter tumulicola. The sequence goes on along the minus strand of NZ_JABEQL010000023.1, from coordinate 28,426 downwards.
TGGAGGTGTTATCGCCAGAGAGCCACCGACGAGTTTCGAAGAATGGTTGAAAAGCTACGTCGGTGACGACGGGGCACGGAATGGGCCGCTTGCGGTCATTGATTTGTCGCTGGTTCCGTCAGAAGTGGTGCATGTCGTCGTCGCTGTTCTAGCGCGAGTGATTTTTGAATCGCTACAACGCTATCGGCGGCTGCATCCTGATGGATTGTCGCTGCCGACTGTTCTCGTGTTGGAGGAGGCTCATACATTTATTCGGCGTGGCAAAGAAGACGAAGGACCGGCATCCAGTCCGAGCCAGCTATGTCGAGAGATTTTCGAGCGTATTGCGCGTGAAGGGCGAAAGTTCGGTTTGGGATTGGTACTTTCGTCTCAGAGGCCATCTGAATTGTCGGCTACTGTGCTGGCACAATGTAACACTTTTATCCTACATCGCATTGTGAACGATTCAGATCAAAATCTTGTTGCTCGTCTCGTACCTGATAATGTCGGTGGTCTCTTACGTGACCTTCCAAGCCTGCCGTCAAAGCAAGCAATTCTTCTAGGATGGGCAACTCCTATTCCTGTCTTGGTAGAAATTGATGAACTGGCCAAAGAGCATCAGCCGCAATCGTCAGACCCTGATTTTTGGAATGTGTGGACAGGCAAAAGCGCCCGTCACGTTGATTGGGGACAAGTCTCTCGCCAATGGTCCGCCTCTACGGCACCTATTGAAACTGCGGAAGGCAGAAATGCTGACGTAGCGATGGATACACCGACAGACGAAAGTTCCTTTGATTTAGATGATGACATATCTTTTTAGATGAATTTTTATTTTATTCCAATGGAGTAATCATAATCGTGCGTAGGGTCATCTCAGGATGCTCATTGTAAGCTTGCTCCATCTTTTGCGGGCAACTTTATTTGGCTCTTTCGGCTGAGTGGCGTTCGTATGCCCTGATTAATTGAACGTCATGTTTTGAATTGGGGGCTATGTCTCGATGTTACAATGGTGTCACCCTGTGATAATATATCCAAACATATAATAGATTCATGGAAGAGTGTTTTTTGAAATGTTGGAAAAAGTCAAACGTCTTCAACCCGTTCCGGAAACCCTAAGAATGTTGTTTCTTCGTTCTGGAAATTTGTGCGCGTTTCCAAACTGTAGTCATCTCATGATGACTGCGGACGGTACGTTTGTTGGTCAGATTTGCCATATAGAAGGCGCACTGGAAGGAGGAGAACGATTTAATCCTCATATGACTAATGAACAGAGACGACACGAATCAAATTTGTTATTGATGTGTCATGCGCATCATAAAATAACAGATGACGTAAATCAGTTTCCAACTGCGGCAATGAGGCAAATAAAGCAAAATCATGAAAGGCGTTTTTCAGATCCATCGTACATAATGCTGCAATCTATCCAAGATTGGACTTCATCTTCTGCACCAAGCGGTGTTAAAAATTTGGCCCGTATCTCTCAATCTTTAAAGTGGAGCCTTTCTTCAGAAGAATTAAGAGAAAATATAGAAGAGTTAAATTCTTATATAGAAACTTTTCATAGAATACCATTGGAAACAAGACATTTTTTGGGTCAAATAGCCTATCGTATGCAGTATGCTTCAAAAACATTTGGTTTACCTAGAGAGGGTGCCTACGAGTTCATGCCAGTGAAGGATGTCGAGAGCGTCTTCAATTTAAGCAGTTCACAGGTAAATCAAATATTTTCTCAAATGCGCCATTATCGTCTTGGTGCTGTTGAAGAAATTTCCTGTGAAGGGATAAACCCACCTTATGGGGCGTTTCTTTTCGACCTTCCCAGTGGTTGGCCTTTATGGATAGACCTTGCTGAATTTTGTGCAAACGAAAATATTGATATTAGAGAAATATCCAACGAGATGAAATTCGAAATTCTAGATATATGATGATTTTTTTTCGAACACGCAGAATATGTTATTGAACTATATTATTTTATAAAAAATAATAACAAATCTTATTTGGAATTTATTATATTAATTGGAAAATCGGACAGAATATTGAGTTATGTCCGATTGGCGCCATGAACAGCGCAATAATGTTTGATAAGCTGTTTGAAGATCGATTGGGTTTTTATGGAATGAATGCTTTTTTGTAAAGTCTCTGCTCAATGTGGCGTAGAAATCTGCAGATTCTACACCATTACCTGGTATTCTTTTGCTGATTGATATAGTGGCTTGCTTAAACAGGAAATACGAGAAGTGACTGTCGGTATCGGAGGCTGCGTGTCCCCGCAACCACTTCAACTTGGGGATCGCGCAAGTTCTGAACAGAGCCAGTCCCCGCAACCATAAAATCACACAAAAACCACGCTAAGTCACTGACTTGGCGGGTTTTTTTTGTTGCACCCCACATGACACGCCTATCATTGGCACCCGTGGGTTCAAATCGGGGTGCCTGACACCCGCAACCATCTGCTCCATACGCAAGCGTAAATGGGCGTGCTCCGGCGTAAGCGGGCGCAGTAGACAAAGGGCAGGGTAGGGGGCGCAGCCGAGGATATGCGTAAACTCCCTCGACGAAAGCCATGTCGGGATGACGGCTATGCGGGGAACTTCCTGCCAGTTTGCATTTGGGAAGCGCCACGCTGATAGCAGCCATTGCCGGCATCAAGTCAAAATGGCTCCTTTTCCGCGCGCCTTGCGAGATAGTCAGTTGTCGCCATGCCGAACACTTCCATGGGAAATCGGTGCGCTATCGATCCCGGAGAACATTTCTTGCCACATCGCCCGTTGGGATGGGAGCATATCTCGCTCACTGGCGATTATCGCTGGAATGTGGAAAGTCTCCCCGCTCCGGACCAGCGCCGTCCGCTGCGCACGCCTTCATCGCTCTTGGCCGCATGATGGCGCTCGCCCGTGCTCACGATAGGTTCTCCCTTAGCGTACGTAAAACGCACTTTCGTGTAGTGACCCCTTCATCGTGGCGTCAGGTGCTCGCCCTGCTCCGGCAGATGCTCGGGAGAAGGGGCGAATTGTGCTTTTATGCGCTCCTTCCGGCGCAGGATCGCAGCGCCTCCCGCAAGCCCGCCAAAGCCCAATGCTCCGGCCATTGCGGCTATGTCGAGACGCCCCATCAGACGAAGCAGTAACGGCTTTTCTCCGCCGGCCTTGATCGCAGAGACATCCGAGGCGCTCACTGAAAGGGATGCGTTGCCGAACCTGTTCAGAACATAGTTGGACACCGCGGCAATCTGATCGTCAGTCAATTCATGCTCAAAAGACGGCATTGATGCGAAACCGCTATGTGTGGAGCGTCGAACGCCTTTTACAATAGCCATGACCAGATTTTGCGGGTTTGGGCCACCGGTCGCAGTGTTGGCGTAAAGCGAAGGATAGAACTGATCTGCGGTTCCCTCGCCATTGGCTTGATGGCAGGCCGCACATGCGGCCGTATAAAGGCGCGCTCCGTCAGTATCGGTCGCATCGGTAAGACTGTCGGGTGTGCGTACACCCAAATCGACAGGTTCGGGCGGGGCGGGGCGTGCCGATGCAACGCCGTAGGCCGGTTGTGTGGTATTGGCGTCACGAATGGGTGGGACATTTTTGAGATGTCGGGCGATAGCGTGCAGATCGTCGTCGTCAAGATGGCTCAGTCCGTGTTCGATGGCATCCGCCATACCGCCCGCCGCGTGGCTTTTGCCAACCACGGCGCCGGTGCGAAAATAGATGACCAGTTCATCCTCGCTCCATCCGCCGATCCCGCTTATCGGGTCGGAGGTGATATTGGGCGCGAACCAGCCGCCGACAGATGCTCCGGCCAACTGACGCGACTGATCCTCTCCCAAAAGAATATTGCGTGGTGTGTGGCAGCTTCCGCAGTGGCCTGTGACGGTCACGAGATATTCTCCGCGCTTCGAGCCGCCGGAGGCCGTATCGGCGTGCTTCATGGGCTTGCCTCGCGCGTAAAGCGCGTTCCATCCCACCATCAGTGTGCGGAGATTGAAGGGGAAGGGAAGCGCCGTTTCGACGCTCGGCCCGTGCTCGACAGGCACGATCGACCATTTCAGATAGACATAGAGTGCGTGAATATCCTCATCGCTCAGGCCGGCATAGGCAGGGTAGGGCATGGCGGGATAAAGATGGCCATCCGGTGATAGCCCCCTGCGCACGGCACGTGCGAACTGCGCTTCCGTCCAGTTCCCGATGCCGAATTGCCGGGATGGCGTGATGTTGGGGGCGACAATGCTTCCCAACGGAGATTCGATGACATGGCCACCGCCGAACGGCGTGCCGTCATTACCCATGTGACATGCGGCGCAGTCCGCCATGCGCGCCACATAAGCGCCTCGTGCGATCACTGAATCCGCGGCGCGTGCATCGGTACAGGGCCGACAGGCGGCGAGAAGTATCGTCGCAATGAGAAGCCGTTTCATCTCTCAGGTCTCCCGTGCGATGATATCGGCCGTGCGCAGCCCGATTGCCAGAGCAGCCAGTGTCGGGTTGACGACGCCTGAGGCTGGGATGACGCCGGTGGACGCTATGAAAAGATTGGGGTGGTCCCAGCAGCGCCCCTCATGCGTGACCACGGAATGTGCGGGGTCGTCACCCATGATGACCGTACCCATCAAATGATCCCGGTTTTGCCAGCCGGTATTGTCATCGATGATGGTACCGTTCATGATTTTCACAAATCTGACAAAATCCTCTTTTGCTTTTGCCGCGCCGGCGGCGATGTAGTCGTCGGTATCGTAATGAACGACCATTGTCGGAATGCCCAGAGCGTCCTTGCGTGTCGTTGAGGGGGTGATGCGATTGCCGGAATACGGCAGCATCTCGAACGTGGTCGAAAATTCCACCCAGCGCGCGGCCATATGGCGGATATCGTGATCGAGTTTTGACCCGACGACACCCCGGTCTATGAGAATTCTGGCCACTTCCTGATTGGGAACGGCGTTGTTGATCGCATGTTTGATGGCCGCATGACGGGCGCGAAACGGACCGTCTCTCCAGTTGAAGATACCTCCCTGCTGGATTGGCCCACGGCCGGGCCAGAGAGGTTCGTCGGCAATGAACTGCAACCCGATCCCTGTATGATCCATAAGGTTCCGTCCGACGAGATCGGAGGAATTGCCGACATCCGAGACCAGCATGAGCTTGGGAATCTCTAGACCATTGCAGGCAAGAACGAATGTTCGTGCCTTAAGACGGGTCTCGACGCCTTTCGAACTGCGACAATGCACCGCTTCAATAAGGCCCTTCGCGCCCTTTTCTATCTGAAACACCGTCGAGTCCGTCAGCACCCGGCATCCCGCTTTCTCGGCATGTCGGGCATGGACATCCCCGGAGTAAAGCGCGCCGATCGGGCAGACCGGCATACAGTTGTTGTTTCCGGAGCAGGCAGGACGACCGTCCCACGGCTGGTTTGTCCGGACATGAGGTTCATGGAGAAACTCGTAGCCCTCAGCCCCGATCCGCTCCTTGAGGCGCCGGAAATAATACGTCTGTGCCTCGGCTTTGACGGGATATGGAGTCGAACGAGGCGGGTAGGGGGCGCCGTGCTGTCCTGACTGGTCCTGATCGTCCGCGCCCGACACGCCCAGGCGATACTCGGCCTGAGCATACCATGGTTCCAGATCGTCATAGGAGATGGGCCAGTCGCGACCAACGCCATAGAGTGTTTTCAGCTTCATGTCGTTGGGAAGGAAGCGCCATGTCGCCCCACCCCAATGCCACGTTGTTCCTCCCACAAGTCGCAGCATTCCGGGGCGAAACAAGAACGAGCCTGTATTCTCGACGTAACCCGGCGAATAGGAGTTCGGCGCCCATGGCTGGCTTGGATAGGGGTCGTTTCTGTTTATCTTGCGTGGAGAGGTGCGGAAATTCTCGACGATCTTCCAGCGCGGAATCCATACGCCCGCCTCGAGAAGAATGACGGATTTACCCTGCGTGGCGAGGACATGCGCCATATTGCTGCCAATCACGCCGGAGCCGACAATGATCACATCGGCATCGTAGTGGGTCGTCATCAAGTGGAACTCTCTTTATCGTGCGCGATGCCATTAGGTGGCTCCCGCCAATAGTCGGTGCCCCCTCGGGCATATGTCGGAATGACCGTCGCATCCCTTGTAGGTTCGAACATCAGGGCGCGTTCGTATGATACGAACTGCGCGTTATCTCCCTGGTCGAGAGGCGCCGGAGTTCCGGCATAACCAAGATACCACGCACGAATGATGGCAAGCGCCGTCAGGCGTAATTCGGGATGTCGTTGCGAAAATTTCTCGAACTCATCCACGTTCGTGAAGTTTTCGCGTGTTGTGACCGTAATCAGGTTATGCAGCGGATCGATTATCGCGGGATCTGCTGCCAGAAGTGCGCGCCGGCAACGCGCACTTGTCGTGGGGTCGATTACTTCTCGTTTGGTCAGGATGCGGGAGAGGCGCAGAAACTCCCGATCCAGATCGTCTTCGCTCATGTCCGTGCTCGCCTGGGTCGTTACCGGGGTTTGGCAGCGGTTTGAGGTGTGATGACCGGCTGCGCCTGCTGCCGAAGGGGCGCACCCATCATTGTGGTCTCGATTTTTTCGAGGGAGATACCTTTCGTTTCCGGCACGAAGCGGAGCACGAACCACATGGCGAAGACACCGAAAGCCGCAAAGAGCCACATTGAGAACGCACCGTGGAAGTGGCTTTTCAGCCATTCATTTTCGCTGATCATCGGGAAGCCCTGTGCTACCAGAAAATTGGCGACCCAGTTCGATGCGACGGCGATGCTCATGCCGATGGCGCGGAAGCGGTTGGGGAAGATTTCAGAGATAAGGATCCAGGCGACAGGTCCCCACGAAAGGCCGAACATCAGCATGAAGAACAGCATACCGCTCAGTGCGAGTGGCCCGGTCGTCTGCATATAGAGCGCCCATGAAACGACGAGCAGGCTCAGGATCATCCCGATGGAGCCGAATTGCATCAGGAAACGACGACCCTTGCGGTCCACGATCCACGCGCCGAGAACGCTGCCGATCAGAAGTGCGAGACCGATCCAGATCGTCTGGAAAAGCGCGCCGCGCATATCGCTTCCGGCATTTTTTAGAACCATCGGCGCATAATACATCATGACGTTGATGCCTGTGACCTGCTGCAACGCAGCGATCATCGCGCCAATAAAAACGATCCAGCGCGCATTGCGATCGGCGAACAGGCGCCGAAGGCTAAAATTCGTCTGGGTGCCTTCCGCACTGAGGGATTCCCGAATTTCCGACATGAGCGTGAGCGCATGTTGCTCGTTGGATATGCGCGTCAGTGTTTTCTTTGCGTCTTCCTCCCGGCCTATCGTCATGTGCCAGCGCGGTGACTCGGGAATGAGGAAGATCGTGGCGCAGAACAGGATGCACGGGACGATTTCCGATCCCACCATCCAGCGCCATCCCAGCGTTTGCAGCCACGTCTCTGTCGCGCTGCGTGCGATGAGATAGTTCACGATGAAAACCACCAACTGCCCGAAGACGATGGCGAACTGTTCCATACTCAGCGCACGACCGCGCATGTCTTTTGGAGAAACTTCCGACATATACATCGGTGACACTGCCGAAGCGACGCCCACAGCGACGCCGCCGATCAGGCGGAAAATTACGAACCAGAAAAATGTCGGTGCAAGTGCCGCGCCCACGGACTGGGCCGAAAAAAGAAGGGCACAGAAAAAGAGGGTCAGGCGGCGCCCGAAATGATGGGCGAGCCAGCCTGACGCAAGTGCTCCGAATATACATCCAACGACGACGTTCGAGACGGCCCATCCGGTTTCAGCGGCGGAAAGATGGAAGTAATCGCGTAATGGCCCGATCGCGCCGGAAATAACGGAGGTGTCATAGCCGAAGAGAATGCCGCCCAGTGCTGCGACGGCGCATATCCTCAACACGTAGGCGACATCGTGTCTCTCGGATTTTACCACGATAATGTCGGAGATCGATTTCATTGCATTTGGCTCCGGAAAGCAGGCACGAGGCTTGTCTCTCCCAAGGTCGGTTCAACTAGGGAACGATCGAGCATGGGCCGAACAGCGACGATGTCGTCCGTTGCTGTCATGCACAGGCAGATAGCGAATGCTCGGCATCATCGGATCGCACATCTTTTCATCCTGCCCATCCCTCAATTCAGCAACTGTGCCGGACGGTGACTGAAAAGGAAAAGAACATATATTCCCGCATTCGGCAACAAAAAGAACGTAGATTCCGTTATTCGACCTGCTGAAATCGCGCATTTTTGATACTCTCGTAACATAATGATGTCGGCTCGCGAAATGGCCCGAAAATTGCCATACCAACAACCAAAAGAGCGACCGATTCTCGGAGATCGAGGGCAGGTGCGAATGGCCGGGAGGAAGGTGATGCATCCACCCGCAGGCGAAAACGGTTCGCCAAAAACGTCGGGTACGTAATCAGGAGAGGTGCTGAAAGGCCGTAACATGCCCGTGGCGGATTTGAAGCATAATCTGACCTAACTGGGTCATTTTAGGATTCCGTTATTGGGCGAAATCTGCTTCATCCTGATTGCCGGGATGGATGGAGGCCGGCGATTATGACCCGAGCCCTATCGTCTGATCTGCGGCGGCGAGCCATTGCTGCGGTTTCCTCTGGCATGACCCGCCGGGCGGCTGCCGAGCGCTTTGGTGTCTCTGCCTCCAGCGTGATCCGGTGGGTATCGGAATGGCGTGCGAGCGGCCGGGAGCACGCGCTGCGGCAGGGTGGCGATCGTCGCTCCCATCGGATCGAGGCTTGGTCGGGCGTCCTGCTGGCTGCGATTGAAGCCAGGGCTGACATTTCCCTTATCGAACTGGCGGAGAAACTTGCTACGGAACATGGGGTCCGCTTCGCGCCGAGCACGATCTGGCGCTGCCTTGACCGTCACGACATGACCGTTAAAAAAAACGGCGCACGCCAGCGAGCAGACACGGCCCGACGTCGCAGAGCGGCGCGAGGCCTGGTTCGACAGGCAGCCTGACCTTGATCCGGCCCGGCTGGTCTTCATCGACGAAACCGCCGTCTCGACGAAGATGGCCCGTCTGCGGGGACGGTCACGTCGTGGCACGCGCTGTCGGATGTCTGTGCCCCATGGGCATTGGAAAACCACGACGTTCATCGGTGGACTGCGCCTGTCCGGCATGACCGCGCCGATGATGCTGGACGGCCCAATGGCCGGCGAATGGTTCGCCGCCTATGCTCGCAAGGTGCTCGCTCCAACACTGTCGCCGGGAGACGTCGTCATTCTGGATAATCTTCCGGCACACAAGAGTGCTGAAGCGCGGGAGGCTGTAGAGGCAGTCGGTGCCCGCCTGCTGTTCCTGCCGCCCTACAGTCCCGACTTCAACCCTATCGAAAACATCTTCGCCAAGATGAAGGCATGGATCAGACGAGTGGCGCCCCCGAACCCTCGATGCACTCCAGGACGCGGTGTGCGGTGCAATCGACGATGTCTGTCACAGCCAGGCCGCTGCCTGCTTCGCCGCCGCGGGATATGAACCAAATTGATCGGATTGTGCTCTAGTTACACGTAGAGGGGCAGAAAAACCGGCGGACGCTCGCGCCTATTTTCGGCGTTCGGCGACGGATGTGGCGAGCGCCATGATCAGTACCATCGTCGCGGCATTCGAGCGAAACCCCTTAAAGTCCGCCTCTGTAACCTCCAGCCAAAGGCCGGACGGAGGAATGACAGGACTGGCGGGGCTGTCTGTCAGTGCGACAACCTGAACACGCCGACGCTCGAGAGCCGAGCACAACTCGATCGTTCGTTGCGCATAGTCGGTAAAACTGATGACGACGGCGGCATCCCGTGATGTCGCCGTCGTCATCGTATCCTCCTCCATCCCTGATTCGAGGCCGATCACGTGATGGCGGATCTCGAGTCTGGTCAGAAGATAAGACATGTAACGCGCGACCGGCATTGAGCGGCGAAGACCTAGAATATAGATGCAGCGCGCCGCCGCCAGCGTGCCGATGGCCCGCTCCAGACTGGTGGGGTTGATATGGCGAAGAGCATCCAGAGACTCGTTGGCAGCCCGGCAGAAGCCGTCCAGAATCGTAATCGCTCCGACATGCGCGCCATTCTGTGCATGAAGGGAGTTGACGCGATCGCGATAAGGGGTGGTGCGACTCTTCAATTTTTTGCGAAAGAGCGCCTGCATCTCGGAGTAGCCGTTGAAATCGAAAGTCCGCGCAAAGCGCACGACCGACGATGGCTGTACTTTTGCGCCTGCCGCGAGGCTTCCGACTGTCCCAAGGGCGATATCTTCCGGCTGGGCCAAAATATAATCCGCAATCTGTTGAAGACGAGGCGGGAGGCCGTCGTAACGAGCGCGAAGCTGCTGATGAAACGCGTCGTATTCGTCTGTGACAGTGTGTGTGTCTTCGCCCGCGTGCGGCGATCTGCCTGTATTTCCGGTCGCCAATGATGTCTCCTCAGAACTGTCGCGTCGCCGCGCGATGCGATGTATGTGCGAATTCAGAATGCCCGATCTTCGGTTATATGACCAATCGTCACGGCATCGTAAGATCGTTCAAAGAGATGATCTGAATGTGATAATAACATTATATTGTTATGGAAGTATAATTCTTTAAGGTGACAGGAAGAGGAACTTATGTTCTATTTCCTGGGTGTCACCTCCTTCTCGGTGAAAATGGCGTTGGCTTGAGGAGATTCCTAGCTACCCATAGTCTTATCAGGTCGAAGGCCTGCCTGTTAAGTCTTTGACGAAACGATACGTTCTTAGTGTTGTGAAAACGAAAAATCATGCCGCTTCTTCACTTTCATGTGCTCGGGGGCCGCACGGATGACGAAATCAAGGCGTTGCTGGATGCCGCCCACGAAGCGATGCTCGAAGCGTTTTCCGTGCCCCGCCGGGATCGCTACCAGTTGGTGAGCGAATACAAACCTTCTCGCTTCATTGTGGAAGATACCGGGCTTGATATCCCGCGCACCGAAAAGGTGGTTCTGGTCCAGATGTTCAGTCGCCCCCGTGGTGAAGAGAAGATCGCGCTTTTTTACAAACTTTTGACGGAAAGACTGGAAGCGGAATGTGGAATTGCCTCCTCGGACGTGATGGTGTCCGTGGTGGAAAATCAGGACGCACACTGGTCGTTCGGTCGTGGCCGCGCGCAGTTTCTGACAGGTGAACTCGGAGCCGGAAAACCGGTTCACTAAACGAGTAATCCAGCCCCGACCGGCACGTCGTTCGTCGATCGGGGCAATGTGATTTTGTAGTAATTTCGTTATTTCCATTATTTATTTCGCGAAAACTTTCGTTTTCACTTATATATTGAGACATACTTATCATCGTTTGCAACAACTCCGCGCTTTCACAATCGGGAGAGCGTGAACGAATTCCCAAATCAGGAAGTGGAAGTGTAATTCCTTTTTATGCCATAATATGGAACATAAATTCCCTCATGCGGCAGAGATGCCGGATAGGAGCAAGGACACTCCGATGCTTGACGTTATCACGATAGGGCGTTCCTCGATTGATGTGTATGGCCAGCAGATTGGCGGTCGTCTCGAGGATATGGCAACTTTTAGCAAGGCCGTCGGTGGCTGTCCGGCGAACATTGCGATCGGCACGGCGCGGCTTGGCCTGCGCTCGGGCCTGATCACGCGGGTGGGCGACGAGCATTTCGGACGTTTCATCCGCGAGCAACTGGTGCGTGAGGGGGTGGCGACCGATGGAATCGTCACCGATCCGCAGCGTCTGACAGCTTTGGCGATTTTGGGAATCCGCGACCGTGAGAGCTTCCCTCTGATTTTCTACCGTACAGACTGTGCGGATGCGGCATTGTGTGAAGACGACATCGACGAGAATTTCATCGCGTCCGCGAAAGTTATCGTCGTCACCGGAACCCATTTTTCCCGCCCCCACTCGGCTGCCGCGCAACGTAAGGCCATGCGGATCGCCAAAGCACATGGCCACAAGGTCGTTTTCGATGTCGATTATCGCCCAAATCTCTGGGGCCTGGCCGCCATCGGGGATGGCGAGGCACGTTACGTCCGTTCCGAGGAAGTGACGAAGCATCTCTCGGAGATTCTTCCGGATTGCGATCTGATCGTGGGCACCGAGGAGGAGTTGCACATCGCCGGCGGAAGCGAGGACACGCTGGAGGCAATCCGGGCAATCCGGGTGATCTCGAACGGCACGATTGTCTGCAAGCGGGGGCCGATGGGCTGTGTTGTATTCGAGGGAGAAATTCCCGCAAGTCTCGAAGGCGGCGTGAAAGGAAGCGGCTTCCCCATCGAAGTCTACAACACGCTGGGGGCCGGTGACGCCTTCATGTCCGGTTTCCTGCGCGGATGGGTGCGGGGCGAGCGGCTCTCCGACTGCTGCACCTACGCCAATGCCTGCGGTGCCTTTGCCGTCTCGCGGCTCCTTTGCTCTTCAGAAATTCCAAGCTGGGAAGAGCTTCAGTATTTCCTGAAGGAAGGTAGCCCCCATAAGGAGTTGCGTCGGGATCGGGAACTGAACCACCTCCACTGGGTCACGACACGTTGCGAACAGGCGACGCCGATCATGGCGCTGGCTTGCGATCATCGCCTGCAACTCGAAGATATCGCCCGTGACGCGGGCGCGCCATTCGAAAAAATCCGCCAGTTCAAATCTCTGGCCATCGCAGCCGCAGCGCGCGTCGCCCAGGGGCGGCCAGGCTTCGGCGTGTTCATGGACGGTCGCTATGGACAAGACGCATTGTTCGAGGCGTCTCACAAAGGGCTGTGGATTGCCCGTCCGATCGAGAAGACAGGTTCGCGTCCGCTGGAGTTTGAATGCGGCGGAAGCCTCGGAGCCCATCTGGTCGAATGGCCGACGGAACAGACGATCAAGTGTCTGTGCTTCTATCATCCGGACGATCCTGAAGAACTCAAGCAACGTCAGGAACGTGAACTGTCGCGCGCTTACGATGCCTGCAGACAGGAAGGGCGGGAAATCCTGATCGAAATCATTGCAGGCAAACATGGATCGCTCGGGCGGGACACCATTTCAAAGGTTCTTTCACGACTTTACGATATCGGAATCAAGCCGGACTGGTGGAAACTCGAAGGTCAGAAAGACCCAGAAGCTTGGCTTGCCATAGGTGACGTCATCGAGCGGCGCGATCCGCATTGTCGGGGCGTTATGATCCTTGGCCTCGATGCGCCGATGCAGGATCTGATCGACGCCTTCGAGGCGGCTTCGGTGACGAAATGGGTCAAGGGTTTTGCGATCGGACGCACGATCTTCGTGCAACCTGCCCGGGCATGGCTTGCCGGCGAGATCGACGACGAAAGCGCCGTGGCGGAAATGGCCAGACGCTTCCGCACGTTCGTGGATGCCTGGAACGGCCTGAAGATCACAGAGACGGCTTGAAGGGATCATGACGATGAAAACGATCCGATTGACGATGTCGCAGGCCCTGGTCCGGGTCATGATGGCCCAGAAGACGGAAATCAAAGGACGAATCGAACCGTTCTTCAAGGGCGTCTGGGCTATTTTCGGACATGGCAACGTCACCGGGCTGGGGGAGGCGCTATACGAGCATCGCGACTATCTGCCGACGCTGCGCGCGCATAACGAGCAAGGGATGGTTCACGCCGCAACCGCTTTCGCCAAGGCGTCGCGTCGGCAGCAGGCGATGGTCTGCACAAGTTCCATCGGGCCGGGAGCGCTGAACATGGTGACCGGAGCGGCTGTGGCATACGTCAATCGGCTGCCGCTCCTCCTGCTTCCGGGCGATGTGTTCGCCAGTCGTATTCCCGACCCCGTCCTGCAACAGATCGAGAATTTCGCCGACGGTACATCCACCGCCAACGACGCTTTCCGCAGCGTGTCACGTTATTTCGATCGCATCACGCGCCCGGAACAGTTGATCCCGGCATTCCAGCAGGCCATGCGCGTGTTGACCGATCCGGCGGATTGCGGGCCGGCGACATTGTCGCTCTGTCAGGATACGCAGTCTGAAGCGTTCGATTACCCGGAAAGCTTTTTCGCCGAGCGTGTTCATCGTGTGCGGCGTCTCGCACCGGATGTGCGAGAGCTGGACGAGGCCATCGCGTTGATCAGACAATCGCGCAGGCCGCTGGTCGTCGCGGGGGGCGGCACGCTCTATTCCGGGGTGGAGGGCGATCTGGTGTCATTCTGTGCCCGAACAGGGGTGCCGGTGTCCGAGACGCAGGCCGGTCGTTCCGCCATTCCGACATCGTTCTCGCTCGGTATGGGAGGGATCGGCGTCAGTGGAACCACGGCGGCGAATGCAATGGCGAAAGAGACGGACCTTCTGATTGCCGTCGGTACGCGCCTTCAGGACTTCACGACCGGATCTTGGGGGCTGTTCCAGAATCCGGACCTCAAGATACTCGCCCTGAACGTGCAGCCTTTCGATGCGGTCAAACATGCCTCCGTGCCACTGATCGCGGATGCGAAGATCTCCCTCGCTGCGCTTTCGGACGCGCTGGGTGACTGGGCGGCACGATCGGAATGGACCGGGAAGGCCGAACGGGAACGCGCATCCTGGCACGAGATTTCCGCGCGCTATCAGGCTCCGGGGACTTCCGGGCTTCCGACCGACGCACAGGTCATCGGTGCTGTGCAGGCTGTGGCCGAACCGACCGACACGGTGGTTTGCGCAGCTGGCGGACTCCCTGCGGAGTTGCAGAAACACTGGCGCGTGGAACAGCCCGGCGGTTATCACATGGAATACGGCTTTTCATGTATGGGCTACGAACTTGCCGGTGGAATGGGGGTCAAGCTCGCACACCCGGAGCGAGAGGTCATCGTGATGCTGGGGGACGGCTCGTACCTCATGCTGAATTCCGAGATCGCCGCTTCCATATCGCTCGGCCTGAGGATGACCGTGGTGCTGCTCGACAATCATGGTTACGGCTGCATCAACCGACTGCAGAATTACACCGGGAGCGCATCGTTCAACAATCTCTGGAAAGACTGCTATCAGGTTGAGTCTCCCGAGATCGACTTCGTGCAGCTTGCCCGCGGTCTGGGCGCGCGGGCGAAAAAAGTTGCCAGCCTTGCCGAACTCTCCGCAGCGGTCACCGAGGCGCGTTCGGCAGATCGCACGACCGTGATCGTGATCGATACAGATCCCATGCTTGCCACAAAGGAAGGAAGCGCATGGTGGGATGTCGCCGTGCCGGAAGTGTCCTCCCGCGAACAGGTGAATGCTGCGCGCGCAGCCTATGAAAAGGCGCGGCTTGTGCAGCGCCTTGCAAACTAAGTGTCGAAGATCATGGCTATTCGTATTGGCGCCAATCCCATCATCTGGAGCAACGACGACCTCCCGTCGATCGGCGGGGGAACGTCGCTACAGGATTGTCTAAGTCAGGCCAGGCGTGCCGGGATCGAAGGAATGGAACTTGGAAACAAGTTCCCCCGGACGGTCGATGGCATGAAGTCGGCCCTGGAACCGCACGGACTTGACTTCATATCCGGTTGGTGGTCCTGCAACCTCCTGACTCACAGCGTGGAGAAGGAGATCGAAGATTTCCAGCCACGCCTCGCCCTTCTCAAGGGCATGGGATGCACCGTCTGCATCGTCTGCGAGACATCCAACGCCATCCATGGCGATATCAACGCGCCTTTGTCGACGCGTCCCGTTCTCGACGATTGGGAATGGCGTCATTTCGCGGAACGTCTGACGGCATTCGGCACATACCTTCAGGACAATGGCATCGCGCTGGTGTACCACCATCACATGGGAACGATCGTGCAGGATCGGGCGGATATCGCAAGGTTGATGGACAGCACGGGCGAGTCCGTGAATCTTCTGCTCGATGCGGGGCATGCTTTGTGGGGTGGCTCCGACCCGGCGGAACTCGCGCGCTGTTATGCGGGACGCATCGGCCATCTGCACGGAAAGGATGTCCGGCCGCTGAAGCGGGCGCAGGCGGATCTGGCCGATTACAGCTTTCTGCGCGCCGTGCTTTCCGGCGTATTCACCATGCCGGGGGACGGGTGCATCGATTTTGCACGAATCATGCGCGAACTGCCGGAGTATTCCGGTTGGATCGTGCTCGAAGCCGAGCAGGACCCAGATCTGGCCCAGCCGCTCCTGTACGCCCGTATGGGACGAAATTACCTTCATGATGTCTTAATTCAGACAGGACACAGGCAATGACATCGAACCTTCTTGTTCATCCGTACCCACGAGATGACCTCAAGCGGATCGTAACCGTGACTCCCGAAAGTGCTGGATGGAAATTCATCGATTTCGAGGTGCGTTCGCTTGAGGAAAACGAGACAACCGAAGGCGCTACGGAAGGAATGGAAGCCTGCCTCGTTCTGATAAGCGGCAAGGCACGCATCAGCGGCGCAGGGCAGAATTTCGGTCTCATGGGGGAACGGATGAGCCCCTTCGATGGTCTCCCATGGTCTGTTTATCTGCCGCCAGGCAGCGCATGGAGCGTCGTGGCTGAAACACCGATCGAACTCGCCGTGTGCCGGTCGCCCGCCACCGGGAAATTCCCAGCCCGCGCCATACTGCCCGAAGAGGTTGGAGAAATCTCGCGCGGAACGGGAACGAACCAGCGTTTCATCCGCAATATTCTCCCCGACACCGCCCCGGGGGAAACGCTGCTCGTCGTCGAGGTCATAACGCCGGGCGGACACTGGTCGAGCTATCCTCCGCACAAGCACGATACGGACGACTTTCCTCATGAAACCTACCTTGAGGAAACCTATTATCACCGGCTCAAACGCGGCAGCGGCTTTGCGCTCCAGCGCGTCTACACCAAGGATGGCTCGCTGGACGAAACCATGGCGATCGCAAACCATGATGTCGTTCTCGTTCCACGAGGATACCACCCCGTTGGCGCTCCGCACGGCTTCGATCTCTATTACCTGAATGTGATGGGCGGACCTCGTCGGGAATGGAAATTCTCGATGGACCCCGATCAGGCGCATTTGCCTTATTGAGAGCGATTATGCCCGGAACCGTTCGGACTCGCTGATGAGAAACGGAAAGAATGGTCCCGATCATCCGCTCCTCCATCCGACAGACGCGAGACGAATGGTCGACGCCACCGCCGCTGACATTCAGTATCGGGAACCAGACAGGATGGCGATGCAAACGCGTGTGCCCGCCATCCTCAAAGGGTATGCGCCGCGCCTGTAGTCTCCGCTACAGGATCGCTCGCATTACGATGCCGTGTGTCGGCTTTGCTTCAGGATTTTTCTGACGAGGCAAAATCCGGACCGTCCCGTCCGTTCATGTATGTATGAAGGTTTATACGCCATGACATCGATACCTTCGTTTTCGTTGGCCGCCTGCGCGGAAATGCTTTTCCAGGAACTGTCTTTCGTCGAGCGTGTGCGCCGGATCGATGCGTTGGGCTTCATGGTCGAGATCTGGGATTGGACACGGCATGACATAGATGCGCTTGCCGGTACCGGTGCGACATTCTCCTCGATGACCGGCTACATCCACGGGCGTCTTGCCGACGAGGCCGGCACCGAAGAACTTCTGGCGACCGCCGCACGCTCGATCCCAGTCGCCAGACGTCTGGGTATTCCCCGTCTGAACCTGCATGGAACAGGGCTGAACGCGCAGGGCCTTCCTGTCACCCCGTGTTGGGGCGAAACCGGGGAAATGTGGATCAGGGCCCGTGACACTCTCAATCGGCTCGCCGATCTCGGTGAAGCGAACGACGTGGTTTTTGTCCTTGAAAACCTGAACGCAGCGGTGGACCATCCCGGCGTGCCGTTCGGCAAGGCGAAAGATTGTCTGGCCCTTGTCAGAAGCGTGGGCCGAGCCGGTTGTCGCCTGATGCTCGATCTGTATCACGCCCAGATCGGGGAGGGGAACCTGATCGGCCTGCTTCGGGAAGCATTGCCCTATATCGGGGAAATACAGGTCGCCGACGTGCCGGGACGCTGCGAACCGGGAACCGGAGAAATCAATTACCCGGCGATCGCGCGCGAACTGGGTCGGCTCGGCTATGGTGGGACGATCGGTCTGGAAGCCTGGGCATCGGAGGACAGCGAGAAGGCGCTCGAACGATTCCGGGCAGCTTTTACGTTATAGGCCGGCGAAATACGACGATGAATTTGGCTGAAAACGGGAAGGATATCGTTATGGCGAATGAACCTGTCAGGACTGGCATAGTCGGCTACGGATTCGTTTCGAAAACTTTTCACGTACCCATGATTCTGGCCACGGACGGCATGGAACTGGTAGCTGTCTCATCCTCACGCCCGGAACAGGTGAGGGCGGATCTGCCCGGCGTCGAAGGCGTCGGCAGCGCGGATGAACTGATCGCACGGGACGATCTTGACCTGATCGTCATCGCGTCGCCCAATCAGACGCACCGCCCTCTGGCGGAAGCGACTCTGTGCGCAGGAAAACACGTTCTGGTGGACAAACCCTTTGTCCTGTCTCTCGAAGAGGCTAGGTCGATTCTCCGCATCGCAGACGAACATGGCAAGAGCGTTTCGGTCTTCCAGAACCGACGCTGGGACAGCGATTTTCTGGGTATCAGGCGTGTTATCGAAGAGGGGTACATCGGTCGCGTTGTCGAACTGGCGTCGCGGATGATACGTTTTGTTTCTGTACCGAATCGGAACTGGCGTGAGACGAGTGGCGATGGCTCCGGCCTCTGGTTCGATCTCGCGCCACACCTCGTCGATCAGGCCGTGCAGCTTTTCGGTTTGCCCGAAGCTGTCACGGCAGAGATCGCAACCCTGCGTTCCGGCGCGAAGACCGACGACTGGTTTGAGGCTATTTTGCGCTATCCGGGCTTGCGGGTGGTGCTTGGTGGCAGTCTCGTCGCCAAAGGGGGCGTACCGCGTTTTCTCGTTCACGGGGATGCAGGTTCCGTTCTCAAGCAAGAGGCCGACGTTCAGGAAGATCGTTTCAAGGAAGGCATGGCGCCAGACGCCGACGGGGTCGGTGGCGACGACGATCCGCTGACCGTTTTCCACGGAGATGGACGGCAGGAAACGCTCTCGTCGCCCATGGGCTCCCAGATCACCTTCTATCGTGACCTTGCACGCGCCATACGGGGACAGGGGCCAAATCCCGTGTCCCCCAGAGATGCGCTCGCCGTTATGGCCGTCATCGACGCGGCACAACGTTCTGCGACCGAGGGTCGGATGACGAAACTTGCATTGACAGAAGACGAATTTTCTCAATGGCAGTGAAAGCTTCCCGAGGGAAACCTTCTGATGGCCTGCGGGCCATGGGCTTTCTGTCTCGCTGCGATTGGCGCAGTGGACAGCCGCCCCGCCTGCGATAACCTCTCGCACTCTCTCCGCGCAGCGAAATCTCATTCAAGATTTCGCCCGGCATTGTCTGGAGCTCGAAGGTGAGACGGCCAGGCTCCCCGTTACCGGATTTGACATCGAACACCAACCGGCAATCTGCGCCGGGACTGACGGTGAATTCGATCGGCACAACCCGTTTGCCGTTGTTTGGCGTAAACTTGAAGTGCTTGGCCGCCTAGCTGGCAGGTTGTGAGACGTCATTGGGATGAGGTATCATGGGCTATTGCTGCCTACGCCCCCTGGTTTGACGCTGACCCCTGGAGCGATCGTTGATGCACCAGATCCATCCGCAAGCCCGCACCACTCCATCTGTCCGGGCCGAAATCGCGCGCTCGACGTGACGTGCCCCCCGGAAATGTAACCATTTAAAAGTAGAGTCCGATCGAGAAGGATACGGACGGATGAAGCGCAGTCGCTTTACGGAAGAGCAGATCATAGGGGTTCTGAAGGAACAGGAGGCTGGGTTGAAGGTCTCTGATCTTTGCCGCAAACACGGGATCAGTGATGCGACGTTCTACAAATGGAAGACCCGCTATGGTGGCCTTGAGGTGTCCGAGGCCAAACGGCTGAAGGCGCTGGAAGATGAAAACAGCCGCCTGAAACGTCTTCTGGCGGATGCGATGCTGGATAACGCGGCGCTGAAGGAGATCGTTGGAAAAAAGTGGTGACGCCTGTCGCGAAGCGGCAGGCGGTCCGACATATTCAGGAGGCTCTGGCCCTGAGTGAGCGCCGTGCCTGTGCCCTTGTTGGTCTTGCCAGGCGTGTTGCGCGGTATGTTTCCACCAGATCGGACGATGCTGCCCTGCGTCAACGTCTACGGGATCTGGCGTGCCAGAGACGCCGCTTTGGCTATCGCCGCCTGGGCTGTCTTCTGGCGCGGGAAGGGTTCAGCCCCAATCACAAGGAGCTGTTCCGCCTTTACCAGGAGGAAGGTCTGAAAGTCCGCCATCGGGGTGGCCGCAAGAGGGCGCTGGGAACGCGCGCTCCCGTGACCATCCCCCAGGAACCCGGGCAGCGCTGGAGCCTGGATTTTGTCTCGGATGCCCTGATCTGTGGTCGCCGATTCCGCATTCTGGCTGTTATCGACGATTTCAGCCGCAAGAACCTGGCATTGGTTGCCGACACGTCATTGTCAGGGGGACGTGTGGCGCGGGAATTGACGGCCCTGGTGGAACGATATGGCAAACCCCTCATGATTGTCAGCGACAACGGTACGGAGTTCACATCCCATGCCATCCTGAAATGGGCCGATGAGATGAAGATCGAGTGGCATTATATCGCTCCGGGGAAACCGCAGCAGGACGGCTTTGTCGAAAGTTTCAACGGCCGCTTGAGGGATGAATGCCTCAACGAAACGCTGTTCACGTCCCTCAGCCATGCCCGACAAGTTCTGGCTGATTGGCGGGAAGACTACAATACGGTGCGTCCCCATTCCCAACTGGATGGCAGGACGCCGGATCAGGTAGCCAGGCAAGTGTCTCGGGGGCATGCCCCCGAGACACTTGCCATCCCATCAACCCCAAGCCATAAAAGAACGGGAAGTCTCCTTTTGAGTGGATACAAAAAGGGGGGCACGTCATTCGACGGTCTTATCGATTGAGGAGGAAGCCATCGTCTTGGCGTTCCGCCGCCATACGTTATTGCCCCTGGACGACTGCCTTTACGCGCTACAGGTGACGATCCCGCATTTGACGCGCTCTTCGCTGCATCGCTGCCTTCAGCGCCACGGCATCTCGCGCCTGCCCGATATCGAAGGCGACAAGCCGAAACGGTCGAAGTTCAAGACCTGTCCGATCAGCTATTTTCATATCGATATCGCTGAAGTCCGCACCGAAATGGGGCGTCTTTATCTCTTTGTGGCGATCGACCGGACGTCGAAATTTGCTTTCGCCCAACTGCACGAGAGAGCAACACGTCGCGTCGCCGGTGACTTCCTGCGCGCCCTGGCCGTTGCAGTCCCCTATCGCATCCACACCGTGCTGACTGATAACGGCACACATTTCACCGATCCGGCTGGCAATGGATGGACATCGGAAGATATCAAGGCCATGCGGGCCGACGGCGTCCTGTTCCGTTGCCATTCTTTTGAACTGTCCTGTGCTGATCTCAATATCGAGCATCGTCTGACAAAGCCTCGACATCCATGGACGAATGGTCAGGTCGAACGCATGAACCGCACAATCAAGGAGGCAACAGTCAAGCGCTTCTACTACGAAACGCATGACCAGTTGCGCCAGCACCTCACCGATTTCGTCGCTGCCTACAATTTCGCCCGAAGGCTCAAAACGCTGCGAGGCCTCACTCCATATGAATTCATTTGCCAGCAGTGGGAAAAAGAACCATCACGGTTCATACAAAATCCGCACCATCAAATCCCGGTACTAAACATCTAAGCATTCGCGTTGTACGGCCATCAGATTATCCATGCCGCTCGATCTGGCGTGTCAGAGCCCGAATCAGCGCATCTATATTGCCGTTATTGCGCTCGATATAGGAGACGTAATCCTGTCTCTCCGTCAGGCGTAGACTGACACCTTCAGCGATCATATCCACGACCTTTGGACCGCCACTCGCCTGATTGACAATCCACAGGACGTTGGCGCTGGCCTGGTTGGGGCGAACAATAACTGTCTCCACAGCCATGTCTTCACCGGAGGGTGAAGCGCGACCTATACTGAACGTCACCCCGCGATAATCACCAAGCTTGTCGGCGATCGAATTCGTAAACATTGCATGAAACAGATCCAGGTAATGCCGCCTCTGTTCGGGTGTCGAAGTCCGCCAATATGTGCCCAAACAGTAGCGGGCGACATCATCCACATCCACCATCCTATCCAGGAACGGGCGGATCCGCGTCTTCTTTTCTGAAGGCGACATATCGCTGTTAATAATGTCGACCAATTGACCGCCAAGCGTCTTCACGAACATCTTCGCGGAAAGCGCGGAATCGGTTGCAAATGCCGAACGTGTTACCGTCAGACATGCAATGCCGATGAATGTAATGAAAACTTCTCGACGGGAAGAATGTTTCCGCATAACGGCCTCCTCTGAATACGACCCGCATCTTCCTACGGAAGAACAATGAGAACCTGTAGGCCGCCTTGCTCGTGATTGAGCAGTTTAATTTCGCCTCCATGGGCATGGACGATGGCGCGAGCCGATGTTAACCCCAATCCGACACCACCTGTTTTGCGGTTGCGCGAAAGCTCGACGCGGTAGAAAGGCGAGAAGACCTTCCCGATATGGTCTTCCGGAATACCTGGTCCCCGATCCCGGACGGCAACCATGGTTCCATGGTCGCTCGCTTCTATGGAAACCACAGCCTCCTCTCCATACGCACAAGCATTTTCAATAATATTTCCAAATGCCCGCTTGAGAGCAACTGGCCGGCCGCTATAGACAACAGGCTCTGCCTCATTAAGCTTCGCGTCACGACCCTGATCGACAAGGTCATCTACAATCACTTGCAGCAACTCCGTCAGTGCGAAGGTCGTGGACTGCTCGGCCAACGTCTCATCGCGAAAGAAAGCAAGCGCCGAGTCGATCATTGTCTGCATCTCGTCGACATCGCGAAAGAGTCGGTGCCGTTGATCGAGATCATTAATGAATTCGCCCCTCAGACGTACCCGTGTCAATGGCGTCCGGAGATCATGTGATATAGCGGCAAGCATGTTCGTACGATCCGTTATGAATCGACGAATCTGGGTCTGCATCGCGTTGAACGATGCTATCGCCGCCTGAAGCTCTCTTGGACCTCGCTCGATCATCGGCGGTGCGTTTGGATCTGTGCCGAAACGGCGGGCCGCGATGGTAAAGACCTCGAACGGGCGAACGAGATTTCGTGCGGCTAACCATGAAACCGCACTTGTTGAAACAAGGACGAAGCAGCCTATCAGAGTATAGCGCATCCAGGGCCCCATACCCCATCGCCGTTTCGGCAGCTTGAAGATCAGCCAGGATCCGTCGGAAAGAGATATGGCCATACCGTAGGCGTCCGTGCCGAAAATCCTGTCGTGCGGAATGGTTCGTGCGAAGAGCGGTGTCTGATGAAGCACGATTTTACGCTCGGGATCATTGAGAAGGCGACGCATCGCAGCCTGGACGGATGACGAGGCGCTTTCCCTGGGAGATGAGGGAATGTCCGGACGCCACTCCACCCTGAACACATCATTTGTCGCCGCATCGGCGATCTGGGACCGCAGGTCACGCGGAATAGCCGAATATATCCGTACCAGCGTTGCCGCCTGCCCTTCCAGTCCCGTCTCGCTCAAATCCGGCCCAGCCCAAACCCCCGCGGTATTGATGAAGAATATGTACAAGCAAACCGAGGCCGACACCGCGAGCAGGACGGTCAAGGCCAGACGTTTTGCAATTGTATCACGCATGAGCAAGTTCTTCATCCCGGCCGCACGTCCAAAGTGAATATATATCCGCCACTCCGAACGGTTTTTATAATAGCTGGATCCTTCGCATTCGGCTCAAGCTTGCGTCGCAACCGGCTTACCTGAGTATCGATGGAACGGTCAAAGGCATCATGGCGCTCCCCATGGGCCAGATCGAGGAGTTGATCGCGGCTCATGACCTCATGGGGGCGCTCGGCGAACGCAAGCAGCAAATCGAACTCCCGCCCGGACAGCGGGATCAGTATATTTTTTGCCGTCCTCAATTCCCGGCGTGCAATGTCCAGGCGCCAGGAACCAAATAACAGCAAGGGTCGTGTCTGGGTTGTCAGCTGCCGCATCGGCTCTATGCGACGCAAGACTGCCTTGACTCGTGCCAGCAACTCACGCTGATCGAACGGTTTGGTAATGTAGTCGTCGGCTCCAAGTTCAAGTCCGACGACCCTGTCGGTCGGGGTATCAACAGCGGTCAGCATTATGATGGGAACCTGTGATTTCTGGCGCAGTTCCGCACAGAGTTCGAGGCCATTCTCGCCGGGCATCATAAGGTCAAGAATAACGAGGTTGATCGATGCCGTCTCCAATACGGCGAACATTTCACGTCCGCCGCTAGCGACGCTGACCTCATGCCCGTAAGTTTCGAAGAAGCGAGTTAGAAGCGACAGGATTTCTTCGTCATCGTCTACGATCAGAAGGTGGGTCATGTTCGTCATGCGCCCCTTTTAGCAGGAAGTTGTCCCAAAATGATGTCAAGGTTGCTTCAGTTTTATGTCGGAGCTTACACAATACACCTTTCTTGAAAAAAAGCTGACATCAAAAACTGGATGCGATCCGGTAGAGTGCCAAGGATACGACGCACTGGCGCAAACATAATCCGAAGGAACAGGTTCGTCATGCAGGTACCACAAGTCAGATCTTCCAAGTATATCTTGTTTTTCGTTCCAGCAATGTTCGTCGCCGGGTGCGCGCACAATAAAAATGACCTCGCCGCGAATGATCCGGCCGAGCCGACCAATCGTACCGTATTCGGCGGGAATCTCTTCGTCGATCATCATGTGCTGCGTCCGGTGGCGCGGACATATGCGGCCAATGTGCCTGGCAGCGTCAAACATGGAGTTCATAATTTTTCCACCAATCTCAATGAGCCGAAGGTACTTGTAAATGATGTCCTGCAGGGAAACTTCAGCCGCTCCTGGAATACCCTTGAACGGTTTACCATAAACTCGACGGTAGGAGTCCTCGGGATCTTCGATTTTGCCCAGCTATGGGGAATGCCATACCACAACGCCGACTTCGGCCAGACACTTGGTGTCTGGGGCATAGGACCTGGTCCGGATGTTCAATTGCCTCTTATGGGATTTTCCAATGTACGTGATGCCACGGGAAGTCTCGCGGGAATTGTCCTGAATCCGACGACTTTCGTTAGCGCGGGCGTGGTGTCCGTGGTCAGGGGCGCATCATCTGGCCTGGGTGTCGTGGACGGAAGGGCGGACACCCTCGCCGTAACCGATGATGTCGAAAGGAATTCTCTCGACGAATATGCAAGCCTGCGCGCAATGACGACTCAACACCGAGCGGCGTTCATACAAGAGGGTATCCAGGGAAAAGTTAAACCTGACGACCTCGCCGCCGCTGCGAATCAGAATGTCATCTCCATGAAATAATGAACGCTGATCTAATATTTTTGTATTTATATACTCCTTTCAATAACCGTATATATCGCAAGATACCAATGCATCCCACAATGCAATATTCATAATACAGAGTTCAGAAATCGTTTAACTGACCTCAGGACGATTCCAGGACATGCCACCATGACATAACGCGCCATGTCATGGTGAGGCCCCTTGATGAGAATTTATCCGACGTCTCCCGCGGATTCGTCCGCTTTACTCTTGACGTCCTTTAACTCTAACCGAATGAGGCAATTGGATGCCAGTCAATTATCGTCTCATATGCGGCAATCATCATGGGGGCCGAGATGTTCAAGAGCGTTTCGCGACGCGTGACCAATCATGACCTTAATGAGCGATGTCGGCGTCACCCGGTCGCTACAGCGTTTGCAAGGGCTGGCATTGGGCGGCGCCATTCGCCTGCTCCAATGTTTGGAGCCCACGATGTGTTCCCACTTCGGGGCCATTCTCGCACGGGCCATCGGTCCTACCCTCGCAGTGTCCCATGTGGCCCTTAATAATCTTAAAATCGCATTTCCGGAGATGGCCGAATCCTCCCGACACGCCATCATGCGTGATGCATGGGATAATCTCGGCCGCCTCGTTGCCGAGTTTCCACATCTGCCGAACCTTGTCCGTACACAGGATGGCCCAGGCTGGGAGATCGTCGGAGAAGAGTTTATCGAGCAGGCATGGCGCAAGGGAAATCCACCACTATTTTTTTCGGCGCATTTGGGAAATTGGGAAATGATCCTCCCGATCGCCGGCGCACTTGGCTTGCCAGTGGGTGGAGTGTACCGCAGGACCAGGAACCCCGTTATCGACGGGCTGATTCAGGACATCAGGAAACGTGCCGGCCGGGGAAGCAAAATGTTCCCCAAGGGTCGTCATGGTGCCAGAGCGATTATCGCACATTTGTCCGCCGGTGGTACGGTTGGCTTTCTGGTCGACCAAAAAATGAACGATGGAATAAAGATTCCTTTTTTTGGAAGGCCGGCATGGACCGCACCCGCCATTGCGCATTTCGCATTACGCTTTGATAGAAACATCGTTCCCGTCAGCGTCGTACGAACCGGTCCTGCACGTTTTCGTCTTATTTGCGAACCCGCACTCCAGATCAATTTGTCCGATGACCAGAGGGAAGACGAAATTTCAATTATGTCGGCGATCAACCGCCATCTCGAAGGATGGATTCGCAGGTACCCGTCATCGTGGCTATGGTTCCATCGAAGATGGTCAAAGGACAGTGCATAGAGAATTGAGGACGATCGCCCTGCGTCGGGCTGTGCCTGCGCCAGCGCCGCATCGTCTTCATGATCATGGCACTGCTGGCCTGTTTCGTTACCCTGGCGTGGCGGGATATCGCGGTCGAGGCATATCCGGATCTCGGTTCCGTCAATGTCATGATCACGACGCAGGCGGGCGGCCTGGCTGCCGCGGAGGTCGAGCAGCAGATCACCACGCCGTTGGAGCGACAACTGGCCAGCGTCCCGGGCCTGATCGACAGCCGGTCCAGCAGCACTTTCGGCCTGTCGTTGATCACCCTGATCTTCCGCGACGGGACAGACGGCTATTTCGCGCGACAGCGCGTGACCGAACAGATCGCCCAGGCCAACCTGCCGCCCAACGTCACCCCGGCCCTTGGCCCGGTCACGGGCCCGCCGGCGAGATCTACCGCTACACGCTGGGTTCCAGCAGCCTGAACCTGATGCAGTTGTCGGACATCCAGAACTGGGTCGTCATCCCGACGCTGATGCAAATCCCAGGGGTGGCGGCGGTCAGCAATTTCGGCGGGTTAACCAAGGAATATCAGCTCCTGCTCGATCCGGATGCACTGAACCGGTACCATATCGGGATCAACGACGTCCTGGCCGTGCTGAAGAACAACAATGTCGCAAGGCCGTCGCTGCCACCACTCTCTGCGTCAATAATCCCGAACCGCAACCGAGATCGAGTACACGTTTGTGTGCAAGCCACCTAAAATGCTTGCCGGCCTCGGCAAACGAAAATCCTTCCGCTCGGACGCCGAGGTCGCGACCAATAGCCTCGGCGATATAGCGAAAGGGCAGGCCTTCTTCCGCGACGGCGTGGTAGCGGGCGCCACTCTCGCCCTTTTCGAGCACGAGGCGGAAGAGGTGCGCAGCATCAAGCCGGTGCACCGCCGGCCAGCGATTCTTACCGTCTTCGACATAGGCCGATAGCTGCGTCTTGCGAGCGGTGGCGATCAGCTGCGTAACAAGACCCTGCTTGGTCTCATCATGGACCGAGGGTGGCAGTCGAATGATCATGGCCCTGACACCGCGTTTAACCAAGGAGAGAGCTGCCTCTTCGGATCTCGCTCTGAGGCCGCCAACCGCATGGGAATCCGCACTCGCTGTCTCGACAGCTGCGTGACCGGGTGTCATCGCCATCGTTGGAAAGGCTGTGATCAGAGGCCGGCTGCCGGCTCGAAGAGCACCGCCCAGCGCTTCGATCGCGCGCCGATCGGCTTCGACCGCAGCCTCCATGAACCGTTTGACGATGTTCGAGGGGCTTCCACCGAGAATGACGCGCAGCCGTGTGCGCAGGCTCGCGTGCGAAAAGGCGTGATAGAAGGCTGTGTGGATCACGCCATCGGCAGCAGCCGCGCCGCTGCGAAGACTGTCCAGGTCCTCGATCGTGCCGCGATGCGCTTTCGCCCCGCGCGCTTCGAGCTTTTGGGACGCCTCCATCGAGCGGACAAGCCCGGTCACCTCATGGCCGGCGGCGACCAGTTCATCAACAATGGCAGACTCTATGAAGCCCGTTGCTCCAGTGACGAAAACCCGCATTGCATAGAGGTGGCCCCGTTTTTCGGACAGCTTTTGGGGATGAATAAGCTATACCCTGTTATTGTCATGCTGCCCTTCTGACGGCGTTGCTGTTGGCCATCTGGGCCGGGGTTAACCCCGGACCAGATGGCGTCGGCACCTTATGATACGCCTCATCGGGCGTGCGTCCAGCCAGTGCCGAGTGCGGACGCTGCCCGTTATAGAGCGCTACTCTGCAAGACCCATAATACCGACGAGCGGGAGGTTCTCTACCCCTGGCACCCTTGGTTTGGGCGTTGGGTGTGCGTCGAGGAGATGATTGAGCGGGGCGG